>NZ_JBJQJI010000012.1:0-126601 GCF_046487485.1 Escherichia sp. WS1368
CACAGAATGATGTCACGCTGAAAATGCCGGCCTTTGAATGGGTTCATGTGCAGCTCCATCAGCAAAAGGGGATGATAAGTTTATCACCACCGACTATTTGCAACAGTGCCGATAGTTTGGCTGTGAGCAATTATGTGCTTAGTGCATCTAACGCATAGTTGAGCGGCGGGCGCAGCCCGTCCGCTTGAACGCCGAGTTAGGCATCAGATGCCCTCGGCGCGGGTCGATGCACTTTTCGCACATGCCGCTCAACGCAAGATTCTCTCAATCGTTGCTTTGGCATATCGAACGAACGCGGCCGTCTCTTCGACGCGCATTGCTAGGTCGTCGTCCTCGCTACCCAGGTACGCCGCGCGTGCCTTGCAGATGAGGGGCCGATGCTCGGCAGGCAAACGCTCCGATACCCATGCGGCAGCAACGTCCTTAGGAGCAATGAGACCAGTTGAAGCGCTGTACCAAATGCGAGCAAGAGCAAGAACGACGTTCCGCTCGTCACCCTTCCAATCCGACTCTGCATTCCACTGGGCAATAGTGTCGAAAAGCGCCTTGGAGAAATGCTCCTTCGGCACCGGCTCGAAAAACGTGGCTGCGGATGGGCCTAGAAGCGCAAGGCTGTGTTGCCTCGCCTTGGTCAGCAAAATCGCAAGATCGTGATCCAGAACGGCAGGCTCGAACGTTCCGGAAAGGATGTCGTGGCGGAGCCACTCACCGAACTGAAGCTCACGCCGCGCCGGATAGCGCCAAGGCACTACTTCGCTTCGAGCGACAACAGTTAGCTCCAGCGGTCGCCATGTTCCGCCATCGCCTGGCGGTGATGAGACTTTCAGCAAATCGAGCATTAGCGCCTGCCGGAGCGAATCGTTAGGTGCGGCGCTGACGGTCACGAGCAAGTCTATGTCGCTGTCCGGCTTCAGCCCTCCATCGATCGCAGATCCGAACAGGTGGATTGTGTCCAGTGTCGCAGCCAGATGGCGCTCGATCACCGCGCGAGCGTGGGACAGCTGCTTGAAAACTTGTGCAGGGAAAAATTCACCCATGATGCCTAACGTTAAGTTCAGCGGCAGCTTTTAAGTTGCGGCTTTGTGGAATACTTTTGCGCAGCAAAACCACAAAGACGCGACTTAAAAGCTGTCCAAGGAGCGAAGCGACTGGTGCTGCAACGCATTGTTAGCCTTTTTTCCAAATCTGGTATGTATAATTTATATTAGACATAAAAAACTGTTCAAAAACCAAATTGAAATTCTCAGGCATTATAGGGAATTTGATATCACCTTCGACTTCAACGTGAACAGTAGACAAATGAATTATATCTGCTTTTTCAATAAGGCTATTATAGATTTGACCCCCGCCAGAGACATATACATGATCTGTAACTTTTGATAGCTCTTTCAAAGCATTTTCTATTGAAGGAAAAACTAGGACGTTTTCATTTGAGCTTGAAATTCCGTTCTTTGACACTACTGCATATTTGCGATTTGGAAGAACACCCATAGAGTCAAATGTTTTTCTTCCGACAAGGAGCCATTGATTATATGTGAGCGCTTTAAAGAGTAGTTGCTCACCTTTTACTGACCACGGGATATCAGGACCACTACCGATTACGCCATTTTCTGACACTGCAGAAATCAATGATATTTTCAATTTAACTCCCTTAATGGCTAACTTTGTTTTAGGGCGACTGCCCTGCTGCGTAACATCGTTGCTGCTCCATAACATCAAACATCGACCCACGGCGTAACGCGCTTGCTGCTTGGATGCCCGAGGCATAGACTGTACAAAAAAACAGTCATAACAAGCCATGAAAACCGCCACTGCGCCGTTACCACCGCTGCGTTCGGTCAAGGTTCTGGACCAGTTGCGTGAGCGCATACGCTACTTGCATTACAGTTTACGAACCGAACAGGCTTATGTCCACTGGGTTCGTGCCTTCATCCGTTTCCACGGTGTGCGTCACCCGGCAACCTTGGGCAGCAGCGAAGTCGAGGCATTTCTGTCCTGGCTGGCGAACGAGCGCAAGGTTTCGGTCTCCACGCATCGTCAGGCATTGGCGGCCTTGCTGTTCTTCTACGGCAAGGTGCTGTGCACGGATCTGCCCTGGCTTCAGGAGATCGGAAGACCTCGGCCGTCGCGGCGCTTGCCGGTGGTGCTGACCCCGGATGAAGTGGTTCGCATCCTCGGTTTTCTGGAAGGCGAGCATCGTTTGTTCGCCCAGCTTCTGTATGGAACGGGCATGCGGATCAGTGAGGGTTTGCAACTGCGGGTCAAGGATCTGGATTTCGATCACGGCACGATCATCGTGCGGGAGGGCAAGGGCTCCAAGGATCGGGCCTTGATGTTACCCGAGAGCTTGGCACCCAGCCTGCGCGAGCAGCTGTCGCGTGCACGGGCATGGTGGCTGAAGGACCAGGCCGAGGGCCGCAGCGGCGTTGCGCTTCCCGACGCCCTTGAGCGGAAGTATCCGCGCGCCGGGCATTCCTGGCCGTGGTTCTGGGTTTTTGCGCAGCACACGCATTCGACCGATCCACGGAGCGGTGTCGTGCGTCGCCATCACATGTATGACCAGACCTTTCAGCGCGCCTTCAAACGTGCCGTAGAACAAGCAGGCATCACGAAGCCCGCCACACCGCACACCCTCCGCCACTCGTTCGCGACGGCCTTGCTCCGCAGCGGTTACGACATTCGAACCGTGCAGGATCTGCTCGGCCATTCCGACGTCTCTACGACGATGATTTACACGCATGTGCTGAAAGTTGGCGGTGCCGGAGTGCGCTCACCGCTTGATGCGCTGCCGCCCCTCACTAGTGAGAGGTAGGGCAGCGCAAGTCAATCCTGGCGGATTCACTACCCCTGCGCGAAGGCCATCGGTGCCGCATCGAACGGCCGGTTGCGGAAAGTCCTCCCTGCGTCCGCTGATGGCCGGCAGCAGCCCGTCGTTGCCTGATGGATCCAACCCCTCCGCTGCTATAGTGCAGTCGGCTTCTGACGTTCAGTGCAGCCGTCTTCTGAAAACGACAATGGAGGTGGTAGCCGAGGGTGTGGAAACACCCGACTGCCTTGCGTGGTTGCGGCAGGCGGGTTGCGACACGGTGCAGGGTTTCCTGTTCGCCAGGCCGATGCCGGCGGCGGCCTTCGTCGGCTTCGTCAACCAATGGAGGAACACCACCATGAACGCCAATGAACCGAGCACCAGTTGCTGCGTGTGCTGCAAGGAAATCCCGCTCGATGCCGCCTTCACGCCGGAAGGGGCCGAGTACGTGGAGCATTTCTGCGGGCTGGAGTGCTATCAGCGCTTCCAGGCGCGGGCCAGCACTGCGACCGAAACCAGCGTCAAACCGGACGCTTGTGATTCGCCGCCGTCAGGTTGAGGCATACCCTAACTTGATGTCAGGCAGGGCCGCGCCGCTTCGTCAGAATAGAGTCTGCTTTCCCATTTTTTGACACATGCCCGCGAAGGTTATAGATTTCAGCCTGACAGAAATGGGCTTTGAGGCACAACGGAACAGAAAGTGCACTTAAGCCGCCTTCAACCAAGGAGACATCGTGCAGGGGCACCGCATCGGCTACGTCCGGGTCAGCAGCTTTGACCAGAACCCGGAACGCCAGCTGGAACAAACCCAGGTGAGCAAGGTGTTCACCGACAAGGCATCGGGCAAGGACACCCAGCGCCCCCAGCTCGAAGCGCTGCTGAGCTTCGTCCGCGAAGGCGATACAGTGGTGGTGCACAGCATGGATCGGCTGGCCCGCAACCTCGATGACCTGCGTCGCTTGGTACAGAAGCTGACTCAGCGCGGCGTGCGCATCGAGTTCCTGAAGGAGGGCCTGGTGTTCACTGGCGAGGACTCGCCGATGGCCAACCTGATGCTGTCGGTGATGGGGGCCTTCGCTGAGTTCGAGCGCGCCCTGATCCGCGAGCGGCAGCGTGAGGGCATCGCCTTGGCCAAGCAGCGTGGCGCGTACCGGGGCCGCAAGAAAGCCCTGTCCGATGAGCAGGCTGCTACCCTGCGGCAGCGAGCGACGGCCGGCGAGCCCAAGGCGCAGCTTGCCCGCGAGTTCAACATCAGCCGGGAAACCCTCTACCAGTACCTCCGCACGGACGACTGACACATGCCGCGTCGCTTGATCCTCTCGGCCACGGAGCGGGACACCCTGCTTGCGCTGCCGGAAAGCCAGGATGACCTGATCCGCTACTACACCTTCAACGACTCCGACCTGTCGCTGATCCGCCAGCGACGCGGCGACGCCAACCGCCTCGGCTTCGCCGTGCAGCTCTGCCTGCTGCGCTACCCCGGTTACGCGCTGGGAACCGACAGCGAGCTGCCCGAGCCGGTCATCCTGTGGGTGGCGAAGCAAGTCCAGGCCGAGCCGGCGAGCTGGGCAAAGTACGGCGAGCGCGACGTGACCCGTCGCGAGCATGCCCAGGAACTGCGCACCTACCTGCAACTGGCCCCGTTCGGCCTGTCCGACTTCCGCGCCCTGGTGCGCGAGCTAACCGAGCTGGCCCAGCAGACCGACAAAGGCTTGCTGCTGGCCGGTCAGGCCCTGGAGAGCCTACGGCAGAAACGACGCATCCTGCCGGCGCTGAGCGTGATTGACCGGGCCTGCTCGGAAGCCATTGCGCGAGCCAATCGGCGGGTCTACCGCGCCCTGGTCGAACCACTCACGGACTCGCATCGGGCCAAGCTGGACGAGCTGTTGAAGCTCAAGGCCGGCAGCAGCATCACCTGGTTGACCTGGCTGCGCCAGGCACCGCTGAAACCCAACTCTCGGCACATGCTGGAACACATCGAGCGGCTGAAGACATTTCAGTTGGTGGACTTGCCCGAAGGCCTGGGCCGGCACATCCACCAGAACCGCCTGCTCAAGCTGGCCCGCGAGGGTGGGCAGATGACGCCCAAAGACCTCGGTAAGTTCGAGCCGCAGCGCCGCTACGCGACCCTGGCCGCCGTGGTGCTGGAGAGCACCGCGACCGTGATCGATGAGCTGGTCGATCTGCATGACCGCATCCTGGTCAAGCTGTTCAGCGGCGCGAAGCACAAGCATCAGCAGCAGTTCCAGAAGCAGGGCAAGGCGATCAACGACAAGGTGCGCCTGTACTCCAGGATCGGCCAGGCGCTGCTGGAAGCGAAGGAAAGCGGCAGCGACCCCTATGCCGCCATCGAGGCGGTGATTCCCTGGGACGAGTTCACCGAGAGCGTCAGCGAGGCCGAGCTGCTGGCCCGGCCGGAAGGCTTCGACCACCTGCACCTGGTCGGCGAGAACTTCGCCACCCTGCGCCGTTACACGCCGGCCTTGCTGGAGGTGCTGGAACTGCGCGCCGCGCCGGCCGCGCAAGGCGTGCTGGCAGCCGTGCAGACCCTGCGTGAGATGAACGCCGACAACCTGCGCAAGGTGCCGGCCGATGCACCCACGGCCTTCATCAAGCCGCGCTGGAAGCCGCTGGTGATCACCCCGGAAGGCCTCGACCGGAAATTCTACGAAATCTGCGCCCTGTCCGAGCTGAAGAACGCCCTGCGCTCCGGCGACATCTGGGTCAAGGGCTCGCGGCAGTTCCGCGACTTCGACGACTACCTGCTGCCGGCCGAGAAGTTCGCCGCACTCAAGCGCGAGCAGGCCCTGCCCCTGGCGATCAACCCGAACAGCGACCAGTACCTGGAAGAGCGTTTGCAGCTGCTGGACGAGCAGTTGGCCACCGTCACCCGCCTGGCCAAGGACAACGAGCTGCCCGATGCCATCCTCACCGAGTCAGGGCTGAAAATCACCCCGCTGGATGCGGCGGTGCCGGATCGGGCGCAGGCGCTGATCGACCAAACCAGCCAGTTACTGCCGCGCATCAAGATCACCGAACTGCTGATGGACGTGGACGACTGGACGGGCTTCAGCCGCCACTTCACCCACTTGAAGGACGGGGCCGAGGCCAAAGACAGGACGTTGCTGCTGTCCGCAATCCTCGGTGATGCGATCAACCTCGGGCTGACCAAGATGGCCGAGTCGAGCCCCGGCCTGACCTACGCCAAGCTGTCCTGGCTGCAAGCCTGGCACATCCGCGACGAAACCTATTCGGCGGCCTTGGCCGAGCTGGTCAACCACCAGTATCGCCACGCCTTTGCCGCCCACTGGGGCGACGGCACGACCTCATCCTCCGATGGCCAGCGCTTCCGCGCGGGTGGCCGGGGCGAGAGCACCGGGCACGTCAACCCGAAGTACGGTAGCGAGCCGGGACGGCTGTTCTATACCCATATCTCCGACCAGTACGCGCCGTTCAGCACCCGCGTGGTGAATGTCGGCGTCCGCGATTCCACCTATGTGCTCGACGGCCTGCTGTACCACGAGTCCGACCTGCGGATCGAGGAGCACTACACCGACACGGCCGGCTTCACCGATCACGTCTTTGCCCTGATGCACCTGCTAGGCTTCCGCTTCGCGCCGCGCATCCGCGACCTCGGCGAAACCAAGCTGTACGTGCCGCAGGGCGTGCAAGCCTACCCGACGTTGCGCCCGCTGATCGGCGGCACCCTGAACATCAAGCACGTGCGTGCCCACTGGGACGACATCCTGCGCCTGGCCAGCTCGATCAAGCAGGGCACCGTCACCGCCTCGCTGATGCTGCGCAAGCTCGGCAGCTACCCGCGCCAGAACGGACTGGCCGTGGCCCTGCGCGAGCTGGGCCGGATCGAGCGCACGCTGTTCATCCTGGACTGGCTGCAAAGTGTTGAACTGCGCCGCCGCGTGCATGCCGGCCTGAACAAAGGTGAGGCGCGCAACTCGCTGGCCAGGGCGGTGTTCTTCAACCGCCTTGGGGAAATCAGGGATCGGAGCTTCGAGCAGCAGCGCTACCGGGCCAGCGGCCTCAACCTGGTGACGGCGGCTATCGTGCTGTGGAACACGGTGTACCTGGAACGCGCCACCCAGGGGTTGGTCGAGGCCGGCAAGCCGGTGGACGGCGAGCTGCTGCAATTCCTGTCGCCGCTGGGCTGGGAGCACATCAACCTAACCGGCGATTACGTCTGGCGGCAGAGCCGCAGACTGGAAGACGGGAAGTTTCGGCCCTTACGGATGCCCGGAAAACCTTAGCGTACGATTTTTTCCGAATTCTGCGGGCTCCCCTATCTCATCTGCGCAAGGCAGAACGTGAAGACGGCCGCCCTGGACCTCGCCCGCGAGCGCCAGGCGCACGAGGCCGGCGCGCGGACCCGCGCCACGGCCCACGAGCGGACGCCGCAGCAGGAGCGCCAGAAGGCCGCCAGAGAGGCCGAGCGCGGCCGTGAGGCTTGGACGCTAGGGCAGGGCATGAAAAAGCCCGTAGCGGGCTGCTACGGGCGTCTGACGCGGTGGAAAGGGGGAGGGGATGTTGTCTACATGGCTCTGCTGTAGTGAGTGGGTTGCGCTCCGGCAGCGGTCCTGATCAATCGTCACCCTTTCTCGGTCCTTCAACGTTCCTGACAACGAGCCTCCTTTTCGCCAATCCATCGACAATCACCGCGAGTCCCTGCTCGAACGCTGCGTCCGGACCGGCTTCGTCGAAGGCGTCTATCGCGGCCCGCAACAGCGGCGAGAGCGGAGCCTGTTCAACGGTGCCGCCGCGCTCGCCGGCATCGCTGTCGCCGGCCTGCTCCTCAAGCACGGCCCCAACAGTGAAGTAGCTGATTGTCATCAGCGCATTGACGGCGTCCCCGGCCGAAAAACCCGCCTCGCAGAGGAAGCGAAGCTGCGCGTCGGCCGTTTCCATCTGCGGTGCGCCCGGTCGCGTGCCGGCATGGATGCGCGCGCCATCGCGGTAGGCGAGCAGCGCCTGCCTGAAGCTGCGGGCATTCCCGATCAGAAATGAGCGCCAGTCGTCGTCGGCTCTCGGCACCGAATGCGTATGATTCTCCGCCAGCATGGCTTCGGCCAGTGCGTCGAGCAGCGCCCGCTTGTTCCTGAAGTGCCAGTAAAGCGCCGGCTGCTGAACCCCCAACCGTTCCGCCAGTTTGCGTGTCGTCAGACCGTCTACGCCGACCTCGTTCAACAGGTCCAGGGCGGCACGGATCACTGTATTCGGCTGCAACTTTGTCATGCTTGACACTTTATCACTGATAAACATAATATGTCCACCAACTTATCAGTGATAAAGAATCCGCGCGTTCAATCGGACCAGCGGAGGCTGGTCCGGAGGCCAGACGTGAAACCCAACAGACCCCTGATCGTAATTCTGAGCACTGTCGCGCTCGACGCTGTCGGCATCGGCCTGATTATGCCGGTGCTGCCGGGCCTCCTGCGCGATCTGGTTCACTCGAACGACGTCACCGCCCACTATGGCATTCTGCTGGCGCTGTATGCGTTGATGCAATTTGCCTGCGCACCTGTGCTGGGCGCGCTGTCGGATCGTTTCGGGCGGCGGCCGGTCTTGCTCGTCTCGCTGGCCGGCGCTGCTGTCGACTACGCCATCATGGCGACGGCGCCTTTCCTTTGGGTTCTCTATATCGGGCGGATCGTGGCCGGCATCACCGGGGCGACTGGGGCGGTAGCCGGCGCTTATATTGCCGATATCACTGATGGCGATGAGCGCGCGCGGCACTTCGGCTTCATGAGCGCCTGTTTCGGGTTCGGGATGGTCGCGGGACCTGTGCTCGGTGGGCTGATGGGCGGTTTCTCCCCCCACGCTCCGTTCTTCGCCGCGGCAGCCTTGAACGGCCTCAATTTCCTGACGGGCTGTTTCCTTTTGCCGGAGTCGCACAAAGGCGAACGCCGGCCGTTACGCCGGGAGGCTCTCAACCCGCTCGCTTCGTTCCGGTGGGCCCGGGGCATGACCGTCGTCGCCGCCCTGATGGCGGTCTTCTTCATCATGCAACTTGTCGGACAGGTGCCGGCCGCGCTTTGGGTCATTTTCGGCGAGGATCGCTTTCACTGGGACGCGACCACGATCGGCATTTCGCTTGCCGCATTTGGCATTCTGCATTCACTCGCCCAGGCAATGATCACCGGCCCTGTAGCCGCCCGGCTCGGCGAAAGGCGGGCACTCATGCTCGGAATGATTGCCGACGGCACAGGCTACATCCTGCTTGCCTTCGCGACACGGGGATGGATGGCGTTCCCGATCATGGTCCTGCTTGCTTCGGGTGGCATCGGAATGCCGGCGCTGCAAGCAATGTTGTCCAGGCAGGTGGATGAGGAACGTCAGGGGCAGCTGCAAGGCTCACTGGCGGCGCTCACCAGCCTGACCTCGATCGTCGGACCCCTCCTCTTCACGGCGATCTATGCGGCTTCTATAACAACGTGGAACGGGTGGGCATGGATTGCAGGCGCTGCCCTCTACTTGCTCTGCCTGCCGGCGCTGCGTCGCGGGCTTTGGAGCGGCGCAGGGCAACGAGCCGATCGCTGATCGTGGAAACGATAGGCCTATGCCATGCGGGTCAAGGCGACTTCCGGCAAGCTATACGCGCCCTAGGAGTGCGGTTGGAACGTTGGCCCAGCCAGATACTCCCGATCACGAGCAGGACGCCGATGATTTGAAGCGCACTCAGCGTCTGATCCAAGAACAACCATCCTAGCAACACGGCGGTCCCCGGGCTGAGAAAGCCCAGTAAGGAAACAACTGTAGGTTCGAGTCGCGAGATCCCCCGGAACCAAAGGAAGTAGGTTAAACCCGCTCCGATCAGGCCGAGCCACGCCAGGCCGAGAACATTGGTTCCTGTAGGCATCGGGATTGGCGGATCAAACACTAAAGCTACTGGAACGAGCAGAAGTCCTCCGGCCGCCAGTTGCCAGGCGGTAAAGGTGAGCAGAGGCACGGGAGGTTGCCACTTGCGGGTCAGCACGGTTCCGAACGCCATGGAAACCGCCCCCGCCAGGCCCGCTGCGACGCCGACAGGATCTAGCGCTGCGTTTGGTGTCAACACCAACAGCGCCACGCCCGCAGTTCCGCAAATAGCCCCCAGGACCGCCATCAATCGTATCGGGCTACCTAGCAGAGCGGCAGAGATGAACACGACCATCAGCGGCTGCACAGCGCCTACCGTCGCCGCGACCCCGCCCGGCAGGCGGTAGACCGAAATAAACAACAAGCTCCAGAATAGCGAAATATTAAGTGCGCCGAGGATGAAGATGCGCATCCACCAGATTCCCGTTGGAATCTGTCGGACGATCATCACGAGCAATAAACCCGCCGGCAACGCCCGCAGCATCGCGACCGTCATCGGTGAGAAGTTCGGCAGGTATTGGGTGGTGACAATGTAGGTGCTGCCCCAAATGGCAGGTGCTATCGCTGTGAACAATAAATCGGGCGTGCGTAATGACATGCGATTACAAGACCTCCGCTACGGCGATGGGTTTTTGAGAGTTGCAGGCGCCGCGATGACCGCACCCTGACTTGGACTGGCCCTGCCTCGCACCAATCCACCTGCGGCTATGGCCGCGATCATGCGAGGCCCGAAAATTACACGACCTGTACACGTCCGCCGAACCCGGAACGCAACAGAGCTTCGTGGGCATCCCGATCCGGGTCGTAGCAGCAGTCCTGGACCAAACGCACGTCGTAGTCCGCATCACTAGCCCAGGCGACGCTTGAAAGAACAACGCCGGTGGTGCTTATCCCGGCCATGACAAGCGTGCTTACGCCGCGCGTCCGAAGGTCGGCGTCGAGCGCCGTGCCATAAAAGACGCTGGCTCGCGGACATGCATAGAAAAGGTCGCCCCGTTCGATCGCAAGCCCTTCGACGGGCAGACCGGTGCGAAATCGTCCGCTCGGGAGATACGGTGAGATTTGGCGATTCGTCGCCGGCGGCGCATGTTCATACTCTTCGCCGAGCGAAAAGTTGGGGAACAGCACGGGCCGGCCGCGCAAGGCGTGCTGGCAGCCGTGCAGACCCTGCGTGAGATGAACGCCGACAACCTGCGCAAGGTGCCGGCCGATGCACCCACGGCCTTCATCAAGCCGCGCTGGAAGCCGCTGGTGATCACCCCGGAAGGCCTCGACCGGAAATTCTACGAAATCTGCGCCCTGTCCGAGCTGAAGAACGCCCTGCGCTCCGGCGACATCTGGGTCAAGGGCTCGCGGCAGTTCCGCGACTTCGACGACTACCTGCTGCCGGCCGAGAAGTTCGCCGCACTCAAGCGCGAGCAGGCCCTGCCCCTGGCGATCAACCCGAACAGCGACCAGTACCTGGAAGAGCGTTTGCAGCTGCTGGACGAGCAGTTGGCCACCGTCACCCGCCTGGCCAAGGACAACGAGCTGCCCGATGCCATCCTCACCGAGTCAGGGCTGAAAATCACCCCGCTGGATGCGGCGGTGCCGGATCGGGCGCAGGCGCTGATCGACCAAACCAGCCAGTTACTGCCGCGCATCAAGATCACCGAACTGCTGATGGACGTGGACGACTGGACGGGCTTCAGCCGCCACTTCACCCACTTGAAGGACGGGGCCGAGGCCAAAGACAGGACGTTGCTGCTGTCCGCAATCCTCGGTGATGCGATCAACCTCGGGCTGACCAAGATGGCCGAGTCGAGCCCCGGCCTGACCTACGCCAAGCTGTCCTGGCTGCAAGCCTGGCACATCCGCGACGAAACCTATTCGGCGGCCTTGGCCGAGCTGGTCAACCACCAGTATCGCCACGCCTTTGCCGCCCACTGGGGCGACGGCACGACCTCATCCTCCGATGGCCAGCGCTTCCGCGCGGGTGGCCGGGGCGAGAGCACCGGGCACGTCAACCCGAAGTACGGTAGCGAGCCGGGACGGCTGTTCTATACCCATATCTCCGACCAGTACGCGCCGTTCAGCACCCGCGTGGTGAATGTCGGCGTCCGCGATTCCACCTATGTGCTCGACGGCCTGCTGTACCACGAGTCCGACCTGCGGATCGAGGAGCACTACACCGACACGGCCGGCTTCACCGATCACGTCTTTGCCCTGATGCACCTGCTAGGCTTCCGCTTCGCGCCGCGCATCCGCGACCTCGGCGAAACCAAGCTGTACGTGCCGCAGGGCGTGCAAGCCTACCCGACGTTGCGCCCGCTGATCGGCGGCACCCTGAACATCAAGCACGTGCGTGCCCACTGGGACGACATCCTGCGCCTGGCCAGCTCGATCAAGCAGGGCACCGTCACCGCCTCGCTGATGCTGCGCAAGCTCGGCAGCTACCCGCGCCAGAACGGACTGGCCGTGGCCCTGCGCGAGCTGGGCCGGATCGAGCGCACGCTGTTCATCCTGGACTGGCTGCAAAGTGTTGAACTGCGCCGCCGCGTGCATGCCGGCCTGAACAAAGGTGAGGCGCGCAACTCGCTGGCCAGGGCGGTGTTCTTCAACCGCCTTGGGGAAATCAGGGATCGGAGCTTCGAGCAGCAGCGCTACCGGGCCAGCGGCCTCAACCTGGTGACGGCGGCTATCGTGCTGTGGAACACGGTGTACCTGGAACGCGCCACCCAGGGGTTGGTCGAGGCCGGCAAGCCGGTGGACGGCGAGCTGCTGCAATTCCTGTCGCCGCTGGGCTGGGAGCACATCAACCTAACCGGCGATTACGTCTGGCGGCAGAGCCGCAGACTGGAAGACGGGAAGTTTCGGCCCTTACGGATGCCCGGAAAACCTTAGCGTACGATTTTTTCCGAATTCTGCGGGCTCCCCAATTACAAAGTAGGTGCTGTCCTCAGAAACATCATCTACTTAAAGATTTTGCCTTCTACTATTGAGCGAAGTCGAAAGCGTCTGGCACTAACGAAAAGTGCAAGTAGCGGTGCGTTTCCTGGCAGAAACTAAACCGTCGCGATTGGCACTGTTGAGTAATAAATACTGGCAGTGCTGAATTGATGGTGTAGCTCAGCGGTAGAGCAGTTGGCTGTTAACCAACTGGTCGGTGGTTCGAATCCACCCACCATCGCCAATTTAGGGGAGTTAGTCCGTAGAGGTAGCGGTGTAGACTGTAAATCTACTGTCATGGCGACTCGGGTGGTTCGACTCCATCACTCCCCACCAAATTGCCGGTTTAGCTCAGTTGGTAGAGCAGTCGCTTTGTAAGCGAATGGCCAGCGGTTCAAGTCCGTTAACCGGCACCAACACAACAGGTAAGAGCATTGGGCGAATCGGCGATACTGACCCACAAGGCCGTAAATCGATAGAGTCAGACCAGTGCTCTTACCGTTGTGAGGAAGTGCAGCTCTTTGAAGCAACCAGAAGATAAGCATCTGGCTTCACAACACAACGATAAGATCATTACGGTTAATCGTCGTTCATGTGCACAATGACTGGTCGAAAGGTAGTGATCTTACCGTTGTGATGAATGCACAGGCTGATGTGCCGCAACTACAGTAGTGCGCGCTTTGCGGGGCTTGCTACAACCCTGTGTCGGAGTTCAGCACCGACCATCACAATAGCTGGAGAGTAGGGAGCATGGTGCTCAAGCGGTCTTGAAAACCGTCCCATTGCGCAAGCGATGATGGTTCGATTCCATTACTCTCCGCCAGACACAGCGTTGAGCGGTTTGGCCTTTTAATCAACTCGATTAAGACTCCGCTAACATAAACCAGACCGCTCAACGCTGTGATAGACAATTACGGCAGACGTTCTTAACCATAGCTTGCTAACATCCTAGCAACACTTTTTTAAGCGCAAAATCCAAAGGGGCTTCGGCCCCTTTTTTGTTAATGATTGCCTAGATATGATTTTAGTTCTTCTTTAATGATTAGTGAGTATTCTAAAATATCACTTAGTAAAAATTTTGCTCTGTTAAAATACCCACCAAAAGAACCTAAAATTTCAGATGGTCTTTCTAAGAGCATCACAATATCATCTTCTTGCACTTTAGTAATGTAACTTCTAACAGCTCTTTCTCCAATAACTCTTTTCTTACCGTTTATTTCAGATTCATCTAAAACCTTATTTATAAATTTTTCTGTATCATTGAATCGTCCACTATTGTGTACTATTGTATGTCTTAGTAGTTCAATTAGCTTGATGTTAAAGCGATAGTTTTTGCCAATCTTGTTGTTTGTTTCTATCTCTTTGAAGCCAGGTATTTTATTTCTGAAAATTTTAGTTATTTTTTTCGATGGGTTACTTTTTGCTTTTAATAATCTGTAATAAACTTCCCTTTTCCCAATTTCATCATCTTCAACCTTACCAAAATCACTTGAGGACCATAAATCATTTCGAACACATACAGTATAGACATATATTGCCTCAATATAGTCTTCCAGTAACTCATAGGCTTCAGTAATAACCCACTGATATTGTTTATTTTTCAAAGTATTACACAATCTTATCTTTTCTTCTAAATCAATGGCGCTGTTACCTATCTCTAATGTTGAACCTGTATATGGGTTTGAACATAAATGGCGAGCTAACGTTGTGCCACACTTAATCTTAATAGTTTCATTAATATTAATAATAGTATCTGGATTTTGTGCATACTCCACTTCTTTAAGAAGACGTTTTATATTTTTCTTTGTTGTATCATTTATCTGATTTAAATAGTCAAAAAGTAAAGATATTTCTTCTCTAAATTCGTTGTATTTATTTTCAATCAAAGAATCAGACAACTTACCAATCATTAAAACCTCTATAAAATGTACATTTCAAGGCAATCCTTACTGTAATCTATTGTCGTAATCACTTCAATTGTTTACTAGTCAATCAATAAGTTACTACATACTTATCAAAAAAATCTGTTTGTAGTATAGTCTGATATGTTCGAATCAATATTTATAAAGGTATTTGTTAAGTTATGACGATCACTATCTACGGACGAGATAACTGCTCATACTGCAAACGTGCGGTCGAGTTGGCGAAGCAACTAAAGGGACATGGCTACGGTGATTATGAGTATATAGATATTACATCTGCGGGGATCAACAAAGAAACGTTGAGCAACCAGGTTGGTAAACCAGTGGATACCATACCTCAGATATTCATACATGGAGAGCATATTGGGGGGTATACGGAATTTGCGGCGCTGGTGAGTACACTATAAAAATGAAAAGGCCCATATAGGCCTTTTCATTTAGCGGAGATATACGCTTTACGCAACCGCGCTTTTAGCATAGAGGTGCTATTAACTTTCAGGCTTTCACCTACATATTTACCGTTAATCAGTTTAATTTCCCCTGAACCCAACTTGTTCTTTAAATCCTGACCAGCAGCTTTCTGTAGTCTTTCGCCCATTTCAAGGCTCAAACGTTCTGCAGAGGTGGGGTAATAATTAATAACTTTCAGTCGTGACGACATAGCCTCTTCCTCCTGTTGGTACATCACAGTATGCCTCCCATCCAGGAAAACCATTGGCGAACAATCTACTTTTACGTTTTCCATTTAGACCTAGTATCTTACAGTAAATGTCTACCAAGTCAGTTCTGCGTAAATGCTGATGGTCGTCTGCGGCGGAGAAGACATAAGCTCCTGCGTTACAAACAGTATAATGGTCAAAGATTATACTTGCAACATTCAAAAGCACTTGACCACCTGCCAAGCCTTGATGTTGGATATGCCGAAATCCTTTGAAATCCATTTCTACAGGGTCAATTTCGTCAAAAATCACTCCCCATACACCACTCAGAGGAAACCGGAATGTTGGATGTACATTTAGGATATCAACTCCCTTACGTGTGAAATCATCCATCGTCAATATTTGTTCAAACCCAACGGCATAAATAGTGCTTCCCACAGTGAATTGTCTGTGTACCATCCCACTGCCGAATTCTTCTGAGAATGGGTAGTCCCAATGAATTTGGTTGTTCACTGATTATTCCATATCTGAATAAACATGCGTCTATTCAAGCAGATGCCAACACAAAACACAATTTTTAGTTTAGATAATTTATCCTGAGAAGAATCACAGATTTTATAAAAAAGGCCTACAATGATTCCATACCTACTATGTATGGAATCATTACTGAAAATGAGTTACTTTTACTCTTGATCCTATAAGAATCTATGCCTAATATACTGTTTACTTATACAGTGCATCGGCGTAACTCGGTGATTGTCATATGAAAAATAGCTTTGACAGAGCACGCGCTGCGGAGAACACCTCAAAAGAGGCGATTGAGTATCTCGAAAGAGCATCTCAAATGCAGGCCGTTATGATCTCCCAGGTCAGCAATGACATGAGATTCTCGGACGCATTCATGTTATTCACTCGCTTATCTCTGCTGATAACAAGACGTCGGCCAGAGATCGCTGTTCATTGTATTTTGATACATGTTTTGCCGCACATTGCCGATGTAAAAGTAAGTGATATTAATAGGTTCATGGTGAACCAACTGGTCAACCCACTAATACTGGATGGCAAAATTGTTATGGGTCGCCGCGTTTTCTCTCTGATGAAGCAGTTCCTCAGCTGGTGCGCCTTCCAGGGGATGATCGACGTGTCACCGTTAAACGATATGTCACTTAACAAAGTTGCCGGTGGCGCAAAGCCCACACCTCGCGAGCGGAAGCTAACCGACGCAGAGGTATGGGTGTTCTGGAATATATGGGACTACTTCAATGTGTGTGCTGGTACAAAATGGGCGGCCAGGCTATGTCTTGTATCCGCAAGACGACCTGACGAAGTACTGCGGGCTAAAAAAAGTGAGTTCAATCTTAAGCGTGGGGTTTGGAATCAAGGCAAGAGGAACAAATCTGCCCGTGAGCATTCTCTGCCTTTAAGCTCATTAATGCGCACATGCATTGAAGAGTTGTTCGAATACGGTAAAGGCAGCCAGTGGCTCGTGCCTTCGAATAAAAAAATCGGGAAAGACCTTCCTATGTCTAAAGTGGCAATAGCCCAGGCATTACGTCGTATTCTGGAACGACCAGAACTGATGGAGCTTGAGCCATTTACACCCCGAGACTTGCGCCGCACTGCGCGTAGTTACTTCCCAGCATTAGGCATAAGCCAGGAGGTATCACGCAAAATCATGAACCACAGTCTTGAGGGGATAGATCGAGTCTACGACCGGCACGATTATATGGACGAGATGCGAGACGCCTTAGAAAGTTTCTCGACGTACATCGCATCAATCGTAGAGCAACCGGATTTAGACGAAATTGACCACAAATTCAAGGGAGATCGTCTATCAACAGAGCTTATTCGTGTAAATTTTTCATAGAGACTTTATGGCCTCAACAACCTTTTGTGATGCGCCTTTCTCTTTACCGAATCGCTCGTTATATGCAGCAAGAACCTGTTTTTCGTCCTCGTTAAGAGGAGCGGTGCCTTCTTTGTATAAAAATGCTGCGAGTTCAGGTTGGCGTTCTTCCAGCACCATCATCATAAGACGACTTGGCTCAATACCCAGCGCCAGCGCCAACGGACGAACCTTATCGATAGGCAAAGGAATTTTGCCACTTTTAATTAAAGAAAGGTTGTTGGCATTTTTATAACCAATAAGTCTGGCTATTTGGGCCTGACTCATAGGTGAGGATTCAATCAGCCCTGCGATAAAAGCAGCATAGCGACTTTCTATAAATTCAATCTTGTTGTCAGACATTGTTACAACCTTTGCGCGTTCAATTCTCTCTGGTAAGTGCTTACCGATATTACATCAAAGGTTAGGGTTGTAAAGCTATTATCATTTTTTTCGATAGGCACTTAAAAGACCGGTTAAAGGCCATTGCACGGAGAAAAATTAGCCCAAAACAGGTAAGAAAATTAACTTGCATATGATATGAATGTATTCAGTATTGATATAAATTTTAGTAGTATTCCTTACCATAGTATAAGTTAGAATGGATTGATTGAATGAACACCACTATTTCCAGCCTAATCGCTCTTGAGATCGGACACGTACAGAAATTAGCTGATGAGTGTGTAGCTGACATCCTCACCGATCTACCGAATGAGCAGATTCAGGTTGGTGTGAATGACACAACTGGCTTTATATTCGAACTTAACAACAAACGCTTCACGCTTCTCAATATCGGCTCCGGGTCTTTAGCCGTCAGAATCTGTTAACCCCTCTTCTCCCTGCGCGAATGGCTTAGTTCCCTGTTCGCGCAGTGCTACATTAAACACACTAGTAAATAATTTGTTTTCATAACAAAGGATTAGCCATGTCTAAAAAACGTTCCATCAAAGAGGTTCAGGACTTCCGTGACAGTGTAAAACGAGTAGTCGCTCTCCTTTCAGGTAAAAACATCCCTGTTGCAGAACGAGGGGACGACGCTTATGTACGCTATAACGATGATGGAGAGCCAATTTTCGTAAACATCCCATCAATCCCGGATAACGCAACACCGGCATTGATGAATGCTGTGCGCGGATTTCTCGATCATGAGGTTGCTCACATTTTGTTTACCGATATTCGTGTGTCCAACAAAATGAGAGAAAAAGGACGCGTTCCTTCCTGGTCGCTATGGAATGCCTTAGAAGACGTGTTCATCGAGCGAAAAATGGGTCAGGTCTTTAACGGAACAAGACGTAATCTGATGGCAACTCAGCGCCTTATAATCGAAAAAGTCTTTAAACCAAAGGCTTCAGAGGCTATTGCTTATTGTGGCAAAGATCAGCGCGCGCTTTTTCTAAACTTCTTTCTCTGTCCGGTTGTAAGAGCCTGGGATGGCCAAGCACCGTTCGTAGATTTCATGGATGAACATTGGCCTGTCATTGAGAAACCAATTTCATTATTAAAAGAACATGGTATCGATGTGGCCGTGCGTAACATGTCTTGCACCGAGGATTGTGTAAAGGTGGCTGCGACCATAGCTAAGATCCTCAAAGACACTGAAAGTGAAAGCAAAGGTAAGGAGTCAGCTCCGGGAAAAACTTCCGATCCTTCAGACGCTGACCAGACGGATGCCTCTGGAGAAAACAATGAAGACAACGAAGATCATGAGACACCCTCAGTGTTAGATAATCACAAATCTATCAAATCAGAATCACATAGTAAGTACAAACATGATAATAGCGACAGTGATGATTCAGATAATTCTGAATCATCAGAAACAATATTCGATGATACAGAAAATGATAAAGAGGTATCAGATTCTGATGCTTCTGATAACGCGGCGTCAGAATCATTAACCGCTGACCACGAAAAAAGAAAAACGACAGAAGATGGCTCTTCAGATATCCCAACTCCGTCAAAAATGAGTCTGGAAGAGGCTTTAGAGGAGCTGGATAGCATAGAAGATGAAGTCGGAGGCATGACAGAAGATGCTCTATCCGAAACGATTAAAAGCGAGTTAACAGAAAGCTCGAAAAGCGAATACAGGCCATACAATCGCTCATACGACTTCATCGGCTCGATTGATCAGGCAGAAGCCCATATCAAACGGCTTATTAAAACATTCTCCGATATTGATTTGGGAGGATATCCAATCAGCCGCTATCGCATCGTTCCTGAAGGCAACCAGCTCTTCGACAAATATATTGAAAAGCATCTTTCGTCAGGTGTTTCGTCGACGCTGGCAAAAGACCTGGAGCGAGCAATAGCAAGCAGAAACAGAGTTCAGTTTATACCGGGCCAGCGTCGGGGGCGCATTCATGGTTCTAGTATCTACAGATTAGCAATGAATGATGCTCGCGTGTTTCGTAAAAAAGAAGAATCTAAAGCCGTTAACGCCTGTGTTCAACAAGTGATTGATTTATCAGGTTCAATGAGTGGTATAACGATTAAACTGGCTCTTGCAAGTGCATATACCATCGCCGATGCCCTTGATCGAATAAATGTTCCCAACATTATCACCGGCTTCACTACATTTGGTAGTCATATGGCGGCAGGAGAACTTAAGGCTGTCAAGTATGAGTTCTCTCGCTTTGAATCTTTAATGCTACCTATCATCAAAAATTGGAATGAAAAGGTAAATTCTCGCGAAGTTCGCTCACGTATGGGGTGCGTAGGCTACACATTCCCACTTCTTAATAACGTGGATGGTGAAAGCATAGCCAGCCTTGCATCGTTATTTTCCGGTCGCATGGAGGACAGGAAGATCATGCTTGTTCTGAGTGATGGCGCGCCGTGGGCTGTTGGGAGAGGTTTTGACGCTCATTTGCGTTCAGTTGCGAAGCAAATTGAAACGCAGACTGATATTGATTTGATGGCAATTGGCATCATGACTGACGCACCGGAGAGATTTTACTCAAATCATGCCCTGGTAACGAGCGTTGATAGTCTTGGTTCATCTGTAGTTACTGAACTATCTCGTATCATTTTAAAGTGAACAAAACAGCCTTAACGATAAGTAACCACTTACGATATATAATGATATATTTATATAAGAAGTTGAACGCTCATTAGAGAACAAAGGAAAAACGCATGACGACTACTGCACTGCAAAATGAAAAAAATCCTTCTGATTACCTTGTTTGCAAGTGGTGCGGCAAATCATTTCACTATTTTAAGTCCCATGTAGCCAATGGTAATTGCGAGGGCATTCCTGAGTCAGTAAAAGATGCCGATCCTGACACCGTACTGAAAATGTACACAACGCAGTTTCCAGATGAACCAACGCTATCGAAAAAGGCACTTGATGCAATTCAAGCTAAACGTGCCGAGCAAAAAAGCGAAATGGCCAAATCTTCTGTCTTGACCAGTAGCCCTGGCTACACAGGCACAGTTGAGTACAAGACAGATCTGGTCGCAGCTCACGAACTGCTAAACGTAACGGTGGAAGAACTCGGAACAAAACGTGGGACGCCGCTCATGGTTAGCGTCAACGTCAATACGCCGTATCCAGAGTTCGTTCCAGAAGTGAAGAAGGGCTACGTATATGGCGACTTCGAACTGATCAAAGATATTTTCATGATGCTTGAACTTGGCATACCTGGCTATTTGTGGGGTCATGCAGGAACAGGCAAATCGTCATTGCCTACACAGCTATGTGCTTTGCTCAATCGTCCGTTGATCCGTGCCCAACATACAGCATCAATGGAAGAGGCACATGTTACGGGGCAAATTCTGGCGCGTGATGGCTCTACGTATTTCGAACCTGGCTTGCTTGCGCTCGCAATGAAGCATGGCTGGGTTTACCTCGCGGATGAATACGACTTTGCGTTTCCACAAATTCTTGGCGTGTATCAGCCAGTGCTGGAAGGTGAAGCGTTGGTCATCAAAGAGGCAACTCCAGAATGGCGTCGCATTACTCCGCATGAACGGTTTGCTTTCATTGGCACTGGCAACACGAACGGATCTGGTGATGAAACCGGCTTGTACCAGGGTACAAACATCCAGAACGCCGCGAACTTTTCGCGTTTTGGCATCGTTTCGAATGTGAAATACATGAGCAAAGACGCAGAGATCAACATGTTGACAAATGCAGGCATCGTGGATGAATACGCTGAAAAGATGGTTAAGTTTGCCGGTATCGTTCGCGATGGATACGAAGAACACCTTATTAGTCAGCCAATTGGCCCTCGTGAACTTTTGTTGTCAGCCAAGATTGGAATGATGCGAGGCGACTTTGTGACAGGTATTGAGCGTTCTTTCATTAACAAACTCCCTTCAGCTTCTGCACAAGCGGCTCGTGAAGTTGTTCAAAAAATATTTGGTTAATCGTGCGTAAAGGATGTTTCGGCTCTCTTATCGCTGCTTCTGAAACAGGTAAGGCTTGTCTGGTGTGTCCAGACAAGCCCGATTGTCACCAATCAGCAAAAGAAGTTGCGATTTCGATGCATGGGAAGTTCGTAGGCTTCCCCAATGACAAAATCAAAAAAACCAGAAAGGTAAAAACACATGAAGGCACTGATGGTTCGAACTGACTTCTCACTTGGGGAGTCGGCTCTAAAAGCAGAAAACGCGGTGAAGATTGCCAGAGAAGCTGGCTACACCGCTGTAATTTCAGCAGATAGCATGAATATTGCGAGCGTTATTCCACTACAACGTGCCGCTGGTGACGACATGGCGGTTATTTGTGGTGTGAAACTAAACATTGTTGATGATCCCACATACGAGCACCGGGCTAAACTTGCTAAAGAATCTATGAGATGTATGGAATCATTAGAGCGAGGACGTAACTACTCGTTTACCGCTCTAATTAAAAATGAGAAAGGATATCGCGACATCTGCGAACTAATGACGGCGGCCAACACACGAGAACAGTTCTACTTTGTACCGCGTCTCTCGCTCGAACAGTTGGTTTCTACATATGCCAAAGGCAACATCATCCTGCTTACTTCCGACATCGGTAGCGTGTTCCAACGCAACGATTTTGCAAAAATCATAAGCACACTGATTACAGCGGGTGGAAAAGACAACTTCTATAGTGTGGTTTATCCGCACCCTACCCCATTCTACGACCAGATTAACGTCCGGGCGATGAAAGTCGCCAGCGCACTGAAAATAGAGCCAGTAGCGTTCTATCCCGCTTATTACGAATCGATCGACGATGCAGACATTAAAGACATTGCGCACATGGTTACGAACAACATAAAAATCGACCAGCCGCATCGTCTGCGTATCCCCCACCAGCGAGATAACGCCATCAATGGTCGTCGCCATCTCCTTGAGGCGCTTAAAGCCTTCTCCGTTCGCATGGATGTGCCGGTAACAGCTGCAATGGCCTCAACAACGCAGGACTCCATTATCGATGCCTGCACATGGCGCTGGCATGAATTGCCACCAGCACTGCCCAAGATGGCAGACGACGAACCTGCAACGCTGATGAAACTGGCTGTTGCAGGGCTGCGTAAACGTCTTACCACAAAAGAGTTTGGATACACACCACCTGCTTCTGAGAACAGGGTTTATGTTGAGCGACTTAAGTACGAAATGGACACGCTTACTCGCCTGGGATTTTGTGGTTACTTCCTGATGGTACGCGATCTGATGAATCACAGCCGTGAAACTGGCATTCCTGTCGGGCCTGGTCGTGGTTCCTCTGCCGGTTCTCTGGTGGCGTGGTGCATAGGCATAACCAACGTCGACCCAATCCGTCACGGTCTTCTGTTTGAGCGTTTCATCAACCCTGAGCGTCTCGACTTGCCGGATGCGGACTTGGACTTCAGCCAGGCACGTCGCCATGAGGTGATCGAGTATCTGAATGAACGCTACGGCGAAGATTACGTTGCAGGCATTCCGAACTTCACCTACCTGGGCGCAGCCTCTGCACTACGTGACACCGCTCGTATTTATGGTGTGGAGTCCGCAGATATGGCGGTATCAAAAGAACTGAAGAACGTCGAGGATGATAGCCTTCCATTGGAAGAGCTGCGCGAACAACTGGCAAGTCTCGACAAATACGCAACAAAATATCCTGATGCATTCAATGCAGCCTGCAAGTTACAAAGCCTTATGCGTGGCTTTGGTAGACATGCGGCAGGGATGATCGTAGCAGGTGTTCCTCTGACAGAACGTACACCGGTTGAACGCCGTGGTGACGCGCGTTGTATCGCATTTGACAAGCGTTACTGCGAGGCTATGGGCCTAATTAAGCTGGACGTGCTTGGCCTGGCAACTCTCGATTTGCTCGATAGTGCAAAACGCTACATAAAAGAGAACACAGGTGAAGATATCAATCTTGATGCCATTTCTCTTGAAGATCGCAAGGTGCTGGATGGTTTTGCTGCAGGGTATACACAGGGCGTATTCCAGCTTGAATCAGGCCCAATGCGCAAGCTGCTTAAAGATTTAGGTGGTGGAATTGAGCCAATGAGCTTTAAAACGGTCGTCGCTACAACTGCGCTCTTCCGACCTGGCCCGATTCAATCCGGCATGTTGGACGATTATGTGTCCGTGGCCAAAGGCTTCATGGCCCCACATTCCTTACACCCAATGCTGGACGACATCTCTCGCGACACAAACGGAGTTCTGATTTATCAGGAACAGATCATGGCTGCTACGCGAATCTTGGCGGGGTTCTCAATGGCGGAAGCAGACTCGGTCAGGAAAGCGATCGGGAAAAAAGATATGGAGAAAATGAAATCCATTGGCGGCGACTTCATTAAGCGAGCGGAGGAAGGCTGGGTGACAGTGTCACTGGATGATGGTTCTACGAGAAAAATCCATAAAGCAGCACGCCTACTTTGTGCTGATGGTGAGCGTCGCACTTATGCCGAAGCAATGGCAATAAATGCCGACATAACGAGCTTCGATATTTGAGAATTAATTTATAAGATAAGAAAACAATTTGTTTAGTGAGTCTTAGAAATGCCGAGTACGAAGTACAAAATCACAGAAGAATGGTTACGTCAGCGTTACATGGTTGACCTGATGAGAAAAGAAGACATTGCCGCCGAAGCTGGTTGCAGCAAGGCAAATATTGACCGCTTATTAGCCAAATGGGGGATCAGGCGCGGAAGCGCGCGGATCTCCGCTACCCCAGCCTGGAATCGTGGCAAAAACAAAAATAATGACGAACGTATGAAGCGTCTCTCCGAAGCCCGGACTGGCACTGGCAACCCTATGTATGGGAAAACCTCGTGGAATGCCGGTCTGCGTGCTGATATCGATGAGCGAGTGGCCACCGTTTCGAAAAAGCTAACCGGCAGAACAATCCGCGCGGAGACGAAGGAAAAGCTGGCGGCTGCCAAACGCGGAAAGATCGGAGAAGAAGCGAACAACTACAAAGGTGGCATCATCGTAAAAACCAACGGCTACATGATGCAGCTGGTTGGTAACAATGGCGTTTCGCAATACGAATACGTTCATCGATTGATAGCGAAAGAACGTCTCGGTCGGGAGCTACGTGACGATGAACATGTCCACCATATTAACCGCGATACGATAGATAACGCCCCTGGGAATCTTGTAGCACTTCCAGAAGACGCCCACATTCGCCTGCATAGTGAAATGCGTGAAGAGATATGGAGCTGGGAGCGCCAACGGAACTGGCTGGCCTCCAATGGGTATGAGTTCGTGAAGATTGATGAGGTGACTGCATGAAAATTACCGGTGTTGTCGAAGAGAGCAATGGCCTGACGCACGAACGAGCCGAAGAAATCTGGAATATGTTTGAGAAATCCGGCGCGTATGCCTTCAACAAATCACACTCTGTTGCTTACTCCTTAATCAGTTATCAATCTATGTGGTTGAAAACTCATTATCCCGCAGAGTTTTTCGCTGCTGCTCTCACTATTCTTGGCGAAGATAAACACCAGGGGCTGGTTAAAGATGCGCTGACCTATGGCATTCGCGTATTGCCACCAGACGTTAACGTGTCATCTAACCGAATCGAGATCCGCACGCTTGAAGATGGCAGCCAGGTGCTGTATGCGCCCTTCTCTGCTGTGAAGGGGTGTTCTGAGAATGGCTGCCAAGCCATCATGAGAGCGCGAGAAAAAGTTGGCGGCAAATTCGAGTCACTGGCGCAATTCGAAGAAGCTGTCGAGAAACGTGCCTGTAATAGTCGAGTGCGCGAATCGCTGCAAAAAGTAGGGGCGTTTGCATCCATCGAGCCAGGCAGTCTGCCAGCAACTGATCCAGAGCGCCTACGCGACCAGGCTGAATTGATGGGAAACCTTGTCATAGACGCAGTTAAAGCCTCACGTCCGTTTGAGATGAACCCCAAACGTTCGGCTGAAATTAACGTACTCATGACGCGGATGGCGGCTGAAATGGGCTTAGGTGATGAACTAATCCGCCCCAGCATTGGTATTAAGCCGAAAATCATGATCATTCTGGACAATGCGAACGGCAATGATGCTCGAACCGGTTACTTTATGGAGAACGGATACGACGACTTTAAGGCCAAGCTATTGACGGCTGGAGATTTACGCATGGGCGATCTCTATGTCACAGGTGTTTGCAAGAAGGTTAAAGACAAAGAAAAAGACTACACCAAAGACGAGATCGGCCAGTTCACCGACTTTATGCGTGAAGAGATCAATCTGGTGCGTCCGACCTATGTGCTGACGTGTGGCAGCCGGGCAACTTCATTGTTTAACAACAAAAACAAGCCATCCGATTTGGTCGGCAGGAAGGAGTATCTTCCAGACCTTGACGTTACTGTCTTTTACGGGTTTAACCCCAACATTCTTTACTTCAGACCTGAAGAGGGAGAACGACTAGAAGCGATATTAGCCGACGTAGCAGAAACTATTAAGACGTGATCCAATAAACATGGCCATAAAGGCCATGTTTTCCCTTATCCCCTCACCCCCCCTATCTTCAAGCTCATTGCCTCATCATTACAATGATATAATCAATACAAAATGATAAGTGATAAGGAAATGTGCATGATCGCCGATATTTACGAGAAAATAATGTCTGATCTCGAGTTTGACCGAGACAATCTGGAGGAAGTCTGGCGTAGACAACCCCGCCTTTTAATGGAGTATGGCTCAAAACTCGCTCATGCAGAAAGAAGTGTCGCAGAGGCAAAACTTAACCTTGAAGCTGTTGAAGCAAAGCTATACGACACAGAGCGTAAGAACTTGAGTATGAACGGCATTAAGTTCAACGAATCTGTACTGGACGCTAAGGTTAAAACAAACCCACAGTATCTGTCTAAAAGGCAGAAGTTGGATGAAGCACGGCACATCGCAGACATATACAAACATGCTGTCGCCGCCTTTTCGCATCGCCGAGACATGATCGTTCAGGCGTCAAAGATGGCCATCGTTGAATTAGAGCGATTAGGCTCTGAACGCTTTATTACTCCCCGTTGATTTTTGATAGATAATAAGTAAGTACTGATCTATCATTTAACAGCTCGAAAGAGCCACGAATGAACGAAAGCCCAACGCGCATAGCGCCATCGGCCAAATCACAACAAGGAGAAACACATGTCTAAGACATTACTTGATTTGCTTAACAAAACTCGTGAAGACATTGCCGCCAAACGTGGTAACAACGTTGATCTGACTCGCTTAAAAGACGGCGTCAACTATATCCGCATCTTCCCGAATAAAGACGACCCAAACGGTAAGTTCTTCCAGACTTTCGGTATGCACTACGTTAAGTATCAGAACGAGGAAGGTAAAGAAGCAACCAACGCTTATATTTGTGAGCAACATACTCACGGTCGCGCTTGTCAGCTATGCGAAATGGTGATGGAAGGTCGCGCTCGTCACAAGGGTAACAAAGCAATGGAAGAACGCATCGGTCAAATGCGTGCCACTCCTCGCTACCTGGTCAACGGCATTCTTTCTGCTCGTGAGGATTTCGCAGATGCTGAGAAATGCCAGTTAATCGAGCTGCCGTCTACTGTATTCGATGATATCTGCAAAGCAATCACCGAAGACATCGCTGATGATATCGGCAATCCACTGAGCAAAGAGGAAGGCTACGCATTCCTGATTAAACGTACTGGCTCTGGTCGCGATACCAAATATGACGTCTCGCCTAAGCGTAAAGTCTACAAAGGCGATATCGAAGATAAATTCTGGAATACCCAGCATGATCTGATCGCATACGCAAATCAGGCTGATGAAACTCGTCTTCTGTCGACAGTTCGCACTATGGGTCGTCTGATTGGCATCGCTGCACCAACTGCCGCAGCATCTGCACCAGCAATTTCCTCAACCGCGAAAACATCGGCTGCGGCACTACCTGGATTTGGCTCTGTCACTGGTCATACGGAGGGTGCGACTGCTGTAGCTACCGCTCATACCCCAGCTTCTGAACCAACCAGTCTGGTTGATGAAGAAATCCTCCGTGCCGTTGAAACTGAATTTAAACCAGAAGCAAGTCCCGCTGCCGTTGCAGTATCAGTCAAAGAGTCTGAAGCAGTCGCAACGACATCTGTAGCAGCCGCATCTGCGACGGAAGATGAAGGTCTGGATGACCTACTGAGAGAGCTGGACTCTCTGTAATCCCATTACGTGACCAGTAAGGCGTCTACGGACGCCTTACTTTTTGGAAGGAATGTACCGGTGAATTATCTCTTCGTAGATGGCAATAGCCTGGGTTATTACCACCAACAATCTGACAAATTGCACAACGGCGAAATGGAAGTACAGGCTGCTTTCGGCTTTGTTAAGAACGTCCGTCGTTATGCCTCCATCCTCCATGCCCGACCTATGATTCTTTGGGATGGATTTAGTGACAAGCGTCGCGACTTTTACCCGGACTACAAAGCAAATCGCGACGACGATCCTGATATGAAAAAGATGAAGGAAGGCTTTGCTATCCAGAAGCCATACATCCTCAAAATGATGACCGCGCTTGGAGTTACCCAACTCATTGCAAAAGATGCAGAAGCGGATGATCTGGCCGGGCTGCTGGTATCCCGCATGGCACCGCAGCCAACCGTTGAACACATCTATCTGTTAACAGGCGATAGCGACTGGCTTCAGTTAGTTCGTGAAAACGTAAGCTGGGTAAGCCTGCGTGAAGACGCCAAAAACAAGCAGGTTAATTTTGAGCAATTTGCGGAGCTGACAGGATTCGCTACTCCTCGCGCATTTTTGGAAGCAAAAGCATTACAAGGCGATAAATCGGACAACATTAGCGGTGTTGGTGGCATTGGTGCTGGCGGTGCGAAAGAGCTGCTGCATGAATGGGGAAGTGTCGCAACGATGGTACGCGGCATCAACGACGGCTCAATCGTGGTTGACAAAGGACGCCATAAGACCGCCTTCAACAAACTAGCGAAGAATGCCTTCAACGAGAAAACAGGCTGTCGAATGCTCGAAGCGTTCAAGAGAAACATCACGCTAATGAACCTGATTGAGACGAAGTTTCCGCCTACCGAAATCGAAACAATCAAAGGCAATCGTGACGTGAAAGCATTCGAGCAACTGTGCTACGAGCTGAATTTCCGTTCGTTCCTTGAAGACCTTGAAGTGTATGTTCTTCCATTCGAAAGGTATTGCTAATGCTTAAATCAATTATTAATGGCGCTACAACCACCCCTGCCCAACTGGCAAAAGAGATTGTCTTTTATCACGGTGAGTACGCTGTCATCGCACTGCCGTCAATTCTAGGCGCTGCCGGAATGAAAGCGACAGATCGCGAGTTTGGATTAGTCAGCGAGCAGGTCGTAAAAATCCTCGCTCGTGTATCCAGACTCCTTAACCACGATGCGATTGTATTCGATGAATCCGCCGCTTTAAAACGAATCAACGAAACAAAAGGAGCCTGATCATGGCAAAAGGAAAATCCGCACTGGCACTTGCTCTGAAAAAGAAAATCGGTAGCAACGACGAAATTCAGAAAGTAACTCATTGGATTGATACAGGCTTTCCACCGTTAAACAAAGCTATTTCTGGTCGTTACGATGGCGGCTTCCCATGTGGTCGTATCGTCGAAGTATTCGGTCCTCCAAGTGCAGGGAAATGTGTTACCGCAGACACCATGCTGCTGACGGAGCGTGGAATGGTAACAGTGAAAGAGTTGTTTGAGATTGAAGGGTACAAAGCGACATGCACTACTCGCGATGTAGAGCATAACGTTGGACTCATCAATGAAAATGGCGTGATAGAGAAGACCTCACACCTGACATGGAACAACCGTCGCAAATTCAAGCGTATTAAGCTGGCATCAGGCGGTTATATCGAGGCTACGTTCCGTCACCCAATCCGTGTGGTTGACGACTTAGGTAATGTCGTCTGGCGACATGCTGAAAAAATCAGTGTAGGCGACACGATTCCTTCAATGGTTGGCACACATCAATTCGGCGATCAGCACCTGGATGCCAATATCGCAAAACTGATGGGCTATTTAATTGCTGACGGATACGTCGCCTCTGAAAATTCAGTGAATTTTTCTAACACAGATCCTTTCATCAAGGATGAGTACTACCGCCTCATTTCGCTGGTATCAGACAAGATGCCAGTTACGAGAAAACATAACGGCTCGGAAGACCATGTGCTGTTTAGCAAAGAGGTGCGTTCGCTGCTTTTTAAAGAATATGGTCTGGAGTATGAGAAAGCTGCTGGCAAGCAGGTTCCGTTGAGTGTGCGTCGCGCCAATAGCGAGGCTCAAATTGCATTCCTTCGCGGCTACTTTGAGCTGGAATGCCACGTCAATGATGGTCGCTGCATTGAGGTTGTGAGCGCGAGTGGGCTGCTGCTACAGCAAATTCGCCTCATGCTCCTGAATCTGGGGATTACGTCAACTATCTCTGAAAAACACGTCGCGGGTTATGAAAATACATATTACCGGCTGTCATTCAGTGGCTCTAATTACGACCTTTTTCTGTCAACGATTGGTTTCGAATCTCCGGCACGTTTATCAGTGGCAACCAAACGGGACATTGGTTTTGACCGCACTTACTCAGGCTATGTTCCGCACATCAGCGGCTTAGTGAAATCACTCTACGAGTCGCTCACCAAGACCACCCGTGAAGACTACGCTCTGGTAGACCACGTTATTGGCCGCGGCGATCGTGTCGGAATAGACAAACTGCGAGAAATCTATGTCTCCTTCATTGGCAGAAAGAATCGTTTTAACGAGCATCTGTTTGCACAACTGGCAGCGGTAATTGGCTCTAACTTGTTCTACGACGAAGTCGTGGCTATTGAGGAAGGTGAAGCACCAACGTTCGACGTAGCGATGCCGGAAACACACTCTTTCTGGTCTAACGGGATTATCAGCCACAACACATTCCTTGCAACAGCAGCGATGATCTCCGCTCAAAAACAAGATGGTCTGGCGGTATTCCTCGATCATGAAAACAGTTTTGACGTTGGCCTGGCTGTAGCCAATGGCCTGAACGCAGATGAGGATGACGGTCAGTGGGTCTACAAACAGCCGGATACCTTCGAAGACTCCGTAGAGCTGATCGGCACAATCCTCAAGCTGGTGCGCGACGAAGAGCTTATTCCGGAAACAGCCCCTATCTGCATCGTAGCCGACTCTCTGGCGTCGATGGTTCCGAACTCGAAGGCTGAGAAGTTCGACAAGATGGCAGAAGGCACTGCGAAAGACAAAGATCAGCTGAACATGAACGACAACACGGCGCTGGCGCGCGCGACAAGTGCGAACTTCCCTACTCTGGCGCTTTGGGCGCGTAAGTACAACGCGTGCATCATCTTCTTGAACCAGGTGCGTACCAAAATTGGTGTGATGTTTGGCGATCCGACTACGTCTCCGGGTGGCGACTCTCCGAAGTTCTACGCGTCGGTGCGCATCCGTCTGGGTGCATCCGTCATGAAGGATGGCAAAGAGAAGATCGGACAGGACGTTGGCGCCGAGTGCATTAAAAACAAAGTCGCGCCTCCGTTTGGCAAATGCTCATGGAAATTCTACTTCGACCCGACTCGCGGGCTGGACGTCGTCGAGTCTCTGGTTGAATACATGCTGGAGGAAGGATACCTGCCCAAGAGCGCCAGCGGGCGTGTGGAAATTGGCGAGAAGAAATACACCAAATCACAGATCGTCGAGATGTACCGGGAGAAGCCATTAGCTGAAATCATTGCTGCGTTACAGGCAATAGATGACAGGCGCGAGAAGACATCACCGACAGATGAATTAGAAGATTAATTTTCAGGCGTCCGAATGGACGCCTTTATACCTTGAAAATATATAAACACTTACTCACCATCTACACACAATAGCCACATAGGAAAACACATGATCAAACTCTATCTGATGGCAGTGGCTACAGGTATATCTGTAGTTTTCATCTACTGTTTGCTGGTTCCGTCGCTGATCTCGGCTAAAAGCGATATTGCCGTAATGCTTGGAATCATTGTTGCTTTTGGCGCTCCTGTTATCGGCTTTAATGTTGGTCGTAACTTTCTGAAGTCACTAATTAATTCGAAGGGGAAGTAAGTAATGAAGAAAGGTTTACTGGCAGTGATCGTGGCTGCTGTTTGCACAATGGGTCTTACAGGCTGCGATCGTGTTGAGCCTGGGTACGTTGGCATCAAAGTAAACAAATTGGGTGAAGACAAAGGTATCGGTGAAGTTGTCGGCGTTGGCCGTCAGTGGACTGGTCTGAATACCGAGCTGTACACCTCTCTTTAAGTCATCTTAAATGACTCTGAGGTGTCTGTTAAACCTGTGGCGATTCAGTCTATTAAACCTGTGGCGATTCACTTTATGGTGTCATAAACTTAAATCTAGCGCCGGGTAGAACAAGTTAATCGAACGATGTAGAGGCCATTTAGGCGTTACAGAAAGAACAGAATTTTAAATTTATAGTGAAGCCGTTGCAGCAACTTTGTGGGGTGCAACCAACACTGAACAGGAAAAGAAAATGGATCATAGTGTACATAACAAGCTCATCTCATTTATATGGAACATTGCCGACGACTGTTTACGTGATGTGTACGTTCGCGGTAAGTACCGCGATGTGATTTTACCTATGGTGGTATTACGACGTTTAGATACGTTACTTGAACCCACCAAAGAAGCCGTGCTTGAAGAGGTCAAGTTCCAAAAAGAAGAGATGCAAGCCACGGAGCTTGATGATGAACCATTGAAGGCGGCTAGTGGTTATGTTTTTTACAATACATCTAAATGGACCCTGAAATCCCTGTTCAACACCGCAACGAATAACCAACAGATATTACTCGCCAACTTTGAAGAGTACCTGCTTGGCTTTAGCGATAATGTTAAAGAAATCATTGAATGCTTTAACCTCAAGTTGCAAATTCGTCACATGGCCTCAAAGCAAGTCCTTCTTGATGTCGTCGAAAAGTTTGTTTCCCCTTACATCAACTTAACTCATGAAACGATCGAAGACCCAGATGGCAACAAGATGCCAGCCCTTACTAACCTGGGTATGGGGTACGTGTTCGAAGAGTTGATCCGTAAGTTCAACGAGGAGAATAACGAAGAAGCCGGTGAGCACTTTACACCTAGGGAAGTGATTGAGCTGATGACACACTTGGTTTTTGACCCAGTGAAAGAGCAGCTACCATTGACCATGACCGTTTACGACCCTGCGTGTGGTAGCGGTGGTATGCTCACTGAATCTCAAAACTTCATTGAAGAGAAATACCCGAACGACAGCCGAGATATTTACCTTTACGGCAAAGAGATCAATGACGAGACCTACGCGATTTGTAAATCGGACATGATGATCAAAGGTAACAACCCTGAGAACATCAAGGTAGGCTCAACCTTGTCTACCGACGAGTTTGCGGCTTCACGCTTTGACTTTATGTTGTCTAACCCGCCATACGGTAAGAGTTGGGCGTCTGAACAGAAGTACATTAAAGACGGCAGTGATGTGATTGACCCGCGTTTTAAGGTTAGCCTGAAAGACTATTGGGGAAATCTCGAAGTGGTGGATGCCACGCCACGTTCGAGTGATGGCCAGCTGCTTTTCTTAATGGAGATGGTCAACAAGATGAAAGATCCGAGCGTAAGTCCATTAGGCAGCCGGATTGCCTCTGTTCATAACGGCTCATCGCTCTTTACCGGAGATGCGGGCGGTGGTGAAAGTAATATTCGTCGCTTCATCATTGAAAACGACATGCTAGATGCCATCGTTCAGTTACCTAATAACCTGTTCTATAACACTGGCATTACCACTTACATTTGGGTGTTGAGCAACAATAAACCTGAGGCGCGTAAAGGTAAGGTGCAATTAATTGATGCCAGCTTGCTCTACCGTAAGTTGCGCAAGAACTTAGGTAACAAAAACTGCGAATTTGCGCCTGAGCACATCACGGAAATTACCGATACTTACCTCGCGTGTAAGGATGTTGAAAGAGCACTGGATGCAAACAATGATCCTGTTGGCATCGCCAGTAAGGTATTCAGCAATGACGATTTTGGCTACTACAAAGTCACTATCGAGCGCCCAGATCGCCGCAAAGCCAAGTTTACTCAAGATGCCATAGCCCCACTGCGTTTTGATAAGCAACTTAGTGAAGTGATGGAGTACGTGTACGCAGAGCACGGCGAACGTGTTTACGAAAAAACTGGCTACGGGTCAGATCAGAAAAAGAGCTTCTTAAAATCCATCGAGAAAGACATTCTTTCTTGGTGTGAAGATAACGACATCAGTCTCAATGCTAAGGCTAAGGCCAAACTGCTTGATGTGAAACACTGGCTGGCGCTAAAAGCATTGCTTGAAACTGCACAAACGCTGATGGCTGACATCGGTAGCATTGAATTTGATGACTTCAATAGCTTTAAAACCCAAGTTGATAAATCGCTAAAAGCCCATGCTATTAAGCTTTCAGCACCTGAGAAAAATGCCATTCTTCACGCGGTGAGCTGGTATGACGAAACCGCCAAGAAAGTGGTTAAAAAGGTAGTTAAATTAACGGGTGATAAATTAAACGACCTGCTGGAGCGCTATGAGTGTGAAGTCGCTGACTTGCCAGATTTTGGTTATTACCCCGTTCCTTCAGCAGAAGGCGGTAAAAAAGGCGAGTATATCACTTACGAGACCAATTCAGACCTGCGAGATACAGAATCTGTTCCATTAAAGCAAAGCATTTACCAGTACTTCCTAGATGAAGTGAAGCCTCATGTCGATGAAGCATGGATAAACCTAGATACGGTAAAAATTGGCTATGAAATCAGCTTCAATAAGTATTTCTATCTGCATAAGCCATTACGTAGTCTTGAAGAAGTAGCAACTGACATTATCAATCTAGAGCAGAAGGCTGATGGTTTGATTGCACAAATATTAGGCGTGAAAGTGGCGGAAGTTCAGGGAGAAGCCTAATGGAAAGCATTACCTCAACGCTAAAGTATGATCAATATAGTGACTCTGGTTATGAGTGGATTGGCGAGATTCCAGAGCATTGGGACTTGGTTAAGTTAGGCTCGTGCCTATCTCCGGTGTCGGTCAAAAACTGCCCTGAATTGCCACTACTTTCGATAACACGCGAACAAGGTGTTATCGAGAGAGACGTGGATAATCAAGAGTCAAATCACAATTTTATACCAGATGATCTTAGCGGCTATAAAAAGCTTGAGAAAGGTCAATTTGGAATGAATAAAATGAAAGCGTGGCAGGGTTCTTACGGTGTATCAAAGTTCACTGGAATTGTAAGTCCTGCGTATTTTATTTTTGATTTTACAAAGGCAATAAATCCTGAGTTTTTCAATTGGGCGATACGCAGTAAGTTATATGTATCGTTTTTTGGTAGTGCATCAGATGGTGTAAGGATTGGTCAGTGGGACCTTTCAAAAGCACGGATGAAGGTGATTCCTTTTGTCCTGCCTTCAGAAGAAGAGCAGTCCCTAATTGCAAATTTTCTCGACAAGAAAACCGCTCTAATCGACGAAGCGATTTCGATCAAAGAGCAGCAAATTAGCCTGCTGAAAGAGCGTAAGCAGATCATCATCCAACAGGCGGTGACCCAAGGGCTTGATCCCAATGTGCCAATGAAAGACTCCGGTGTGGATTGGATTGGTAAGATTCCAGCGCATTGGGACGTTAAGAGGTTAAAATATCTTGGTAAATCGATCATTGGGTTAACTTATTCGCCAAATGATTTAAGTGATGAAAAAGGCGGAACTCTAGTTGCGCGATCATCAAACTTATACGAAGGGAAGTTTAAGTATGGTGAAAAGGAAAATGTTTATGTCAATTGCTTTATTCCTGAGCACTTAAAGCTTAAAAAAGGTGATATTTTGATATGCTCCAGGAATGGAAGTCGAGACCTAATTGGCAAGTGTGCATTTGTATCTGACGCTGATGAGGGAAACAGCTTCGGGGCCTTTACTACGGTATTCAGATCTAAACACAATGAGTATTTATTTTGCATTCTAAATAGTGATGTTTTCAAAATGTTATCAGGGACATTTCTTACATCAACAATTAATCAGCTTACAGTGGGGAATCTTAATAGCATTTTTGTGCCTTTCCCCCCTTCTAAAAATGAACGAGATGGAATTATTACGTACATTAACAGATTAAATGGTGATGTTGAGCGAGCTATAGAGTATCAAAAAATACAAATCGAAAAGCTTAAAGAATATAAAACCACCCTGATCAACAGCGCCGTGACAGGAAAAATCAAGATCACCCCAGAAATGGTTGAGCAATAGGAAGCGAATATGTTCACGGTAAATCATCAGACCAACAGGATTAGTCCGGTTAAGACGAAGAGATTCAGTGAGTTGGGCTTTACTGAGCGCAAAAATCTTCAGGAATGGTTGGCACACGAGCCTTCCGCACTGGGTGAAGAGCTGCTGATTATTCAAAAAGAGTTCGATGGCTTTGATGACACCCGTGAACGCTTAGATTTACTGGCACTGGATAAAGATGGCAACTTGGTCATTATTGAAAACAAGCTGGACGACAGTGGCCGCGATGTGGTGTGGCAGGCGCTTAAATATGCCTCCTACTGCGCAAGTTTAACCAAAGCGCAAATCGTTGAAATTTACCAGCAGTACTTAGACCGCTATGAGCCTGTAACAGGAGAGGTTGACTTGTTTAATACCCCTGCAAGTGCCTCTGCTAGAATATGTGAGTTTTTGGATGCGCCCGATCTCGATGAGTTAAAGCTCAACCTGGGTAACAGCCAGCGCATTATGTTAGTTGCGGCAAACTTTCGCAAAGAAGTGACCAGCACCGCGCTGTGGTTATTGGGTCAAGGCATTAGCATTGCCTGCTTCAAAATCACGCCTTATTCACTGGGTGAACAGCTACTGATTAATATTGACCAGATCATTCCAACGCCAGAAGCGAAAGAGTTGATGATCGGCATTAATGCCAAGGAAGCGGAAGAAAAAACCACCGAAGTGGTACTAAAAAACCGCCATACCGTGCGTCGCGAGTACTGGGAGCGTGCCTTAGAGGCGTTTCAGAAAAGCTCTTGCCAACTCTATAACAACATTAGCCCAAGCAAAGATCATTGGTTATCAGCAGGCTCAGGGCTAAGTGGATGTCCGTATAACCTGATATTTCTGCAAAAAGAGCTTCGAGTAGAGCTTTGGATCAGCCGTGGGGTTACCGAAGAGAATAAATACCTTTTTGATTTGTTGAGTCAGTCCAAACAAGACATTGAGCATACTTTTGGTGCAGAACTTGAGTGGATGAGGCTGGATGAGAAGAAATCTTGCCGTATCCAGTTTTCGACCAAAGCTGACGGGTTTAACAAAGAGACTTGGCCCCAAGCGGTTGCGTGGCACTTAGAGCAGATGACAAAGTTAGAAAAAGCCTTAAAAGGACCGCTGCAAAAAGCGGCTGAGGCAATGAAACAGAAGAATTTTGATTAAGGGAACTTACAATTATGGTCAGTCAAACCAATGAACAAGCATTAGAGTCGGCCATTGAGAAATGTCTGGCTGGGATCAGTACTGAAGAGCTCAAAGAGGGGCTGAGTCAGCAGTCACTGGGTGCTGGATACTTCATTGGTGCTGCTAGTGACTTTAATATGCAATATGCCATTGATGAACGTTTTTTCTGGCAATTTCTGCAAAAGACACAAGAAGTAGAGTTGGCCAAACTGCAAAAGAACAACCCCTCAGATTGGCAACGTAAGTTACTCGAACGATTTGACCGACTGATTAAGAAGCATGGCATTCTTCATTTACTTAAGAAAGGGCTAAGCGTAGACGATGCTCATTTCAATTTGCTCTATCCAGCCCCTTTGGCAAGTAGTAGTGAGAAGGTAAAGCAAAACTTTGCAGATAACGTGTTTAGTTGTACTCGCCAAGTGCGCTATTCCATGGTAAATCCCCTACAAGAAATCGACATGGTATTGTTTATCAACGGAATACCCTTGATAACGCTGGAGTTGAAGAACGCATGGACCGGGCAAACAGCACGTTATCACGGCCAAAAGCAGTATCGAGATGATCGGGATGCAACTCAGCCATTGCTGACCTTTGGCCGCTGCCTAGTGCATATGGCGGTCGATACCGACGAAGTGTATATGACCACCAAGTTATCAGGTAGCAGTACATTCTTCTTGCCGTTCAATAAAGGTCACAATCTTGGACAAGGCAACCCGCCGAATCCATCTGGCCATAAAACGGCATACCTATGGCAAGAAGTATTCACTAAAGACAGCTTGGCGAATATTATTCAGCATTTTGTGCGTCTGGATGGGTCAAGCAAAGATCCATTACCCAAGCGAACCCTGTTCTTTCCTCGATACCATCAATTGGATGTGGTGAGAAAATTAGTAGACCATGCCGCCCAGCACGGTGTCGGTCAGACTTACTTAATTCAACACTCAGCCGGTTCAGGTAAGTCTAACTCGATTACCTGGGCAGCTTATCAGCTAATTGAAACCTATCCTGCTTCGTCTGATGTGGCAGGCGGAAAAAGCTTGGAGCAGCCGTTGTTTGACTCTGTGATTGTGGTCACCGATAGACGCCTATTGGACAAGCAGCTGCGGGATAACATTAAAGAGTTTTCTGAAGTAAAGAACATTATTGCCCCAGCGAATAAGTCTTCTGAGCTTAAGCAGGCGCTGGAGAATGGCAAAAAGATTATTATAACGACGATTCAGAAATTCCCGTTCATTATTGATGGTATCGCCGATCTTAGTGACAAGCGCTTTGCAGTGATCATCGATGAAGCACACAGCTCACAGTCTGGTTCGGCGCATGACAATATGAACCGAGCGATGGGCAAGTCTGAAGTCGAAGAGGCAGAAGATGCTCAGGATAAAATCCTTCAGGCGATGAGATCGCGTAAGATGCGCGGGAATGCGTCGTACCTGGCATTTACAGCGACACCAAAAAACAGCACTTTGGAGAAATTTGGTCAACGCCAAGAAGATGGCTCTTACAAGCCGTTTCACTTGTATTCGATGAAACAAGCCATTGAAGAAGGCTTCATCTTGGATGTGCTGGCAAATTATACGACGTACAAAAGTTATTATGAGATTGAGAAATCAATTGCTGATAACCCTGAGTTTGATACCAAAAAGGCGCAGAAAAAACTCAGAGCTTATGTAGAACGAAGCCAGCAAACAATTGATATCAAGGCAGAGATTATGCTGGAGCATTTTGTTCCGCATGTCGTGAATACGAAAAAGCTCAAAGGTAAAGGTAAAGGAATGGTGGTCACTCAAAATATTGAGGCGGCCATTCGATACTACAAAGCGATAAGGCGAATACTTGAGGAGCAAGGAAACCCGTTTAAAGTTGCCATTGCTTTCTCAGGAACCAAAGAAGTTGATGGTATTGAATATACCGAAGCAGATATTAATGGTTTTGCCGAGTCAGATACCAAAGATATGTTTGATACCGATGAGTATCGACTTTTAGTGGTTGCTAACAAGTATCTGACTGGGTTTGACCAGCCTAAGCTTTGCGCCATGTATGTAGATAAGAAGCTCGCCAGTGTCTTGTGTGTTCAGGCGCTATCTAGGCTCAATCGCAGTGCACCTAAGCTAGGGAAGAAAACAGAAGACTTGTTTATCCTGGATTTTTTCAACTCGGTTGAAGATATTCAATCAGCATTCGATCCTTTCTATACAGCAACGTCATTGTCCCAAGCTACAGATATAAACGTACTGCACGAGTTGAAAGATGAAATGGACGATGTCGGTGTGTACGAGTGGTATGAAGTTGAAGACTTTGTGACGCGTTATTTCAAGAATGAAGACGCCCAAACACTCAGTCCAATCATTGATATTGCCGCAGCGCGGTTTGACCATGAACTAGATCTTGAAGCTGAAGCTAAAGTGGACTTTAAGATTAAAGCCAAACAGTTCGTTAAAATCTATGGGCAGATGGCTTCTATCATGCCTTATGAAATGGTCAGCTGGGAAAAACTGTTTTGGTTCCTGAAGTTTTTAATACCGAAATTGAAAGTGGAAGATCCCGATGCTGATGCTATTGATGAGCTTCTCGATTCTGTCGATCTGAGTTCATACGGTTTGCAACGTGTGAAGCTTAACCACAGCATTAAACTTAGTGACCAAGAAGCGGAGCTTGATCCTCAAAATCCGAACCCACGTGGGGTGCATGGCGGTGAAAAAGAAACTGACCCGCTGGATGAAATCATTCGCACATTTAATGAGCGATGGTTCCAGGGCTGGAGTGCCACACCTGAAGAGCAAAAGGTTAAGTTCGTGAACATCGCTGAAAGTATCCGCAATCACCCTGACTTCGAATCGAAATACAAAAACAACCCAGATCCCCATAATCGAAATTTGGCCTTCGAAAAAATGCTCAAGGAAATCATGCTGCAACGCCGTAAAGATGAACTTGAGCTCTACAAGTTGTTCGCAGGAGATTCAGCATTTAAAGCCTCGTGGACGCAAAGTATGCAACGAATGGTGGGTAGGTAGAAAGGAGTGATGGTTTGCTGAAGGCAGTCTCAGAGTTATTAGGTGGGTCACCAGGCCTGAAAGGACGTCAAATTGCCAAGGAGCTGGGGCTGGTCAGCTGTCAGCAGCCGACTCACCGGTATAAACGTGGTGGTCATGAACATGTTGCTATCCCTAACTACCTTGAACGGCAGTTCGCCGTGACCGAGCCAAATCAGGTGTGGTGCGGTGATGTGACCTATATCTGGACGGGTAAGCGCTGGGCGTACCTCGCCGTTGTTCTCGACCTGTTCGCAAGAAAACCAGTGGGCTGGGCCATGTCGTTCTCGCCGGACAGCAGGCTCACCATGAAATCGCTGGAAATGGCATGGGAAACCCGTGGTAAGCCCGGCGGAGTGATGTTCCACAGCGATCAGGGCAGTCATTATACGAGCAGGCAGTTCCGGCAGTTATTGTGGCGATACCAGATCAGGCAGAGTATGAGCCGGCGCGGAAACTGCTGGGATAACAGCCCAATGGAACGCTTCTTCAGGAGTCTGAAGAACGAATGGATGCCGGTGGTGGGTTACGTAAGCTTCAGCGAGGCAGCTCACGCCATAACGGACTATATCGTTGGATATTACAGCGCACTAAGACCGCACGAATATAACGGTGGATTACCCCCAAATGAATCGGAAAATCGATACTGGAAAAACTCTAACTCGGTGGCCAGTTTTTGTTGACACTTCATCTACACTCGCGGCATTGGAAGCAAAGATATGATCGTCTGGCACCTGATGCACATTGATAAGGCTATCAACCACACGCTGGAGAAGTTCTTTCCACCAGCCTGAACACAATGATTGTGCGCCTTATAGCGCCCATTAAGATAGATAAGTACTTACCAACAAGGAGAAAACACATGAAGACTTTGGTTCGCATTTCATCTAGTACCGACTATGACGTTTACCCGTTGTTCATGATCAAGTGCGACGGGCTGAACGATGAAGAAATTCAAGCGGCAATTGAACGCAATCTAGTTGAATACACAGGAATGGATGCGGATTCTATTTATATCGATGATGACGGTGTTTGTTGGCACAACGGTAGCTGCTGGTACGTAGACGACACAATGCTGGTAAGCGATGAAGACGCGGCCCATCTTGAGCGCATTTTGGGTATCAGCACTTTTGAGTGATATTTACAGCAAAAATATATAAGTTAGCATTTACCTATCGTGAAAATTTTATTAGATATCACGTTACTTATTATCTCGATAGCCTTTGTGCTCGACTGCATCTTCACAGGGGCAATCCGTAAAGCGCTGGCGCCTGTTAATGATGTGATGATCAATGCGCTGGCCGTAGTACTGGTCTTCGACTCAGCATTAGGCGTTTTCAAAGGAGTCGTGGCATGAAGAAAACAGCCCTGGTACTGGCGCTGCTCACTCTCCCCGTCTTTGCGGACACACATGTCTATGAGTGCGAAATGTTTGTGGTCGAAGCGAAAAACGGCCTGATCCGCAACGCCGTTAAAGCTAATTACGGCGCGATGGTTGTGGACCGTGGCGAACAGTTTTATGTGGTACGCGATGATCGCGTCCTGTCTTCCCCGTTTCTCACTAAACGTAACGGCGAACTATCTGGCGTAGGTAAAGATAGGTTCGTTTACAACAAATCGGGTGATGTATACGGCGTTCACGCGAAGAACGACAGCTACCTTTTCGATGACTGCAAGGAGGTTGGGTAATGGCATTAACACTGGCAGGTCTGGAAATCGAGAAAACAAGCGGCTACTGGCGTGCTAAGGGTTTCAAGCAGCCTGGCATTCTTGAGCGTCTGGAACGTGAAGATGGGTATATCGTCCACCAGCGGCGTGAATGGCGTATGTACGATCCAGAAACAGGAAAACTGACTACAAAAGCCGGAACACTTTGGGGTCTGTTAAAGAAAATACACTAAATGCAAACTGACTGCGGCACGTTCCGCAGTCATATTTCATAGTCGTCACCGCTGACAGCATACACAATCAACTACCGCTGATAGCATATCGAGAGTCTATCTCACCGCTCACAGCATACTTTACTCGATTTTTTACCGCTGACAGCATACTTAAGACATTGCATGAATAATGTGTCCCGGTATGGGTATAACCAGAACAAAATTACCGCTGGCAGCATACGAAGGTCTGACATATACCATTAATTACCGCTGATAGCATATCCAAACAAAAATTCCTCAATAAAACACCGCTGACAGCATACATTCTATCAGGGAGTAGCAGGCAATAAATGCCTTTCACTACAAGCAATCAGCGCAATAGCAATAGAATGTTAGTGAGCGCAAACCTATATGGAATGCACTCTTCGAGGTTAGTAACCACTGGGGAGGTATGGCAGAGCATTGAGTGGTGATAGATGATTTACCGCTCACAGCATACGTTCATCTCACTATACCGCTGGTAGCATATCTTTAACCGTTCACAGCATACTTTTCAGAAAAATAGCCGCTGATAGCATACATTTCACCGCTGACAGCATATCAAAGCAGTTTGAGACTATTGGAAAGGATCTCAATCATCTTGATATTTTCAGGCGTCAAATTCTGCGAAAGTTCGGTTATCTTATTGATAATGTTCTGTTTGGCATCAATTTCCCCGGCTTTCTCATCTGGTTTTTTGGGTTCGATGTCTTCAGGTTTTGGCGGTGCGACTTTGAGTTTTGGATTGCGGCTGTGAATCTGGATATAGATCGACCGCCCACGCTTAATCTCGCTGTATTCGAGATAGCCCAAATCTTGGAGAGCTTTTAAGCCGTTACGTATAGTCTGATTCTGCGAGCTGACATTCCTGCTACTCAAATTGAGTCGCGCACGCAATCGAGCAAGCGATACCGGCGCAGGCTTGGTTGGAAGACTTTCGATGAAGGTGTACAGAGCCTGTGCTGTTTCTTTGCGTGGTAGCTTATTGATAACCTTTAACTGCAAAAGAACCTTATGGTCAAAGCGATATAGTTCGGCCAGCTTCGGTTCTGCATAGAACACCACCGTATCTTTCTGCTCGTTGTAGTCCACGCTATTGATGAGGTGCACCATCAGAAGCGAGATCTTGTTAGAGCCGTCGACGTTCTTTTCTTCATACGTTCTCTGGAAAGACAGAGTTGTACGCATGATCTTCAAAAGACTGTTTGTAAGCCGGTCGCGGAGTGTTTTGCGGATCTGTGACGATGGATAGCCACAAAACTTCGCAAATTTCGTGATGCTTAACTCGACACGACCGTTAGGTTCGCCGTATTCTGCCAGCGAACGCACAACGCCCACCCACGTTTTGAAATCATGATCCATGTCGAGACGAGGACCGGTTATCTTGATATCGGAATAGCCTTCAGAACGGGCTACTTCGAGCTGGACAAGCTCCTTTGAAGCATCGATCTCATTTGGCTTGTTACGTTTACTGTATTTTGTTCCCTTAAGCGTGGGGACGAACAACCCCAGTCGCATCAACGCAATTGGTTGGACTGTATTGTTGCTATTAGGGACAAGTTCCCCTGTGTACAATTCAAGGGAACCTTCTTCAAAGTTGTCGATGTTATCTTCTACTTCTTTGTTATTTTTACCTTTTTTATTTTTTGTGGACATGTGGACACCTTTGTCATTCAACCGCTGACAGCATACTTGATTTGCCGCTGACAGAATACCAAAAACAGTTGGCAGCATACGGTGAACCGCTGACAGACTATCAATTACCGCTGACAGCATACATGAACATGACTTCAGACCAGTCGTGGCGCGGCTTACAGCGATCGGGGATCTTATTTGATCTATATAAGGATCTATCTATGGATCTCTTTATTAGGATCTATCCTGTGGATATGTGAATAATTAAAACAGGCATTTACTACCTTCGGCGCACCTGGTGGGTTATCGTTGCCTCGGCTAACAATCACAGAAAAATGACATATGGATCTAAAACGCACGCGCTGGGTTCGTCGTCTTGAAGACGGCTCCTACACTATCGAATCAAATTCCAACCTGAATAAGCAGAAGTTGCTTTGTGACATCTGCGGTATAGCGGCGAAGTGCCCGATCTACGAAACCAGAATTAAACTTGATAAGGCTGGTGTGAATTTTCATTTAAACAGTTGCATCAGGTACGTTCCATTACTCGCATTTCGTAAACCGATCATCGGATTGGATGCTCCCTACTTCAACACACTCCGTTCAGGTGTGACGTGGCGAGATCGTTTATCACCAGACAAGCTGATTTGCCTCGTATCCGCAGACACAGGGAAAATCATCCGTTTTGGGAAAGTAGACAAGGTTTACTCAGGCCCAGTAGACGAAATGTTGCGGAAACACAGCCGGTTTAATCATCTCTGTATGGGTGGTGAGAAAATCGAGAAGGTAGAAGAAGTGATCCGCAAATCCTACGGACACTTTCTGACCAAAGATAGCCTGCTCACCGCAATCTACATCAGACATGTAAAACGTGAGTTCGACCTCGAATACCACAGCGAAGAAGAGCTTAACCTTGTTGACCCACGTCCAAAAGCTGGCGTCATAAGCATAAACGCAGCGCGTAAAAAGCCCACTGACGCGCTGTAACCCTCCAGATCGTATATTGGCGTAGATAGAATCTACGCCTCCTCAAAATAGCTCTCATAGCGTTCTACAGTGATCCTGTCTTATTTTTAGTCATACAGACAAGCAAAGTTGCGCCACAATAAATAGGTATATACTTACTTATAAGTTTTGTATATTAAGACGCTCGTTTCATTCCTAACATACCGTTATGCATAGTTGTTTACCTTCTCATTGCTCTTAAAATTTGTATCAAAATAACCACAAAGGAAAAACACATGACTTTGCCATACGGCGTCATTTCTGACTGCCACTACCACAAATGGGATGCGTTCTCCACGACGAACGCAGAGGGGCTTAACTCCAGACTTGAAATACAGTTGGAAGCAACGAAAGAAGCAGCCATCGCCATGAAGAAGGCCGGTTGTAAGTACATGTTGGTTGCCGGTGATACATTTCACGTCCGAGGAACTGTGTCCCCTTCTGTTTTGCATTACGTAACTGAAACGTACAAGTGGATTATCAACGAGCTTGATCTGACAGTAGTAATGCTGGCCGGTAATCACGATCTTGAAACCAACGATTCAGTATATAGCGCCAACGCAGCAGCATCGCTGAGTTCTATCGGCGTGGTAATCGTATGTGGCAAGCGCCCACACTCAATAAAAATTGGTGATGTGACTGTCCACCTGATTAGCTGGCGTAACAATCATGCGGAGCTTATCAGCGATCTGAAAGCATTACGTAAGAGCGTAGAAGGTGATAACCATGACGTTGTTATCCATACATCCATTAACAAAGCCATTCCAACAATGCCTGACGTCGGTATCGATGCGCAGGAGTTAAAGGATATCGGCTTTCGTCTCGTGCTTAGTGGGCATTACCACAACCACAAAGAGGTCATTCCTGGAGTTATCAGTGTCGGTGCGCTGACCCATCAAAATTGGGGAGATGTTGGATCTCTGGCTGGTTACATGATCGTAAACCCGGACGGCAGTTTCAGTCACTACGAAACCAGTGCGCCTAAATTCATTAACCTGGAAGATTATGTTGCCGATGACCAAATTCGCGGCAACTACGTGCGTTTCCGCGCCGTAATTGAGAACGATGAAGAAGGCATTAAGTACCAGAACATCCTCAAAACAATGGGTGCAAAAGGTGTCGTGTGCAACTTCATCCGTAAGTCATCAATGATGGAAGGGACAGCAAGCACAACGGAAACCAGCAAAATCGATAGCCTGGGAGAGTCGGTATCTGCTTATTGCAAGATTGTCCACGATACTGACGGCGGATTTGATCTGAGCAAGTTGGATATTTTGTGTCAGGAAATCCTCACCGAAGCGGAGAGTTCGGAGGCTGTGTGAGGCAAAGTCGTTATGGGAGCTTTCGAGACTTTGCCATCACGATGAAAAGACTTGAACGAGGCCAGACGGTGATGTTTCACAAGCCCTACCCGCCACAAGGAAATCCCGTAGCGTTTTATCTTGGAAGGTTAACCAGAAAAGGCGTATTGAGGCGCAGATCCTTCCCGGCGCATACGGAGTTCAGATTGAAAGAAGGTCAAAAGCTAACACACGGTATCAAAGGTGTTATATGAAGTTTTTAAAGCTCCAGGTTGAGAATTTTATGGCTATCGCCAGCGCGGAGGTCGAGTTAGATCAGCGTGGTTTAGTGCTCATTCAGGGTGTTAATAGTGATGATAGTTCCGCATCAAGTAATGGCTCTGGAAAGTCAACGCTAATGAATAGCCTGATGTGGTGTCTTTATGGCGAAACAGCTCATGGTGTGAAGGGGGACGATGTGTTGTCTACCGACCATGAAAAGAACTGTCGTGTTGCAGTAACCATCGAGGATGAAGGCAAGAGATATGCGATCATTCGTCACCGTAAACACAAAGAGTTCAAAAATCGGCTTATCGTTCGTGGTGAAGACGGCGATATGACGAAAGGCAAAGATGCGCTGACGCAAGAGTTCGTCGAGCGTCTGATCGGTGCATCTAAAGAGGTTTTCATGGCTTCCATCTATGCGAGCCAAGAAGCTATGCCAGATTTACCTGGAATGTCCGACAAAAACCTCAAAACCATCGTAGAAGAAGCCGCTGGCGTTGACAGACTGACACGCGCCTACGCTATTGCTCGTGAGCGAGCTAATGCAGCTGCCGCACGTATGGATGTGGTTAAAACCAAATTGGAGTCGACAATCTCGACCATTGAGGCAACACAGTCAGAAATTGAGTCAGCGAAAGCCTCCTCTGAATCATGGGAGCAAGAGCGTTCTAAACGTTATGACGATGCCCTGGCTGGGCTGGCCAGTGCCGAAGTTGAGTTAACGGAAGTTGAACTTGAGATCCGCACTCTTCCCGAACAGATCCGTGATACCGAGAAGGCAATCGAAAGTGAGCGCAAAAAGTTAGCCTCAAAAGAAGAACATGACGCCAAGTTGCTCAAAGTTCGTGGTGCGATAACTGATATTCGGGCAAGCATCAAAGCTACAGAAAATAGTCAGGCTGATGCAATGAGCCGCGCGCGTAATTTTAAGACCAAAGCAGAAGAGGTTGGTACTAAAGTGGGATCACCATGCCCTACTTGTGGCAAAGCCTACTGCGAAGAAGATCTATCAACGGTGAAGGAGAATTTCATTGAACAAGCACGTCAGGAAATTGGTCAGGCGAAGACACTTGCAGAGGCAATGGCTAAACACAAAACGAATCTTGAGAAAGCGTTAAGCATTGAGTCTGCCCTTGTTAAAACGACACCTGATGTAACGGCTATCATTGCCCGGATTGAAGAGCTTACGAAACAACTCTCATCTTTGCGTCATCGTGAGAAGGAGGTTGTTGCTATTGAGTCTCTTGTGACTCGTGCTCGTACTGAGGTCGATCGTATATCAAAAGAGATTAATCCGTTTATTGCTCTTATCGCCAGACACGAAGATAACCTGGTATCCAGTAAGTCTACCTTCAAGTCCTTAAAAGATGAGTTGAAGGCTATTCAGGAACAAACGTTGCTATTGGAAAAAGCTCGTCAGGTCTACTCTCCTGCCGGGGTGCGTTCTCATATTTTGACGTCTGTTACGCCTTTCCTGAATACACGCACTGCCGAGTATCTCAATACGTTGTCTGACGGGAATATTACTGCTGAGTGGTCGACGATGGATGTCACTAAAAAAGGTGAGTATCGCGACAAATTCAACATTAGTGTGCAGAAGAAAGGTTCAAGTAAGTCGTTCCAAACCCTCTCTGGTGGTGAGAAGCGGAAGGTTCGCATTGCGTGTTCTTTGGCATTGCAGGATCTGGTTAGTAACCGGGCGAGTAAAAACATCGATTTGTTTATCGGCGACGAAATTGACGATGCACTCGATACAGCCGGTCTTGAACGCCTCATGGGTATTCTGGAGTCCAAAGCTCGCGAGCGAGGTACTGTGCTGATTATCTCCCATAAAGAGATGAAGTCATGGTTCCGGGAAACTATTACGCTGGAAGTTAAAGAGGGGCGCAGCTATGTCGTTTAAATTAAGCCGCTCGCAGTTTTTGCAGGTATTTGCAGTGATGCAGTCGATAAAACTGATCAATGGGCATACTTCCAATGGTGCGGCTCCACGTATTCTATGGGGCAGCAACAATATTGACGGAGTACAATTCGCCGCGTTGCTTGGTCTAATATCCGAGACACCATTGATGCAAAGTTTGAAATCACTACCACCTGGATGTATTGCGCCGATCCTGATTAATCCTTTTGTTGAGGGGGGATATCTTCCCAACGTCGGGCCTGGGTTTATTGCATCCCATGAAACTGAAGATCTTAACATTAATAGCGAAGGGTTCTTTGGGGGAATGGGTGCGCATCACTGTATGGCTTTCACGAACCTTATTCGACTTGCCAATAAGCGGGTGGATAGTTTGGCATCGCCAGGTGATGCTTTTACTGGTTTCCTTATCCAAAGGAGGGATAAAAAGTACAGTGCGGACAAACTACAGTTTGTTGGTAAGTATGGAGAAATGGTAGAAATCGAACTTCAGCTCCCTCATGTTTTAGCAAACGATAGTGCAGACAGTCGGAGGCTGTTGGGCATCATGCGTCATTTCATAGCAAGTGGCGTTAAACATGCCGTAGATAAACGTGTCACGCAGGAAAATGAGTATTCAGACTTTGCAAACTATCCCCAACCAACGTTGCAAACGGCAATAGTAGCCAATTCGTTGGAGGCGAGATTATTGGAAAACCCTCTATGGGGAACATGGTAAGGAGACTATATGAGTAAAAAAATCAGCGTAGTTGGTGTTGATCCCTCTATGAGCAACTTTGGGCTTGCTGTGGGCACTTTAGACCTTGAAACGGACGAACTTGAGATTCACGGCCTTACTCTTGTTGAGACTAAAGCGGGGAGTAACAAAAAGACCGTTCGTGTGAACAGTGACGATCTGCGCCGTGCCAGTGAAATATGGCGTGTTGCGAAGCCAATCATTGATAAGGCGAATATGGTTTTTTGTGAACTACCGGTTGGGAGCCAAAACTCTCGTTCGCAGACGTCTTACGGTATTTGTATCGGTGTACTTGCGTGTGTGGATAAGCCATTGATCCAGGTCACTCCAAACGAAATCAAGCATTTTGTTGGCAATAAACTTACTACATCGAAAGAAGAGATTATCCAGTGGGCTACGAAAAAACACCCTAAAGCACCGTGGCTGCGTCGTAAGCAATCTGGACAGGATGTTCTCGTGAACAAAAACGAACATTTGGCTGATGCGGTGGCTGCCATCCATACCGGTATGCAAACAGATCAGTTTCGCCAGGTGCGCGATGTTCTCAAGTCTCTCATTTGATCTCATTGATAGGTAAGTGCTTATCTATTAACATGGGCCACTAAATATAGTGGCCCTCTTTATTTGGTGATACATGATAAGCATCGTAAAACGTAACGGCCAAACAGAGCCGTTATCCGAAGAAAAATACAACCGCGTCGTAATGTATGGCGTAGAAGGCATTCGTGGTGTAAGCGCATCCGCTGTAGCAATGGGAGCTGCGGCCAGCATTTTTGATGGGATTACCACCAGCCAGTTGCATGAGGCTTTGGTTAAATCTGCCGCTGATTTGATCTCACCAGATGCACCAAATTACTCGCAGGTGGCTGCCCGCCTGAACATTTTTAAAATCCGCAAAGATGCCTTCGGTCGTTACGACTATCCGAACTTCTACCAACACATTATCAAGAACGTTAGCAAGGGCGTTTATGACAAGGATTTGCTGACACATTATTCATTTGAAGAGATCGAAGAACTCGGCAATTACATTAAGCCTAAACGTGACGATCTTTTTGGCTATGCGGCTACGGTGCAATTGCAAAGCAAATACCTCGTTCAAAACCGTGTTACTGGTGAGATTCATGAGGGGCCGCAACATATCTATATGCTGGTGGGCATGTGTCTGTTCCAGAATTGGGAAGACGACTGCGCTGGCAAAACACGTATGGAGATGGTCAAAGGTTTCTATGACGTTACAAGTACGTTCAAACTGTCTCTGCCCACACCAATCATGGCCGGCGTCCGTACTCCAACCCGTCAGTTCTCCAGTTGTGTGCTGATTGAGTCTGGCGATAGTCTGAAAGGGATTAGTGCAGCTTCAGCCGCAATTATCGACTACGTTTCACGTCGTGCTGGAATTGGTATTGGTTTTGGCCGTATCCGTGCGCTGGGCAGCGAGATCCGCAATGGTGAAGCCACCCATACCGGAGTTATTCCATTCCTGAAGCATTTCCAGACTGCTGTTAAATCTTGCTCGCAAGGTGGTGTCCGTGGTGGCGCAGCAACAGCGTTTTACCCGATTTGGCATCTTGAAGTTGAAAGTCTGCTGGTGGTGAAAAATAACCGTGGTATCGATGAAAACCGCGTTCGCCATCTTGATTACGGTGTCATGAGTAACCGTCTGATGTACCGTCGACTCGTCAGAAGCGAGAACATCACTCTGTTCAGCCCGCATGATGTGCCTGATATGTACGAAGCCTTCTTCACAGACCAGGATCTGTTTGAAAAGCTGTACCATAAATACGAAGCCGATGATTCAATTCGCAAGAAGTCAGTACCTGCCATTGAGCTGTTCTCATCTCTGATGCAGGAACGAGCGTCCACGGGCCGAATTTATATTGCGAACGTCGATCATATTAATGAGCATGGCGCTTTCATTCCTGCTCTTGCACCTGTCCGCCAGTCAAACCTGTGTATGGAGATCACCCTACCCACCCGTCCACTGGCATTTACCGACGACCCGAACGGTGAGATCGCGCTATGCACTTTATCCGCTTTTAACCTCGGAGCCATCCGTTCACTGGAGTCTCTTAAAGAGGTGGCGTTCTATGCCGTTGCTGCACTGGATTCGTTACTGGATTATCAAGACTATCCGATGGAGGCAGCCGAAGTGCCTGCCAAAGCTCGTCGTAGCTTGGGAATTGGTGTAACCAACTTTGCTTATTACCTGGCAAAAAATGGCGTTCGTTATTCTGATACCGCTGGCAATAAACTGGTGCATGAAACGTTCGAAGCTATCCAGTATTACCTTCTTGATGCCAGCTGCCGACTTGCTGAAGCAAAAGGTGAGTGTGACTGGTTTGAGCAGACCAAGTACGCAATTGGTCAGTTGCCGATCGACCATTACCGTTCTTCATTAGACGAAAGTGGCGAAACCAACTTTGAGTTAAAGATGCCGTGGGAAGAACTGCGTGAACGTATTGCAAAATACGGCCTTCGCAACTCCACACTGACGGCACAAATGCCATGCGAGACTTCCAGCCAGATCACTAATTCCACCAACGGCATCGAACCGCCTCGTGGCCCGGTGTCAGTGAAATCTTCTAAGGACGGCATCGTCAAGATGGTCGTGCCTGAGTTTGAAAAACTGAAGGAACAGTATGAATACCTGTGGGATATGCCGGACAACCGCGGCTATCTGACAAAGGTGGCGATCATCCAGAAGTTCTTTGACCAGGCTATTTCAGCCAATACCAACTATGACCCTTCTCGCTTTGAAGGCGATAAAGTCCCAATGATGACGCTACTGTCAGATGTGCTTCTCGCCTACAAGATGGGAGTTAAAACGCTTTACTACCACAACACCAGAGATGGGGCAGGAAAGCGTGATGACGACGAACCGCAGAATCCACTGACGCAAGCTGTAGCCGTCGAGCCAGAAGATGAGTGCGACGGAGCCTGCAAAATCTGACATATGGTGGGGTGTATCCCCACCTTCTCTTTGATTTGTAAGCCTTGTTTAAACAAATAAGATAACAACTTGTTTAAACACATAAAAAAGAAAAAGGAAAAACACATGTCATATTCAACGTTCCGTTTGGGTGCTAATGATGCAACCAAAGAGTCTATGTTCCTCGGACAATCTGTCAACGTGGCACGTTACGATCAGCAAAAATACCGTGATTTTGAAAAGTTGATTGAACGTCAATTGTCTTTCTTCTGGCGGCCGGAAGAAGTTGATATTTCGAGCGATCGTATCGACTTCAACACGAAGCTGCGGGACCACGAACGTCACATTTTTCTGAGCAATCTCCGTTATCAAACGTTACTCGATTCAGTTCAGGGACGTAGCCCAAATGCAACGCTGCTGCCGCTTATCTCTATTCCTGAACTGGAAACGTGGGTTGAAACGTGGTCTTTCTCTGAGACTATCCATAGCCGCAGCTACACCCACATTATTCGTGGCATGGTGGACGATCCGAGCATTGTTTTTGACGGTATTGTTACGGATGAAGAAATCATCAACCGAGCGATCAGTATCTCTGCTGAATATGACAGGCTTTATGGGATGACCTGCGAGCGCCAGTCGTTAGGTGAGAAGGAATTTGAGCGTCTGTACGTAAATGAATATGGCTGGGAGCCATACCCTTTGCATCGTCAGCTTTTCCGCACGTTGGTGTCCATTAATGCGCTTGAGGCGATCCGTTTCTACGTAAGTTTTGCATGTACGTTTGCCTTTGGTGAACGGAAGTTGCTTGAGGGTAACACCAAAATTATGCGCTTTATTGCCCGTGATGAAGCTCTGCATTGCGAAGGAACTGAACGCATGATCCGCTTCATGCGTACCGGTCGCGAAGGTTTATTGTGGAAAGAGATTGCTGCTGATGAAGAAAACGTCATTTACGACACCATGAAATCAGTCGCCGAACAAGAAATGAACTGGGCAGACTATCTCTTCAAAGACGGTTCGATGATTGGTTTAAACGCGGATATTCTCAAAACCTATGTAAAATACCGCACCAATCTGGCTATGAATCGTCTTGGCCTGAAGGCTTTATTTCCAGAAGTTACCACTGACCCGCTGGTCTGGATGAACAAGTGGTTGTTAACCGACACACTGCAAATTGCACCACAAGAGGCAGAGCAAAGCACATATCTGGTAGGTCAGATCGATTCTACCGTGGATAAGGCTTCTCTAAGCCAGTTTGCAGACCTGTAAACCGATACAAAGCATTATGTGGCCTGGCAACGCTGGGCCACAATGGATCACAAGAATTAAGAAGGAACAAAACTAGCATGAACTTTACCAAACTGACTGACCACCTGAAACTTGCCACCGATCGACTCATTGGATTTAAGCCAGAACCATATGAATTGCATGAAGGCCATGGTGTAGCCACTGAAAGTATTTACAAGATGGTCGATCAGTTTCATGAACTCTTCCAGCATCCGAGACGCGTTATGCCGACACCAGAGCTGCTTCGTCTCCGTGCAAGCCTGATTCATGAAGAAGCTGTAGTGGAAGGTATTCCAGCCGCAATGAATGGGGATATTGAGCAACTGCTGGATGCAATGGCCGACTTTTTATACGTTGGTGTTGGTACGATGGTCGCCATCAAAGGTGGTATTTCTACCGGCATGACTTATTACACGCAGGAACAGAGCATTGATCGCTTTATGCAGACAATTTTTGTGCCTGGTAACACTGTTTTCGATGATATGGCAATGCCATTTCAGGAAGCTCGTGAGGCGTCATGTATGCTCGAAGAGCTGGCAGATAAACTTGAGAAGAAGACTGTTAAGGATTCTGAGCTGATTCAGGAACTGCGCCGTGTAATGAACAAAATCTATGTGGCGTGCATGATGACTTATCGACTGGCTGATTTTCTCGGTATCAATGTCGTCGAGCTGGTTGGCGAAATTCATCGGTCCAACATGACAAAATTATGGCCTGCAGATGCCGAAGAGCGTCGCCATGCTGTGGCCAACTGCAAATACGACTCTTCTGACCTGGGATTTCGCCATGCTGATGGCACCGATAAGATGATCGGTTTTCGAATTTCCGATGGAAAGATTCTGAAGTCTCCAACCTATAGTGATGTCGATTTATCCTCCTTTGTTGAGCAAGCTAAAGCCTCAGCAATGTACGGAATGATCAAAAAATAATTGTAGGTAGTTATCTATCTGTGTATATTTCGCTGGCGCGTTAAATTTCTGAAACAACTATTCGTTTTTGGTGGCCTATGGCCACCATTTTTTTATCTATCTGGCCTTGTTCCCTCAATAAATGTAAACTCACTTAATGAATAAGTGGTTACTTATCTTTGTGAGGTTTTTGTGTCACTCCTTTTGAATCGTGAGCATACGAACGGTCAGGTAACAAACGCATCGTATGCAAAAGTTATTGAGACGGTGCTTAAAAGCGGCGTGCAGGCTGATGATCGCACAGGCACTGGTACTTTAAGCACCTGCTACGTTCCCTCTTACTACATGCTTACTGGTGGGACTGTGCCGCTTATTTCTGGAAAGGCGGTAAATCTTAAGCCACTGCTTGTCGAACTTGAGTGGTATCTGAAAGGCACGGGCAACATCCAATTTCTCAAGGATAACGGCGTTAAGATTTGGGATGCATGGGCCGATGAGAATGGCGATTTGGGGCCGGTTTACGGTAAGCAGTGGCGTCGATGGGAAGATACCCGCATCGTGAGCCATAGTGAATATCTGAGCAAGATCGCTACTTTCCGTGAACGCGGGTACAAAGTCGAGGGATACCTGGGTATCAGTGAAGATCGCGTAGTGCTGTCCCGTGAAATCGATCAGCTACAGCGTATTGTCGATACACTGCGCACGAACCCTACCGATCGTCGCATCATGCTTAACGCATGGAACGTAGGCGAGCTTGAGGATATGAAACTGCCACCTTGCCACTTTGTCTTCTCTTTGTGGAGTCGTGAACTGGATTTTGAAACCCGTTTAACGATGGCAACTGACATTGGTCTTCAACACAGTCGCCTCGGTTATGAGTCTATCTACACCAAGATGCTATACGATCTGGAGATGGACGGCAGTGTTACTGAAACTGAACTGGATGAACTTGGAATCCCCAAACGCATCCTCAACTCCTGCCTCGTACAGCGTAGCGTAGACACTTTTGTTGGTATGCCATTCAATATTGCTGGCTATGGCATTCTCACTCATTTTCTCGCGAAGATTACGGGTCACATGGCCGGTGCATTTGTGCATTTTGGCTTTGACGTGCATTTGTACAACAACCACATGGAAGGTGTGTGTGAGCTAATGCAACGACAGGCTCCAGAGCATTCAGATCCGGTCGTTATATTCCCTAATGAATGGTCTGAGCTGGATGATTTCAAATGGGACGAGATTCTTATTCTTGGCTATGCCCCTCTACCGTGGATCAAGGTTCCAGTGGCGGTGTGATATGGCAAGAGGTATGTATGTCTTATGCGAAATTGAAGGTGTGCTGGCAAATACCAGCCATCGTAAATCTGTATCTGACTCGGATGCAGGCCAATTCATTGCCGGTGATGAACTCATTTTCCCCACCAGCCGTATGTTGCGTGGTTTTGCTCGCTCAGGGGCTGAAGTGGTGCTTATCAGTAGCCGCTCTGAAACTCTTGAAGCGCCAACTAAACGATGGCTGAAAGATTTTGGCGTTGATTATGACTGGCTTCATCTCGTACCGAATGGCACCAGTTATGAGAAGCATATTAAGCGCACATTAGCGGAGCATAAAGGCGATCTGCTTATCGCTGCGCTGGTGCACGATCCTCGACTCCGTGCCGCTTTAGCCGACTCTCACCATCGACCGGTCATCTATGAGGTGAGCAAATGAAGATGATCGCTGCTGTTGGCCGTAACTATGAGATCGGCATAGCGAATGAACTCCCCTGGCGTTGTTCTACCGATCTGAAGCTATTTAAGAGACTCACCAAAAACGCCACTGTCGTTATGGGGCGTAAAACGATGGAAAGTCTCAAACGCCCTCTTCCAGAGCGTCATAACCTCGTTTTGACGCGCTCTCATGGCTTTGTACCAAATGGATTCTACCCTGCTGGTGTGGATGATGTGTTGCGATTACCAGAGCCTGTGTGGGTGATTGGCGGGGAACAAATTTACTCGCTATTCATGCCGCATGTTGAAGAGATTTGGCTCTCCCACATCGGCATTGATGTACCAAACGCCGATGCATTCTTCCCGGCAAGCATGATGCGTAACTTAGGCTTTGTGCCTGTTGAAACAGCTTATACCCAACGAGCCAGCGAGGAAGAGCCTGGCTTTTCGCAGATCGTATACAGAAGGTCGTAATGGATTACCGGATTGGGATCACTGGTGCTCAGGGCAGTGGGAAAACAACCCTGGCTAAATATATCGACAAACATTACGGAATCCCTTACGTGGATGCTGGTGTCGGAAGTTTGATGAGCCGCCTCGGTGTTCGAGTAGGTGATTCTATGCCTCTATATGAGCGGCTTCAGATTCAAATGGAAATAGCAAAGCATATAGAGCTACTTACGCGTGGTGTTGAAGGCTTTGTTATCGATCGCACACCTGCTGATGTTATGGCCTACACGTTGGATTTGGTCGGCCATACAAATGAAGATCGGTGTATTGAGTTAGCCCTCGATATCGAAAAGTTTTGCCACAAAACTGCTATTTCAAACTTTAACGCCATTGCTGGCTTACGCCCGGGAGTCGCTCTCTCAGAGCGAGATTACTTGCGATCACAACGAGCATCATTAGACCGTCTGTATGTCGCTCGTATTGATGCGTTGATGTGCGGGGAACTGACAAAAATTCACCTGCATCCGCAAAGGGGAGATCTGCAAACCTTCGTCGTTTCCAACCGATATCGCACGGTTGAAGCAAGAGCCAGATCAGTGATGAGAATGCTAGATAACGCTGTAGAAAAGATAGAAAACCGGTTCTGTGGCCGAGTGACCGTTCATTAGAAATTGTTCGCCTCTTCGACATTGCGACAATAAAACTCTCAAAATGGGTTAAGGATAAAAAATGTTTAGTGAAATGTTGCTTGAAGATGAACTGGATCGGAAAACAACAGAGGCTTTGATTCGTGTAGCGGACGAACATTCCCGGTCGCTTATGAGCGATCGAGAGGCTCGTCTGGCTATTCGTGCCATATTCGAAACTGCGCAGGGGCTTGTTGGTACACAAGTGGGTGAAGCCATTAACATCGCCATGTCTCAGTTCAGTGAAGGCAGTAAAAAGCCTCTGTTTCCTATGCATTTGATGCTGGCTGGTGGCACAGTGCTTTATATCTCTGTTTGTCTGGATAGCAACCAAATCAATATTCTCAACACTGTGTCAGGTAAGTGGAAAGATCCGATTGTCTGTGAAACCAGTGAAGAAACTTTGAAAAAAGCGGCTCAATTTGTACGTAGCGCACTACTTAAGGGCGCTAAGAAGTTGTAAGGAGTTCTGATGACAACGATTGTTGCAGGCATCGATATCGAGTCTACGGGACTGGATTTCCTTGCTGGTCATAAAATTATTGAAATCGCAATTACCCGCTATGAACTGGAGACACAGAGACATATTGATAGTCTGGAGATGCGTTTTAACCCTCGCAGAAACATAGATCCGAAAGCTCAAGCCGTTCATGGCATTTCATTGGAACAGCTCGCAGCTGAACCTTTGTTGTCAAATCATGCCAGCGAAATTGGCGCTTATATGGGGGCATGTAGTGTGTGGGTTGCTCATAACGGCGAAGCATTTGATATACCATTTATTCGACACGAGTTTTCAGGGTATGGAGTAAGACTGCCAGAAGTTCCTGTTATAGATACTATGTTATCGGGATTGTGGGCCACAGAAGACGGTAAACGTCCCCGCCTTGAAGAGTTGGCCTTCTCTCTTGGCTTTATATACGATCATGCCAAAGCACATAGTGCCTTATATGACACAAACTTAATGATGCAATGCTTCTTTAAGGCACGTAATAAGTACGGATTTTTTAAATTACCCTCTGAAATTGTGTAAAACAAAAGCCTACTTTAAAAAGTTTAAAGTAGGCTTTTTTTTAAAGAACAGTCGCCTTTCAATCATTTTCTGCCTGTATTTAATACTTTTCCGCCTGATAGGTTTAGTCAAAATGCAGCCATCGAAACGCAAATGTAACCAAACAGAAGGAGACTTACATGAGTTCGGTTGAAAATGTAATGACAAATGATGATCTGGACGAGCTGACAGCCATGTTGCAATCACTTGATGAACCAGTAAAAAAAGCTGCACAGGTTGAAAATACTGATGATATTGACGATCTGCTGCTCGGCCTAGATGCTGGCGTAGCCATGAGTTCTGATGATGTTGCCGAAGAACTTTTCAATGAAGAAAAAGCAGGTGATTTCAGCTCTGCTTTAAATGAGTTGGAGTTAGCGCATGAGCCTATAAACGTAATTAACGCTGAAAGTGTTGAAGCTGCCGAAAACGAGCCAGAACAATTGGGATTTATTGAGGTTGAAGAGTGTGTTGAGGTTAATGATGAATTAAAAGTTCAACAGTCAAATGATAGCAATACAAATAAAAAAGCTCGTACTGCAAGAGGTCCTCGTTTTACTTTAAGTGATAAAGATGATTCGTTTTTCAATAAAGCGGGCTTAGAAAAAGATATTTTCTTAGACGCTTACGATAACGCGCCTGTCAAAGCAAAGGATAAGATATTAAACCTTCTTAATTGGTTTAGCGGAGGTCCAGATATTAGTGTTTACACGGTAATTTCCATGAGACACCTTCTCACAGAAAAGAAGGCTACAAGTAATAGTATTAAGATTGCTTTAATGAGCAATCCAGAAAAACCGTATCCGCTTAACACTGCGTCAACTCAGGCTGGGCAAATGATGGCTGTATTTCCAGCGACAGGAATTGCCGTTAGAGACGGTGGAAATCTAACATTGAACGAAGAATCACCGATCGTTAAGAAGTTTGTCGCGGAGTACACTATTGGATGACGTTCCCCTACTTAAAATAAAGCCCATAGAGAGCTTTATAGTACTGGGTAAGCCAATCACATACCCAGCACCACAAAAACGCGCCAGAGAGCTTCTCGTTTGCATTTCTGGCGCGTTTTATTTGATTGCCAGACATAAAATCAAATGCAAAAATAGGTATTTACTTACCTATCGAGAAAGAAGATGATTGCAGCCGAAAAAATCAAACAGCGAAAGCGTGACAACTCTCTTCGTGACCTCTGGAGAACACCTGACTGGCTGTTTTCTGCCATTCAACGTTATCTTGGAGTGACATTTGATGTTGACGTTGCCTGCAACAAGGACAATGCAAAGCTGCCTAATTTCATAGGCGTTGAGCGTGATGCTTTGAAATCTGAATGGGGACAGCCAGGTACAATTGCCTTCCTCAATCCACCCTACTCCAAAATCTACCCCTGGATTGATGCGGCTATACGTGAGCAGGCTCGCGGAGTTACAACAGTGATGCTAATTCCTCAATCCCTAGATACAAAGTGGTATGAGCGTGCAACAGAGTGTGCGAATGAGACGATTATTCTGTCTGGTGGCCGCGTAGCGTTTGTCGAGCCTGACGTAAATCTGGGTCAGGTAGAAGTAAACATCAACCCAGGTGGCAGTATGCTCGTTGTTTTTCGAGGATTCTGTCAGGACGCTGGGCACTCTATAAGCAAGATCCCTTTGGACGTCATGAAAAGTCTGGGAGGGTATGATCCTGCGAATGTGATCAGGAAAAAAAGACCATCAAAGAAGGCTGCTTAGTTTGTTCTGGCGTCTGTAATTAGCCTGCTTCTGTATATATAAATAACTACATATTAATTATTAATATACGGAAGCAGGCTGTTTTGTATCAGAGACTCCAGACCTGAACATCACAACAGAATCCACTAGAACCCCTTCCCAGACGCTTTAAAATCGATTTTATGAACCACTTTAAGGAAACCAACATGTCATACCCGACTAATGTCGTTGCGCTCGTAGAGAGCGATTTTCTGGCCCAGGCTCGTGAAATGATGAAAGATCGTGAGCAGGCTTTCAACTTGTACGAATGGGCAATTAAGTGCTTGCATCTTGGCGAGCATCGCGAACTTGTTGAACAGCTTTTAGGTGAGTTGATCAATGAGGTGTTTGCCTTGAATGTTCAACTACATGGTAGAGAAAATAATCAATCACAATGATAGATAAGTACAAACTATTCATAAAGTGAATTGTAAGTGCTAAGATCTGATAGTTTCCAGTCGTAGACTGGAGACTCGACCTGATGGGTGGGGGTAAGCGTCACTGGCGTCAGGTTTAAAAAAGCTCACTACCAGCGTAGAACTGGTGCCGTTTAGGTGTCGGGGAAGGGGGAACCAAAGTGAGCAGAGACAAGGGTCACTTTATGATTGTCGAGTCTGGGGTGTTTCGAGAGGTTGAATCCAGTACTCCCCTTCATAAAGTGTGGGAAGATCTCGGTTCTGGGGTGCTGTCATCCATAACTTCCCAAGTCTAAGCTGGCAGTAGACTTAGACCATAACTTTTCAGGTTATGAAACGACCAGGTTGGTGAGAGATTTTTATACTCACCTCCCTGGGAGAGTATTACCTGAAAAGACAACCTCTCACTTCGTTCGAGGTGAACTTCACTCACTTCGTTCGTTCAGTTCAGGTTTATAAAAACCTGTTCTGGGAAGTAATTTGTTTATTTTAATAATTATTAACACGCACGCGTGTGCGCACGCGCGAGGAAAAATCGGCGCGGCGCTTGATTCAGGAGTTTATATGACGACGAAGACACCAGCCCGATCGCAAGCAAAAACTCGCAAAAAAGCCAAAAACAAAAATTCCCCCCGCACCAATCCCACAACGCCTGTCGTAGAGTTCAATCCCCAGCTTAAAACCGTGAAAATCTTTAGTGATGGCTCTTGCCTTAAAAATCCGGGTGGCCCGGGCGGTTACGGTATCGTTCTCCAGTATCGTGGTGAGGAACGCGAGTTCTCAGATGGTTTTCATAGCACCACCAATAACCGCATGGAGATGATGGGGGCACTTATCGGGCTGGAGCGTTTGAAATATCCATGCAACGTTATTTTGCACTCTGATAGCCAGTATCTGAAAAACGGCATGACACAGTGGATGAAATGGTGGAAACGCAATGGATGGATGACTTCTGACAAAAAACCGGTAAAGAATGTTGATCTGTGGAAGCGTCTGGATGAGGCCGCAAGTCGACATAATGTTCGCTGGAAGTGGGTTAAAGGTCACGCCGGGCATCGTGAAAATGAAATATGTGATCGACTCGCGAAGATCGCAGCTTTTTCAGCAGCAGATATGCCTCACAAGAAAGATATTGGTTTTGTTTATAATAAATAGTAAGTAAGTGTTTACCTATCATTTTAAATCATGTATCTTATCGGCGTCAGGATGACAATGTGTCGGTAAGACACAGTTCCAGGATGGAACGAGAAAGGCGGCTGGCAATCGCCAGCCGCAACTCTTTCTGACACTGGATGGAGTCCACATGGCACGTCAAACCTATTTCACTTCTGTAACTAAACGTCCTCGTTCTTTACGTCAAATTTTGGCCGAATTATTTAGCGGTCGTGTTATGTCACGCCTTGATGAACTAGAGACTACCGTTCGGTTGCTGAATGAACGTTTAGATAATCAAGCGTCAGTTGTTGCGAACGTGGGGGCGATTGTTGCCTCTGGTTCTTCACGCGAAGCGAAAAATGCACGGCCTTTAGTGAAGGAGAAAAACAACAAGGACAGTTCGAATGGAAAATTTTCAAAGAAAGAGGCTGAAACCAATGGCCTACGTTCTCATTATAGTTTCACTGGCGACGGTAGCCGTTCCAGCCGGTCAGAGCCTTTTGATGCCGGATTCATCCATCACCACACCTTCGTCGACGACAATTACCACCACTCCAGTGGAGCGTCCTGTCACTCTGGATGGGATGGCGGTGGATGCGATACCTCAAGTTCATCCAGTTACTCAGGATCATGCTGTGACTAAGGCGGTTGTATGAACTGGTTTTCAAATCACTTTGGAAAAATTTGGCTGGCAATTCTTGCCCTTATGGCCGCCGGTTGGGTATCGAACATTATAAAACTTGTTTGCTCTGGCGATCTCCAGTTTCAGGCTGGCATGACCTTGGCTCGTGTAGTTGGGATTTTTGTTTTTCCAGTTGGTTCGGTACTTGGTTATTTCTGACGGCTGTTAGTGCATATGCATTGACCATCTCTGCGTAAGCAATTTATGTAATTAGAAAACAACTTGTTTTGACAAATAATAAAAGGAAAGCACATGTTAGGTTTCTTCAAAAAGAAAACTCGTAAAGCTGTTATCGAAGTCAAAAAAATGGAGAACCGTGATGCGGTTGAGGCCACCGTGTGGGGCGCGTACATGATCTCCTATGCCGACGGCACATGTGACGCAAAAGAAATTGCCATTCTTGAGAAGACAATTGCAGCTCTGCCTGCGTTTTCTCCGTTTGCTGGTGAAATTGCCCAAATGAGCGCCAATATCCGTGCTCGTTACGAAGCGTCCCCTCGTTCTGCTAATGCACAGGCTATTCGTGAGCTGTCTGATATTGCGGGTACTCCAGAGGCGGTCGATGTTCTGTGTCTGTGCCTTGATATTGCCGATCAGGACGGCATTGGTGAACAAGAAGAGCAGGCACTGAAAAAGATCGCCCAGGCGCTTCAGTTGTCACTGGATGCTTATCTCTAATGCTTGAGAGATTCCGGCTTGTGATCGTCATTGCTCTTCTGGTGATGGCGGTGTTGGTGGATTTTACGGGAAAGATGATGTCTGTCATTTCTGATGGCGTCCTCATTGGTTTGGCGATCTACTTCGCTTATCCGTTAGTTCGTAAAGCAAAGTGTTAATGACAAGGGCCAAATGGCCCTTGTGTTTCGTTGACCGAAATAGAGAGTTTGCACCTTTACGTTTAGCTTGCTCCCCTTTTATGCCACATCACAATAAAGACAATAAGAAAACAACTTGTTTAAGCATTAGGAAAAACACATGTGCAAGAAATGCAAAGCGATAGCTGATGAACAAAACGCCTTATTCGAAGAAATGGATGCTAATGAACTGGTCAAAATGTTAGCCATTCTTCGAGGAATAGAAGACGTTTCCATATTTGAGAGACTGTTTACAATACTTAATTTTAATTCCACCTTTGAAGAGCCAACTCAGATTGTAGCTTTGGCACACCATTTCGGTGTTCATTACCTTGCTGAAAAAGAGAGAGCTGATAAGTTGCAAGCGACTTTGGATATGGTGAGCGAGACTCAAGAAACTGATGACGGTAACAAAAGTGAGACGATTATTGCCAGCAAAGATCGTGAAATTGCCGGGCTTAAATCCTCTCTAACGATGTTGATGTCTGCAATCAACCTTATGTCTTCTAAAGCAGGTTCTAAAATGCCATCACTAAACAGCGACGGTCCGATGGCCGTTCGCCAGCTTTTAGGTGCAATGGCCGACCAGCTCGACGACACAAAGAGTCGCCTTGAAGACATGATGCGGGAGCTCACGCATCGCCATGACTTGAATAAGCAGCCGCACAAAACGCAATACGCACTCTAATACAGCACCAGTCGACAGGGGGCGACAGCCCCCATTTTTACGCCTTAAATCTGCTGTAACGCCTATGAATGCAGCTTTTATGCCTTTTCAAGTTTGCGATAATTACACCAATCAGAAAACAAATTATTTAATGGTGTAATTATGAATACAGCCCTTTCCATCATCGACGATGCCAGCTCAAACACTGCTATCGATTATCGTCAGGAAATGAACGTTATCCACGAAATTGTGGCCGAGTGCGAGAAAGAGATCGCCTTCATGTATCAGGTTCACAACTTCGTTTATGGCGACGAACGCCACAACATGATTAATCGCCTGCTGAAACTAAACCATCGACCAGATGAAGATCGCTCGCGTTTAAATCGAGGTTGGTTGGATAAAGTCGATCTGGAATGGGTGAAACAGAATATTTGGGCCGAGTACTGGAGGAAGGTCACGGACATGACTAACGTTTTGCTGATCATGCCAGCTTCCCGTCGAGATGAGTGGCGCGAGCAGTTTATAGAGGGCAAACAGGAAGTCATCAAAACTGACAGAACCGGCTACCAGATGAAGGTTAAAGAGTTCGTTGGTGTACCGGAGTTCAAAGCAGAAACGGTCATACCCACGATGCTTAATTTGCTGAATGACAGGCACAAATATCTCTCTGAGCGCGTGTATGGCTTGTTTAAGGCGCTGAGTCCTGTGCACAAGACAAATAAGACAAATGGTTTCAGCGAGCGGCTGATAATCGCTGACTGCATTTCTGATTTCTGGCGGGACAGCGTTAGCGTGAACTATCGCAAAGAGGACTACATCGACGATCTGCGTGTCTTGCTTCATTTCTTCGCGCACAAAGAATTTATTACCATCAACCGCACTGCTGAGGTGCTATCAGCTGCGTATCGGGCAAACGACTGCCAGACCGGTGACTGGATGAACGTCGATGGAAATCTGATGCGCGTGAAGATGTTCAAGAACGGCAACGTTCACTTTGAAATACATCCTGACGTGGCCTGGAAGTTGAATGAGGTGCTGGCTTACAGTATGCCTGCTGCAATCCCCGCGCCATGCCGAACTGCGCCAAAAACACGGGCACCAAAGCAGTTCGGTTTAATCCAGAAGACGATCTCCGTGCCGGTTCGCACTGCGCTTCGTGACGGGCGATTGAGCAAAGACAAAGGTGTATGGTACTTCTCTGATTCAGCTCTCCAGAAGTCGCAGGTGGAAGAGCTTGAGCGCACACTGAGCTTCATTGGCGGCGTGCAGGAGAAAAAGCACTGGCAGTTCCCGTATGACATCGGCCATACGCTAAATACGATTGTGGCTACCGGTTTAATACCGGATACAAAATCACACCAGTTCTACCCTACCCCACGCTTGATTGCTGAGTACGTTGCAAGAGCCACTGAATTGAAGCCTGGTGAGAAGCTGTTGGAGCCTCAAGCCGGACGTGGGGATCTTCTGGCCTATATTGACGCCGATCTGGAAGATGTTACCTGCATAGAAATCGCACCTCTCTTCGCTGATATCCTGCGTGGAAAAGGGTATACGAACACGATTTGCTGCGACTTCATAAAGTGGTCTGAGGACAACGCAGGTTATCAGTTCGACAAAATCGTTATGAACCCGCCGTACTCGCTTGGTCGTCATAGAGAGCACACGCTGGCTGCGCTGGGGCATCTGAAAGTCGGCGGGCGTCTTGTAGCAGTATTGCCGGGCACTGCGCCAATACTGGACTGGATGACGATGGATAATTACGTTTATGCCAGAGGGAAGTCGTTTACCAACGAGTTTGAAGACACAGGGATCACAGTCAGCGTATACGTTTTCAAACGCGTTAAATGATAGGTAAATGCTTACTTAATTTATGTAAGAATGTAGTTACTAAACGATAAGAGAAAAACACATGAGCAACCTCCAGTTAGAGCATTTTAACGTCACAGGCCATTCCGATTTTCCTTTCAAGTTTACATTGAAAGGTTATGCAGAGGATGCGGTAGGCCAGATCATTATTGATAAAGGCATCGTTAAGTTTGAGGGGAATTTTGATGAATCCGCGAAAACATTCATAGACTTCGTTGCCAAACGTTGGAGCGAGCAATGGAAAGACCTGGAAAAGCGCGCTAGTGAGTTTGATCGGTTCATGGATGCAATGGATACAGCAAAAGAGGCTCTTGCTGCCGGGACTCCGTTAGATCTGGAGTCACTTTTCAACGGAGAAGTGGCCTCTGCGATGTTCGCCACCATGTTCGCGGGTGAGTTCGTCCGCAGCGGTGCCAAAAACTACCTTGAGCTGGATTACAACGTCCCTGCAATTGGCGATTTCGTCGTTACCATCCAACGCAAAGAAGGTAAGACGCCAGGTGAACGCGTCGCAGAGCTTGAGGCCGTTGTGGATCAGCGTAACGGAGAGTGTGACCGTTTGATCAACGAGCTTCATGCACTTCGGGAAGAAAGAATATGCGCGGGTAGCAATACACGTAATGCAGCGGATATCTACTTCCAGTTAGTTGAGGAATGCCAGATTCCACCAGGCGGCTCTCTTGTCGATTACGTCAGACATTTAATGACGGAAGTTAACTCCAGCCATAAAGATGGTGAGGTGCGCTGATGTTTGGCATTGATGCACAGCGTATAGCAGCTTTTGCAAAAAGCCCTCTTGATAATCCCTTGTCTCGTAGTGAGCAAATGGCGCTGGCAAGGCTTTTTCTTCACATTCAAAAACAGGCAGACATTTTCAATAACATGCCTAATCAACCTATTCTGGATGGTCACATCCAGATGGTCATTAACAGTCATGAGAAAGGCTGGGCTGCAATCGTCCCCTGCACAATTACATACAAGTTGGCGAAAGAGGTTCAAGAGTTTCGTAAAGCCAGTGTCGAATCGGAGTCTACCAAAGCCGCAATAAACACTCTTATTCGCATGGGGTTCACATGGAACGGTGGAGCCTACTGGCAAGCACCTCACCCCATTTTATCCGGCAATTAGACGCTACAAATCCTTCGGCATGAATAAATAAAGGCCATAAGTTGTGGCCTTAAATAAATTGTTTTCTATCTTTTCTTATTTGTGAAAATAACCACAACTAGAAAACAACGGAGTTAAGAATGTCTAGTATTTCCGAAGCTCATATGTTCGCCGCTGGCGCTCGGTGATGCTGCCAACTTACTGATTTAGTGTATGATGGTGTTTTTGAGGTGCTCCAGTGGCTTCTGTTTCTATCAGCTGTCCCTCCTGTTCAGCTACTGACGGGGTGGTGCGTAACGGCAAAAGCACCACCTTTTTATCACACTGCGCGGAATGCGATTTCGCCAGGTATTACTTCACCTTGCCAATACATTTGGGCAGCAACGCGATCTGCGAGGTCACGATAAATAGCCGTAAATTCACTATCTGGACGACTAATAACGGTTGGTGTTCCGTTATCCAGATCTTCACGAAGAGAGATATGAAGTGGCATTTGGCCTAACAACTGCGTGTTGTATTTCTCGGCCAGTTTCTGTGCGCCACCGGTGCCAAAAATTGGCTCGTGATGACCGCAGTTACTGCAAATATGCACACTCATGTTTTCAACGATACCCAGTACCGGCACTTCGACTTTTTCGAACATCACAATGCCTTTCTTCGCATCGATCAGCGCGATGTCTTGCGGCGTAGTTACCACAACCGCACCAGTTACAGGAATGTTCTGCGCCAGCGTCAATTGAATATCACCAGTGCCCGGTGGCATATCGAGAACGAGATAGTCCAGATCAGGCCACAGTGTTTCCTGCAACATCTGCATCAGCGCCTTGCTGGCCATCGGTCCACGCCACACCATTGCATTGTCGTCGGTGACCAGATAACCAATAGAGTTGGTTGCCAGGCCATGAGACATGATAGGTGCCATGTGAGTACCGTCCGGTGAGGTTGGACGTTGGTTTTCCGCGCCCAGCATGGTTGGAATTGATGGACCATAGATATCGGCATCCAAAATACCAACTTTCGCACCTTCAGCAGCCAACGCCAGTGCCAGGTTTACCGCCGTGGAGGATTTACCCACGCCGCCCTTGCCTGAGCTGACGGCGATAATGTTCTTAACGCCATTAATGCCTGGTTGGTTTTTGACGCGCTTAAGCGTGGCAATGTTGTACGACAGCTTCCAGTCAATAGCCTTTGCGCCAGTGATACGTAGCAGATCACCACTACATTGCTCTTTCAGGTCTTCAAAAGGCTTATTCCACACGAAAGGCATGATTAGTTCGACATGCAGTGTGTCATCCATCAACGCAACATGGTGTAACGCTTTAAGCGTAGTCAGGTTGTGTTTCAGGGTTGGGTGCTGAAAATTAGCCAGCGTACCGGCTACCATTGCTCTCAGGGCATCCGGCGATTTGGACTCGCTCATCCCGTCTCCTTTATTTTAATTTGCGCAATTGTCGCCTTGTAGTGTACTCCAGCTACGACATTTAATCATTTATGAGAAATGCTGTTATCACATGGCAGACATAAGGCCATTTTGTTACTATCAAGCCCCTTTTCACTACAAAGAAGTAATGCCTACTATGACCCAAGTCGCGAAGAAAATTCTGGTGACGTGCGCGCTGCCGTACGCTAACGGCTCAATCCACCTCGGCCATATGCTGGAGCACATCCAGGCTGATGTCTGGGTTCGTTACCAGCGAATGCGCGGCCACGAGGTTAATTTCATCTGTGCCGACGATGCCCACGGTACGCCAATCATGCTGAAAGCACAGCAGCTTGGTATCACACCGGAACAGATGATTGGCGAAATGAGTCAGGAACATCAGACTGATTTCGCAGGCTTTAACATCAGCTATGACAACTATCACTCGACGCACAGCGAAGAGAACCGTCAGTTGTCCGAGCTTATCTATACTCGCCTGAAAGAGAACGGTTTTATTAAAAACCGCACCATCTCTCAGCTGTACGACCCGGAAAAAGGCATGTTCCTGCCGGACCGTTTTGTAAAAGGCACATGCCCGAAATGTAAAGCGCCGGATCAATACGGCGATAACTGTGAAGTCTGCGGCGCGACATACAGCCCGACGGAACTGATCGAGCCGAAATCAGTGGTTTCTGGCGCTACACCGGTAATGCGTGATTCCGAACACTTCTTCTTTGATCTGCCTTCTTTCAGCGAAATGTTGCAGGCATGGACCCGCAGCGGTGCGTTGCAGGAGCAGGTGGCAAACAAAATGCAGGAGTGGTTTGAATCTGGCCTGCAACAGTGGGATATCTCCCGTGACGCACCTTACTTCGGTTTTGAAATTCCGAACGCACCGGGCAAATACTTCTACGTCTGGCTGGACGCGCCGATTGGCTACATGGGTTCCTTCAAGAATCTGTGCGACAAACGCGGCGACACTACCAGCTTCGACGAATACTGGAAGAAAGACTCCACCGCCGAGCTGTACCACTTCATCGGCAAAGATATCGTTTACTTCCACAGCCTGTTCTGGCCTGCCATGCTGGAAGGCAGCAACTTCCGCAAGCCGACCAACCTGTTTGTTCACGGCTATGTGACGGTGAACGGCGCGAAGATGTCCAAGTCTCGCGGCACCTTTATTAAAGCCAGCACCTGGCTGAATCATTTTGACGCCGACAGCCTGCGTTACTACTACACTGCGAAACTCTCTTCGCGCATTGATGATATCGATCTCAACCTGGAAGATTTCGTTCAGCGTGTGAATGCCGATATCGTTAACAAAGTGGTTAACCTGGCCTCCCGTAATGCAGGCTTTATCAACAAGCGTTTTGACGGCGTGCTGGCAAGCGAACTGGCTGACCCGCAACTGTACAAAACCTTTACTGATGCCGCTGAAGTGATTGGCGAAGCATGGGAAAGCCGCGAATTTGGCAAAGCTATCCGTGAAATCATGGCACTGGCTGACCTGGCTAACCGCTATGTTGATGAACAGGCTCCGTGGGTGGTGGCAAAGCAGGAAGGACGCGATGCCGATCTGCAGGCGATTTGCTCTATGGGCATTAACCTGTTCCGCGTGCTGATGACGTACCTGAAACCGGTACTGCCGAAACTGACTGAACGTGCAGAAGCATTCCTGAATACAGAACTGACCTGGGATGGTATCCAGCAACCGCTGCTGGGCCATAAAGTGAATCCGTTCAAGGCACTGTATAACCGCATCGATATGAAGCAGGTTGAAGCACTGGTGGAAGCATCCAAAGAAGAAGTGAAAGCCACAGCCGCACCGGTAACTGGCCCACTGGCTGACGACCCGATTCAGGAAACTATCACCTTTGACGACTTCGCCAAAGTTGACCTGCGCGTGGCGCTGATTGAAAACGCAGAGTTTGTAGAAGGTTCTGACAAACTGCTTCGCCTGACGCTGGATCTCGGTGGTGAAAAGCGTAATGTCTTCTCAGGCATCCGTTCCGCTTATCCAGATCCACAGGCACTGATTGGTCGTCACACCATTATGGTGGCTAACCTGGCACCACGTAAAATGCGCTTCGGTATCTCTGAAGGCATGGTGATGGCTGCTGGCCCCGGCGGGAAAGATATCTTCCTGTTAAGCCCGGATGCTGGTGCTAAACCTGGCCACCAGGTTAAGTAATTAAACAACCTCTCTTCGCAATGCCCGGCAACACGCCGGGCATTTTCATATAGACACAACCCCTTCTGACTTTAACAAACTCTAAAACAATTTGTTTTCTACCTTTTGTTGATTGAGATAATAAGTCATATAAGAAAACAAATTGTTTAGGAGATGAAGATGTTTGGAACAGCAAAAGAAATCATCGAGAAACTGAAAAACTATCCAGAAGACGAACCCTTACTCATGGTTATGTGGCACAAAGAAGATATTGCTGAAGTAAGGACAGATCTCACTGATGAACAATGCGTACAGGTGATGCAAAAAATCAGACAATGCCATAACGCTGATGTCGGCGTTAATTGGGAGGTTATATCAACTACGGCGAATGAGTTGTTTCCGAACGGGGTGGTAAAATGCTGAAACTCACCAAATTGTATAAGACGACAGTTAGTAGCCCTACCCTCGTTACACAGCATGACTCTGAGTGTCTACCAAATATCTGTTTCGAGCACCATACAATCTCGGACTCAATTGGGTACAGAAACGGAGTATGGGGGAGTCAGGGGAGGGAAGAAAAGCTGCGTGATTACGGTGTCACATAGCAAACCATCAAGAACATTCGAAAGGTGCTCGATGTAGGATTTGATGCGGTACAATTCCACCCTGACGCTGAAATAGACGATGGTCTGGAAAATTGGAAATTGTGAGGGATAAATGAAATATGCACCATTGGCACTAATATTTTTTGTGCTTTCTGCTAATGCCACGCCAGTTGAAGAGCCTAACACTATCGTGTACCCACGATGCATGAAAATAGATCCGGAAACACACAAGCAATTACCTGGTTACAATATTGTTATGGATATAGGGAATAAATTTAAAATCGTTTCCCCAAATGGGAATTCGGTGATATCCATCTCGCTTGCCCAAAGTGAAAAAGATAGGAACATGTTCGACGCCTCAGTCGGCGATGTTTACTTCTCTCGTTACCATGTTCAACCTGATGGGAACTTTCTATACTCAGCCTGGAGTGAAAAGGCGAAAGTTACAGTGCTGTGTAATGGTAAAAGCGGTGAGCGGCATTACGTTGACCCTATTCATTTCGAGAACTGACTACACAAGTAAACAAATCAATCAGTTGATAATGGCGGTCACAATTTGATTCTTTTCTATAAGAATCCGTTGATCGCCACTACTCTTCTTCCATACCCGCAATCACATCCTTAAATATCAATAAGTTATAGTTGTTTATACAATCAAGAAAACAACTGAATAACAGATCAACGAAACATCAACGCTTTCACCCGATTTGGTCTAAAAAATTGACGTTTTCACACATCACTGCTTATACCCGTAACTCTACGCAGCAGACAGCGCCACAGCGTCCAATTTTCACCACAGACGACCCAACACACTACCAACAAAAACACACGCTCAAAATCGCTCCCGTTGCGTTACACAACCATATAAACAACTTATTTTCAGGCATAACAAAACAACTAAATAACACAAATGCCATTTCCAAAAACAACCAACCTCTTTATGGCAGGCTACCGAAAAGACCCACCTCTTCTCCCCAGGCTACCGAAAAGACCCACCTCTTCTCCCCAGGCTACCGGACAACCAACCTAACTTTCACAGGCAATCCGAAAACATTCATACGCGCGATACCCACGACACGCCATTCCCCAAACAGCGAAGAACACCAGAATCACTGAAACCCCAACGAAGCCTGTAACCGCAAGGTTTCTCTCAATCCCAAAAGACACGAAACACAACAATCACGGGAAATGCCATTACCCAATACACGAATAACTGCAAAAGCCTTTCACACACTCCAGACAAACAACTCAAACACAACAACGAAAGGAATCGCCCACCTGCCATTACTCCATACACGGAGAAGAACAATCACCAAAACGACGAGAACACCCCATAGAAGAACCACCGCAAAACGAACGAAACCACATACACCGACAGAGAGAACAACACACCCAATTCACCAACAGAAATAGTTGCCGTATAGAACATTCTGGAAGGAGTGAGCATTAACGCCTATAGAGAGGTTGAGACAGATAAAACACAACATGTATAGCGAAGAAGCCAGGTATGTATAAGTGGGGAGGGAAGGAGGGGTGTCGCCTCCTTTTTCGTATTTATTCAACTCCTGATTTTATCCCCCGTAACACCCCTACGGTCAGCCTTCGGTCCATACAGGGAAAAGGTTGCATCCCGCTACAGAAACGGCTGGGTTGCCTTCGGGGAACGGCTGGAGGTTTTCAGGGAAACGGTCGAGTTGCCTGTGTGGATTTCGGGAAAAGGCTCGATGCCGGTTCAGGAACGGCGGCGTACCGGCATAGCGAGAGGGAGAGTTGCGGCTACCCACCTGTAATGTGCGGGAAGAAGAGAGGCGCTCACGTGAAGGCGAACCTACTTACCGCTGGATTCCCTCTGAATGCCCAGTTACAGCGTAATTGTGCCAGACAGCCAACGGGTCACAATCGATTTCAGTAGGTTTTCGGGGAGATGATTATTCTGCCCACCAGCCATCTTCGGCCACTAAATCAGAATAATGTAAAAAGTGTACTCTGTACTGAACCTGAAAACTCACTGCCAAAACCACATTCACCGGAATAAAATCCTTTTTCGCCTGTGCGTTATTGCGATAATAACACCATTAAGAAAACATCTTGTTTAAGGATTGCTTTATGTTTGCAAATATCGACATCAACCAAATTAAGAAATTGACTCAAAAAGAGTTTGACCAGTTTTATGAGCTGGAAGGTTGGTCTTCCACTCTGATTAATTCAAGATGGGTGCTGGAGCTGATGACTCGTGATGATGCACCTGCTTTGATGATTAGCGACCTGGGTGATGATGCTGACTTTATGGATATGAGCGAATTTTGTGTGGACACATACAACCGCAGCCAGAAGTACTACTTCACATGCGATAGCGAAAATGACGTGATTTCTAAGGTCTATCTTCACCTCGTCCAGCATTGGGACGTTCAGGAGTTTCTTGAGGTATTCGCGTAATCCCAACCAAAGCCAGCATTGCTGGCTTAACTTAATCTGTAGCCGCAGGGAAGAACCTGCATATCGCTCATGCACCTGATCATTATGCTTTGTAGCCGTTTTTTTATTGGTATTATTTACGCCATTGAGAAAACAAGTTGTTTACGGAGTTGTGATGAAAAAATCATTGGTTCTTGGTCTGGACAAAGACCAGAAGAGAAAAGAGAAGCCTGCGCTGGTTGCTCAATTAACTTTGCTGGACATCGTTGCCAATGGAACCTCTATTCGTCTGTTCCGTGAAACAGCGGTGTCTTTCGATAAAAACACCTTTACTCGTTATGTAATGAATGTTCGTCGCCAGCGTGGAAAAGGCTGGATGGCGTTTCAAAGAATGTGGCCGGAACATCAGCTCGAACTGGCCTTGATGGAAGTTAACCGCGTGGCCCAGCAAGAAATTCAGAGAGCATCAGTGATGGCAATAGCCTGATAATGTGCAAGTGGCAATTAGTCGACAGTACGACAGCCCCGCCATCCTTACGGGGCTTTTTGTATTGTAAGTAAATACTTACGATTATAGAATATAAAAATAACCAATACACTACGGAGAGTGAAATGACCGTTAAACGCGAAAAACTGACAGTTGATGTTTACTATGCCTCTGAAACCGCCGAAGGTAAGAATGTGGCAAAAATTACCGTTGTTACGTACAACACCGAAACTGGTGCCGAAGTCCAGGCCAGTACGATCGTGCGTAAAGGTGATGCCTCCGGCGGCGAGTACGCGACTCAATACCAGTCCATTCTCGATGCAACTGACCCGCTGCTGCTGAAAATCGAGAACTACTTCCGCCAGGTTGATGAAGAGGTGTTTGAAACCATGATGAATATGGTTAACACCGTATTCGCCTCCAGCCTGAATACCAACACTACCTGGATTGGTCAGTACGGCCTGCGCATTACCTCTGGCATTCCTGCCGACACCTTAATCCCTGAAAGCGTATTCGCTTAATCCTCTTTAAATGGCGCGTAAACCGCGCCATTTTATTAAGCCCGATAACAATTTGTTTTCTGCCTTATCTGATTTGTGAAAATGATTTTACTGAAGCAAGTTAATAAGGAAACCATCATGGGACTTGATATCTATATCGAGACACAGCCTAAAAACGATCTGAATAACGAGGCATCCAGAAAGCAGGTTGCTTACTTCCGTAAGTTCAATGCGCTCGTTGGGTGGATGGAGCGCAACGTAGGTGAAGTCGAAAATTGTGAGCTTTTAGAATTAACGATGAATGACATTTGTCTTCTGAAAGCTCATTTGATGCACATAAACGAAAGCAATTGCGAAGAGTACTTGCCTACTCGGGAAGGTTTTTTCTTCGGCAGTCAGGAGTACGACGAAGGTTACTGGCATGATGTGGGGCAGTTGAAAGAGCTTGTGGAAGATCTGATTAAGAACCACGACTTTCACAATAACAGACTGACCTTCTGCGCCTGGTGGTAAATATGGGCGATTTCAAGAAACGCCTGAAGGAAAGAGCCGAGATGGTCAGAAAGCAAAACGCCTCTTCTGTCATCAGATACGCAAGGCAGTTTAGTCGCAACAACAAATCAGTTGAGGAAAAGATCCTTAGCGTAATCGGGCGATAATTATTAAGGCCACCAGCATTGGTGGTCTTAAATGACCATCCTGTTTCCCTCAGGCTAATAACACCAACCTCTTACCTCCAGGCAACCGACAAACCCACCTGTTCCCGTCCGGCTACCGCAACTTTCCACTTTGACGCCTTATTCGTACAACGATAATTAACACCAACAAGAAAACAATTTGTTATTTACGATAAGGAATTAATCATGAATTTTATCGCTACTGTAAACGCACCCGCACATGGCAATATCGCTGTAACGTTCTCTGACATTGAAAAACGAGTACTTGGTGCATGGCGCGACAATGAGACGGTAGAACTGTCAGCACAAGAAAAATGCATTATTGCACGCGACATCATTGGCAATCGTCGTTACTCGCGGGTATTTGAGAAAGCATATGTGGTAAATTCTGGATTCGGAACGTTCGTCTTTCCGGTGCGCTCCGGGCGATTCTGCCAGTCCAAGCTGATTGAGTTCGCTACGCAGATTTCTGTCTGGATTAAAACTCAATCGTCGTTCAAATTTTCCGACGATGAAGCAGTATCGCAGGGGATGCGGATCGCCAACAATGCAATTAAATGCAAAAACATTACGTATACCGCTGGCGTTGATACATGGAAACTGTTTTGCGCTAACTTTATGCTGAATGTATACGCAAGCAACCGCATCCACATCCTTGATGGCGTGTAACTGAGAAGAGGGCCAGAAACGGCCCTTTCTCTATAGCCACCAGCTGCCGCAGGGAAATTTTCAGAAACGGCGAGGAACGTATTCATGAGCCGACGGGGAACGGCCAGGATTTTTTCGGGAAACGGCTGCATTCGCCTTTGTGTAGAAAAAACATCGGGAAGCTGGTGGAATCCAACCAGCGGTTGTCGGACAGGTGAGCGGGGGAAATTATGATGACTTTCGTCGCCTGAGACATCCAGATTTCTTTCGTAGCATAATCACATACGTGATTAAGTGGTGTGATTATGTGAAAAATCACGCGCACATAATACGCGAGCGGATACAGAACAAAACAAAATGCCGATCCGCACCGACAAATAAACGCGGATCACATAGCAAGACTAAAAGCCAATGATTAACCATACTCTATAGCGCAATATAATGCGTTTTAAGCGCGTTAATGTGTTAAGTAATGGGCATGTACTGGTAAGGATATAAAAGCGCGTCTATGGCGTTATTTTGGCGCTTATTTTTATGTTGTTGGAGTGAGTTAAAGACAATAAAAACGCGCCAATGATGGCGCGTTATGGTAGGTGTATTGGAAACGAAAAAAAGCGCCCATAGTGGGCGCTCGATTTTATTTGTGTAAACTGATTTTAAATCCCATTTCTACAAACGCTTTTAACATTAAAAATATATCAGCGTCGTTCACGTCTGCTTTTTTTCGCTCCTGGTCGCTCAATAAGTCAATTTTGCGCGTCGTTTCATCTATAAGCTCGACTGCGCGCCCAGCGTAACCAGCGATCCCAGCGATGCGATTAACATAATATTCATTATGGACGTTAACGCCAGCGATAAGAACAAACATGATTAAGCTCCTTAAAAAAAATTAAATAGAATTTTGAAGTTTTCCGATTAATGCGCTTAAACGTAAGTATTCACGTTTGCGCTTGCAATCTCGCTTGCTATTAAGCAAATCAGAAAACGTAAAATTTAATTGGTCGCGTTGCGCGATCAAATCATCGATTAATTCCAGTTTATAAGCGCGATACTTTGCGCGATACTTTGCGCGGATCTTGTCATAGCTGACCATTTTTTTAAAGCTCCTTTAAAGCGCCCATAGTGGGCGCTTGATTCCATTAATTACGCTTTAAAAGCATCAGCTAAATAATTGTAGAAATCATTCTTGATAAAGCGATATTGCTGTGTACCAGCTTTTGCGCTTCCCATTCCTTTGACTTTCTCAACAAGTCCAAGACGTTCGCAAAGATTGATCAACTGGTTGGCTTGAGTATAGCCAGCGTCCAATTTAATTTCGCACGCTTTTTTAGCTTCATTCATTAAATCGAAAACAGCGCCATTGGTGAACGTGTCGATCTCGTCGTTAATCATATCGATTAAAGCGAATACACGAGATCCTGACATATCAGCGATGGAATAAACGCATTTACCAGATTTAATTGATTTAACCAGATAAACCAGTTTTTCCAGAGAATAACTATTAGTCATTGCATCACGGAAAAATACTTCTGGCGCTTGTTTGCTTGCTTTAATCGCATAGTAGAAAACAGAGCATAATTTTTCGTCTTCTACTGCGTTTACGACGTTGTTGATGAAGTAAGCAAGTTTAGTGGTCGCAGCTTGCATATTTGCTTTGTCTGCTTTAGTGTGCGTACCATTTTTATAATGTTCGTTATATGTTTGAGTTGCCAGATCTGCTTTTTCGCGCAGTTCATCGGATACAATGGAAGCAGCTTCAATGATGGATTTTTTAGAAATGATAATGTTAGCCATGATAATTTTTCCTTATGTAAATTTAAAATTTATTGTCGTTAGCGTCTTCGCTTTCGACGAGTTCAATTATCGATACGCGAAAATAGATTGCAAGTGTTTTTTTAAAATTTTTTGCAGGGATGAAAGTCCTAGAAATAAAAGCGAGATCGTCGAAGGTGTTCCCTAAATAAATAATCGATTGCGGCTTTAGACCTTATATATATTTAGGTTATTTGATTTGTAGATATAAAGAAGTGATGTGAAAAATAATAACCGGACTTAGCCGGTTATTAACCTTATAGATTTATTGAACAGACTCTACAGCCTTACGATTGGTGTCAAATAGCGCATCAACGAACTGTGCCGATGACTCGCTAGATTCGCAATCCAACATTGCCCTTTCTTCATTTGCCACTTTCTTACACAGTTCCACATTCTCACCTATCGCTTTTCCTGCTTTTACGGCTGCCGAAAATTGATACATGCAAACTGATACATTCTGAGACGTTGAGCACACGTCATTCATCAGCGACTGAATGACAGGCTTATAGTCCATTGCATTTGCCGTAACTGAGCAAAGTAAAAATAATGGTGGTAACAATATCGATTTCATAACTCAAAAAGGCAAAATTCGTTCAACCCAATCGAACAAAACAACTATTTTTCTACCGTTCTCGACACGTAGTGTAACCTGACAAGCATCTGCGCCTGCTGACACCCCCTCAATTTCACGGCCATCCGCCATGTACACCCTTATAGATTTGTTTGCTTTGTAGGCTTGGTTGCAAATTGCAAAAAAATCGCGGCGTGATGGCCGATTATCGACATAATCAGGGTGAACTGTTAGTCGACCTTTGAAATCGTGAGCGATACTGTCAACCACACCTGATTCAATTGTACTAATGCGTTCAAGTGGGAGCCTTATACGATTTTCTTTGTCAAAAGGGGCTGGGCAAAGGTCAACTTTGTTACGAGATGGCATGAGGCCATAAACGTACATGCAAAACGCCTGGCCATCTTCGAGAGTGACCCTTACAGGAATTTGTTCTCTGCGCCAGAACATCAGTAGTTTTTCAACGTTAGTGTAATCTCGCGGCCAGAGTTCAGCTTGGATACCGTAGGTAATATCTTTGGTTGTCATGTCATCACAGAGTTGTTGGCAGAATGTCGATGTCACCAGAATTGCTGGTGAACACCCTGAACGCTTTTGTGTCTCCATTCTTCAGAGTCGTTTCTCGCTCTTGACGAGCGGGGTTTAGAGCACATAAACCTGCACCTTCAAGAGATGCACCCATAATTAATTCTCCGGCATTTAAATGGAAAGTCGCTTTTTCGCCTGTAGCCAGTTTTGCGACAGTTTCGCCGTTGATGAAAATGGAAGCATCACATCCAGCTCCTACAAAACCTGTGTCTCTCATTACCACCAACGTAGCTGGCGCTGCGCTTTGATACTTGAACACTTTGGCCTGCGGTGCTGGTTTGGCGTCATGGATTGATATTGGGCGTGATTGGCACGCGGTAAGCATCAACACTGGTAACGTTAGTAGAGGGAGAAGCGAGTATTTCATGATAGTTTTAGAACAGAAAGTGAACAGTATGGGAGACTTCATCTTTGTCTCCCTAATTGATAGCGTGATTATTTTAATCTGCTTAATAGCGTTTCGAGATCTTCCTTTGTCATATTAGAGTTCTCATAGATACGCATGATTTTCTCACGAGTCTTAGCGGAAGCCCCGACAGAAGATATAACCTTGTCAAAGTCGGCCATTGTCAATTGTTCCAGAATGGTATTTATGACTTCAGCCTTAGACATTTTGATATTTTTTTCTTTTAGTTTCACTTGAAACTTTCCAAGTTTGTCATTGGCCTTATCAGACAATGCTACCTGACAATAAGTTGTTTTCTTTTCGCTCATAACTAATCTCGTTTCAGAACTCCAAAATCGAATGCTCCATCAATAGGCAATACACCTTCTGCAAAGCCAGGTGTGGTGTCGATGATGTGTTTTCGCTCATAAGAGTGAGACAACAGGTATTTGTTGCTAATGTCAATGAAATCAGTGATAAAACACACGTTTGCCTGATTTTTTTTGGCTCGTAAGCCACGACCGACACGCTGCCTCATTTCAACTTCTGCTTTCCCACCACCAGCAAGAATGACCGCACCAACGCTTGGCACATCAACACCGACATCCAGAATAGTCGAGCCTATTAAAACATCTATTTCTCCAGACGCTAAACTGTTCAGCTTTGCTTGCCTTGTCGCCTGGTTAGATTCCCCATAGATGAAGTCAACTCTAAGGCCGGACTCTTTCATCATTTCCATCAGGATTTGCCCGTGGCGTTTAAGACGAACCAGAGTCATACAATTGAGAGAATGTTGCTTATAGAGCAATGCTTCGCGAACAATGGCCTCGTTACGTCCCAAATTATACACGATCCCCAACTGATAAGCCTTTTGGTAGGCGGTGCTCATACCAACTCTAAAATTGAGGTGTTTGTTGGCAAGTTCGGCCTTGATTCTGGCCTCGTCTGGCTTGTAGGCAACTTTATGATAAAGGAAGTACGGCTTTGCCAGAATGCCTCGATCAATCAGGTACTTTTCTGTGACTTTAATTTCAATTCGCCCGGCCACCGCCATCAGGCGCATGTTGGCTTCCGTCGAATCCTTCATGAACGGCGTGGCTGTAAGCGCCAGACGATAGTCTGCGTTCACACATAATCTGGCGATGTCATAGAAATTTGAGCCTGAAGACTCATGCGCCTCTTCCAGAATAAGAAGAGAGACACTTGAAAGGAAGCGTTTCACCAACTCCCGACGTTTGAGGTGGTAGCTTTTCTTATCTGGTGTTGCATCGCGTGGTGGTTCTTCGAGGAAACTTGCAAGAGTTTGAACTGTAGCGACGTTGATATGTCGTGATACCTGGAACTCACCCGAGCCAATGACTCCAACCTTTTGGTCTTTTAACCACGGTTCGCCATTTTCGGCGCGGTAGTCGATGGATCTCTGGAAGTTTTCGGCCATTTGAAACATCAGAACAGAGCGGGTTGTTAAAAATAATGTCATTCGACCGATACGTGCAGCTGCTTTGCAGGCAACGTTAGATTTCCCGCCACCAGTAGCGATCTGCGCAATCATCATTCCCTCTCGAACCAGTGTTTCCACAGTCTGATCCTGATACGCATAATCAGGATTGTATGGGAATGGGTTAACCGCCGGATTTGGTTTACCAAGCGCCGGGGCTTTGTCTTTGCGGATATGAACACATTTGATGCCCGCCTTGTTCAAGTTCGCCGCTACAGGCTTGGCAAAGCCAGCAGGGAACGAGTTTTTACTCCAGTTGAACATCGTGCTTGTGCCCTTCCAGTCGCCAGTCTCGACTTCGTAGCTCAACATTTGCTGCACCAGTTGCTTTACCTTGTCATCTGCGCCAGAAATAAGCGCATTTACTGCGTTAGATACAATCCGAACAGTCATAAACCTCTTTCCTTAGTGCCTTTTGTATGTTATTTGGCTATTATAATAAGTAAGTGATTACTTAGTGGATTGTAGCAATAAAATGGATGTAAAAATCACGATTTTGCAGGTTGATGTTGCCAACCTTCGCCCGAATACCTGGAACACCAATTCGGTTGGTGCGCAGAATTTTGAAAAACTGAAAGGTTCTATCGAAAAATTGGGCTTTTTTAAGCCAATTTTGGCTCGTGAACTTGAAGATGGATTTTTTGAAATCCTCGGCGGCGAACATCGCTGGCGTGCTGCTATTGAGCAAGGAATTTCAACGGTTCCGGTGCTTTCTGTGGGCAAAATTAGCGATGTCGTAGCTAAACAGATGTCACTGGTGGACAACGAGCGATACGGTGAAGACGACCAAATCGCATTGCAACGCTTCATTGAAGAAATTCAGTCAGAACTTGACTATCAACTGTCTGAAATCGCCCCGTATGACGACGAAATCTCGATGGTTTTAGCAAAAGAGGCGGCAATCGACCTTGAAGCACTGGAGGCGTTGTCTCGTGGTAGTGATGAGCCTGTCGATACCGACAAACGAGAGAAAACCGAACGTGTGGGTGCGGAACATCAGACCATGCGCTTCAAAGTAACTTTCGATGCGTCAGATCGTGTTGCAGAAACCATAAAAAACATCATCAAAGAGCAGGCTATTAACACCGGTAATGAAATGGAGAACGCTGGTGAGGCTCTGGTGTGGCTGGTCGACTACTACAAGGAGCGTATGTAATGACCAAAAAGTTTGAAATCGTATATCGCGACCCGGCAGATCTTATTCCCTATGAGATGAATGCCAAAAAGCATGATGAACAGCAGATCCGAGATCTAGCCGCAGCCATTAAAAAGCGCGGATTTGACCAGCCAATTACGGTCGATAAGAACGACGTAATTATTACTGGCCACGGCCGCCGTGAGGCTGCAATTTTTGCTGGACTTGAGCGCGTACCGGTTATTGTTCGCGATGATCTCAGTGATGACGAGGTTCGTGCGAAGCGCCTTGAAGATAACCGACTTGCCAGCATTGATTACGATGCAATTAAGCTACAGAAAGAGCTTGAGTCGCTTGTTCTGGACGATATCGAGGTTTTCGGCTTTGAAGAGCGTGAGTTGAATGTTCTCGTTGGCAGTATGACAGAAGAAATGGACACCGACTCGCTAGTTATCGATCTTGGCGAAGAAACTAAACGACAGAAGGATGAACACACCGAGATCAGTCGTGAAGTTGCAGCGGAAGAAGTACGTGTTGTCGACGTATTGGGCTTTAAAACGCTCCCTGCTGGCTCTGCCATTGTTGTTGGTGATTTGCTTGCCCACATGGAAGAAATGACGGGAGAAAGCGGGGTAGACGCATTTGTGGCATATGCGGAGAAGATCTCTTCCGGGGAGATGGCTGCATGAGCAAATACATCATCAACGTATCGTTTCAGACACGCGTAAATAAAACCACGCGCACGTTGGAAATCGCTGAGTCGTTCGGGCTTGGCCTGGACGAAAAAGAGTGGACGCTTTACGACAATCTGGAGCTGGAAGTGAAGCAGGGCGATGTGGTGTACATCACCGGCCAATCCGGTTCCGGCAAATCCGTTGTGCTGCGCGAGTTGCAACGACAGATGAAGGATGAAGGGCTGTCTGTAGCCTCCATCGATGATTTTACCTTCGATAATGAGGTTAACGTCATCGATCAGTTGGGCAAAACGACCAGTGATGCGCTTGGGTTGTTATCTATGGCTGGTCTGAACGATGCATATCTGTTTGTTCGCAAGCCTTCTGAAATGTCAGACGGCCAGAAATATCGTCTCAAGATTGCCAAACTGATTGAGTCAGGCGCTAAAGTGTGGGCTGCTGACGAGTTCGGCGCTGTTCTCGACCGTGTAACCGCTCAGGTTGTGGCGTCTAACCTCCAGCGTGCCGCTCGAAAGGTTGGTGCGACGGTAATGGTGGCGACGACTCACGAAGACCTGAAGAACGCGCTGCGCCCGGATATGCAGATCACCAAGCACTACAAAGAACGCGTGAAGGTGGAATATCGCAATGGTAGTCACGATGAGGTCCATTCATGACGGACATCATCATTAAACGCTACCGCCCTGAAGAGTTTCCGCGTCATCTGGACTTTCTGGAGCGAATGACTGTTACAAAGGGAACTGTAGAGGACTGGCACGCTCTTAAGTCGCTTCACTACAAAACAGACGGCAAACCTTTCGCGCCAACTTACTATCGCTGCGAACTTGATGACCGTCTGGTGGGCGTCGTGGTTATGGCTTACCCGAAACTACTGTTGGCACCTCGCCACCGCATGTTTCCTAAGTTGAAACCAACCACTAATACCACCGTGGCTAACCAGTACTGGGGTCGGTACGTGAATAACAACTTTGCGGTGATCAGTCGCTCAGTTGTGGATACTCAGTATCGTGGCGTAGGCGTCTCTTATCGAATGATTAACCTGGTTAGCAGGATGCATGACCGGCCAATCATTGAGATCCAGTCCTCGATGAGCAAATACAATCCCTTCGCCATGAAAGCAGGGTTTAAGTTCATCCGCCCTGAGCGACCGAAGAGCTATGAAAGTGCACTGCGTGTATTCCAGCGCCATTTCCGTTCCGACCCGGGTGATAACGAGGCGATCGTCAAAGAGTTGTTCGCAATGAGCGAGTCTCGTCGTCGCCGTGCACTGCGTGATCTGGTGGCGGACTACCACAAGAACAGTTCCCTGGCAAAAGCTGGGCGGAATCGTGGCACGACGATTCAGGACATTGCCGACAGTCTGGTGGACGAGGCCAGCATTGTGAAGTTGCTCAAGGACATTCACAACCTGAGCTTTACGTCTCCGTTGTATGGGGTGTATCGAAACCCTGACTTTGGTCGTCGACTGCCTGACACGCTGCCACTGCTGGCATTCGACAAACAACCTTTGGATAAACCGTTAGAAATTGCTTTACCGGCATAAGGATTTGCCATGACGTTAACCGATAAACAAAAGGACATCATCAAAACGCTCAATCTCGGTTATGAGCGAGGTTATCTACTTGATCTGGACGAATTGCTTGAAGTTTTGCCGTACAAGACAACCAAGCAAAGTATCCAGTTCTCAATTCGCGCTCTGATAAAAAAGGGGCTTGTGGAGAAAGGGCATACGCGCCAACGCAGTGACAATCGCTATCACCGCCGAACTCTTGGGTTAACCACTTTAGGTCGAGCCAAAGCGAAGTTACTGGTGATGTAATCGGTCTGGGAGCTTATTTAAAGACCTGCTTCTGTATATATAAATAATAAGTAACTTATTAAATATATACGGAAGCAGGCTTAATAAGACATGCCCAGACCTAATTAAACAACCCAGAAAACAAGTTGGTTAGAAAATGCAGTAAACAAGTTGTTTTAGAGCGCATGGACGCGCTCTGTGTGTTTTAGAGGGATCTATGACGGTCGAAAAAGACGAGGTAAAAACTCGCCTGACACCAGCGGAGTGGGCCGAAGCTGAAGCCAAATGGACGTCAGGCGAATATACACTCTCAAAGCTGGAGGAAGAGTACGGCATTCGTCGTGAAACACTCTCCAGACATTTCAAAAAGCGAGGATTAGAGAAAGGCGCGGACTCTGTTGGGAAGATGGTTCGTGAGTCTCTTAAATCTGACGCAGAGCTTCGCGCTAAAGCCCGTGCGGAAAAGATAGAAGAACGTCGTACACGTTATGACGGCTGGGCGTATGCGTTGGGGCAGATGGTGATGGTCGAAGTCACTACGGCCAAACGTGAGGGTAAGCCTTTAGGGGCGATTGAGGATTCTCTCAAGAGCTTACAGAGAGCCAGTAATACCCTTGCAAAATGCTTTGAAGTTTCGTCCAAAGCATTGGGCATGGATCATGCGGAAAATGACGAGGAAGAAATTCCGAACCTGGTATTTGGTGAGCTTACGCCTTCCCAGGTGGCGAAATTACGTCAGGAAGACGACGAGCCTGAAATCATCGATGACGAATTGCTTGAGACGTTGGAAGAAGAAGCTCTAAGCGAATTTGATGCGACAGATGATGGAAGTGAAGGGGAGGACGAATAATGGCAATCCCGTCCTCGCTCAGTCTTGTGCAACTGCATTCTGGACAGATGAAAGTCTTCCAGTCTCCGCATCGATTTAAAGTTGTTTGTGCTGGTCGACGCTGGGGAAAATCCCGGTTGTCGATCTCCACTATTATTCGTGCGGCGGCAAAGGAAAAAAAGCAAAGGGTCTGGTATGTCGCTCCTACTTACCAGATGGCTCGCCAGATTTTGTGGGACGATCTACAGGAAGTTCTGCCTCGTAAGTGGGTTAGGAAAAAGAACGACACCACGATGACAATCGTGTTGAAGAACGGTTCGGAGATCGCCCTCAAAGGTGCTGATAAGCCTGACACTCTGCGCGGCGTAGCGTTGCATTTTGTAGTGCTTGATGAATTTCAGGATATGAAGGCTGACACCTGGTACAAGGTGTTACGACCTACTCTTTCATCGACACGCGGCGGTGCACTTATCATTGGTACGCCAAAAGGTTTCTCGGAATTTCACAAACTGTGGACTATAGGCCAGAACGTAGAGCTGCAAAGAAAGGGACAGTGGAAGAGCTGGCAGTTTGTAACTGCCGATTCTCCGTTTGTGCCTACGGCGGAAATTGAAGCTGCTAAGAACGATATGGACCCGAAATCGTTCGCTCAGGAGTACCTGGCGAGCTTTGAGAACATGTCCGGGCGCGTTTACTACCCGTTCGATCGTAACGTGCATGTAAAACCGCTTCAGTTCAACCCTCGGTTGCCTATATGGGTAGGGCAGGACTTCAACATTGACCCGATGTCTTCAGTAATTTTGCAACCTCAGCCAAATGGTGAGCTATGGGCAATTGATGAATTGGTGCTCTTTTCCTCTAACACGGCAGAGGTTTGTGATGAGCTTGAGAGACGCTTCTGGCGCTGGAAATCACAGATAACGGTATTTCCAGATCCGGCAGGTGCTTATCGCCAACATGCTCGCGGGGAGTCTGACGTCGACATATTCAAAGAGAAGGGATTCTTACGTGTCGATTATTCGAAAAAGCACCCGCCAATTGCGGATCGTGTTAATGCTGTTAACCGAATGCTGATGACCGCATCTGGAGATATCCGGTTGTATATCGATCCGAAGTGCAAGCATTTGATTGATTCACTGGAAAAAGTCATCTACAAGCCTGGAACACGAGATATGGATAAGACAGGTGGCATTGAGCATAGTGCAGACGCATTGGGCTATCCAGTACATCGTAGGTATCCAGTCAAAAACCGTGTTATTCTTGGTGGTTCTCGATAGGTAGGTAATTATCTAAGGTTATTCAAATGGAATTGAACGACAAACAAATTAAGGATCTGGTGGCGCGACGCCACCCGGAATACGAAAAGAAAAAAGAACATTGGGACTTCCTCGCCAGCACTTACGCTGGCGGGCGTGGTTGGTTTACAGACAATATCTTTCGTTACTTTAAAGAGGGAGATCAGGAGTTTAAGGAGCGAGTTGAGCGTGCTTATCGCTTCAACCACACTCGTGAGGTGGTAAACCTCATCAACAAATATCTCTTTAAAGAAGACATTCATAGAAATATCGAAGAGGCACCAGAGCAGATCCGCAATTTCTGGAAACGTGCGACTCGCCAGAATGCCTCTATTGACTCATTTATGGCCGCTATTGATTTGCAGTCGTCTATTTACGGTCGCATATGGGTTGTTGTCGATAGCACGATGAGTGGTGATGTTGAGTCAGTAGCTGACGAGAAAAAGAAAGATGCTCGCGCCTACGCCTACTGGATTTCACCTCAGCAAATGCTGGATGTGGCATGGGACGACGACGGGAATATGTTGTGGGCGTTAATTGTGGAAGTCGCTCGTGATGACGCAGATCCTTTTACTTCTACAGGTCAGGAATACCAACGTTATCGTCTGTGGACACAAAACGAGTGGTATCTGTTCCGTGAGGAAGTGAAGAAGGGCGCTGGTGGAGCAGGTCGCCGTCAGGCAAAAGTTATTTTAGAGGATAGCGGTGAGCATAATCTCAGCGTAGTTCCTGTGTTTCCTGTTGATTGTATTGGAGAAAGTGAATCACCGTATTTCAGCCCATCGTTGATCGATGATATCGCTTATCTTGATCGTGCGGTTGCAAACTATCTGTCAAACCTTGATGCCATTATTCAGGATCAGACATTTAGCCAGTTGGCTATACCGGTACAGTCGCTTTTACCTGGTGATGAAAACCACACTAAAGTGCTTGAAATGGGCACAAAGCGAGTCTTCACCTACGATTCTGAAGGTGGAAACCAGCCGTTTTATTTGTCACCAGACCCGAAACAAGCTCAGATGATCATCACTACGATTAAGACGGTGATTAACGAAATCTACCATTCAGTTGGTGTCGCTGGTGAGCGAACGAAGCAGGACAACGCACAGGGAATTGATAACTCATCTGGTGCCGCAAAAATGTATGACTTCCAGCGTGTAAATAGCTTGCTTGTCACAAAAGCAGAGCGTCTGGAAAGGGCTGAACGCCAAATCATGCTACTGGTTGCGAAATGGATGGGGGTAGATCTGGACGAAGACCACTCTTTAATTGCGTATCCAGAAAGTTTCGATATTCGTGGCCTTACAGATGAATTTTCTGTTGCCGAGAAACTGTCATTACTTCAGGCACCGGACTCTGTACGTCGTCACCAGATGGAAATGCTTATTGAGAAGATTTTCCCGAACATTACTGAGGCGATGAAAAAGGAATTTGATAAAGATCTCTTGAATTTTCCGCCAAAAAATGATCTAAATACCCTTGAAAATAAGTCAGTACTTACTTATGATCGTGGTGCAGCCCAAGAAAGCGGGCAAGATCAACCCCGAGGGAATGGGGACTCATCTACTCAAGAGAACGAGTGATAAGTAACAAAGGGAATTTTTATGAAACTGTGGCAAATGCTTTTGGCCCGTCGTGGTCTGATGGATGTTGCTGAAGCGCATGAGCGTGGGGGCGCTGGCGGTGTAGCTGCTGATAATGAGCAGAGTACACAAGATCCTGACAAGCAGGGTGAACAAAAAGAGCAGCCGAAGGGTGATGACGAATACGCTGGCATGACTCATGAAGAGTTACTGGCCGAACTTCGCAAAACCAAGAAAGCTGGTGCTGAACTGCTGAAAGAGAACATGAAGCGCAAAGAGAAAGAGCGCACATTGGCCGATCAGCTTGCTCAGTACGGTGAAATCGACCCGGCGCGTGCTCGCCAGCTTTTAGAAGCTGAACAGGCCGCAGAAAACGCACGTCGTGAGGCGGAGCAAGCTGAACTGGAGCGTCGTGGTGAGTTCGATGCTGTTAAAAAACAGATGATCGAAGCACACCAGGCAGAGCTGGCACAGCGTGACGAACGTTATGCAGCACTGGAAAGTGAAAACGCATCACTGAAATCTCAATTAGTCGAGATGACCGTGGGCGCTTCCTTCAGTAACTCTCTCTTCCTACGTGACAAAGTTCTGATGACTCCGGCAAAAGCCCGCGTGATCTACGGTTCTCATTTTGAAGTGGGTGAAGACGGTAGCGTAGTGGGTTATGACAAACCGGCAGGTCATAAAGAACGAGCTGTTCTGGTTGACGGTGAAGGTAAGCCGTTGCCGTTTGAATCCGCGATTGAACGCATTGTGCGGGCAGATCCGGAAGCTGACGCATTGATGCGTAGCGAAGCCAAGCAGGGTGTAGGCTCACATTCCAAATCGACCTACACAATATCCCAACCGAAGAACAAGTCGACTATGGATAAGTTGGCCTCCGGTCTGGGGAAAATTGGACTTAAGTAACATCTAAATCAAAGGGAATTGATAGATGCCATTACTGCGTGAAGAAGCTGAAAAGCTGTCTAACAACGAACTTGAACAGGGCGTGATTGAAACCATCATCGATCGCGATGACCTGTTTGCCATCCTGCCTTTTATGAAAATTACTTCAAAGGCATATCTGTACAACCGTGAAAAAACGCTGAGTGAGGCTACCTTCATCGACGTTAACGACACCATCCCGGAAGGTGCAGCAACCTTCGAAGAATGCGTTGCGAAACTGCGTATTCTGGCTGGTGACGTAGACGTTGATAAATTCCTGGCAACCACTATGGCCGACACCAATAACCAGTTGGCTATTCAGGTTCGTCAGAAAGTTAAAGGTCTGGCTCGTGCGTTCCGTCGCAATCTGATTTTGGGTGACTCCAGCACCAACAACAAAGCGTTTGACGGCATTCCACGCCTGATGCACGCAGATCAGAAGATCGATATCGCCGGTGCATCTATGACTTTCTCTATGTTCGACGAACTGGTCGATGCGGTGAAAGATCTTGGTGCTGACTGCATCATGATGCGTTCAGAGCACCTTCGTGCTTACCGTGCGCTGCTGCGTACAGTAAACGTAGGTCCGTCTGAAATCATGATGGAGAACTTCGGTCGTCCGATGCTGTGTCATAACGGCGTTCCGTTCATCATCAACGACTTCATCCCGACTGATTCTGGCAAAGCAAGCATCTACTGCTTGCATCTGTCAGAAGAGAACGGCGTTACTGGTCTGTATGGCGGCGATAACGCAGGTATCGTTGTTGAAAACATTGGTACTGTACAGAACAAAGACGCAGTACGTACCCGTGTGAAGTGGTACTGCTCTCTGGCGAATAAGCACGATAAGGCTATCGCTGCACTGACCAATGTAAAAATTTAATCAGTGTAGTAGATAAGTAGTTATCTATGTTAAAGGGTGGGCTATACGCCCACCCTTTTTGTAGGAGCGAGAAATGCCAGAACAAAAGATGAAGATTACGGAAGAGGCATTTTCGGATTTTACGGGGCATATGTGCCGTGCCGGATTTACCAATTCTATCTCCGATGAACCTTTAACCGAGCGGCAACAAAGTCAGCTATCTGCTTGTTTGCAGGCGGTTCCCCTCTCCCAATCCGTAAACATAACCCCGGCTTCACCGTCAGTTTTGGTTGGGAAAACTGTTCAACTTAGTGCAGGTATTAGTATGGGTAAGAGTGCCAGTTCATTCACCTGGAAGTCAGCCAATGACCAAATTGCAACCGTTAACGGCACTGGATTAGTAACTGGCGTAGCACCAGGCAAAGTAAAAATTACTGCAACTGATCAGGAAACCCAGCTTTCCGCTTCAGTGGAAGTCACCGTAAATCCGGTAGCCGTTCAATCCGTAACGGTAACGCCAGAATCAACGTCTGTTGAGAAAGGGAAATCAGTCAGTCTGAAAGCGAATGTTCAGCCGTCAAATGCGACGAATAAGGCTGTTACCTGGTCTTCCAAAAATGAAGATAAGGCAACGGTAGACCAGAGCGGGAACGTTACTGGTGTAGAAGTTGGCACTGCGACGATTGAGATCGTTTCCCAAGATGGCAGCAAAAAGGCAACTGCAACGGTGGAAGTAACTGCGCCTGTTGTGGCTGTTACCGGCGTCGAAATCGACCCAAATAGCACAACCGTTGAGGCAAACAAAACTGTTCAGCTGACAGCAAATGTCGAGCCGGCAGGAGCCACAAATAAAACCGTTACTTGGGAATCCAAAAATACCGAGTTTGCAACGGTTGACAGCGAAACCGGTGTTGTAACTGGTGTTGCGGCTGGTACTGCCACAATCGAGGTTACTACCCAAGATGGTAGCCACAAAGCGACAGCAACTGTAGAAGTTACTGCCGCACAGGAATAACCGATATTGGGCGGCTTTCGCCGCCCAAGTGGAGAGAAAGCGTTATGAAACCAGCAAAAATTGTTTTATTAGAACCGCAATTTTCCGGTTATTCGGGAATGCTGTGTGGCGTTCAGTTCGAGAACGGGGTATCCGTAGCGGAGTTGCCTTTTATCGATCAGCAGAGGATTTGTGCTTCAATGCGAGCGTCAACAGTAGAGGGCAAAAATGTTTCTCCGTCTGCCGCATACAGTGATCGTGGTGAATTGACAGCAGACCTGATTACCGAGCCAGCAGCGCCTGACATTGTGCCAATGAAACGTGGGACACCAGATGAACCGGCCAAACAGATCCAGACTTTCACACGAGAAGAGCTGGAGTCAATTGCAGACAACGAAGGTATTGCCGGTCTACGAGTTATTGGTAATCAGGTTGGTGTCAAAGCGAAAGGAATTGTCGAAATGATTGACGGCATCCTGAAAGCACAAGGCGGTGAGTAATGGCGCAGATCGACTCGTATCGTAGCGGTGAAGCTGTTTCTCTTTCATTTGCCTTCAACGTGCTGGATATCGAATCTGCCACCTACACAGTAAAGGACAGCACCGGGGCTATTCTCGTTGATGGCGAGCCGCTAGAAATTACCAGCGGTCAAATGTCGATTCCGGTTGTCGTGTCGGCTGAATATAACCAGCTCTCTGAGAAAGAGCGAGATCTGCGGTACGTCATTGTGAAGGCTGTTGCATCGGGTCTGACGCATGAAGAGCGGCAAATGTATGTTCTGCTGAATAGTTTTGAACTGTCGATACCAGAACAGTCGTTTGCAACTGTCGCTGATGCTCAAATGCAGGCGATCGATATGCTGAATGGGGACACTTTGCTGTCGGATGGTGAAGGCTTAATGCGCAAGCGTCTCATTGAGGCTACCAGACGAATTAAAACTTTACCGTTCTCAATCCGCAAAATTCTACGTATCGACTTTGACCGATACGATCGCCCTCAAAATATGCTGAATGTGTATGACATTCCGTGGGAAGCAGATGGAGCGTACCGGCATGATTTAGTCGATTGGGAAAAGATGACGCAGGAGAAGTTTGAAGAGTTCCCTGACTACTTCAAAGAAGCGTTGATGCTTGCCGTTGTCAACGAAGCGTGTGAGATCGCAAATGGCAATGATGTAGCCGCAGCACGAGAGGATGGCATTTTGTCAGAGTCCATCGGTGAAACAACCAACATGTACCGTACCGGTAAAGCTGCAAACGTGCATGTGGCTCGTAGTACCTGGCGCTTGCTGGTCAGTTACATCAACAACCGTATGATTGTTCGCCGTGCGTAACGCCAGTCGCATTATTTACTTTTGGTCGAAAGGTTTTTTGGCCAGTAATGAGAGCGACCGACAACAACAGGGAGAGAGCATGAATATTTCATGGCAAACAGAAATTGCGATCTACCGCTTTGGCGCAAAGAACGTTTACGGTGAGGCGCAATTACAATTCGTCAGGAAGACGAATGTCGGCGTGGTTAAGTTCGAACAGAGTAATGAGAAATCGTCAGTTCGTGCTGATAGCTCTGGTAGTCGTGGTAAGGCGAGTCTGGAGCTGTTTGATGCTGTGTTAGTTGTCCCTTTAGAAGCGGCTGTACAACTTGATGATGTACTGATCCTTGAAGGTCAAAAATTAAAGGTGTCCAGTGTTCATCGCCGCTGGGGGCTACGAGGAAGACCTGGGCATCTTGAAGTAGGGGCGAATATATGGGTCTGAAATACGATGCGCATCAGTTCAAACGTGCGGGGAATAGACTCAACAACAGCCAGAAAGCATTTAAGCGATATCTTATTCGGGACATGGAAAAGCTGGCGCGTTTGGTTGAGCGCCTCAGCCGTGCAATGGCCCCGCTGGAAACCGGATCTCTGGAGACAGCCATCTTTGCCAGGGTGATTAAAGAAGGTTATTCAGGGCTGCGTATTGAGCTTTCTGTGTCTGGAGCAAAACCACGTCAGGGGCATCCGGGCGTAGAAGTAGGTGACTATGCTAAGTACATGGAGCTGGGTAAATACCGACTCGGTTATCTTTCTCGAATGAAGAACGTGACAAACCCACCAATTGCCGGTGTTAAACCCCGTGTTGGGCCACACTTTCTGGAAAGAGCGGTGGAAATTAGCGAGAAGCAGTTCTCAGAAGCGATTCTTGAGGCTGCCAGAAAAGCCGGATTTACGAGAGGTTAATGTGTTTATTGAAGCGTTTGCAAGTTTGATGCAGAAGGCAAAGATTGGCACGGTCGGGACTGACATTTTCTGTCACTACTTGCCTGCCAATGTGAAATCTGGCGTCCTGCTTATTAACCCAAATACCGGTATCAGCATCGATCATGAGCTACAGGGCTTTTATCACGAATCATTCACAATCATTGTGCGTGGTTCGTCAATTACTACGACGGTTGAGAAAGCCAATAAAATCATTGAGATGTTTCCAGTAGAGGAAACGGAATCTGGTGGTGTTTATTTTCGACTGGTACGACCGATTGCGATGCCAATCATTTATCCCAAAAATGATGGAGCATTAATAGAAGCAGGCATTCCTGTTGAATTTGCTGGCTATTTATTGAATTAAGTTAATCGGTAAGTATATACTTACTATTAGCGCAATGAATGCGTAGAATTAACGGAAAAAGGAGTTTTCCATCAATGTCTAATACCCATGTAAAAAACATCAAACTTGGTGCCTGTAAGGTGTCGTTTGGTGGTGTGGATTTGGGTTACACCAAAGGTGGTGTTCAGGTTGAAGTAGCCACTGAAACGCTGAAAGTCACTGTCGACCAGCACGGGCAGACAATTATGTCCGAGCTGGTGCAGGGTCGTAACATTACCATTACTGCGCCGCTGGCCGAGTCTGTGTTGAAAAATATGGTCGATCTGATGCCGGGGTCTACTCTGAACGAAGACGACAACGCTGTGACCATCACTTCCGCACAGGGTGTCAACCTGATCGACGTAGCCAAAGAGCTGGTTCTGACTCCGCAGGACACTACCGACTACGTTCTGACCATCCCGAAAGCTGCGACCGCAGGTAACTTCACCATGACTTACCAGTCTGATGATGTTCGTGTGTTCTCTGTTCAGTTCAGTGCGTACCCTGATGACGAAGGCGTTCTGGGAAGAATGAGCGGCCCTAAACCGGTAAAAACCGTGTCGATCAAACCGGAATCTCCAACCGTAAAAGCTGGAGAAACTGTGCAACTGACAGCCGAAATCACTCCAGCTGATGCCGCAGACAAAACCGGTGTTTGGGAATCCGAAGACCAGGAAAAGGCCACGGTAGATCAAACGGGTCTTGTGCGCGGTGTGGCGCAGGGTACTGCAAACATCTCCTTCACCAGCAATAGCGGTTCTAAGAAGGCTACTAAGTCAGTAACGATTAACTCCGCAGATTAATCAGTAACTAAGCAGAGGCTCAGGATGAGCCTCTCTTTTAAAAGGATTTAAACCAATGACCAAATTACTCGATCTCGATTCCATTCTGCCTCCGAAGAAAAGCATCAAATTTGGCGGTCAGGAATATCCCATCGTTGAAATGACGGTAGGTTTGTTCGTTTCCATCAAGCAGATGGAAGGCAAAGATCTCATGAACATGTCTCCTGTTGAGCAAGTGACAGCTTATGCAGATCTGGTTCGTAAGGTTATCCCTTCAGTGCCTGATGAAGTTCTTGAAAAACTGACTGTTCCGCAACTCCAGCAGATCTTCACCTTCGCTATGGAAGTGATTGATGAAGAAAACGAAAAAGCGGCTGGCGAAGGGGCAAAGTAATTTCCCGCGATGAATCCGGGACAAGGACCGTCTCAATAGATCTCGGATTCTATTTCAGTCGTGTAGTTGCTCACTACGCCGTGTCGCCATTAGAGCTACTGAACGTTCCTCTCACGATGTTCTGGATGCTCAGTCGCAATATAGACCGTCTGCGTGCGGAAGAGGATGTCCGCAACTTACAAGTCGCTCGTGCGTCCCAGGCGGATGGCGAGGCTGTGAAGGCGTTCATGGAGGGTTTGCAACTCAGGATTGGAAGACCAGTCGTAACAGATAAAGTCTACGATCCAAGCCAGGATAAGGCAGACCCTGACGCCAAAGAGCAACTGATGCAAATATTTGGCAGAGGATGACAAGGGAATGTCACAAAACGTAGAGTTTATCCTGTCGCTGGAAGACAAACAGTTTACAGCGTCAATCGATCGTGCGGGGAAACTGCTTACTCGATTTGGTGAGCAGGTAACAAAGCCTGCTCAAAAAATCCAAACCTTTGAACGCTCTTTGGGTTCGGTCGCCCGTATCATTGGCGTTCTGGAAAGCAAGCTCGATTCTACAGCAGATAAACTACAGGATGTAGCTGCCGGTTTTGAGCTTGCTTCAGATGCTACGCGTAAAATGCGTGGCAACATCACCAGCCTCAATTCTGGTCTTAAAGCCCTGATTGAGCGCGTCGATACGACAACTTCTTCAGTAGATAAACTCACCGCGTCATTACGTAAAGTGCAATCAGAGCTAAATGATTTCTCTGATTGGGCGACCTATGCAAGCAAAAGCGCAAGCCGCTTTGGTACGGAGGTCAAAGAAGCCTCTGCGTCCGTGAGTGGCATGAATACGCGCCTTAATACCACGACGAAGCGACTCAGTAATTGGGGTGTCACAACGAGTCAGGCTGCCGAGGGACTGAAAAAGGTTCGTGAGCAGATGGACGAAGTTATCGGACGTCAGCAACTGATTAGCAAGCCGGTACGCGTTCGTACATCTGGAAGTGGCGATGGTGGTAGCGGGCGGCGTAGCGGCGCTTCTGGCCATAGCGGTAAAAGTAACGAAGGAGGTATGTTCTCTGGCCTTCGTGGCAACATTTTCCTGCTTGGCGAGATCGGAGATGCAGCCAGAACGGTTACTGACATCATGTTTGGGTGGCAGAAGCCTATTGTTGAAGCTGCGGCCGAAATGGAACGTATGCGGGTGATGCTTCGAGGGTTGAATAAGGAGAAGTCCAACCCTGGCCAGGCTGCCGCTGATGATATGAAGTACATCGTAGACATGGCGCAAAATGCGCCGTTCGCGATGCAGGCGTTAACAGATTCCTTCGTGAAGTTTCGTTCTGCTGGCTTAGATCCAACCGATGGTTCTCTGAAGGCGCTGGTGGACTCCGTTGCTCGTTTTGGTGGTGATAGTGAGCTGTTGAAACGTGCGGCTGTGGCCGTTCAGCAGATGTCCGGTAAGGGCGTTGTGTCAATGGAAGAGCTACGTCAGCAATTAGGTGAAGCCGTTCCTAACGCGATGCAGGCAATGGCAGACGCCGCAGGCATCACTATGGGGGAACTGACTAAAGCCGTTGCCAGCGGTACGGTTGAGGCAAAACAGGCGTTGTCTCTGATGTTTGTTGGTCTGCGTGCGGAGAATGAGAACGCAGCGAAAGACATGATGCAAACCTACACAGGTGCGCTGGCGCAACTTCAGACGTCATTCACGTTATTTGCTGATCGGGTTGGTCAGGCCGGATATCTGGATTCTCTATCGAAGGGGATGAAAGAACTGGCTTCAATCATGAATAGCGCCGAAGGGATTTCGTTTGCCAATTCTTTAGGCTCGGGGTTAACGACGGCAATTGATGGGTTGCGTCAGCTTGCTCAATGGTTAGCAAAGAACCAAGAGCTGGTAATTAATCTCGGTAAGGTCGTGGCCGCGATGGTTGCGTTCAAACTGATGCGAGCAGGGATCATGGGGGTAGTTGGCGCAGGCAGCCAGATGGTTAGCACCTTTGCCACGATGGCGACCGCCATACAGACTCCATTTAACCTCGGCGCTACAGCAGTAACCCGATTCAATCGTGCGGCACGTATGGGGCTGGCTCCGATCCCCTCTCTTATTTTCGCCATCCGTGGGGCGATTACGGGGCTTAAAGGCGCTTTTGCTGGATTAACGGCGTTCATTGCAGCAAACCCTATAGGGGCAGCATTTACAGTTGCCACTGTAGCTGTTGCTGGCCTAATCACGTACATGACCATGCTCCGCAGCGAAACTTCAAAGGTCGTTGACGAGATTAGGAAAATACCAGAGGCGATGACGGCGGCCAAACGTGCACAAATGGCCGACCGCGCAGAAAAGCTCGAAAAGCAGATTCTTGCTGATCAACGAGCATTAAAAACTGGTGAGGGTGTTAATTACGTATCTAACTCTGCCGGTGTTATTACTCACAAAGAGTCGAAGGCTGACATCGAAGCACGCCTGAAAAAAAATCAGGAAGAGTATCAAAAGATAACCGGCACGATAGCTCTTGGTGACGGCGCTGTAGCAAAGCGTTTGGCTAAAGAGGCTGCCGAATCTCAGATTGAGAAAATTCGAGCGGAAAACCAGATTTTCGCGGCAACATTCGTGAAAGCCCGGCAGGAGGCTCTGGATAAGATCCAGAAAATCAATGATGACGGTTCACTTTCAGATGACGAAAAGAACAAGCTATTGGCACCGTTACGTGAAACGGTAAACAAAAGCTATCTGGAGCCTGCGCAAAAACTGGTTGATTCACTTTCTTCTCGTAAGAATGCGACCGAGAAGCAAATCGCGACTCTTAATGATCAGCTTGAAAAAGCCAAAAAGGATGGCAATACCGAGCAAATCCAGAAACTGCAAGGCAGTATTCGTGGTTATCAGGAGCATTTGGAAGCCGTTGCTCAGGAACTTACTCAGGCAGAGTTCGAGAGAGATAACGCGGCCAAAACTGGTAAGGGCGTAATGTCAAACCAGGGGACTGTTCTTGGGTTAGGTACAACTGATAAAGCTGCTCAGAAGGCGTTGGCGCAATATATGCGAAACCAGATGGATTCTGCGACTTATCAGCGTACTTTGCCTGACGGCACTCCGATGATGGACTTCGAAGGTAAGCCGATTATTGGGCCTAAACAACTCAAGACGCAGCTTAATTTGCAGAAAGCATCCAGCGCCAGCTCTCTGGAGAAAATGAGCGATGAAGAGCGTGCCGCAGCCATTGCTGCACTAACTAAAGCTCGTGAACAGGATGCAGCAGCTGCCGAGAAAGCAGCCCAACGATCAGCTAACGCCTCGCAGCGTGCGGCCAAGAAGGAACAGGCAGCGCAACAGAAACTGGCAGCCGGATACCAGAAGGCTCTGGACAAAGCCGATCAGCTTATGGGGCAAATGGGTGAAAGCTCTAAGGCTACGGTATCGTTTGATCAGTCTCTTCGCGATACAACGAAATCGCTGACAGATTTGGCTAATGCGGTTCCTAACGAGTTCATCACTCAAGAGATGATCGACAAGGCGAAAAAACGTCTTGAAGACCTCAAAAATGCGACACCTGAATATCGTGAGATGTTTAATCGCCGCAATGTTGAGCAGATGATCTCCACTTGGGCACCGGAGGCGGATTCCATTATTAGTGCTGGCTATACGCCGTCTCGCGAAGAGAAAGTTGCCGATTTCGAAGACACCTACAACCGCAATCTCAAAGCGTTGATAGAACTTCGTGATAAGGCGTCTGATCCTAAAGTTGTGGCGCTTTATACAAAGAAAATCAATCAACTGATTGCTGCTGGCAATACCGCGCTTATTAAAGAGACGGGGACTGCGACGCAGAAGTTGGCACTGGAATACGAAAACTTGGCAGAGCAGATCGAAAGCACCTGGACTGATTTGTTTAGTGGCTTAACTGATGTCCTGACTGATTTCGTTATTAACGGGAAGATGAGCTTCTCCAGCCTATCTCAGTCCATTTTGAAAGATATCACCAATATGGTCGTGAAGTCGCAAATCACGCTGCCTCTAATGAACATGTTGGGGATGGGAACCACCGCAGCTGGTAGTTCACAGAGTGGCAATTTGCTCACTGGAGTTGCTTCTGCCGTTGCCAATCAAGGTGTACGAATGGGCAACACTGTTAATGGCGACAAGTCGGTAGGAGAAGCCACGAAGGAGACGTCCAGTTCGGTAACTGGATTGGGGCAAACAACACAGCAGACCACCAGCGCAATTGGCACAGCAACAAATGCGATTGGTAGCTGGGTATCGGGGCTATTTGATAGCACCGAAGCCAAAGATGCTGAGACAAAAGCAGTGAAGGACTCCATCTTCTCGATGCAGAACCTCAGCTCTGTTACCGGCGCTCTGTCTGCCGCGTTTGCAATGCTTGGAGCTAATGCTTCCGGCTCTGGTAATAAGTGGTTGAATTTCGGCGCGACAGTTGCATCTGGTTTGGTTTCAGTATGGGCTGGTGGTGGATTCGATGGATTGATGTCCGGTTCTTCTGGCTCAACTTCCGGGTTCAACAATCTGACCAGTTCTGCTGCCGATGGCACGAATGGTATTCCTGCAATTCCGAAGTTTGCAAATGGTGGCATATTCGGAAAAGACGGCGTGATCCCGCTCCGGGCATACCAGAAAGGCGGTATCGCCAACTCACCTCAATTGGCGTTGTTTGGGGAAGGCGATATGAATGAGGCGTATGTTCCATTGCCTGATGGTCGAACAATCCCTGTAACGCTCAGTACCGATGGTATGAGTGGAGGAGGAAATGTTCTTTCTCCGGTATCAATTGAGATCAACGTCCATAGTGACGGTAGCACAACTGAATCCGGCGATACAGAAAGCATATGGAACAATGCCGCTCAACGGATGAAAGCAATCGCGCTTGAGACTATCGCTCAAGAGAAACGCCCTGGCGGATCTCTCAACCCAAACACTCAACGTAACTAACTATCGACTGCCCCGACCGGGGCAGTCTCACAAGGATGTGAGATGGAAAGACAAACGTTTAATTGGTATCCAGATTACGAATCTGAAAAAAGCGTAAAACCGAATGTAACGGTACTTAATTTTGGTGATGACTACGAGCAGCGACAGGCTCAAGGTCTTAATCGTATTAAAGAAGAATGGTCGTTAACCTTTACCAGATCATACAACGAAATTAATGCAATCGATGACTTCCTGACTGAGCGATCAGGCGTTGAATCGTTCTATTGGGTTAATCCAAGAGGCAAGCAGATTGTAGTTGTATGTGACAGTCATACGGTCAAGCGATATCAGGGGTACTGTGTCTTAACTGCTACATTCAGACAAGTATTTGAGGCTTAAGTATCTGGATAAGTAAGTACTAATTTACTATCATTGTGGCGCTGACAGGATGTTAGCGCCTACTTATTTCAAGGATGAAACAATGGGAATTAAAGCTGATATTCAGAGCTTATCTCCCTCTGCACTCATTGAGTTGTTCGTACTGGATATGTCGAACACAACTTCAGGGGGGAAGCTATTCTTCCACGCCGGAACAAACGAACTGATGCAACCGGTCGTCTGGCAAGGAGTGACATACGAGCCGTGGCCAATAAAAGCATCAGGCTTTGACAAAACGGGCCAGGGAACGTTGCCACGTCCAAAAATTCAGGTATCGAACTTTGCCGGAACCGTCTCTGCGGAAGTTCAGGCGAACGACGATCTTGTTGGCTGCCGCATTATTCGCAAGATGACGCTGGCTCGCTTCCTCGATGCCGTTAATTTTAAAGACGGCAACCCAACAGCAGATCCAAACCAACATTTCCCGGATGAAATGTGGTTTATCGAACAGAAAACTCTCGAAACTCATCAGGTTGTCGAGTTTGAATTGTCCAGTGTGTTCGATTTGATGGGGGTGCAACTGCCGTATCGTCAGATCATTAAAAACACCTGCCCGTGGAAATACCGAGGGCCAGAATGCGGCTATACCGGTCCATATTTCGACAAAAATAACCAGCAGACGTCTATGTCTGGTGCGGATTACTGCACAAAACGTTATGACGCCTGTAATGCGCGTCGGAATTATTTTGCCGACGGTGTGATCCATTTTGGCGGATTTATTGGAGCTACGCGGTATGGGTAATAAAGCAATCCCTGAGCTTGGCTCTGACGTTATGCAGCAAATCTATCTCTGCGCCATAAATCGCTACCCTAATGAAGCGTGTGGCTTTCTGGTTAGAACTAATGGCGACAAATATCGCTTTATGGAAGCGCGGAATGTTTCGGAGAACCCGCAGAACACTTTTGTAATGCACGTTGACGACATTATGGCGGCAGAGGATGCGGGTGATGTTATCGCAATCTGGCATTCACATACTGATGAATCAGCAGAAGCATCTGATGCCGATCGTGCAGGCTGCGAAGCGACGGAAGTTCCGTGGATGATTCTGGCTATTCGCAAGAATGTTGAGGGAGATGCCCCTTTCCATTTTAGCGAGATGAATGTGATCACACCTGATGGTTTCGAAATGCCATACCTGGGCAGACCGTATGTATTTGGCGTATTTGATTGCTGGATGTTGTGTCGGGACTATTTGAAGCGTGAGTTTAACGTCGAACTAAACCCGAACGCACACCTGCATATTCCATCGTGGTACACCGGCGATAACGACATTCTCGATCAGAACTACCGTAACGAGGGATTGGTGCGTCTTGCGCCCGGAACAGAGCCTCAACGTGGGGACGTATTCTTTATCCAATACGGGAAAATGCCTGACCACTGCGCGGTTTATATCGGCGATGGAATGATTCTTCATCACCAGATCGACCGCCTAAGTTGTCGTGCTTATTACGGCGGAATGTATCAGAAACATACGACGCATCACTTGCGTCACAGAGACTTGCTCAAGGGAGATGAGACGTGTCTGAGTTAGTTCATGTGCAGCTTGGCGGCCCTATGGCCAAACATTTTGGCCGCCACTGGCATCTAAAGGTGCGTAATACAAAACAGGCTCTGGATTTAATTGAGGCCAACAAGCCTGGGTTTAAAGCATGGATGAAGCGCAATATCAAAACCTATGACAGATACCACATCCAGATCACCAATAAACAGGGCCACAAGTGGTCTGTGGACGAGAGTGAATATCAGATGATGGGGCAGTCTGACAATATTGCAAAAATCCGCATTACCCCTGTTCCGCGAGGAAGTGGTGGATCTGCTTTTGGATGGTTTCAGACGGTTGTTGGAGCAGTATTAATGGTTGCCTCGATATGGGTGCCCGCTCTTGCGCCTCTCGGTTTGTCACTGATGATGGGCGGTATAGCGCAAATCATATCTCCGCAAGCCACTAACGAAAGTGTGAGGCAGGCGGATAACTCGAACTCTTATTACTTTGATGGACCTCAAAACACAACAAACCAGGGGAACCCTGTACAGCTTATCTATGGCGAGGAAATTTTAGTTGGCTCACAGGTCGTGAGTTCTTCTATCACCATCGACCAGCTTATGTAATCAAGGATTTTTTGGACATGGAACAGTTCAAGAAGAAAAAATTACCGCTTCTTATTGCCGGTGCTGGTGGCAAGAAAAGTAAAAGCTCCAGCCGTACCCCGGTTGAAGCTGATGATACTGTCAATTCTCGTGCTATGGCAGCCATCCTCGACCTTCTTGGCGAGGGGGTTATCGGTGGCCTGGTAAATGGCGCAAAGTCGATCTTCATCGACGATTTACCGATCTTGAATGAAGATGGCTCTTCCAACTTCAGCGGTATTACATGGGATTTTCGTGACGGCTCACAAGACCAGACGCCAATGGCTGGTTTTGATTTTGTCGAAACGCCTAAGTCCGTAAATATTCAGCTTAAAAAAACACACGACGTTACGGTTTCAATCGATAACGATGAAGCTGATCGCGTTCGTGTCATCATGAAATTCCCCTCTTTACGTAGCGTTGATAAAAGCTCTGGCGATACAAATGGCACTACGGTGAAGTACAAATTCCAGATCGCCAACGGAGACGCAACATTTTCTGATGTAGTGGCAGAAGGTGAGAAAAGCGTTGATATCACGCTAACGGCAAAGAAAACCGGCGTGTATTACCGTAGCTATGAGCTGAAACTACCTAAGCCTGGTCGTGCATACAAGGTTAGGGTGATTCGTCTTACAGATGATAACAGTAGCCAGTACCTCTACAACGACACATGGGTTGATTCCATAGGTGAGATTGTCGACACGCCAATGAACTACCCTAACTCTGCTCTTGTTGGCTTGAAGGTCAATTCAGAGCAGTTTGGTAGCACAATGCCTTCCCGTTCGTATTTGGTGCGCGGTATCAAAATCCGAGTACCGTCAAACTACAACGAATACACCAATACTTATGTCGGCGTATGGGACGGTACTTTTAAGCTGTTGTCTTCTTCAAACCCTGCGTGGATTCTCTACGATTTGCTTACCAATACTCGGTATGGTCTTGGGCAATTTGTGTCGGAATCCATGATTGACCTCGGCCAGCTCTACCAGATTGGTCGATATTGTGACGAAGAGGTCGATGATGGCTTTGGGGGTAAAGAGAAACGCTTTGCAATCAATACGCAGATCACCAGTCGACAAGACGCATACCGATTAATTCAGGATATTGCCGGTGCATTCCGCGGCATGGTGTTTTGGGCTGGTGGCATGGTTAACATCATGCAGGATAGCCCATCAGATCCAGTAATGATGTTTACCAACTCCAACGTCAAAGATGGACTGTTTACCTATAAAGGTTCTGCGCGTAAAGATCGCCCATCCGTTGCGCTCGTAACCTACAACAACAAGGAGGACGGTTATAAGCAAAACATCGAGTACGTTGAAGATCAGGACGCAATGCGCCGTTATGGTGAGCGTAAAACAGAAGTCGTAGCATTTGGATGTACAAGCCGAGGCCAGGCTCACCGAGTTGGTTTGTGGCTTTTGTATACCGCCAGAATGGAGTCGGATGTAATTACATTTACTGCCGGCTTAGACGCCTCATTTCTGATGCCCGGTGAAACCGTTCTGATTCAGAACAAATATCGTGCAGGTAAACGTAACTCCGGTCGAATTGTGGAGTTTACCAAAAACAGCATCACTCTCGATGCGCCTGTGTCGTTAGCTAAAAGCGGCAGCTTTATTCGGATATTGAATCAGGAAGGCAAAATCGTTGAGCGCGATGTTCTTGAAACTGGCGAAAACATAACAAAGGTTACGTTTTCAAAAGCTCTGTCGTCAGCGGAAACGCCTGTTTTGAACGGTGTCTGGACAATTATAGAACCAGATCTCGAACCTATGCGCGTTCGCATCGTTAACATCGCTCAGGGGGAAACGTCGGGTAGCTTTGACATCACCGCTGTTGAAAACAATCCGTCTAAATATGAGGCGATCGACAATGGTGCAACGCTTATCCCGCAGAATACGACGGTATTGGACCCGACTTACTCCAAGCCGTCTAATTTGCAAATCACTGAAGGGACTTACCTCTCAAGCCCGGGCAACCTGTCAGTAAAACTGACTGCAACATGGGAAGGGAAATCTCCAGAGTATTGGATCAGTTGGCGACGTTCTGATGAAAACAATGTATCGAACTGGCAATCGGCGCGTGTAACCGAAGAACAATACGAAATCGTTAATGTCGCGGAGAATGGACGCTACGACTTCCAACTGTATGCGGTTTCATTCAACGGTAAAAAAACAGAAATTATCAGTACCGTTTATCAGGTGCTGGGCACAATGACACCGCCGGATGCACCAACGTCATTAACGGCCGTTGGAGACTATCGTAATGTGATACTGAATTGGGTTAATCCAGATTCGGTAGACCTTGATCACATTAATGTTTACGCATCCCAGACCAACAATCTGGATACGGCGAAACTGATCGCAGAGTCTGCAAGCACCACCTTTACACATGCTGGTCTTGGGGATAGCGAAACGTGGTATTACTGGGTTCGAGCATCGAACAAGCGAGGTATGTTAAGCCCTCCGAACTCAAACTTGGGTACAGAGGCGACAACTCGCGATGTACTGTCGTTCCTGGCTGGCAAAATTACATCTTCCGAGCTTGGTCAGGCTCTGCTTGAGGACATCAACAGCAAAGCCTCTCAAGAAGCAGTTGACGAGTTAAATGAGCATATCAACCAGAGCGTCGAATCTTTGGAGGGGTCGGTAAACGACGTTAAGGAAGATATAGCTGAATTAGATAAGCAGTTCAGCGATAACCTCGCGGGTTTTGAAATAAAATTCAACGAGCGTAGCGATGCTTTGGAGAACGCACAAACCGAGCTTAAAGGTGAGGTTTCGGCAACGATCGACAAGGTCAATGAAGCGTTTGAAAAAATTGATGCTACTGATGCTGCAATTGTTGAAATCGAAAACACCGTATCTGAACACGATAAAGCTCTCGCTAATACAGTCGAGGCAATAAAGGCTGCAAGAGATGAAGCGGCGGCTCTTATTGCTAAGGAAAGCGAGGCTCGTGTTGAAGGCGATGCTGCAAACGCTAAACAACTGGAAGTGTTGCAGTCAACGGTAGAGGAAAGCTCCGCTGCCGTTGAAGAAATGAAAAAGACGGTTGCAGAGGTCGATCGTGCCAGTGCAGAACTGACTACGAACATTGAGGCGTTAGCCAAAACAAATATTGACCTAGCTCTTCGTCAAGATGAAGACCAGCACAAGCAGATGGTCAATAACGCGAAGATCGCAACAACACAGAAAACCTTTGCTGATGATATGTCTGCAATGGCCACGAAGGTTGAGGAAATTCGCGTAGAAATTGGCGAAGACATTAAGGCCAGTATTCTGGAAGAGTCCACCGCTCGTGCCGATGGCGATGAAGCGTTGGCAAAGCGTGTCACTCAGCTGCAATCTAAGTTTGAAGGAGATATCAGCGCGGCGATTAGTACAGAGCAGGAGGCTCGCACATCTGCCGATGAAGCTCTGACGACACAGATCACTCAGCTTGAGTCGAAAGTAAGCAACGATATCGTCGCAGCTATTAAGGAAGAGCAAGAAGCCCGAGCAACGGAAGATTCGGCTCTGGCAAGCCAGATCACCCAACTTCAGGCAAAGGTTGATGATGATATTTCTGCTGCAATACGTAGTGAGCAGGAGGCCCGAGCAAGCGGGGACTCTGCGTTAGCCAAACAAATAAACCAGCTTCAGTCAAAGGTTGACGGTGATATATCCGCTGCCATCACTCAGGAGCAGGAGGCCAGAGCAAGTGCTGACCAGGCGCTCTCACGAGAAATTAACAGCCTGCGAGCACAAACCGGAACTGATATTGCCGCAGCGGTTGCTGTAGAGACAAAGGCAAGGACTGATGCCGATAGTGCATTGTCCACTCAGATTTCGTCTCTTACAGCAAAAGCTAATGATCTCGAGGCATCTCTTGCCAGAGAAACAACGGCTCGTGCTGATGGTGATACCGCTTTAACAAAAGAGGTTTCAAGTTTAAAAGCACAGACAGCGAAAGATATTAGTGCGGCCGTTGCAGTTGAAACGCAGGCTCGAACTGATGCTGACTCGGCGTTGTCGTCTCAGATCACCAAGCTGACCTCTCAATACAAAGAGGATATTAAAGCGGCTGTAGCAACCGAAACGAAAACGCGTACAGAGCAAGATGCTGCATTGGCGACTCAAATCACAAACTTAGAGTCTCAAACGGCAGCCAACATTTCCGCGGCGGTAACAACTGAAACGACAGCGAGAACGCAGGCAGATAATGCTCTGAGTGGGCGAATCGATACTCTGAAAGCAGAGGTGGATGGAAATACCGCGACAATTCAACAGCAGGCAACAGCTATTGCTGATACCAACAAAAAAGTGTCAACCGCGTGGACGTTGAAAATGGAAACTTCAACGAGCGGAGGGCAGAAGTATGTTGCTGGTATTGCGCTTGGTATCGACACCACTGGCCTTTCTCAGTTTTTGGTGCAGGCTGACAGGTTTGGTTTGGTCAACTCTGTTAACGGGAAGATCACCACGCCATTTGTTATCGAAAACAGTATCGCCTATATGAATGGTGCGTATATCAAGGATGGCACAATCACCAATGCAAAAGTAGGCGATCTGCAATCTACCAATTTTGTTAGCGGTAGATCTGGATGGCGGTTCGGCAAAAATGGAACGCTTGAGATCAACGGTAATAGCGGGGGTAATGGGCGACTGGTCATAAATGGTCAGCGGATTGACGTTTATGACGATAACAACGTCCTACGAGTAAGAATTGGCCTTCTGTAATGTAGAAAAAAATATTTATATCGGTAAAAATAAGTAGGTACATACTTAATGGTGGGCAAGGATAGCCCACCAAATCAAGGAGCATATTCAACATGTGGTACAGGGAAGGTACTATCACATTTACACAGGGCAGCAATACTCTGGTTGGGGCAGGGACAGCCTGGAACGTAACAGCTAATGGTGTGTTGCCGGGGATGATCGTCATTGGCCCCGACAATAAGCTGTATGAGATCAAGCGCGTAACCAGTGATACGAACATTGTTCTCTCAGAACCTTATACCGGCGAAACTCAGTCTGAAGTTCCGTGCCGAATCATTACGACCTATGAAGGCGACTTAACACAGTTTAGCGCGCGCTTTACAGCACTAATGTCGCGTATGTCGGCTGATTCCAAGTCCATGCGCAGTTGGTTGACTGCTCTGGATGAGGTGACAATCGAGCGTGAAGACGGTTCAGAAGTAACCGTTAAGCCGCTAATGCAGATCGTCAACGAGCACAACGAAAACGTTGAGTGGTATAAAAATAACACTGACGCGATTGATGCTGCTGGCGACAAAGCTCGTGAGGCGGCGGCCAGTGCTGCCGCAGCAGCAGAAAGCGCCAATACCGCTGGAGAAAAAGCCTCTCAAGCGTCTCAAAGTGCATCCGCTGCGGCATCCTCACAAAGTGCCGCAAGTGCGAGTGCAACTGCTGCGAAAAAATCTGAAACGAATGCCGCAGCGTCACAACAATCAGCAGCCACTTCTGCATCCACCGCGACCACGAAAGCGTCAGAAGCTGCCACCTCAGCCCGGGATGCGGCGGCCTCAAAAGAGGCAGCGAAATCATCAGAAACGAACGCATCCTCGAGCGCCAGTAGCGCAGCTTCCTCGGCAACGGCGGCAGGAAATTCCGCGAAGGCGGCAAAAACGTCCGAGACGAACGCCAGGTCTTCTGAAACGGCAGCGGGACAGAGCGCCTCGGCTGCAGCAGGCTCAAAAACAGCGGCTGCGTCGTCTGCCAGTGCCGCGTCAACAAGTGCCGGGCAGGCCTCAGCCAGTGCCACAGCCGCCGGAAAATCGGCAGAAAGTGCCGCATCGTCTGCTTCAACAGCCACAACGAAGGCTGGCGAAGCCACTGAACAGGCCAGCGCAGCAGCGAGGTCTGCTTCCGCAGCGAAGACATCCGAAACGAACGCGAAAGCGTCGGAAACCCGTGCAGAATCCTCAAAAACGGCAGCCGCATCGTCCGCCAGTTCGGCAGCGTCATCGGCATCATCTGCGTCTGCTTCAAAAGATGAGGCGACCAGACAGGCGTCAGCAGCGAAGGGCAGCGCCACGACGGCATCCACGAAAGCAACAGAGGCGGCAGGCAGTGCGACGGCAGCATCTCAGAGCAAAACTGCTGCTGAATCCGCTGCGACCCGTGCGGAAGCTGCTGCTGATCGTGCTGAAGAGATTGCCGGTGCAGTTGCGATGGAAGACGCAAGCCTTACAACTAAAGGTGTTGTGAAACTTAGCAGTGCTGTCGACAGCACCAGTGAATCGCTGGCCGCAACGCCAAAAGCAGTTAAAGCAGCCAATGACAATGCGAATAGCAGGGTGCCATCTAACCGAAAAGTTAACGGTAAAGCACTGACTGCGGATATCACATTAACGCCGAAAGATATTGGTACTTTAAATTCAGTAACGATGTCTTTCTCTGGCGGGGCAGGGTGGTTCAAACTGGCTACGGTTACCATGCCACAAGCGAGTTCCATCGTTTACATCGCATTGATTGGTGGCGCTGGTTACAACGTCGGCTCCCCACATCAGGCAGGCATTTCAGAACTGGTTCTACGAGCAGGCAATGGAAACCCCAAAGGGATTACAGGTGCTTTGTGGAAGCGTACAGCTGTCGGATTAACGAATTTCGCCTGGATCAACACATCCGGCGATACATATGATATTTACGTTGAGATTGGCAATTATGCGACTCGTGTAAATATCCATTGGGATTGTACTGCAAATGCGACAGTTTCTATTTATACATCGCCAACATATTCAGCTAGTAAGCCTTCCAGCGTTACCGATGGTGTTGTTTATACGATGTATAGCACACATCAGAAACCGACGCCGTTAGATATTGGAGCACTGCCAACAACCGGAGGAACAGTTTCAGGTCCGTTGTCTGTTACTGGTGGGATCACCGGAACATTAAATGGTAATGCAAGTACAGCAACGAAATTGCAGACGGCAAGATCTATCGGTGGAGTTGGTTTCGACGGTTCTGCAAATATCAACCTTCCAGGTGTAAATACTACGGGTAATCAGAACACCACTGGTAATGCTGCAACTGCTACAAAACTTCAGACGGCAAGAACTATCGGCGGCGTGAGCTTTGATGGTACTGCGAATATTAATTTGCCAGGTGTTAATACGACTGGTAATCAGAATACAACGGGCAACGCGGCTACTGCTACGAAGTTGCAGACTGCGCGTACTATCAATGGGGTGTCGTTTGACGGCTCGGCAAATATTTCCTTGTCGCCAGCAAATATAGGTTGCCCGGCATCTCCTACTGGTTGGTTAACTACAGGAAGTAATGGCGGAGCAATAACAACAGCACAGTTAGTGACGTTATTGCAAAATAATGGAGCATTTAACACAAAGTCATGGATTGCTCGATGTGCGTGGGCCTATGCCAATAGTGCAACCATACCAAATAGTGAAACTGGTTGTGGCGTTATTCCATTGGCAGGAGCTGTTATAGAGGTATTTAATAACGGTAGTAGCTCAAACAATTATACGATCCGTATAACAACGGCCACAACGACGAGTGTCTCTGGTGCTCTCACTAATGCGGAGTTTATCTATGTATTTAATGGCACAGATTATTCTCCGGGATGGCGAAGAGTATATAACACGAAAAACAAACCAACAGCCTCTGATGTCGGTGCATTACCTCTTACCGGTGGTACATTATCTGGAGGTTTGACATCTTCTGGCGAGATCATTTCAAAATATGCAAATGGTTTCCGCATTGCTTACGGTAGCTTTGGGTTCTTTATCCGTAATGATGGATCGAACACATATTTCATGCTAACAGCATCAGGAGACACATTAGGTTCATGGAACGGTTTGCGACCTATTACAATTAATAATACCAGCGGTGCTGTATCAATTGGTAATGGACTAAATGTGACTGGTGGCGTAAATGGTAGTTTGAACGGTAATGCTTCAACAGCTACGAAGTTGCAAACAGCGAGAAACATCAATGGTGTTAAGTTTGATGGCTCAGGCGATATCAACATTAATACATTGGTATCTCGTGGCCGAGTTACGGCGTTAAGCGGCTCTACTCAAGGCACTGCTGGCATTCAAATGTACGAGGCGTACAACAATAGCTACCCGACCATGTATGGCAACGTATTGCACATGAAAGGTGCGAGTGCTGCTGGTGAGGGAGAGTTGCTTATTGGCTGGAGTGGTACGAGCGGTGCACATGCGCCAGTTTTCATTCGCTCACGAAGAGATAACACAGGTGCGGCATGGTCAGCGTGGGCGCAGGTATATACCGCTAAGGATTCAATCCCTGGTGTGAATACAACTGGTAATCAGAACACTACTGGTAATGCCGCAACCGCCACAAAATTGCAGACAGCAAGGAAAATTGCTGGTGTGGCGTTTGATGGCTCTGCCGATATAACTTTGACTGCGGCTAACCTTAATGCTTACACGAAAACAGAGGTAACAAACCTTCTAAGTTCCTATGCAAGCAGATCATCACTGACAGGCTATAGTGGCAACCTGGATATTATTGCTGAAACACTGGTTGTCAAATCAGGCGGTAGTGGAGGGTTTGCTATATGGGATATTGGCACAACTACTAGCGGTGCCAATATGTACATTGATCCAAACCCAGGTATCAATACAGTTTGGCGTTCAACCTCTTCAAGGCGCTATAAAAAGGATATTGAAACATTACAAGATCGATATGCTGATGAACTTTTGTCATTAAGACCTGTTTGGTATCGTTCAATTTGTCGAGGTGACCGAAAGGATTGGGGGTATTACGGCCTTATTGCTGAAGAGGTTGGTGAGATTGCCCCGCAATATGTCCATTGGCGTGAACCAACAAATAATGATTCTCCAGAAGATATTTCCTCAAATGGTATGGTCGCTGAAGGAGTGATGTATGAGCGTTTGGTTGTACCACTCATTCATCATATTCAGCAATTGACCAAAAGGGTTGAGGAGCTTGAAACGAAGTTAAATTCACCTAAAGAATAAACAACTTCAATCGGGGCTGGAACTAAACCAGCCCCTGCTTAAAAGTATAAGGATATATTTATGAGCTATGGTGCACAGGTTTGGTCGCCATCAAGACAGGAGATGGTCGATGCGTTGGCCCCTGTTTATTACCTCGATTATTTTACTCCCTCTGGTTCAGGAAGTAGAACATATGAGGTTGAGGCGGGATTGGGAATCGACTATTACATAATGGACGTAACCAATGGAAAATACACAAGTCTTACGGTTTCTGGAAATACCATTTCGTGGTCTGGAGCTAGTGGTAATTTAAACATATTGGTTTTTCAAAAATAATGTACGGAAGCAAGATATATCGATCTGACGGGAAGGTCTGGATGTCTCCTTCTTTGTCTCCTATCGTTTTTCAGAGAAAGCAGGTTGTTTCTTTGTCCGGCGGGACAGAGTTTAACACCCAAATATCTCCAGATCGTTCACCGATGATTTTTGTTGCCTATTCGAAAGCTGTTTCATTAATAGCCAACAGAATAGTGCGTAACAACCAGGTGATTTACAGTTTCGGAGGTCAGGGTAGCGACTCTAGTGCCACGATATACGTATTTTCGAAAGGTATAGCCAAAAAAGAAACTTGGGGCATGAGTTTTTTCAATGCACAAGGGGAGGAAATCTATAATACGGCAAATATCCCACTTTCATTTACCTTTCTTAATAATACGGAGTGGAACAGCTCTGGAGGGCATGTTTTTGATTACCCACCAGCGATAATCCCAACATATGCGAATGTGTTCGCTGTTCCAGTACCGGGCGGAGCCATGACAATGGTTTATGGATATGCGGCATATGGAAATACTGTTAGCTCGATATTCGTAAACCAACTTAATGGCGGCCATAGTTTTAGCGTAAATGGCAGAGTACCGGTAATAAATAGAAATCTGTATAACTGATGAGTAAATGATGAAAAGATTATTTCTAATAATAGCTGTTGTTCTCTCTCTTACTGGCTGCCAGAAATTGCCGACACCTATATGTTACGGTGAGGCTATCATTGGTGGACAGGAGACAGTCATACCCATATATGCTGTTAAAAAAGTGAACGACTATACCTTATACAAAGCGGGTAGTATCTATAACTGGCGATGGGTAGGAGTAGGTGCTTTCTCATCAGTCCGTTGCAATGCTGAATGATAGGTAGGTACACACCTACAATAAAAGGGTGAAATGTGATATAAATCCGCCATCCCGATTTGACTTTTCATGGAGGAAAACATGTCGAACGAGATGGCGAGCGTTACAACAGAGCAAGTTGAGCGTATTGCCGCGATCGTTGCTCGGGAGGTTGTTGGCAAATTAGGTAAAGAGCTACGTGAAGAAATTGGCCAGGAGGTCAATGATCAGCTGAAAACCTACTTTGGTGATATGACCCCGGCGCAACATAGTATTCAACACTCCAATCTGGACAAACTCCTTAACCGGTTAGATTCCATCTCCAGTGGGTTCTTTGGCGGCATTGTTTCTAAAATAACGTCGTTCATTATTACTGCACTGCTTTTGGGGTTAGCCGCGTATGGCGTAAAAAATGGACTGCAATAACAGGAGATCAAGGATGAAGACTCCGAGAGGCATTCGTAATAATAACCCCGGTAATCTTGATAAAGGATCACCGTGGCAAGGTCTGGTTGCGAATCCAGACGAACCGCGCTTTTGCACGTTTAAAGACCCTGTTTGGGGGATTCGTGCGCTGGCGGTGACTCTAATTACCTACCACGACAAACGTCGCGCAAAAGACGGCTCAAGTATCGATACCATTCGTGAAGTTATTGAACGTTGGGCACCGCCGAATGAAAACAACACTGACGCCTACATTAATGAGGTGTCTAAAGCCGTTGGTGTAACCGCAGACATGATCATCGATCTGCATGATTACGACATCCTTCGACCTTTGGTTGAGGCAATCATTCGCCACGAGAATGGTCGAGGTCCACTAAAAACGCTGAACACCTGGTATGCGGCAGAAGTTATTGAGGAAGGTCTGCGTCGAGCCGGCGTCGTTAAGCCGGTGAAAACCGTGAAGGCTGTTCCTGTAACTAAAGAAACCGCAGGCGCAACTGTCACAGCAGGTATTGGTCTGGCGCAGCTTGCCGATGTTATGCCGCAGGTTTCCGCTGCTATGGATAAAGCACAAGGTCATATCTCTAGCGGGGATACAGTACGCATCATCTTCGGTATTGCCACTATTGTTGTGGCAGGATTCATTGCCTGGTCGCAGGTAAGAAAACACCAGAAAGGGATGGTCTAATATGCTAGGCAGCCTGATGACAAAGCTAAAAGTTGCTTTGATTACGCTGGCTGCCGTTCTTTTCGTTCTTGTCGGCGCTTACACGATGGGCGGAAATGCGGCGCGACGAGCAATGGAAGAGAAGGCAAAACAGGAAGACAGAAAACGACTTCAAAGCACAGTGGATGTCAAAAATGAAACGGTTAATGAAGTGCGGCAAAAAGATGCCTCTGGTGTTCATCGCGAGCTGTTTGATAAATGGGTGCGTGATTAAGACGCAGGCTCCAGGCGTGCTATTCTGCGATGCTGCAAATCCTATTTATGTGAGTAGAGAGGATTTTATGACTGAGGAAACGGAGCGACAGTTGCTTATCCACAATACGATAGGTGAAAGGTTGTGTGAGTGGGGGCACCTGAACTGAGTCGATGATTGATGAGTGGTCTCAGTTTACCTTTTATCCTAAAGATGGCATCTTCACTCATATACACGCCTGTTCACTCAAGCTCATGTTGAATCATTTAGTAATTTGATGTAGATTTATTAGGCATCCACGTAAGTGGGCACATACAGGCTACGCATCCTCGTAGCCTTCAACCCCGAGAGGGGTGCCGCAATGACACTTGTGTTAACGGCTAAGGTGGACACATGCTGAACGAGAAACGTTCTATACAAACTATTCGCGATTGCACGAGTATTATCGAGACTCATGTGCTGAATCAGCACAAGCTTGAAGTACGTAAGCTCAATAATGACGCTATTGAACCGGAAGACTCACGCTTCATCGTTACCTTCAAAGACGATGTTGAGCGCGCTGGTGCAAGCGTGAAGCCATTAGCTGAAGCAATTTACCTGAATGGTCGTGTTCGTTTTGTAGTCAAGCCAGCTAAACAGTACCCTGAGCTGTCTCGTTTTATCGAGGCTTTTTCGGAGGTTATTGAACATTCTATTCGCCGCTTCTTACGCAATCATGGTAGCATTGTCAGCACGGTTAAGGCTGATGATTCTGCTACAAAATGGCTCCTACACTAGATAGCGCATATTCAAAAGATCTAAGCGAGTTTCCTCATAAAGGGGAGACTCGTGTTGTTCGTTTTGGCTTTCTTATCAATGAAGCCTCCCTCTATAAAATCTCAGAAATTGAAATCATTGAACCAGAAGATGACATTTGCCTGTATGTCTCTATGGAACTTGTAGGTGCGCGCGACCAAGGCGACCTGAGCGAATTCATCTTAGATCGAGCGGATGAAGATGCCCCTGAAGAAGAGATTATCAAAGAGGTGCTCCAGTCCGGGCTTCTGGACGAAAACAAAAATACGATCGCTGGTAGGATAGCTCTGCGTGAATATAGTTTTGTTGAAGACGGTAATGAGATCGAATGTTACCAGGTAGCCGGTGTCGAAACTGTCAGAGAGCGTCGTCAGCGAGGATTGTGTCACCGTACCTATCTCTTTCTTCTTCATTGGTATGAGCATTTAGTCTGCGACGATACACAAACCATTCCTGGTGCTAAGATCTGGGCAGGGCCTCTCATGCGAACCGGCGATGTGCGTATATACAATGCCAAAACAGAAACGTTCGAGGATGTGTTAGGCGAGTACGGGATGGGGAAAGAAACCGGATTTTTGCCGTGGAACAGAGGATTGTTGCTTGATGCAGAGTTAAGCTCTTGGCTCCCAAACAAAGTGCAAGTTAACGTTCAGAAATTTATCGTACTTATCATCTCCCGCAAAACAAGAACTCCAGTAGGTTTATACCTAAAAGATTAAAAATAAGGCGACTTTGGTCGCCTTTTTTGTTAACAGCCATTGATTCTCGCCTAAAAATTCTAAGGCAGCACCTACCATTTAACCTTTACACCACAGCCGTAGGCATTTAGGCTATATCACATATAAGAAAACAAGTTGTTTCAGACGATAATTATATACGCAAAGGGAACTCTCCAATGACCAAGATCTTTGTGGTTGGCGGCACAAAGGGCGGGCCTGGCAAATCCACCGTTGCCCAGCAAATTGCCGTTTGCCTGAAAGTCAAAAAGAAGAAGAAGGTTTATATCACCGATATAGATATTCAGCGCACGACAACGAGCTGGTGTGAAGACCGTCGACAGAACGAAGACCTTGAGCTGATTCCTTTTGCATACGTTCAGGATGACATCATTAAGCACCTAAAATCGCTTCAGGGTAGAGCTGAGTATGTAGTGGTAGATGCTGGTGGCTTTGACTCCGAAATTCAGCGACAAGCGATGCTGATGGCCGACGTTATCATTATCCCGCTTCGTCCTAAGCGTCGTGATTTGAAATCTCTGCGTGACATCGATCCTATTATCGACAATGTTCGTAATGTAAACGATAAAGTGAAGGTCCGCGCGGTCATGAACCAGTGCCCGGCTTTGCCATCACAAGTGTCTCGCATTCTGGCGGCTAAAGAGATTGTTGAGACGTTTGGCATCGAGTCTGCGCCAGTCAATCTATATAACCGCAACGTCTATGATGATGCGGAAGAGTCTGGTCGTTCTATCTTTGAAATGACCGGTAGCGAGCGCGACAAAAAGGCGGAAGCCGAGTTTGAAGAATTTGTAGATTATCTGTTGAGTCTGGAGGAAGAAGAATAATGTCCATGAAAATGGGTGACCTAGCAAAGCGCAAAGAGCCTGATGCACCGGCTAAGAACACAACTCCTTTGCGCCAACCAGTCAGACCACAGGGACGCCCGACTCGTGGCAAAGAGAAAATTAAAAGCCGCACAATGTCACTGGAGGACGAATACTTCGAACTGCTGGAGATGATGAAGTTCATCCCTCGCTTCGAGAAGTTCACTCGTTCTGACGTGATTCGAGCAGCCATTTTCCATCTGGCAGAGAAGTCACCGCAGGAAATCGAGGACATCGTGAAATTGAATGAGGCGATCACCGCTGCCGATGTCACGATGCGTACCGATGAAATCAAACGAGAGTTGATGAAGAAAGGTTAAAAATCATGCATTGGCGCGTACATTGCGCCAATGCATAACTACAGTGTCAGCTTTATGCCGCGCTAACACTATGTTCAGTCCTAACCACCCCAACCTTCACAAAAGGGCTACCGTAGCTTGGTGGCTTCTTGATTAATTTGCCTACATACAGTTTTCTAATATGCTCATCGGCTATTCTGCCAACAAATTCATAACGTTTTGTGTCGGGGCCAAGAGCTATATCCCTTGTAAAGTACTGCTGAGAACCGGCTTTGACCCAGCATTCAATCTGATAAACTTCCATTATCAGCCCACCATATGTAGCGTAGGCATATTTGAGATTCTCGTCTCTTGGAACCTTTGCCCATACGCCACGCGTAGCCTCATATAATGCCAGAGCGGACATTCCTGACTTGTAGGTGCTGTTTAGCAGGAAGGCAAGACCGGCGTGCTCAGGAGCAATTTCAGTTTCCTCTTGCAGCACTAAGTGATGGTAGGCGTCCAGTGATATTCTGCCCATCATGGAACCACTTCCTCGTACCTTATTCGTAAGCTCTCCGACCCCCATAAGGTCGATGCATGTCGCCTCAACAAGTTTGGCTGTGGTTTCATCCATACCATGACGAAGTATATCTATGCCTAATTTTTTATTAGCCAAAAGTTCTTTGATCCGCATGGATTTGGGAGAGTCATCGGGATACTTGATGTGATCGAGACAACGAGTCGATTTGCCTTTTCCTATGTAAAACGGTCTTTTCATCTTGTCTTCTGTATCATAGAGACAGTAAACATAGTATTTAGCCTTATCCAATGATCTCGCGTATACCGATAAATCGTCCATTATTGCATCTCTTTGCTACTGACTAATGCGTTCTATTTTACACATAAGTTTTTAATCAATTTAACAGGCTCAAAGTGTAGAGCTTCTGGGCGTCTAAGACGACAAGTTATGCCTGCTTCTGTATATATAAATAATAAGTAACTTATTAAATATATACGGAAGCAGGTCTTTTAAAAGACACCACCAGAACAACTCCCTTCCGTTTCCACTTCCAAAAACTGCCACCAGTCGCTATCATCCGCTCATTGTGATAAGTAAGTAACTACCTACCAGGTGAGCCACATGAGCCAAATCTTTTTCGATACCATCGACAACGACCAGTACGACTTCATGACAGAGTGGAATACCGCTGTTATGGACAAGTGGGTCGCTGAAAACATTAGTTTGTCGCGCTGTAAAGACGAGGCTGAACTCTTCGAGACGAAGTGGTTTGATTACCGCGACATGCATCCTCTCATGGCCACCTGTCTTTTTACGGAGGCATACAAACGTCAGTACTCAAATATCATGCTGACGCACGGTCGCGAACACTTTGAAACAGCTCCGTTCACCACCGGGTTAAAACGCCTGCCTTATCAGGAGTTGTCGACTGCCAATAAAACGTCTCTATGGAAAGCACGCCAGTTTGCTGACCGCTATTGCTGCTCATACGACTACTTTATCTCCACCGTTCTTTCCGCAGCTGCACGACGGCTGTGGGACAAGCTGCCGCGCCCACAGCATTTATGGCAGCCAGAGCTGGTTGAGATATTCGAAGAGAAATTAGCCAGACGCGCAACAACCCGTCTGGATGACTCTCTAGTTAGCTTTAAGCATATGGGAGACATGCAGTTCAACCCGATCCAGGAAAGCTATTTTGAGTGGATTCTGGAGCGTTTACGCACCATCCCCCGCAGCAAGCGCATACGCGCAATTTTCTCCGCTATCTGGCTAATGGAAATCGTTCCAGAGCGCCTTATTTCCGCCCACTTTCCAGAAGAACTGGAAGAAGCACGGCGGTTTATTGATCCCCTATCTAATTAACTAATACTAGAAAACAATTTGTTTAAAAAACAAAGGAAAGCACATGACCGAACTTTGCCATACAGGACGCGGGCTGTCCGAAGAGTTTGATGAAGATTTCCAGAACAGACTGACGGCATATTTTTGTCGTGATCACGAGTTTCTTACTCGTGCGGGAGATCTGGTTGTGCCTAGCCAATTTGCCAATGCGGCCAATGCCATATTGGTTAATATGGTTTCGGGCTATTACCGTATGTACAAGAGCGCGCCTTCTTCATCTGCGATTCTGGATATGCTTAAGCGTGCGAAACGCGATAAGACCATCCGTGAGGAACTCTTCCCGGATGTTGTTGCTGCGTTTAAGCGCATCCTTGCAGAAAAATTGTCTGATACCTCGTACATGGTTGACCAGGTATCCACATTCGCAAAAAGTGTAGCGTTTGATGATGCTCTGATTAAAGCTGCTGAACTGAAAGAGAAGGGCGACTTTCAGGGGGCGATGGCAATCATGGCCAAGGTTCAGCAGATAGGCTCGAACGAAGCGACCGGAATCTATGACTACTACACCTCCGCAAGTGAGCGATTGAAAGCGCGTGAATATGAGGCTTCAGAGGAGTATGTGCCAAACAGCATTACAACTGGACTCCCTCTGCTTGATAGATTGCTGTACCAAAAAGGCTGGGCAAAGCGCGAAATGGTGCTCTTCATGGGTTTTGCTAAATCCGGTAAATCGACCGCAATGGGTGAGTTTTCCATAAACGCTACGCTTGCTGGCTACAATGTTCTGTATCTCTCGCTGGAGGTTCACACCACCATTTTGTCCGACCGTTTTGATGCAAGATTGTCGGAGACGGAAATGTCCAAGCTGGTGGAACGGCGCGATGAAGTTCATCGCAAGTTGGCAGAGTTGGGAGCCACGAAGGGGATTGGTAGTTTGTGGGTTGTTGAGCGTCCGTCAGGAAGTATGTCACCGGCAGATCTGGACCGTATGCTTAACAGTATGAAAGCCAATGGCATGGTGCCTGACATGGTTGTTGTCGACTACGCAGATTTGATGCGTGCCAGTTATGACCTTCGTGATGATCGCGCCAACATTCGTAGTATCTACACCGATTTACGTGCTCTTTATGACAAGCATAACGTTGCTGGTATCACGGCGTCGCAAACAAACCGTGAAGGTGGCGCGTCAGAAGTTGCCACAATGATGCACGCTGCCGACAACATCGAAAAAGTACGTATTGCTGACCTGGTAATAACGATCAACAAAACCGAAGAAGAAGAAGCGAAAGGAGAGGCTCGTCTCTACTTTGCTGGTTCGCGTAACCAGCAGGGAGGGATCAGCATTCGCGTTAAACAAAACCTCGAACAAATGCGCTTCATTGAGCGAATCTTAGACGTTACCTAAAAAATAAGCGTGGAGAACACCTCCACGCTTGATTCATTGGTGAAACAACTTTTCTTTTGCCAAACCACAAAAGAAAAACACATGAGCCTTTATGTTATATCAACATTTAGGTTGGTCACAATATTGCCTGTTAAAAGTGGAATTATCGTGAGCGAGCTGAAAGAGCTAATTACCGAATTAGATTTTGAACAATGGTTGGATACTGAAGGTATCGTTTATCGACGTGGAGGCGTGAGTACTCGCGGTCGTGAAGTGAATATCAAGGAGTGTCCGGTATGCGGCAGCTCCAACTGGAAGGTATATTTCAATCTGACCAGTGGCGTCGGTAAATGCTTCGCTGGTGATCATCCCGAAGAGATTCAGTTCAATAAGCTGGTCTTCCTCAAGCACTACAGCGGTAAATCACGACGACAGTTCGAGGAATATGTGCAGAACGCTCTTCTTTCCCAGGGGTGGGCACCAAAGAAAGAAGAGATAGTGCTTGCAAGCACAGTCGAGTTAGAGGGACCAGTTGCACTCCCTCGTCATTACGATCTTCCTATAGATGGCCATCTTCCAGACTATCTGGTTGAACGAAATATATCGCCTGAAATGGCAAAGTATTTTGACCTACGATACTGCGTCGAAGGCAAGCACGCTTATGTAGATCCGTATACAGATCAGGTTAAAGGACAGATTTTCGATATGCGAATACTGATACCGGTTTACGATCTGGATGGGGTAATGAAGACATTTCAAGGACGAGACATTACCGGTACAGCAGAACGCCGCTACCTCTTTCCTATGCAGCTTCCAGCTTCAGGTAAGTTTCTCTACAACGGCCACAATGCAGTCGGCAAACAGACTGTAGTTGTCTGTGAGGGGGCGTTCGATGTTATGGGGGTCAAACGAGCTATTTTTGACGAAGAAACATTACGCGATTACGTGGAACCAATAGGAACGTTCGGGATGCATCTATCTGGTAACACCACTCAGGATGCAGAAGATCAGTTGGGCGCGTTCCTGACGCTCAAGGCGCGTGGATTACGTAATGTGATCATGATGTGGGATAGTGAAAAGCAAGCTATACGAAACACTATGGCCGCAGCCAGGCGACTGACCAGTATCGGTCTTAATGTGAAAATTGCATGTTTGGGCGAGGAAGGACTCGACCCCGGCGATGCGACCCCGGGGCAGATTATCAAAGCCTACTATTGCGCAAAACCTTACTCACGACAGCTTGAACTTTTAAGCAAGGTAAAAGGCATAGCAGCATTAGTTTGAACCAGTATTAGTCACGTACACATTGACCGAAAATGATTTAACTTCTGTGTTGAAGTTGTCAGTCATTACCGCGAGGTAGGCATTCTTGGTATCTCTGAATTGCTTCAGTATGATTTGAACGTTATCGGTGCAAACAAACGAGGTAGCCAGATTGCCTCCTTTCTCTGAAAAATCCTTCAGGAAGGTGCAGTCAACTTTGCCATCATTAGCGGTGAAGGTAGCATCATCACCCTGCCAGGTAAATGTAGCGTTAACGCCCTTATCAATGGATTTAGCAATAAGTCGCTGGGTGGCGGATTTTGTTTTGGCTTTGGAAGCCGGCGCTCGATATTTGCCGCTTTCTTTCAGTTCTGCAATGTAATCACAGCCATTTTTATCTTCTTTATCACAAGCAGCCTGATAAAGCTCAGCTGCTTTTTTATAGTCTTTTTTAACCCCTTCACCATACTCATACATAATGCCAAGATTTGTCATGGCATCGGCGTTTCCGAGTTCAGCAGCTTTTTTATACCACTTAATTGCTTCGGCATCGTTGCGTTTAACACCTAAACCGTCATCGTATAAGGTGCCTAATGCGAACATGCCATCTGAACTACCTTGATCCGCCGCTTTTTTGTAATAAGTAAAAGCTTTTTTATAACTCTTTTGTACACCTTTACCATATTGGTAATACGCACCAAGAAGGTAGCTAGCTTTAACATACCCGGCATCAGAGGCTAGTTTGAAGTATTTAATGGCGAGCGCATGATCTACTTTACCAAGCATCCCCTTTTGATAAATAGCACCAAGATTGTTATAGGCTCTACCTTCACGAGCATCTCCCGCAAGTTTGTAGTACTCAACTGCTTTATTTAAGTCTTTATCTACACCCTCGCCAAATGTGTACATAACCCCAAGTGCATAATATGCTACTTTGTCTCCCTTTTCTGCAGCGAGATCAATCCACTTCTTGGCCTCAACTACATCCTTATCAAAACCATTGATACCATCAAAATAATTTGTCCCTAACTCACTTTGTGCTGCGGTATCCCCTGCGGTAGCGGCTTCTATCAGCGTTTGTTTATTGTCTGCGTTAACGAATCCAGAGCTAAAAAGCAAAGTTAATGCCAGCAACGATGAAGATTTTATGTATTTCATATTTTTTGTTCTGTTGATATAGGATGAACAGTTTAGACGCGGCAAGTGTCAAGTGTGCGAAAAATGGTACTTAAATTTAGTTAATATGTCAGCTTTGTTGATTTAGTTTATGGTCGGTAAAGTTACTAGGAAACTAATAACCATAAGAAATAGTACGCCATTTAATTATTGTGGCACTGCTCGTGTTTTGATTAACTAATACCTGCGATAAATATAAATAAAGGGAAGCCAACATGAGCAAAAATAAGCTGATTTTAACAGGAGCTTTATTGTCTTTGTTTGCTTTAGTGGGGTGTAAGCCTACAGACGAGAAGGCTATTGCTCTGGGCCAACAAGCAATTGCGGATGATATGAAAGATCCCACGTCGGTGATGTTTAGGAAAGATAAGTTTGTCAGGACTGATCATGACGATGGGAGTGTGACAGGCTTTGTGTGCGGAGAATTGAACGCCAAAAATGGCTTTGGTGCATACGTGGGCTATCACTCATATGTTGTTGAACTCGAAATGAAGCCAAAGGGCATGTTTTCGAAAGGGGTGGTATACAAAATCCTATCGAAGTCGTTGGCACCTAATGATCCTCATGACTTACAGCGTTATAAGCAGGTCTACAGAAAGATGTGCAACAGTGAGGCTGTAGCTCATTAATGGTGAATGCCGGGCAGACTATAAGCCCGGCATCTTCGTATAGGGAACTATTGCGCCTAAAATGATAAGTAGATACATACTTAGTTTTTTGTAAGAATACTTTCATCTGTTAGCTAGGAGTTGGTATGAAAGACGAAATTCAGAAATTGGCCTGTGACATCATTGATAAAACAGGTTTAGAAATCAGCGAGGGCAGTCGACTAGACATCATTGGAAAGGCCGTCAATACAGCAATGAATCATATCGCTGCTCGTATGGACGAGATCCCGCTACCAGGGTTGCCTTATCTGAAGGTTGAGTTACACGTATGGGGCGAACCTTCTTGTGCACGGCGTTCTGCATTAGTTGTTTTTATTAGCAAAGAAAACCCGCTCAGTCTTAAAGTGCAGGTTGGAGCATGGCTTGATGGCAGAGTGATCTACACAAATACCGTTTTTTGTCTTTCAAACGACGAAACTATTGAAGCGGCCATTCAAGAAGCAGTTCTAGCAATGCGCAGCAGCGGTTTGATGAAGAATAACTACGAAGAGTACTTGCGTTCGATAAGTGGTGAAAAGACATTATCTCTGAAAGCAGATTTCGTTACCCCGAAAAATCTGTTGGAAGTTTTGATTAATAAAGGGGCTAATAGTGCCGTAAATGTAATCAGAGAGAGTGAATACGCGTCTCTTTGGGATATGTGCAAAAGCCAGTTGGATCTTGTGCATATCGTTGTTGATGCGGGGAAGGCTTGTGATGGCGTAATGGCGGAATTTGCTGGGAAGATGGTCAGGATTGCTAACGAATTACCGATGATTAAGCAAGAGGCTAAATCATACGCCACCAATCATGTCACAGAGCTTCTTGCCCCTTATCGCTTAGAAAGCGATCAGCGCAAGATGATTAGCTGGGGAAGTTGGTAAGCTCTCTGTGTGTCGTTTTTACGCAAATAATGATAGGTAAGCACAAGATTATTTCTGGCGGTAATTGTGAAAGCTGATTTGTCAAAAATCCCTTCTATTTCAGGAAATAACGGTTATTCACTTCGTTGTGAGGAAGTAAAGATAAACGGTGAGTCGACATATTGCAGCTATTCCGTTTGCCAGCACACCATTCTTGCCTTCAAAGAAAACCGTCTTCCTCGAACTTCTTTCCAGTCGTGCGCAACCGCTATTAAAGCAGGCAAATGCAAGGCGTTAAAAATGATGGTTGAAGAGATTCGTAAAGGAGAATCTCTGTATTTCGAAGATATGACCGCGCTCATTAAGGAGGTTGAAGAACGGAATAAACAAGCCAGAACTATAAAACGAAAACGTGACAGTGTAACGATTAATAGCATGGTTAAGAAGAGCACCACATCACAAACAGCGATCACTGACGTGTATGCGGCGTTGCTTGAAGAAACAACAAAAGAAACACATGAGCAAATCGATCAACATATGGAGGTAAAACAACAATGAAAAAGTTGATCGCACTTAAGCATAAGCTGGACGAAATGAAAGCTATGGGAACCAATGCAAAAAAAGAGGCATTGGCCAACATGGATGACTTCGAGCAAAGCATGGTTTCATTGATGCTCAACCCTTTCATCCGTTTTGGGGTAAAAAAATACAAAGTGGCAGAGCCGCTTAGTGAGTCCGTCCCAAGTGACGAAAAAGCCATTGATATACTGAATAAGCTGGCCTCTCGCGAGCTGACGGGGAACGCAGCAATAGTTGCTGTTGAGTCTATCGTGGCGTCAATGTGCGCCGATGGGCAGGACGTCTTCCGTCGTTTCCTCTTAAAAGATCCGAAAGCTGGCGTTGGGATTAGCCTATGTAACAAGGTTTTTGAAAATCCCATTCCGAAATTCGAGGTGCAGCTGGCGTCACCGTATAAAGAAAAAGGCGACAAATACCCCTTCAAGCCAAACCCTAAAGCAAAATGGCCGATGATTGGCAGCCTTAAGCTCGATGGTTTGCGAGTAATTTGCGAGGTTATTGTTGACGAAGAAGAGGTTAACTTCCTTTCTCGTACTGGTAATCCAATCACGTCTCTCGATCACCTAAAGCCAGCCATGCTCGAATTAGGCAAACTTTCAGGCCACAAACACATCTTCTTCGATGGTGAAGGCACAGCCGGTTCATTTAACCAGTCCGTATCTGCATTGCGCAAAAAGAACGTGCAGGCAATTGGCGCTATTTATCATGTTTTCGACTTCTTCCTACCGGAATGGCGAGCACAGGCTAAATCCAAAGAGTATGCAAAGACAGGTATGAAGCTGAAAGAGCGCCTGGCTATGCTCGTGGCGTTGTTCAAAAACGATCGCAGTGAAGGCTACGCACAAGACATTCACCTGCATCCGTTCTACATCATCCATAGCCACGAAGACTTCATCGAACGCTTCATGAAACGCCTGGACGATAACGAAGAAGGGGAGATGGGCAAAGATCCGAACTCTGTTTACGAATTTAAACGTACCCGCAGCTGGTGGAAGTTAAAAGACGAAGATTCAGAAGATGGTGAAATTATCGATTTTGAGCCGGGCGACCCGGACTCTGGTTTTGCCAACACGCTTGGAAAAATTGTTATTCGTCTTGAAAACGGCGTCATCGTTCGTGCGAGCGGCATTAAGCATAAATATCTGGACGAGATCTGGAACAACAAAGAGAAGTACCGTGGTCGTATTGTCGAGGTTCATTGTCACGAGAAAACACCTGATGGCAGCTTACGCCACCCACGACTGAAATGGCCGCGTTGCTTACGCGATACAGAAGATCGAATCGGAGATAAAGAATGATGCTCGGCTGGATGATTGCATTTTTAGCAGTTGGTTTTTTCATCGGTATTGTGGTGATGTCCAGTTGCATTAATGACTACATTAAAAACGGTGTTATAGAAAGACGCGGTCGCATTTATCGCATTGTAGAAATAACCAACACCGTGAAGGAGATTAAGGATGATCGTATTAAGTAAACGGGAGAAGGAAACGCTTCATGAAATCAGTAAGTGGCCGGAGTTCCCTGAGTACTGGAAGCCTAAAACGCGAGCTAAGTTAGAGCGTTTAGGGTTGGTTGCAAACGTTTCTGAAACGAAGTGTTCGGCCAACTACCAGTTAACTGATAAAGGGAAAGTATTGCTACAGCAATTAGTAGAATCAGGAGTGTTAAAATGATTCCATACATCTCATTAGCTTTTATGGGTGGCTTCCTTATCGGCTTCGGCATCTGTCGTGACTTAATTAAGCAGGAACTTAAAACCAAAACACTGTGCATCGGAAAGCGTGTGTATCGGGTAGTTCATGAAACAAAGGTGAGAAAATGAGCAATTTAACTTCTTGGGAATGGTGGTTGGCAACCTATTTTATGGCAGCCGGAGTCGCATTCGCTTTTTACGTAGGGCAGTTAGTCGTAAAACTGCTGCTGATTAAATTTGCTAGCCATAAACGTATTGATGATGGCCTGTGGCGTCTTGGTACCCTTGTGGAAACTCGCTACGGGCAACTTAATGAGAACGAAACCATTACTATCCAAGCGAAACGATTCACTGCCACCATCACAAGAACACCTGATCGTAGAGTGGCCTTGATCAAAAAAGTCACAACCGAATAAAAACATTTCGATAAGTATTTACTTACCTATCTTTTATGTATAAGATGACTTTGTTTTCGTTGAGACGCGACTGTTTGAACTTAAATACAAGTGCAAACGAAGAAGTCTATCTGGCAGTAGCCTAATAAGCCAAACACCAGCGAGGTCAGTTTCCAGCCTCGTTACCGAAATGGGACACACTGAGCGAGTGTGATTGCAGAACGCAGGAGGGAACATTCATGTTCCCTCCGATGAAGTAACAGAATGGGCGGTTGGTATATTTTCAACTCCATATGACTCCCGGATTCTTAGCCACTGACCGCCCATCCTGTTACGTCATTTTGTTCAATTATGTCGTTTATACTGGGTTAAAAAGCGGCGACGTAGCCCGGCTGGTATGGTTAGCCAGCACACAACGTTGAGGCCATTACATTTTTATCAATTCTAAGGTTCTATTCACAGAGATACCGGCGAGCGTTGATATGTAACATGTTGGGCAAACATTCAATCGGAGTAGTGGCCTCAACGTTGTGAAGACGGGATTGTTGTGTAGGTTTAACCACTGTTGCCATTGGTGCCTGTTTTCACAACAAATGATTCCATACATCACATTGTATAAATTAGGGGGAACCGCAGAATTCGGAAAAAATCGTACGCTAAGCTAACGGTGTTCTCGTGACAGCTCTTTGACTAGGCTTTCTAAGGCCATTCTGATAGCCCTGACTTCCTGAAAAGCCATGGCTAAAATTTGTGCGGCTAAAAGGGATAACCGATGGTAAAGTAAGTTATCCCTGTCGAGATACTGAAAAGCGTTATCCTCGTTTTTCCCAAAACTGTTTTGCCAGTTCGCTCAGAGCGCTAGTTAACTGAGCGACAGATTTCGCACTTTGCAAATTATTCTGCCCGGTCTGTACATTGGTATCAGCAGCATCGCGTATATTGATAATACTGCGGTTTATGTCTTCACTTACTGCTCCCTGCTGCTCGACCGCAGTCGCTATTTGCGCGTTCATGTCGGTAATTTCGTTAACGCGTTGGCCAATTCCATCAAGAGCTGTAGCTGCGGCACTGTTGCAAATAGTCGGTGGTGATAAACTTATCATCCCCTTTTGCTGATGGAGCTGCACATGAACCCATTCAAAGGCCGGCATTTTCAGCGTGACATCATTCTGTG
>NZ_JBJQJI010000013.1:0-125109 GCF_046487485.1 Escherichia sp. WS1368
AACGAAGTTGAATGCAAATGTCAGATCGTATGCGCCTGTTAGGGCGCGGCTGGTAACAGAGCCTTACAGGCGCATTTGAAAAACCTCCGGCTATGCCGGAGGATATTTATTTGCGTTGAATTTGTCATTTTGTGCCGTGGTGTTTAAACCGCACAGAATAAATTGTCGCGATTTCACCTTTAAAATAGAATTAAAAGAGAAAAAAATTCTCCGTGGAAGGGCTATGTTAGATAAAATTGACCGTAAGCTGCTGGCCTTACTACAGCAGGATTGCACCCTCTCTTTGCAGGCACTGGCTGAAGCCGTTAATCTGACAACTACCCCCTGCTGGAAGCGTCTGAAACGGCTGGAGGACGACGGTATTCTTATCGGCAAAGTCGCCCTGCTGGATCCGGAAAAAATAGGCCTCGGCCTGACCGCCTTTGTGCTGATAAAAACGCAACATCACAGCAGCGAATGGTATTGCCGCTTTGTCACGGTGGTTACCGAAATGCCAGAAGTGCTGGGGTTCTGGCGCATGGCTGGTGAATACGATTATCTGATGCGCGTCCAGGTTGCCGACATGAAACGCTACGACGAGTTTTATAAGCGCCTGGTAAACAGCGTGCCGGGGCTGTCGGACGTCACTTCCAGCTTCGCGATGGAACAGATTAAATACACCACTTCTTTACCCATCGAATAAATATCCAGAATCAGGTCAGGACACAACGCGTGCGATTATTTGCTCAATTAAGCTGGTATTTCCGTCGGGAATGGCGTCGCTATCTCGGGGCTGTCGCCTTGCTTGTCATTATCGCGATGCTGCAACTGGTTCCGCCAAAAGTGGTTGGTATTGTTGTCGATGGCGTGACAGAACAACACTTTACTACCGGGCAGATCCTGATGTGGATCGCCACCATGGTGCTGATTGCCGTTGTGGTTTATCTCCTGCGTTACGTCTGGCGCGTATTGCTGTTTGGTGCGTCTTATCAACTGGCTGTTGAACTGCGTGAAGATTATTACCGTCAGCTAAGCCGGCAGCATCCTGAGTTTTACCTGCGTCATCGCACGGGTGACCTCATGGCTCGTGCGACCAATGACGTCGATCGCGTCGTGTTTGCCGCCGGAGAAGGGGTGCTGACGCTGGTGGATTCACTGGTGATGGGCTGCGCTGTGTTGATTATGATGTCTACGCAAATTAGCTGGCAGTTGACCTTATTTGCCCTGTTGCCGATGCCAGTGATGGCGATCATGATCAAGCGCAACGGCGATGCCTTGCATGAACGCTTTAAGCTGGCACAGGCGGCGTTTTCTAGTCTTAATGACCGCACCCAGGAAAGCCTCACCAGTATCCGCATGATCAAAGCTTTTGGTCTGGAAGATCGCCAGTCGGCGTTATTTGCCGAGGATGCCGAAGATACCGGCAAGAAAAACATGCGTGTGGCACGTATTGATGCCCGTTTTGATCCGACCATTTACATCGCCATCGGCACGGCGAACTTGCTGGCGATTGGCGGCGGTAGTTGGATGGTGGTGCAGGGTAGTTTAACGCTGGGCCAGCTCACCAGTTTTATGATGTATTTAGGTCTGATGATTTGGCCAATGCTGGCGCTGGCATGGATGTTTAACATAGTGGAACGTGGTAGTGCTGCGTACAGCCGCATTCGCGCGATGCTGGCGGAAGCGCCGGTGGTGAATGATGGTAGCGAACCCGTGCCGGAAGGTCGTGGCGAACTGGATGTAAATATTCGCCAGTTCACGTATCCGCAGACTGACCATCCTGCGCTGGAAAACGTCAATTTCGCCCTGAAACCCGGTCAGATGCTGGGTATTTGCGGGCCGACTGGTTCCGGCAAAAGTACCCTGTTGTCGCTCATTCAGCGTCATTTCGACGTCAGCGAGGGGGATATCCGCTTTCATGATATTCCTCTGACGAAGTTACAACTCGATAGCTGGCGTAGCCGCCTGGCGGTAGTTAGCCAGACACCGTTCCTTTTTTCCGACACCGTAGCGAACAACATCGCGTTGGGTTGCCCGAATGCCACCCAGCAAGAGATTGAGCATGTCGCGCGGTTAGCCAGCGTGCATGACGATATTTTGCGTTTACCGCAAGGTTACGATACAGAAGTGGGCGAGCGCGGCGTGATGCTTTCCGGTGGGCAAAAACAGCGTATCTCCATTGCTCGTGCGTTATTAGTCAACGCGGAAATCCTCATCCTTGATGATGCGCTTTCGGCAGTAGACGGACGCACAGAGCACCAGATCCTGCATAACCTGCGTCAATGGGGGCAGGGAAGAACGGTAATCATCAGTGCCCATCGCCTTTCGGCACTGACGGAAGCCAGTGAAATTATTGTGATGCAGCACGGACATATCGCTCAGCGTGGCAATCATGATGAGCTGGCGCAACAAAGCGGCTGGTATCGCGATATGTATCGCTATCAACAACTGGAGGCGGCGCTCGACGACGCTCCGGAAATTCGCGAGGAGGCCGTTGATGCGTAGTTTTAGCCAACTGTGGCCGACTCTCAAGCGTCTGTTAGCGTACGGTTCGCCGTGGCGTAAACCGCTGGGGATTGCGGTCCTGATGATGTGGGTTGCGGCAGCGGCAGAAGTCAGTGGGCCGCTGCTTATCAGCTATTTTATCGACAATATGGTAGCGAAAAATAACCTGCCGTTGAAAGTGGTTGCAGGGCTGGCTGCGGCGTATGTTGGGCTGCAACTGTTTGCCGCCGGGCTACATTACGCGCAGTCGCTGCTGTTTAATCGGGCGGCAGTAGGCGTAGTGCAACAGTTGCGTACCGACGTGATGGATGCTGCGTTACGCCAGCCATTAAGCGAGTTTGATACCCAACCCGTCGGGCAGGTGATTTCCCGCGTCACTAATGACACTGAAGTGATCCGCGACCTCTACGTTACCGTAGTGGCAACTGTCCTGCGTAGCGCCGCACTGGTGGGCGCGATGCTGGTGTCGATGTTCAGCCTCGACTGGCGAATGGCGCTGGTGGCGATAATGATTTTCCCGGTGGTGCTGGTGGTAATGGTGATATATCAGCGTTACAGCACGCCGATCGTCCGCCGTGTACGCGCTTATCTGGCAGATATCAACGACGGCTTTAACGAAATCATCAATGGCATGAGCGTTATCCAGCAGTTCCGTCAGCAGTCGCGATTTGGCGAACGTATGGGTGAGGCCAGTCGTTCACACTATATGGCGAGGATGCAAACCCTGCGCCTCGACGGTTTTCTGCTGCGTCCGCTGCTGAGTCTGTTTTCATCGCTCATTCTTTGTGGGTTGTTGATGCTGTTTGGCTTCTCCGCCAGCGGCACCATTGAAGTGGGCGTGTTGTATGCATTTATCAGCTATCTTGGGCGACTTAACGAACCATTAATCGAACTGACCACGCAGCAGGCGATGCTGCAACAGGCTGTAGTTGCTGGTGAGCGTGTGTTTGAACTGATGGACGGACCGCGCCAGCAATATGGCAATGATGATCGCCCGTTACAGAGCGGCACCATCGAAGTCGATAACGTGTCATTTGCTTATCGCGATGACAATCTGGTGCTAAAGAACATTAATCTCTCTGTGCCTTCGCGTAACTTTGTGGCACTGGTCGGGCATACCGGCAGTGGCAAAAGCACCCTCGCCAGTTTATTGATGGGCTATTACCCGCTAACGGAAGGTGAGATTCGCCTTGATGGTCGTCCATTAAGTTCGCTAAGTCACAGCGCGCTGCGCCAGGGCGTGGCAATGGTGCAGCAAGATCCGGTGGTGCTGGCGGATACCTTCCTCGCCAACGTGACGCTGGGGCGTGATATCTCCGAAGAACGCGTCTGGCAGGCGCTGGAAACCGTGCAACTGGCGGAGCTGGCGCGTAGCATGAGCGACGGTATTTACACGCCGCTTGGCGAGCAGGGGAATAATCTCTCAGTCGGGCAAAAGCAACTGCTGGCACTGGCACGCGTGTTGGTGGAGACGCCGCAAATCCTGATCCTTGATGAGGCAACCGCCAGCATTGACTCCGGTACTGAACAGGCGATTCAACATGCTCTGGCGGCGGTGCGTGAACATACCACGCTGGTGGTGATTGCTCACCGCTTATCGACCATTGTTGATGCCGACACCATTCTGGTGCTTCATCGTGGGCAAGCCGTGGAGCAGGGTACTCACCAGCAACTGCTGGCGGCCCAGGGACGCTACTGGCAGATGTATCAACTGCAACTTGCGGGCGAAGAGCTGGCAGCCAGCGTGCGTGAAGAGGAATCATTGAGCGCCTGAATAGCGCAATATTTCATCGTTGGTGCAAAAATGTAACGCACTGTGCACTGTCATAGTGCGTTTTTGTTTTCAATCTTCTTAACTTCCTGCTCTCCTTCTCGTTTTTCATTTCTGGCACACCGCTTGCAATACCTTCTTCGTGTAGCAGAACCATTACCGAATTCTGACCGGAGGGGATCTATGAAGCTGGTGACCGTGATAATCAAACCATTCAAGCTGGAAGACGTTCGTGAAGCGTTATCTTCCATTGGTATTCAGGGCCTGACCGTCACCGAAGTGAAAGGTTTCGGGCGTCAGAAAGGACATGCCGAGCTGTACCGGGGGGCGGAATACAGCGTCAATTTCCTGCCAAAAGTAAAAATTGATGTGGCGATTGCTGATGACCAACTCGATGAAGTGATCGATATCGTCAGCAAAGCGGCTTACACCGGAAAAATTGGCGACGGCAAAATCTTCGTCGCTGAATTGCAACGCGTCATTCGTATTCGTACCGGCGAAGCCGACGAATCGGCGCTGTAATCTCTGGCACACAGCAACAGGAACGAAAAATGAAGATAGCGACGATAAAAACTGGGCTTGCTTCACTGGCGATGCTGCCGGGACTGGTAATGGCTGCACCTGCGGTGGCCGATAAAGCCGACAATGCGTTTATGATGATTTGTACTGCGCTGGTGCTGTTTATGACTATTCCGGGGATTGCCCTGTTTTACGGTGGGTTGATTCGCGGCAAAAACGTGCTGTCGATGCTGACGCAGGTGACGGTGACGTTTGCACTGGTCTGTATTCTCTGGGTGGTTTACGGTTACTCGCTGGCGTTTGGTGAGGGAAACAACTTCTTCGGCAACATTAACTGGTTGATGCTGAAAAACATCGAACTGACGGCGGTGATGGGCAGCATTTATCAGTATATCCACGTAGCGTTTCAGGGATCGTTTGCCTGCATTACCGTAGGCTTGATAGTTGGGGCGCTGGCGGAACGAATCCGCTTCTCAGCTGTGTTGATTTTCGTGGTGGTATGGCTGACGCTCTCCTACATTCCGATTGCGCATATGGTCTGGGGCGGTGGTTTGCTGGCTTCTCACGGTGCGCTGGATTTCGCGGGTGGCACGGTGGTGCACATTAACGCCGCAATCGCCGGTCTGGTGGGCGCATATCTGATAGGCAAACGCGTGGGCTTCGGTAAAGAGGCGTTTAAACCGCACAACCTGCCGATGGTCTTCACCGGGACTGCCATTCTCTATATCGGTTGGTTTGGCTTTAACGCCGGGTCAGCGGGCACGGCGAATGAAATCGCGGCACTGGCATTTGTGAATACTGTGGTCGCAACGGCGGCAGCAATTCTTGGCTGGATCTTCGGTGAATGGGCGCTGCGCGGAAAGCCTTCACTGCTGGGAGCGTGTTCTGGCGCGATTGCCGGTCTGGTCGGCGTGACGCCAGCGTGTGGCTACATTGGTGTTGGCGGCGCGTTGATTATCGGCGTGGTAGCTGGTCTGGCGGGCTTGTGGGGCGTTACCATGCTCAAACGCTTGCTGCGGGTGGATGATCCCTGCGATGTCTTCGGTGTGCACGGCGTTTGTGGCATTGTCGGCTGTATCATGACCGGGATTTTTGCCGCCAGTTCGCTGGGCGGCGTGGGCTTCGCTGAAGGTGTGACGATGGGCCATCAGTTGCTGGTACAGCTGGAAAGCATCGCCATTACGATCGTCTGGTCCGGTGTGGTGGCATTTATCGGCTACAAACTGGCGGATCTGACGGTTGGCCTGCGTGTGCCGGAAGAACAGGAGCGAGAAGGGCTTGACGTCAACAGCCACGGCGAAAATGCCTATAACGCGTAACAAGCACTGCAAAAAACAGCCGGACGGTTTTCACCTCCGGCTATTTTTTTAATTGTGATTACGCATTACTCCTTCCTGAACGGTCGAGGCAACCAGCACGCCGTCCTGGGTATAAAACTCACCGCGCACAAAGCCGCGTGCGCTGGACGCCGAGGTGCTCTCCACGCTATACAGCAGCCATTCATTCAAATTAAACGGGCGATGGAACCACATGGAATGGTCGATGGTCGCTATCTGAATTCCTGGTTCGAGAAAACCGATGCCGTGCGGCTGTAGAGCTACCGGCAGGAAGTTAAGATCAGAAGCGTAACCGAGCAGATACTGATGAACGCGCAGATCATCCGGCACGCTACCATTTGCGCGGATCCACACCTGACGATGCGGTTCTGCGACGTGCCCTTTCAGTGGGTTATGAAACTCCACCGGACGGACTTCAAGCGGACGATCGCAGATGAATTTATCTTTCAGCACTGGCGGCAGCAGGTGCGCCAGCGATTGGGCGATTTGCGTTTCCGAAGGCAGGCCATCAGGCGCTGGCGCGGACGGCATTGTTTTTTGATGTTCGAAACCCGCTTCTGGTGCCTGGAAAGAGGCAGTCATATAAAAAATCGGTTTGCCGTTTTGAATAGCAGCAACCCGGCGGGCGCTGAAGCTGTTACCGTCACGCAGCGTTTCGACATCATAAATAATCGGCTTCTTACTATCGCCAGGGCGAAGAAAGTAGCTATGAAACGAATGTACCAGCCGCTCTTCAGGGACGGTCTCTTTTGCAGCATACAAGGCCTGACCCACGACCTGGCCGCCAAACACCTGGCGTAAACCTAAATCTTCACTCTGGCCGCGAAAGAGTCCTTCCTCAATTTTTTCCAGATTTAACAATGTCAGTAAATTTTTTAGCGCCTGACTCATATAACTCTCCAGTAACAAAGCTGCCGCAGCAAGCCAAAGTGAGTTGAGTATAACGCAAATTTGCCACTGGTCCGATGGGTGCAATGGTCTGAATTACGGGCTAATTACAGGCAGAAATGCGTGATGTGTGCCACACTTGTTGACGTTACTATTTTGTTAACCACTCTTCCGGCGAGGAAAGTTAGCCCGCTGGTGCATTGATAATAAGGAGAAGTGAATGAAACTCGTGCACATGGCCAGTGGTTTAGCGGTTGCGATTGCGTTGGCGGCTTGCGCAGATAAAAGCGCGGATATTCAGACGCCAGCACCGGCTGCAAATACGTCTATTTCAGCAACACAACAACCTGCTATCCAGCAACCGAATGTCTCCGGTACCGTCTGGATCCGTCAGAAAGTCGCACTGCCGCCTGATGCTGTGCTGACCGTGACACTTTCTGACGCGTCGTTAGCCGATGCACCGTCAAAAGTACTGGCGCAGAAAGCGGTGCGTACCGAAGGCAAACAGTCACCATTCAGCTTTGTTCTGCCATTTAACCCGGCAGATGTTCAGCCGAATGCGCGTATTCTGTTGAGTGCGGCGATTACCGTGAATGACAAACTGGTATTTATTACCGATACCGTTCAGCCGGTGATCAACCAGGGCGGAACTAAAGCCGACCTGACATTGGTGCCGGTGCAGCAAACCGCCGTGCCGGTTCAGGCCAGCGGTGGCGCAACGACTACCGTACCTTCGACTTCACCAACTCAGGTGAATCCGTCTTCGGCAGTTCCAGCTCCTACGCAATATTAAGCGCAGTTAACCCTCTCCGCCCGGAGAGGGTTAGTAGTTCCAGCGATAACGCTGCAAGTCGATTTGCCCGCTTCCCGATACCATCACACCTTCTGCCAGTAATGCCTGTCGTTGACGCTGTAAATCCGGTCCGGTTAGCGAAATTGTGCCGTGGCGATTAACCACCCGGTGCCAGGGTAAGGTGCTGCCTTCGGGGAGACGCTTTAACACACCGCCCACCTGGCGCGCGGCGCGGGGCGATCCTGCCAGTTTCGCCACATCACCGTAAGTGGTGACATAGCCTTCGGGAATAGCGGCGACGATTTGCCAGACGCGTTGGGGAAATGAATCTTCTTTTTCCATCTTTTCTTCCTGAGGTAATTTTTCAGCATAATCTGGAAAAACGCCCGAGTGAAGCCGCATTGCGCAAGAAACCAGCATCCGGCACGCAATGGGTTGCAATTAGCCGGGGCAGCAGTGATAATGCGCCTGCGCGTTGGTTCTCAACGCTCTCAATGGGGGCTCTGTTGGTTCTCCCGCAACGCTACTCTGTTTACCAGGTCAGGTCCGGAAGGAAGCAGCCAAGGCAGATGACGCGTGTGCCGGGATGTAGCTGGCAGGGCCCCCACCCATTTCTGCCTCCCCCCGTTTCGTCAAAAAATCCCAATATGGCTAAACTTTAACCACAACTGACGTCGCAAGAATTGTCTGGCTGCGCAGTACGCTTCGGAGGTATGTCTGATGAAGTATGTTGATGGTTTTGTGGTTGCCGTTCCTGTCGATAAAAAGGATGCCTATCGGGAAATGGCTGCTAAGGCTGCGCCATTGTTTAAAGAGTTTGGCGCGCTTCGTATTGTCGAATGCTGGGCCAGCGATGTACCGGATGGCAAAGTGACCGATTTTCGTATGGCGGTAAAAGCTGAAGAGAATGAAGAGGTTGTCTTTAGCTGGATTGAATACCCTTCAAAAGAGGTCCGCGACGCTGCTAATCAAAAGATGATGTCGGACCCACGGATGAAAGAGTTCGGCGAGTCCATGCCGTTTGATGGTAAGCGAATGATCTATGGCGGATTCGAGTCAATCATCGACGAATAGGTAGCGTGATGGGCTGTGCGGCGTGCCGTCAGCCCTACAATTCACAAATGTTGCTCGGCCCAGCGTAAGAAATCTTCTTTCGGTAATGCCTTGCTGTAGAGCCAGCCCTGACCGTAGTGCACGCCATGCTGGCGTAACCACTCTTCTTGTTTACTGGTTTCGATTCCCTCCGCTACCATTTTCAGTTTCAGTGTTTTTGCCATTTCGATGATATGCGGCGTGACATTTTTATATTCCAGCGCATCAACGAAAGATTTATCGATCTTCAGAATGTCGACATCCAGATCCTGTAAATAACTTAAACTTGAATACCCCGTACCAAAATCATCAAGATAAATTTCATGGCCCGCCTCCCGGTAGCGAGAAATTATCGGGGCGCTGGTTTTCGGATCGGCAAACTCGCGTTCAGTGAGTTCAAGCGCGATCTGTCTGGGATTAACCTGATAGTGATTGATCATTTCACGCAGCAATTGCGGGATTTTTTCCGAGGTGAGCACGGTGGATTCAAGATTGATCGAAATATGCTGCTGCGGATGCTGACGCAGCCAGTCGCCCATATCTTCAAAGACGCTTCTTATAATCAGTAGCGTCAATGGCTCAGAAAGGCCCGTTTGCTGTGCCAGCGGAATAAAACTATCTGGTGACAACCAACTACCGTCTGTCTGCGGCCAGCGCGCCAGTGCCTCAGCACCGACAATTTTGCCATTGGCTAAGGAGACAATCGGCTGATAGTGCACGCAAATATCACGATTTTCGATAGCATCCTGCAGCCGATGATGCGGTGACTGGATACGGCGCAAAATACGCAGCACAAACATCGCTGCCAGCAGGCCAATCACCAACCCGAGCGGTAACCAAATAAAGACTTGCCGATGCCAGCCTTTCTGCAACATTTTCGTTGAAGCCCAGGTGATGATCGAAATATTCATTTCCGGGAAGGGCAGGATATCGTAAATGATTCCATTATTTTCGATATGCTCACCGGGTGTTTTTTGTAGTCTGGTAATAATTCCCTGAGCAATTTCATCGCTGCTGGTTATCACAACGTTATGGGCATTGCCAATAATGGCGGCATCAATTTGCCATGAGCTATAGGGAATGACATCAATAAAGGAAGCGGGGTCGATCATGACGACATAATGTGCCGTTCCCATGGCAACCATGTAACGGATAATGCCTAAATCGTTATGCGATGTTAACCAGACACGATAACCATCTTTCGAAATTTTACCTGGCTCGGGGAAGGTATCGGGCGGGCTTTCATGCTCCAGAGACGAACACTGGGGAACGTTGTTATCGATATAAACCACTTCCTGAATATAGCGATAACTGTAAGATACCCGACGCATTTCCATGAGATGGGCTTCGCTACAGGCAGCGCCTTGCCATCTTTCCAGCTCTTGCAGCGCATCTTTCCCTTGTGTCGCCACCTTATTGGCCCGAATAGCGACGCGGGAGGAATACGTATTCAGCTCTTCAATAAATGATGTTTCTACCTGCTGATGGGCCAGCCAGATGCTTAAGCCGACAGGCAGCAATACTGAAAGAATCAGTACTCCCGAAATAAGGCCGACCAGATGTCGTGTTCTCACCACCATATCCTTATTAACACAGTGTAGGGAAAGTATATCTGATTGTGGAAAAAGGCTTGCAGGAGATAAGGAGGTAGAGCCGGGATTTCATGAAGGGATGGGTGGAAACGAACGTTGTCATTTGACCAGGCGCAGAGCTTTACGCCTGGTATGTAACCCTAACTTAAGATGTTGATTCGGCGCGAGCGAGGGTAAAAATATCGTAAAAAGACAGTTCACCTTTACGGACGATCATTTTTTGCAGTTGTTCTTTATGAACATCCGCGACACGCGGAGAGTTCAAGATGGCTTCAACCAGCGCGGCAGGTACAAAGCGCGTGTTGTACCATTCGCCGTTATAGCAAACGCGGAAATCCAGCACGTCGATATCTTCATAGCGGTAGCGTGGGTAGACATCGAAAAAGAAGAAACCATTAAGCAGGATAAATAATACAACCAGTAGCCAGACAGAGCCTGAAAGCGTTTCGGACTGCAACATCACCGCCAGGGTGGCAAAAAAAGCAACATACATACCGATAAACAGCCCCGGATGTTTACGGATAAAACTGATACTAAAGCGGGGTTTGTTGTCGCGTTTTTCGCGGGTATTTAGAGACTCAATTGTTTCGGTCAGCAGGCGTTGTATTTCGGTCATCGTTTGCCTTCGTGGTATCTGCAACTTTCCAGGGAACACCCTATTTTAACGTGGGAATAGTAGAGGGAAAGTAACAGATTTACCACAATTTTGCATAACAGTTGCGAAAAACCTATTACAATTTTTTAATTATTCTGGCTGGATTACCGCCCACGACAACGTTGTCCGGGACATCTTTTGTGACAACTGCACCTGAGGCTACCACGACGTTATCACCAATGGTCACACCAGGGTTAATGACCGCGCGTCCGCCAATCCAGACGTTATTACCGATGGTGACGGGTTTCCCCAGTTCAGCACCGCTATTACGTGCTACAGGGTCGATGGGATGTGTTGCCGTGTAGATATGAACGCCTGGTGCCAACATACAGTTATCACCGATGCGAATAGGGCAGACATCAAGCATCACGCAATCGAAGTTGGCGAAAAAATTATTGCCGAGAAAAATGTTATAGCCATAATCACAGCGAAACGTTGGCTCAATATAAGCCTCTGTCACCTGACCGAATAAATCAGCGAGAATTTGCTGGCGTAATGTGTGCTCTTCCGCCAGGGAATGATTGTATCGGTGAATAAGCTGACGAGCGCGCAGGCGATCGCGAGATAACGTCTCATCTGCCGAGCGATACAACTCACCAGCAATCATCTTTTCTTTTTCTGTGCTCATTACTGACCTCCGGTTGCTGAAAATGCGGCAACACAGTAAGACGAAAAGTCAGTGAAGAGAACGTTCCCATTACATCTGTGTGATAAAGATCACATAGGGTACGTCTTCATGGCGAAAAAGTATAAAATTCTTAATAAACAGCCGGTTATAGCTCCGAAAGCGAATTATTTATTAGCGAATAAATTTCCATACTGAGGAAGGGATCTTGTCGTACAGTTTATTCATGGTCAATTCGGCGAGGCGGTGATCTGCGGCTGAGTAAAATACCGCCAGTTCATTATCTGATAATTCGTATTTATTTTTCTCGATAACACGCTCCAGCGTGTCAATTGTCTGGCAACGACGTAAACGCATTAAATAATCGGTTTTTGTTAAAGGTTTTTCGGACATACTTCTACCCATGGTTGTAATAATTCTAACAAGATAAACTCGCAGGATTCTCTTTCGTCGCATTGACAAAACAACGGAATAGTCGATTACCTGACTTCCGCCATTTCTGAAGATCCTGCATATTAATACCATAACTGCTGAACAACATAAAGGTGTCATCCAGATATTCGTCGATCTGCTCAATGAGCTTATTGTCTTCATTATACTTAATTTTGTAATTAAGTGCGAAGGTCGCAATATGCTCAATCAGTTCATTCAACTGGAGGTTGATCGCCGAGGTTGGGTCGTTAACCCAGCCATGATTGCTTTCTTCAAGGTTTGCAAGACAGTCATGATACAGGGTTTCACAGAGAAACTTAAGCTGTGCGATATCATGTCTTTTGGGTGAGTATTCATCCATAACGCGTCCCCTTCTTAGTGGTTGAACTAACGGACACCTTTCGGGATGGAAAAAACTTACTGACCTGGACTTGCCCTCTCGTTTGTTAGCTTAACTATAAGCCACTCTTTGCAGGTTTTCATCGCATTATTACGAAAAATTACAATTAGGAAGGAATCGGGACAGGACTCATTTTTTCATACTAGCACTAACCCGCAGTAGGTAAAAGCAGTCTGCTCGAACTATTCATAACATTTCAGGATTATCGCCAGATGAAATTGGTGACACTAATACCAGGATTGCTCTGAATATGACGTAATAACCGAGGAATGAATAAAGAATTACCGCAAATAATTAAGAATAGCCTCTAAATGATTATGGATTATTAAATTTATTAGCGCTACTTAATATAAATTAACTAACAATCAGTATTTTTTATGAATTTTATGCGAGGTTAATACTGGTTTTCGTATGAGATCCTGAGTTGGTGGTTCAATGACTCCTTAATGTTCGTCGGTTATGCATAAAAAAGGCCGCTTGCGCGGCCTTTGTGATTACACGTTGTATCAATGATGATCGACAGTATGGCTGTGCTCGATATCTTCATTCTTGCGGCTAAAGCGGCGGCGAACCACCACAAAGAATACCGGAACGAAGAAGATTGCCAGTACCGTTGCGGTCACCATCCCGCCCATTACACCGGTACCTACTGCGTTCTGCGCGCCGGAACCAGCACCAGTACTGATAACCAGCGGCATAACGCCGAGGATAAACGCCAGCGAGGTCATCAGGATCGGACGTAAACGCATCCGCACCGCATCAAGCGTCGCTTCAATCAGACCTTTACCTTCTTTATCCATCAAGTCTTTGGCGAATTCGACGATAAGTATCGCGTTCTTCGCCGACAACCCAATGGTTGTGAGCAGGCCTACCTGGAAGTAAACGTCATTGGTCAGGCCACGGAAGGTGGCAGCCAGCAACGCACCGATAACCCCCAGCGGAACGACCAGCATAACGGAGAACGGAATCGACCAGCTCTCGTACAGCGCCGCCAGACACAGGAACACGACAATCAACGAAATCGCGTACAGTGAAGGTGCCTGGTTGCCGGAGAGACGTTCCTGATAGGACATCCCCGTCCAGTCATAGCCAACACCGGTAGGCAGTTTGCTCGCCAGTTGTTCCATCAGCTCCATTGCTTCACCGGTACTTTTACCCGGTGCCGCCTGGCCTAAGATTTCCATGGATGGCAGGCCGTTGTAACGTTCCAGACGCGGCGAACCGTACTCCCAACGAGAAGAGGAGAACGCCGAGAACGGCACCATCTGACCATCAGCAGCACGAACATACCAGTCGCCGATATCATCCGGCAGCATACGGTATTTCGCTTCTGACATGACGTAAACTTTCTTCACACGACCGCGGTCGATAAAGTCGTTCACATAGCTACCGCCCCATGCAGCGCCCAGAGTGGTGTTAATGTCGTTGATAGAAACACCCAGCGCCTGCGCTTTTTCCTGGTCGATATCAATCTTAAACTGCGGGGTATCTTCCAGACCGTTTGGACGTACGCTGGTCAACATATCAGGGTGCTTCGCTGCTTCTGCAAGCAGCTGGTTACGCGCCTGAGTCAGTTTTTCGTGACCAAGGCCAGCCTGGTCAATCAGCTCAAAGTCAAAGCCGGTTGCAGTACCCAGTTCCACGATTGCGGGCAGGTTAAAGGCGAAAACCATCGCATCTTTGATTTGCGAGAAAGCGCGTGTTGCACGCATGGTAATCGCTTCAACTTTGTTTTCTTCACCCGGACGATCGGCCCAGTCCTTCAAGGAAACGAACGCAATACCGGTATTCTGACCACGTCCCGCAAAGCCGAAGCCGTTAACGGCGAACACCGACTCAACGTTGTTCTTTTCTTTGGTCAGATAGTAATTCGTTACCTCATTGAGCACTTTCTGCGTACGTTCCTGCGTTGCACCTGCTGGCAGCTGAACCATGGTCATAAATACGCCCTGGTCTTCATCTGGCAAGAAGGAGCTTGGCAGACGCACGAACAGATAGGCCATGCCGACCACGATGATCAGATACAGCACCAGGTAACGCCCTGTACTGCGCAGAATACCGCCTACGCTGTCGGTGTAGTGGTGCGTGCTCTTCTCGAACATGCGGTTAAACCAGCCGAAGAAGCCTTTTTTACCTTCCCCGTGATCGCCTTTGGCAATCGGTTTCAGCATGGTGGCACAAAGAGCCGGAGTCAGGATCAACGCCACCAGTACTGACAGCGCCATTGCTGAAACAATGGTAATAGAGAACTGGCGATAGATAGCACCAGTAGAACCGCCAAAGAAGGCCATCGGAACGAATACCGCCGACAGTACCATCGCGATACCGACCAGAGCGCCCTGAATCTGCCCCATCGACTTACGGGTAGCTTCTTTTGGCGGCAAACCTTCTTCCGCCATCACACGCTCAACGTTTTCTACCACAACGATGGCGTCATCCACCAACAGGCCGATGGCGAGCACCATCCCGAACATTGTTAGCGTGTTTATCGAGAAGCCAAAGGCGGCAAGGACGGCAAAGGTCCCCAGCAATACCACCGGTACGGCAATGGTCGGAATCAACGTCGCGCGGAAGTTCTGCAAGAACAGATACATAACCAGGAACACGAGGATGATCGCTTCGACCAGCGTTTTAACCACTTCGTGAATAGAGATTTTCACGAACGGCGTGGTGTCGTACGGGTAAACAATTTTCAGACCTGACGGGAAGAACGGTTCCATCTTCGCCAGTTCAGCACGGATTGCCGCAGCGGTATCCAGCGCGTTTGCACCGGTCGCCAGCTTGATCCCCAGACCGGAAGCCGGTTGGCCGTTAAACTCTGCGATGATGTCGTAGTTCTCACCACCCAGCTCAATTTTCGCCACATCACGCAGCAGCACGCGGGAACCATCCTGATTCACTTTCAGCAGGATTTTGCCAAACTCTTCAGTAGAGGTCAGACGCGTCTGAGCAATAATAGAGGCGTTAAGCTGTTGGCCTTTCACCGGCGGCGTACCACCGAGCTGACCCGCCGCAACCTGGGCGTTCTGCGCTTTGATGGCGGTAATGACATCAACCGGTGTTAGTTGGAATTTGTTCAGTTCATTCGGGTTCATCCAGATACGCATCGCGTACTGTGAACCGAACAACTGAACGTCACCCACGCCCGACGTACGGCTGATGGCATCTTTCATATTCGCCGCCACGTAGTCGGAGATATCCTCCTGCGTCATGGTGCCATCGGTGTTGATAACGCCGACAACCATCAGGAAGCTGCTGGATGATTTCTCAACGCTCACCCCTTGCTGCTGTACTTCTTGCGGCAGCAACGGCATCGCCAGCTGCAGTTTGTTCTGCACCTGAACCTGCGCGATATCCGCATCAGTACCAGACTCAAAGGTCAGGGTGATCTGCACGGTACCCGTGGAGTCACTGTTAGAGGACATGTACATCAGGTTATCGATACCGTTCATATTCTGTTCGATAACCTGTGTCACCGTGTCCTGCACTGTTTTCGCATCAGCGCCGGGGTAGGAGGCGGAGATCGTTACTGCCGGCGGAGCAATCGTAGGATATTGCGCCACCGGCAGTTTGAGGATCGCCAGCCCCCCTGCCAACATGATGATAATGGCGATCACCCACGCAAAAATCGGGCGATCGATAAAGAAATTAGGCATGTCTTAACGGCTCCTGTTTAAGTTAAGACTTGGACTGTTCAGGCTGAGCACCGCTTGCGGCTTGCTGGTTATTATCAGCGGTAACTTCTTGTGCTTTTACCTGGACACCAGGACGCACTTTCTGCAGCCCACTTATTACTACGCGATCGCCTGCTTTCAGACCTTCTGTCACCAGCCACTTATCGCCAATAGCCTGGCTTGCAACGATCGGACGGGTTTCCACTTTGTCATCCGCGCCAACCACCAGTACGGTGGCATCGCCACGCGGCGTACGGGTTACGCCCTGTTGCGGGACTAAAATAGCGTTTGGATTAAGCCCTTCTTCCAGACGTGCGCGCACGAACATACCCGGCAGCAGAGTGTGATCCGGGTTCGGGAAGATAGCGCGTAGGGTGATAGACCCGGTGGTCTGATCAACGGTAACGTCAGAGAATTCCAGCGTACCGTCCTGCGGGAACTTAATGCCGTCACTGGTGATCAGCGACACTTTGGCTTTGCCGTTCTCTTGTTTCAGCGTGCCATTCGCCAGTTCCTGTTTCAGGCGCAGGAAGTCGTTGCTGGACTGGGTCACATCAACGTAGATCGGATCAAGTTGCTGCACGGTTGCCAGCGCAGTCGCCTGACCGTTCTGTACCAATGCGCCTTCCGTCACGTTCGACTTACCAATGCGACCGCTAATCGGAGAGGTAACTTTGGTGTAAGCCAGATTGATCCGCGCAGTTTCAACGGCAGCTTTCGCCGCAGTTACCGCAGCATTCGCCTGTTGCGCATCAGCCAGAGCCTGATCGTACTCTTGCTTACTGATGTACTGAGTACCGAGCAATTTCTGATAACGATTCACCGTCAATTGCGCGATATTGGCTGCAGCCTGGGCTTTCGCCAGATCGCCTTTCGCGCTGTCATATGCCGCCTGATAGGTCGCAGGATCAATCTGATAGAGAGAGACACCTGCTTCGATGTCGCTACCTTCTTTGAAATTACGCTTCAGGATAATCCCGCTAACTTGAGGACGAACTTCTGCGATCCGGTAGGCACTGGTGCGACCCGGAAGCTCGGTTGTGATCTGCAGAGGTTCAGTTTTGACTGTTACTACGCCAACGGCGGGCATCTGCTGGCCACCTTGTTGGGCCTGTTTGTCGTCACATCCTGTTAGGGCTAAGCTGCCTGAGAGCATCAGAACGACCGCCAGAGGCGTAAACCCTCTGTTTTTGTTCATATGTAAACCTCGAGTGTCCGATTTCAAATTGGTCAATGGTCAAAAGTTAATAAACCCATTGCTGCGTTTATATTATCGTCGTGCTATGGTACATACATTCACAAATGTATGTAAATCTAACGCCTGTAAATTCACGAACATATGGCACGAAAAACCAAACAAGAAGCGCAAGAAACGCGCCAACACATCCTCGATGTGGCTCTACGTCTTTTCTCACAGCAGGGGGTATCATCCACCTCGCTGGGTGAGATTGCAAAAGCAGCTGGCGTTACGCGCGGTGCAATCTACTGGCATTTTAAAGACAAGTCGGATTTGTTCAGTGAGATCTGGGAACTGTCAGAATCCAATATTGGTGAACTAGAGCTTGAGTATCAGGCAAAATTCCCTGGCGATCCACTCTCAGTATTAAGAGAGATATTAATTCATGTTCTTGAATCCACGGTGACAGAAGAACGGCGTCGATTATTGATGGAGATTATATTCCACAAATGCGAATTTGTCGGAGAAATGGCTGTTGTGCAACAGGCACAACGTAATCTCTGTCTGGAAAGTTATGACCGTATAGAACAAACGTTAAAACATTGTATTGAAGCGAAAATGTTGCCTGCGGATTTAATGACGCGTCGGGCAGCAATTATTATGCGCGGCTATATTTCCGGCCTGATGGAAAACTGGCTCTTTGCCCCGCAATCTTTTGATCTTAAAAAAGAAGCCCGCGATTACGTCGCCATCTTACTGGAGATGTATCTCCTGTGCCCCACGCTTCGTAATCCTGCCACTAACGAATAACCCTGAATCTGACTCCAGGATTTTTCCTGGACATTTTCGTCGTTGCTATTCTGGTTCACTGCGTCGTGATATTCTTGCGGTTTGACTTTTTCAGGTCGTTCTTCAGGTTCAGAAACCTTCATTCATCATGACTATGTTCCAGTATTACAAACGATCACGGCATTTTGTTTTTTCAGCATTTATTGCTTTTGTTTTTGTCTTGTTATGCCAGAACACGGCGTTTGCGCGGGCGTCATCGAATGGTGATCTGCCGACAAAAGCGGACCTGCAGGCACAACTTGACTCACTGAATAAACAAAAAGATCTTTCTGCTCAGGACAAACTGGTGCAGCAGGATCTGACAGATACATTAGCCACCCTCGATAAAATCGATCGCGTAAAAGAAGAGACAGTTCAGCTACGGCAAAAAGTCGCTGAAGCGCCGGAAAAAATGCGCCAGGCGACCGCGGCGTTAACTGCACTTAGCGATGTCGATAATGACGAAGAAACGCGCAAAATTCTGAGTACGCTTTCGTTGCGCCAGCTGGAAACTCGCGTTGCCCAGGCGCTGGACGATTTGCAGAACGCACAAAACGATCTGGCGTCTTATAACAGCCAGTTGGTTTCGTTACAGACGCAGCCCGAACGCGTGCAAAATGCGATGTATAACGCTTCGCAGCAGCTGCAACAAATTCGCAGTCGTCTGGATGGGACTGATGTCGGCGAGACTGCCTTACGTCCCAGCCAGAAAGTGTTAATGCAGGCTCAGCAGGCTTTGCTGAATGCCGAGATTGACCAGCAGCGTAAAAGCCTGGAAGGGAACACAGTCTTACAGGATACCTTGCAAAAGCAACGGGATTACGTGACGGCGAACAGCGCCCGTCTGGAGCACCAGTTGCAGCTGTTGCAAGAAGCAGTAAACAGCAAGCGCCTGACTTTAACCGAAAAAACGGCGCAGGAAGCCGTCTCCCCGGATGAAGCCGCGCGTATTCAGGCTAATCCGCTGGTGAAGCAGGAACTGGAAATTAACCAGCAGTTAAGTCAGCGTCTGATTACCGCGACTGAAAACGGTAATCAGTTGATGCAGCAAAACATTAAAGTCAAAAACTGGCTGGAGCGGGCGCTGCAATCGGAACGCAATATTAAAGAGCAGATTGCCGTCCTGAAGGGCAGCCTGCTGTTGTCTCGTATCCTTTACCAGCAACAACAAACGCTGCCCTCGGCGGATGAGCTGGAAAACATGACCAACCGCATCGCGGATTTGCGTCTCGAACAGTTTGAAGTTAACCAGCAGCGTGATGCACTCTTCCAGAGCGATGCGTTCGTCAACAAACTGGAAGAAGGTCACACCAACGAAGTCAACAGCGAAGTTCACGATGCGTTATTGCAAGTAGTTGATATGCGTCGCGAATTGCTGGATCAGCTTAACAAACAGTTGGGTAACCAGCTGATGATGGCCATTAACCTGCAAATCAACCAGCAGCAGTTAATGAGTGTGTCGAAAAACCTGAAATCCATCCTGACTCAGCAAATCTTTTGGGTGAACAGTAACCGTCCAATGGACTGGGACTGGATCAAAGCGTTCCCGCAAAGCCTGAAAGATGAATTTAAGTCGATGAAAATCACAGTGAACTGGGAAAAAGCATGGCCTGCCGTTTTTATCGCTTTCCTCGCCGGTTTGCCGCTGCTGTTGATTGCCGGGCTGATCCACTGGCGTCTGGGCTGGCTGAAAGCGTATCAACAGAAACTGGCTTCCGCTGTGGGTTCCCTGCGTAACGACAGCCAGCTCAACACACCAAAAGCGATCCTTATCGACCTGATCCGTGCGCTGCCGGTGTGCCTGATTATTCTCGCGGTTGGCCTGATTCTGTTGACCATGCAACTCAACATCAGCGAACTGCTATGGTCGTTCAGTAAAAAACTGGCGATTTTCTGGCTGGTGTTTGGCCTGTGCTGGAAGGTACTGGAGAAAAACGGCGTTGCCGTGCGTCACTTTGGTATGCCGGAACAGCAGACCAGCCACTGGCGTCGGCAAATTGTCCGCATCAGTCTCGCATTGCTGCCTATCCATTTCTGGTCTGTGGTGGCAGAACTTTCCCCGCTGCATCTGATGGATGATGTGCTGGGGCAGGCGATGATTTTCTTCAACCTGCTGCTGATTGCCTTCCTGGTATGGCCGATGTGCCGCGAAAGCTGGCGTGATAAAGAGTCGCACACCATGCGACTGGTCACCATTACCGTGCTGTCGATTATCCCGATTGCGTTGATGGTGCTGACCGCCACGGGTTATTTCTACACCACGCTGCGCCTCTCCGGGCGTTGGATTGAAACCGTTTATTTGGTGATCATCTGGAACCTGCTGTACCAGACGGTATTGCGCGGCTTAAGCGTAGCGGCGCGGCGTATCGCCTGGCGTCGTGCGCTGGCGCGTCGGCAGAATCTGGTGAAAGAGGGCGCGGAAGGTGCTGAACCGCCGGAAGAACCCACCATTGCACTGGAGCAGGTTAACCAGCAGACGCTGCGTATTACCATGTTGCTGATGTTTGCGCTGTTCGGTGTCATGTTCTGGGCAATTTGGTCCGATTTGATCACCGTGTTCAGCTATCTGGACAGCATCACGCTCTGGCATTACAACGGCACTGAAGCTGGCGCTGCGGTGGTGAAAAACGTCACCATGGGCAGTCTGTTGTTTGCGATTATCGCCTCAATGGTAGCCTGGGCGTTGATTCGCAACCTGCCTGGTCTGTTGGAAGTGTTGGTGCTCTCGCGCCTGAACATGCGGCAGGGCGCGTCGTATGCCATTACTACCATCCTTAACTACATCATTATTGCCGTTGGTGCGATGACGGTGTTCGGATCGCTGGGCGTCTCGTGGGATAAACTCCAGTGGCTGGCGGCAGCATTATCCGTAGGTCTTGGTTTTGGTTTACAAGAGATCTTCGGTAACTTCGTCTCCGGTTTGATCATTCTGTTCGAACGTCCGGTGCGCATTGGCGATACGGTAACCATTGGTAGCTTCTCGGGGACGGTAAGTAAGATCCGTATTCGTGCGACAACGATTACCGATTTCGATCGCAAAGAAGTGATCATCCCGAACAAAGCGTTTGTTACCGAGCGTCTGATCAACTGGTCGTTGACTGACACTACTACGCGTCTGGTGATCCGTCTCGGCGTGGCCTATGGCTCCGATCTGGAAAAAGTGCGTAAAGTGTTACTGAAGGCGGCGACTGAGCACCCAAGGGTGATGCACGAACCAATGCCGGAAGTCTTCTTTACGGCGTTTGGTGCCAGCACGTTGGATCATGAGCTGCGTCTGTATGTGCGTGAACTGCGTGACCGTAGCCGTACTGTCGATGAGCTGAACCGTACTATCGATCAGCTGTGCCGTGAAAACGATATCAACATTGCCTTTAACCAGCTTGAAGTGCATCTGCACAACGAGAAGGGCGATGAGGTGACGGAAGTCAAACGCGACTACAAAGGCGACGATCCGACACCAGCGGTAGGGTAAGGACAATAAAGGGCGACAGTGATGCCGCCCTTTATTTTTTACTCGCTTTGCGAAGCCTCATCGCTCTGTAACTTCTTTTCATAATCACGCTTCACAATATCCAGCGCGCGCAGCACGGTGCGGGCTGGGATCTGATTTTCTTCCAGCAGCACAATCAAATCGACAGCCAGTTTGACATCGTCAGGGGCATTTTCCAGTGACATACTCTCTCCATTGCTAGCGGGTTAAGCGCGCTAGCCTGTTTTCGATTTTTTCCAGCGCATGGCGGCAGCGTGCCAGGCGCGCTTCATAGGCTTCCACTTCACGATGCAGCGTTTGCTGTTCCACGAGATCGGTCACCCGCGCCAGGCGGGCTCGACGTTCGGCTACCATCTCACGTAGCCGCCGCTCAAAATCCTGATGCTGAATACGTTTACGCTGCCAGCGGGCAATTTTCGGTGGCGCACTGTCCCACTCGCGTAGCGACCAGGCTGTGGCTTCACGCGCTATAGCCTCCAGTTGCGCCGCCAGATGTTCTGCCAGCCAGGCCACTTGCGGCAGCTGTTGCTGCTCAACCGCATGACGAAGCGCAGCCATGTTATCGCCCGCCTCATCGAGACAAGCCTGCAGTGTTGTCGCACGGGTCTGAAAAAGGTGCCTGTCAAAGCGGGCACTTAGCGTGGCAAATTGCGCTACCGGGGCACAACGCTGGCGCAGCGTGGCGAGCTGTCCTTCCAGTTTTTCCAGCAGCAGGGCGGTTTTCATGATAAGACCTCAATGAAAATGATAATTGTTATGCTAAAGTAGCCACTCTGTAAGCTGACAACACTCAATATGCAACGAATCATTTTAATCATCATTGGCTGGCTGGCGGTAGTGCTGGGTACGCTGGGCGTGGTATTACCGGTATTACCGACGACGCCGTTTATCCTGCTGGCGGCCTGGTGCTTTGCCCGTTCTTCCCCGCGCTTTCACGCCTGGTTGCTGTACCGCTCATGGTTTGGCAGCTATCTACGTTTCTGGCAGAAACATCATGCGATGCCGCGCGGCGTCAAACCGCGGGCGATTTTGCTTATTTTGCTCACGTTTGCAATTTCTCTGTGGTTCGTCCAGATGCCATGGGTGCGCATCATGTTGCTGGTAATTCTCGCCTGTTTGCTTTTTTATATGTGGCGAATTCCGGTGATTGATGAAAAGCAAGAAAAGCACTGAAGCACAACAATCGCAGTTGCAATTATTGCGTACAGCCAGTACATTCTGGCGTTTTCGAGCACAGGCGCAGGCGGTCAAAGGTTAAACAACTGTTACTTTTGATACGTTTAAAACGCGCCGTGAGTACCACCGTAACAAGCAGGCATACACTTATGACCGCGACTGCACAGCAGCTTGAGTATCTCAAAAATAGCATCAAAAGCATTCAGGACTACCCAAAACCCGGCATTCTTTTCCGTGATGTCACCAGCTTACTGGAAGACCCGAAAGCTTACGCTCTCAGCATCGACTTGCTGGTTGAGCGTTACAAAAATGCGGGCATTACCAAAGTTGTCGGCACCGAAGCGCGTGGCTTCTTGTTTGGCGCTCCGGTAGCTCTGGGTCTGGGCGTTGGCTTTGTACCGGTCCGTAAACCGGGCAAACTGCCGCGTGAAACCATCAGTGAAACTTACGATCTGGAATACGGCACCGATCAGCTGGAAATCCACGTTGATGCCATCAAACCGGGCGACAAAGTTCTGGTGGTGGACGATCTGCTGGCAACCGGCGGCACTATCGAAGCGACCGTTAAACTGATCCGTCGTCTGGGTGGTGAAGTGGCTGATGCTGCGTTCATTATCAATCTGTTCGATCTCGGCGGCGAACAGCGTCTCGAAAAACAGGGCATTACCAGCTACAGCCTTGTTCCGTTCCCGGGCCATTAATTATCGCCAGTCTTGTGCTGCCCACGCTACGGACAGCACAAGATGTGCATTCAGCCTCGCCGTTCTGACGGGGCTGTGTTAGCATTACCCCTTCGTGAATCCACCTTCCAGCGTTTCAGAGCCTGCCAATGAGTTATCAGGTCTTAGCCCGAAAATGGCGCCCACAAACCTTTGCTGACGTCGTCGGCCAGGAACATGTGCTGACCGCACTGGCGAACGGCTTGTCGTTAGGGCGTATTCATCATGCTTATCTTTTTTCCGGCACCCGTGGCGTCGGAAAAACCTCTATCGCCCGACTGCTGGCGAAGGGGCTAAACTGCGAAACCGGCATTACCGCGACGCCGTGCGGCGTGTGCGATAACTGTCGTGAAATCGAGCAGGGGCGCTTTGTCGATCTGATTGAAATCGATGCCGCCTCGCGCACTAAAGTTGAAGACACTCGCGACCTGCTGGATAACGTCCAGTACGCTCCGGCGCGTGGTCGTTTCAAAGTTTATCTGATCGACGAAGTGCATATGCTGTCGCGCCACAGCTTTAACGCACTGTTAAAAACCCTTGAAGAGCCGCCAGAGCACGTTAAGTTTCTGCTGGCGACGACCGATCCGCAGAAATTGCCGGTGACGATTTTGTCACGTTGTCTGCAATTTCATCTCAAGGCGCTGGATGTCGAGCAAATTCGCCATCAGCTTGAGCACATCCTCAACGAAGAACATATCGCTCACGAGCCGCGGGCGCTGCAATTGCTGGCACGCGCCGCTGAAGGCAGCCTGCGAGATGCCTTAAGTCTGACCGACCAGGCGATTGCCAGCGGTGACGGCCAGGTTTCAACTCAGGCGGTCAGTGCGATGCTGGGTACGCTTGACGACGATCAGGCGCTGTCGCTGGTTGAAGCGATGGTCGAGGCCAACGGCGAGCGCGTAATGGCACTGATTAATGAAGCCGCTGCCCGTGGTATCGAGTGGGAAGCGTTGCTGGTGGAAATGCTCGGCCTGTTGCATCGTATTGCGATGGTACAACTTTCGCCTGCTGCACTTGGCAACGACATGGCCGCTATCGAGCTGCGGATGCGTGAACTGGCGCGCACCATACCGCCGACGGATATTCAGCTTTACTATCAGACGCTGTTGATTGGTCGCAAAGAATTACCGTATGCGCCAGACCGCCGTATGGGCGTTGAGATGACGCTGTTGCGCGCGCTGGCGTTCCATCCGCGTATGCCGCTGCCTGAGCCAGAAGTGCCACGCCAGTCCTTTGCGCCCGTCGCGCCAACGGCAGTAATGACGCCAACCCAGGTGCCGCCGCAACCGCAATCAGCGCCGCAGCAGGCACCGACTGTACCGCTCCCGGAAACCACCAGCCAGGTGCTGGCGGCGCGCCAGCAGTTGCAGCGCGTGCAGGGAGCAACCAAAGCAAAAAAGAGTGAACCGGCAGCCGCTACCCGCGCGCGGCCGGTGAATAACGCTGCGCTGGAAAGACTGGCTTCGGTCACCGATCGCGTTCAGGCGCGTCCGGTGCCATCGGCGCTGGAAAAAGCGCCAGCCAAAAAAGAAGCGTATCGCTGGAAGGCCACCACTCCAGTGATGCAGCAAAAAGAAGTGGTCGCTACGCCGAAGGCGCTGAAAAAAGCGCTGGAACATGAAAAAACGCCGGAACTGGCGGCGAAGCTGGCGGCAGAAGCCATTGAGCGCGACCCGTGGGCGGCTCAGGTGAGTCAACTTTCGCTACCAAAACTGGTCGAACAGGTGGCGTTAAATGCCTGGAAAGAGGAGAGCGACAACGCAGTATGTCTGCATTTGCGCTCCTCTCAGCGGCATTTGAACAACCGCGGCGCACAGCAAAAACTGGCTGAAGCGTTGAGCATGTTAAAAGGTTCAACGGTTGAACTGACTATCGTTGAAGATGATAATCCCGCGGTGCGTACGCCGCTGGAATGGCGTCAGGCGATATACGAAGAAAAACTTGCGCAGGCGCGCGAGTCCATTATTGCGGATAATAATATTCAGACCCTGCGTCGGTTCTTCGATGCGGAGCTGGATGAAGAAAGTATCCGCCCCATTTGATCGTAAGCACAGCTTACGTTCGTCATCCTTAACGTGATTGAGAGAGAAACCTATGTTTGGTAAAGGCGGTCTGGGTAACCTGATGAAGCAAGCCCAGCAGATGCAAGAAAAAATGCAGAAAATGCAGGAAGAGATCGCGCAGCTGGAAGTCACCGGCGAATCTGGCGCAGGTCTGGTAAAAGTGACCATTAACGGTGCACACAACTGCCGTCGCGTAGAGATCGACCCGAGCCTGCTGGAAGACGACAAAGAGATGCTGGAAGACTTGGTGGCTGCAGCATTCAACGACGCAGCACGTCGTATTGAAGAAACGCAGAAAGAAAAAATGGCCTCTGTATCCTCCGGAATGCAGCTGCCGCCTGGCTTTAAGATGCCGTTCTGATGCAAACCAGCCCGCTGTTAACACAGCTTATGGAAGCACTGCGCTGTCTGCCGGGCGTTGGCCCGAAGTCGGCGCAGCGTATGGCGTTCACGCTGCTTCAGCGCGATCGTAGCGGCGGGATGCGTCTGGCGCAGGCGCTCACCCGGGCGATGTCGGAAATCGGCCACTGCGCCGATTGCCGCACCTTCACCGAACAGGAAGTCTGTAACATCTGTTCGAATCCGCGTCGTCAGGAAAACGGTCAAATCTGCGTGGTGGAGAGTCCGGCGGACATCTACGCCATTGAGCAGACGGGGCAGTTTTCAGGCCGTTATTTTGTGTTGATGGGGCACCTGTCACCGCTGGACGGCATCGGTCCGGATGATATCGGCCTTGATCGTCTGGAACAGCGTCTGGCAGAGGAAAAAATCACTGAAGTGATCCTCGCCACCAACCCCACTGTTGAAGGTGAAGCTACCGCTAACTACATTGCCGAGCTTTGCGCGCAATATGACGTGGAAGCCAGCCGAATCGCTCATGGCGTACCGGTTGGCGGCGAACTGGAAATGGTCGATGGCACCACGCTGTCACACTCCCTTGCCGGGCGTCATAAGATTCGTTTTTAAGCAAACGAGAGCAGGATCACCTGCTCTCGCTTGAAATTATTCTCCCTTGTCCCCATCTCTCCCACATCCTGTTTTTAACCTTAAAATGGCATTATTGAGGTAGACCTACATGAAAGGACAAGAAACTCGTGGTTTTCAGTCAGAAGTGAAACAGCTTCTGCACCTGATGATCCATTCTCTCTATTCCAATAAAGAAATCTTCCTGCGTGAGCTTATCTCTAACGCCTCCGATGCGGCGGACAAGCTGCGTTTCCGCGCGCTCTCTAACCCGGACCTGTACGAAGGTGATGGCGAACTGCGCGTTCGTGTCTCTTTCGATAAAGACAAGCGTACGCTGACCATCTCCGATAACGGCGTAGGGATGACCCGCGACGAAGTGATTGACCATCTGGGGACTATCGCTAAATCCGGCACCAAATCATTCCTCGAATCCCTGGGTTCTGACCAGGCGAAAGACAGCCAGCTGATCGGTCAGTTTGGTGTTGGTTTCTACTCTGCGTTTATCGTGGCCGACAAAGTGACCGTGCGTACTCGCGCGGCAGGCGAAAAACCAGAAAACGGTGTTTTCTGGGAATCGGCTGGTGAAGGTGAATACACCGTTGCCGACATCACCAAAGAAGATCGTGGTACTGAAATCACCCTGCATCTGCGTGAAGGCGAAGACGAGTTCCTCGATGACTGGCGCGTGCGTTCCATCATCAGCAAATACTCCGACCATATCGCGCTGCCGGTAGAGATCGAAAAACGCGAAGAGAAAGACGGCGAAACCGTTATCTCTTGGGAAAAAATCAACAAAGCGCAGGCGCTGTGGACTCGTAACAAGTCGGAAATCACCGATGAAGAGTACAAAGAGTTCTACAAACACATCGCCCACGACTTTAACGATCCGCTGACTTGGAGCCACAACCGCGTTGAAGGTAAGCAGGAGTACACCAGCCTGCTGTACATTCCGTCTCAGGCACCGTGGGATATGTGGAACCGCGATCATAAACACGGTCTGAAACTGTATGTTCAGCGTGTGTTCATCATGGACGACGCAGAACAGTTCATGCCGAACTATCTGCGCTTCGTGCGTGGTCTGATTGACTCCAGCGATCTGCCGCTGAACGTTTCCCGTGAAATCCTCCAGGACAGCACGGTAACGCGTAACCTGCGCAATGCGCTGACCAAGCGTGTGCTGCAAATGCTGGAAAAACTGGCGAAAGACGACGCGGAAAAATACCAGACCTTCTGGCAACAGTTTGGCCTGGTACTGAAAGAAGGTCCGGCGGAAGATTTCGCTAACCAGGAAGCGATCGCCAAACTGCTGCGTTTTGCTTCTACCCATACCGATTCTTCTGCGCAGACCGTGTCTCTGGAAGACTACGTTTCCCGCATGAAAGAAGGGCAGGAGAAAATCTACTACATTACCGCAGACAGCTATGCGGCAGCGAAGAGCAGCCCGCACCTGGAACTGCTGCGTAAGAAAGGCATCGAAGTTCTGCTGCTTTCCGACCGCATCGATGAGTGGATGATGAACTATCTGACTGAGTTCGACGGTAAACCGTTCCAGTCGGTGTCTAAAGTTGACGAGTCGCTGGAAAAACTGGCTGACGAAGTTGATGAGAGCGCGAAAGAAGCGGAGAAAGCACTGACTCCGTTCATCGACCGTGTGAAAGCCCTGCTCGGCGAGCGTGTGAAAGATGTCCGTCTGACTCACCGTCTGACCGATACGCCAGCGATTGTCTCTACCGATGCGGACGAAATGAGCACCCAGATGGCGAAACTGTTCGCTGCGGCGGGCCAGAAAGTGCCAGAAGTGAAATACATCTTTGAACTGAACCCGGATCACGTACTGGTGAAACGTGCGGCAGATACTGAAGATGAAGCGAAGTTCAGCGAGTGGGTAGAACTGCTGCTGGATCAGGCGCTGCTGGCAGAACGCGGCACGCTGGAAGATCCGAACCTGTTTATTCGTCGTATGAACCAGCTGCTGGTTTCCTGATGTCATGCCGGATGACCTTCGTGTCATCCGGCATTTTTCTTTTCATTATCTGCACTTTCCGCAAATTATCTCGCCATTAACCGTTTCAGCCCCAGGTGCCTTTCTTGAGGCAATCGCCTGTTGGTGGTATCGTTTATCGCTTTTTCAAAAAATTCGACACATTTTAAGGGGATTTTCGCAATGCGTATCATTCTGCTTGGCGCTCCGGGCGCGGGGAAAGGGACTCAGGCTCAGTTCATCATGGAGAAATATGGTATTCCGCAAATCTCCACTGGCGATATGCTGCGTGCTGCGGTCAAATCTGGCTCCGAGCTGGGTAAACAAGCAAAAGACATTATGGATGCTGGCAAACTGGTTACCGACGAACTGGTGATCGCGCTGGTTAAAGAGCGCATTGCTCAGGAAGACTGCCGTAATGGTTTCCTGTTGGACGGCTTCCCGCGTACCATTCCGCAGGCAGACGCGATGAAAGAAGCGGGCATCAATGTTGATTACGTTCTGGAATTCGACGTACCGGACGAACTGATCGTTGACCGTATTGTCGGTCGCCGCGTTCACGCGCCGTCTGGTCGTGTTTATCACGTTAAATTCAACCCGCCGAAAGTAGAAGGCAAAGACGACGTTACCGGTGAAGAACTGACTACCCGTAAAGACGATCAGGAAGAAACCGTACGTAAACGTCTGGTTGAATACCATCAGATGACTGCACCGCTGATCGGCTACTACTCCAAAGAAGCGGAAGCGGGTAACACCAAATACGCGAAAGTTGACGGCACCAAGCCGGTTGCTGAAGTTCGCGCTGATCTGGAAAAAATCCTCGGCTAATCAAGCCGCAGCAGATCTGCTTTCGGGCAGGTCTGCTCATTCTCCTCAGGCAATACCTCTCACAGCAATTAGTTCTTCTTCTTCACTTTTCCGCTACAATTATCAACAAGTTGAATCGATAAGAGGCGGTAATGCGTCAGACTAAAACCGGTATCCTGCTAGCAAACCTGGGTACGCCCGATGCCCCCACACCTGAAGCGGTAAAACGCTATCTGAAACAATTTTTAAGCGACAGACGCGTGGTTGATACCTCACGGTTGTTATGGTGGCCATTGCTGCGCGGCGTGATTTTGCCACTGCGCTCGCCGCGTGTGGCGAAGCTGTATGCCTCTGTCTGGATGGAGGGTGGCTCGCCGCTGATGGTTTACAGCCGCCAGCAACAGCAGGCGCTGGCACAACGTTTACCGGAGACGCCCGTAGCGCTGGGAATGAGCTACGGCTCGCCATCACTGGAAAGCGCCGTAGATGAACTCCTGGCAGAGCATGTAGATCATATTGTGGTACTGCCGCTTTATCCGCAATACTCCTGTTCAACGGTCGGTGCGGTATGGGATGAACTGGCACGCATTCTGGCGCGCAAACGTAGCATTCCGGGGATATCGTTTATTCGTGATTACGCCGATAACCACGATTACATTAATGCACTGGCGAACAGCGTACGTGCTTCTTTCGCTAAACATGGCGAACCGGATCTGCTGCTGCTCTCTTATCATGGCATTCCCCAGCGTTATGCAGATGAAGGCGATGATTATCCGCAACGTTGCCGCACAACGACTCGCGAACTGGCTTCCGCACTGGGGATGGCACCGGAAAAAGTGATGATGACCTTTCAGTCGCGCTTTGGGCGGGAACCCTGGCTGATGCCTTATACCGACGAAACGCTGAAAATGCTCGGAGAAAAAGGCGTAGGTCATATTCAGGTGATGTGCCCGGGCTTTGCTGCGGATTGTCTGGAGACGCTGGAAGAGATTGCCGAGCAAAACCGTGAGGTCTTCCTCGGTGCGGGCGGGAAAAAATATGAATATATTCCGGCGCTTAATGCCACTCCGGAACATATCGAGATGATGGCTAATCTTGTTGCCGCGTATCGCTAAAGCTGAGCGGTAAAGAACTGAGCGCCGTCGCGAAGAGCCTCGTCGGCGGTTTTCATCATCCGTGAATAATGCAAAAAGGCGTGCAGCGTGCCTGGGTAGAGTTTGAACTCACAGGGCTGCTGATGCGCCGCTAACGTCTGGTAAAGCAGACGGCTGTCATCCAGCAGCGGATCGAACTCCGCCCCGGCAATAAAACAGGGCGGAACTTCGCGAGTGAGATCATTATTAAACAGGCAGTAATACGGCGACTCGCGGTCCGCGTCGTTGCTTAAATACGCCTCTTCATACATCTGTAAATCCTGTTGCGTTAAGCCATCCCAGACACCGCCCAACAGACGACGAGTCACGGAATCCCGTAATCCGTAAAGCCCATACCACAGCAAAACGCCCGCAACTTTACCGCAATCGATCTGTTTATCACGCAACCACAACGCACTGGCGAGCGCCAGCATGGCACCTGCGGAATCACCGGCAAAGCCAATGCGGGACATATTGATTTGATAATCCTCCGCCTGCTGGTGGAAATAACAACAAGCAGCCACAATTTCCTCTATCGCTTGCGGAAAACGCGCTTCAGGTGAAAGGGTGTAATCAATACCAATCACCGTACATTGGCTGTAGCTTGCCAGCAGGCGCATGATGCGATCGTGGGTATCGAGATTGCCGAGAATAAAACCGCCTCCATGCAAATAAAATAGCGTCGCTGGGCTATCTGGCTGCGGACAAAAGAGACGTGTTTCCACCTGCCCATATTTTGTTGGAACCATGTAAGCTCTGGTTGCCATTTCTGGAGCGCCCGCATTCCAGAATCGGCGCTCAAGCGTGTAATACTGTCGTTGCTCAGCAATCGTTCCCGTTGCGGGCCAGGGCGGTAAATCCGGCTGAAGAGTATTCACAACGGTCTTCATTTCAGCAGAAATAAGGTCCAGAACGGGTAATTTGTTTTCCAGCTTCATGCAAAAACTCCTTTCAAATTACGTCATTGTAAGGAACCACTGCCATGAAAATGCGATCCCGCCTGCTGATATTGAAACTGGCTGCGTCTCGCGCGCTCCCGTCAGATTGTGTTAACATTCGCCGCTCAGTTAACCACCCGTAAAAACAACCATGAAATTTCCCGGTAAACGTAAATCCAAACATTACTTCCCTGTAAATGCACGCGATCCGCTGCTTCAGCAATTCCAGCCAGAAAACGAAACCAGCGCCGCCTGGGTAGTGGGTATCGATCAAACGCTGGTCGATATTGAAGCGAAAGTGGATGACGAATTCATTGAGCGTTATGGATTAAGCGCCGGGCATTCACTGGTGATTGAGGATGACGTAGCCGAAGCGCTTTATCAGGAACTAAAACAGAAAAACCTGATTACCCATCAATTTGCGGGTGGCACTATTGGTAACACCATGCACAACTACTCGGTGCTCGCGGACGACCGTTCGGTGCTGCTGGGCGTCATGTGTAGCAATATTGAAATTGGCAGCTATGCCTATCGTTACCTGTGTAACACCTCCAGCCGTACCGATCTTAACTATCTACAAGGCGTGGATGGCCCGATTGGTCGTTGCTTTACGCTGATTGGCGAGTCCGGGGAACGTACCTTTGCTATCAGCCCTGGCCACATGAACCAGCTGCGGGCTGAAAGTATTCCGGAAGATGTGATTGCCGGAGCCTCGGCACTGGTTCTCACTTCTTATCTGGTGCGTTGCAAGCCGGGTGAACCCATGCCGGAAGCAACCATGAAAGCCATTGAGTACGCGAAGAAATATAACGTACCGGTGGTGCTGACGCTGGGCACCAAGTTTGTCATTGCCGAGAATCCGCAGTGGTGGCAGCAATTCCTCAAAGACCACGTTTCTATCCTTGCGATGAACGAAGATGAAGCCGAAGCGTTGACCGGAGAAAGCGATCCGTTGTTGGCATCTGACAAGGCGCTGGACTGGGTTGATCTGGTGCTGTGCACCGCCGGGCCAATCGGCTTGTATATGGCGGGCTTTACTGAAGACGAAGCGAAACGTAAAACCCAGCATCCGCTGCTGCCGGGCGCTATAGCGGAATTTAACCAGTATGAGTTTAGCCGCGCCATGCGCCACAAGGATTGCCAGAATCCGTTGCGTGTCTATTCGCACATTGCGCCGTATATGGGCGGGCCGGAAAAAATCATGAACACTAATGGAGCGGGGGATGGCGCACTGGCAGCGTTGCTGCATGACATTACCGCCAACAGCTACCACCGTAGCAACGTACCAAACTCCAGCAAACATAAATTCACCTGGTTGACGTATTCGTCATTAGCGCAGGTGTGTAAATATGCTAACCGTGTGAGCTATCAGGTACTGAACCAGCATTCACCTCGTTTAACGCGCGGCTTGCCGGAGCGTGAAGACAGCCTGGAAGAGTCTTACTGGGATCGTTAAGTTATCGTCGGTTCGTAGGCCAGATAAGGCGTTCACGCCGCATCTGGCATTTGGCTCTCGATGCCTGATGCGACGCTGGCGCGTCTTATCAGGCCTACATATCCGCGCCTATTATCCGGCAACCACCGTTTACCCCGTCACCACCTCACCCGCCGGTGGCGTTTCAAGCAGTTCCAGCATAGTACGGGCGATTTCACGCTCACCCATCACTACCTGATTTGCACCACGTTCGGTGATATACGCCACTTCATCGTCATAATGGGCGCGGGCAATAATCTCAATATCCGGATTTTTCGCGCGGGCAGATGCCACAATCTCACCCGCTTCATAACCGTTGGGAATCGTCAGGATCAGCCATTTTGCACATTCCAGATGCGCCAGTTGCATAATTTCTTCGTTCGCCGCATTGCCCAATACTGCGCGGACCCCGCGCTCTCGCAGTTCATCAACACGGGTTCGTGACGTCTCAATCACCACTAAAGGAATATCAGAGGCGAGCAATTTCTCCCCCAGCAGGCTGCCTACACGACCGTAACCTACCAGTAGCGCATGGTTGCAAATATCCACTGGGATCTGCTTCTCTTCTTCGATAGCCTCTTCCAGCGTCTGCTCTTCCAGCGTTTCGGTCTTCGCCAGATATTTCTCCAGCAGCGCAAACAGGACCGGGTTGAGCATAATCGACAAAATCGCCCCTGCCAGTACCAGGTTTTGTCCGGCCTGCGGCAGTAAATTCAATGCCATTCCCAGTCCCGCCAGGATAAACGCGAACTCACCAATCTGCGCCAGGCTGGCGGCGATAGTTAACGCCGTGCGCTGGGAGTGACCAAACAGACGCACAAGGAACAGTGCCGCGACCGATTTACCAAACAGAATAATCGCCAGCGTCGCCAGCACTGCCAGCGGTTGCTGAATCAGAATTAACGGATCAAACAACATCCCGACGGAGACAAAAAACAGCACCGCAAACGCGTCGCGCAATGGCAGCGTATCGTGGGCGGCACGGTGACTCAGTTCAGACTCGTTCAGCACCATCCCGGCAAAGAACGCACCGAGTGCAAAGGAGACATCAAACAGCTCCACCGCACCAAAGGCAATCCCTAACGCCAGCGCCAGCACCGACAGGGTAAACAGCTCACGGGAACCGGTTGCTGCGCTGCGTGCCATAATCCACGGCACCAGACGGCGACCTACCAGCATCATAATGGCGATAAATGCGATCACCTTGCCGATGGTGATCCCCATATCGACAGCAAGAGTGGCAAAGCCCACATCGCCTTGTTCCATCATTCCTGCCACTGCGGGCAGCAACACCAGCGTCAGAACCATTACCAGGTCTTCCACAATCAACCAACCGATGGCGATTTGCCCACGCTGACTGTCTATTAATTGCCGTTCTTCAAGTGCGCGCAGTAACACCACGGTACTGGCGGTGGAAAGGCATAAGCCGAACACGATACCGGTCATTAACGACCAGCCCAGCACGGCGGAGAGCGCCATACCCAGCAGCGTCGCCACGGCTATCTGGGCGATCGCACCGGGAATGGCGATGGCCTTTACCGCCATCAAATCCTTCAGCGAAAAGTGCAAACCGACGCCAAACATCAACAGAATGACGCCCAGTTCAGCCAGTTCCGGCGCAAGCTTGGTATCGGCAACAAAGCCCGGAGTGAATGGTCCTGCCAGCACACCCGCTAACAGATATCCCACCAGAGGAGAAATACGTAGTTTATTGGCCAGCATGCCGAGGATAAAGGCGAGCACAAGGCCGCCAACAATGGTGGTGATAAGCGGGGTGGCGTGATGCATTCCGTCTCCTTTTCCTGGTGGTTATTGTCCATTTTTGGCCGGGAAAACCAAAATTACAGGTAATAGTTTATGACAATTTCATTGATGATGTTTATGAATAATTGTTGAATTTTGCAGAAAAATGGAATTAGCTGCAAAAAAAGCACGGATCGGAAAACTGAAGGCGGTTTAACAGAGGAAAGGCTTATGGCGACTGTAAAATGATGCAGCCAAAGTTTGCCTTTGGCTGCAATGAAATCACTCTTTATGCCGGTTATCAGGCAGGAATATGGTCAACATCCCCAATAGTGGCAGGAAAGCACAGATTTTATAGACTAACTCGATGCTGGTGTGGTCGGCGATAAGCCCCAGAACTGCCGCTCCCAGACCTCCCATGCCAAAAGCAAAACCGAAAAAGAGTCCAGAAACCATACCGATACGTCCCGGAAGCAGCTCCTGAGCGTAGACCAGAATGGCAGAGAATGCCGAAGCGAGGATAAATCCAATAATCACCGTTAAAACCCCCGTCCAGTGCAGGCTGGCGTAGGGTAAAATCAGCGTAAACGGCGCAACGCCGAGGATAGAGCCCCAAATCACATATTTTCGCCCAATTTTATCCCCTACAGGCCCGCCGATCACCGTACCGGCCGCAACGGCAAACAGGAAGGCAAACAGATGAAGCTGGGCATTCTGGATAGATAATCCGAATTTTTGCATCAGATAAAAGGTGTAATAGCTGCTGATGCTCGCCATATAGAAATATTTCGAGAAAATGAGGATTAACAGAATGCTGACCGCCAGTACCACTTTGTTGCGCGGCAGTGGATTGATAATCGTCGCTTTTGGTTTTCCTTTATTCATTCGGTGCTGTGCCGAGTACCAACGGCTGATTTGCGCCAACACCACGATCGCCAGCAGTGCCGCAAGTACAAACCAGGCTACGTTGCCTTTGCCATAAGGCGCGATAATTACCGCTGCCAGCAAGGGCCCCAGGGAACTGCCAAAGTTGCCGCCGACCTGAAAGATAGATTGCGCCAGGCCATGACGCCCGCCAGAAGCCATACGGGCCACGCGAGAAGATTCCGGATGAAAGACCGATGAACCGGTACCGACCAGCGCCGCCGCCAGCAGAACTGCGCCAAAACTGCCCGCCAGCGCAAGCAGCACCAGACCACTTAAGGTAAAGCACATGCCAATTGGCAACGACCACGGCATCGGATATTTATCGGTCCAGTAACCGACCACCGGTTGCAGTAGCGAAGAGGCGAGCTGGAAGGTGAGGGTTATCATGCCAATCTGCATAAATGTCAGAGAAAACTCTGACTGAAGCAGCGGATAAATCGCCAGAATCAGGGATTGGATCATGTCGTTCAGCAGATGTGAGAGGCTGATAGCACCTAAAATACCAAACGATGTTCGGGCCTTGGTCGTTGACGCAGCCGCGCCCGCCACAGGCTGGGTTTGTTCACTCATTGCCATAGGAAAGTCACTTTTTCAGGGTTGCGATGTAAAGAATGATCTTATTTGTGATTATTACCCGACTAACATACCTGTATGCGTCGCCTGAAGGAAGTCTCAACGCCGAATACAGAATTTCTAATCTGGATGCAGATTTATCTTCACCGGACGCAGACTTGTCTATGATGTCGCGTCATACTATTTTTCAACACGTTGAAATCAGGTCAGGGAGAGAAGTATGAAATTATTGCAGCGGGGCGTGGCGTTAGCACTGTTAACCACATTTACACTGGCGAGTGAAGCTGCTCTGGCGTATGAGCAGGATAAAACCTACAAAATTACAGTTCTGCATACCAATGATCATCATGGGCATTTTTGGCGCAATGAATATGGCGAATATGGTCTGGCGGCGCAAAAAACGCTGGTGGATGGTATCCGCAAAGAGGTTGCGGCTGAAGGCGGTAGCGTGCTGCTACTTTCCGGTGGCGACATTAACACTGGCGTGCCCGAGTCTGACTTACAGGATGCCGAACCTGATTTTCGCGGCATGAATCTGGTGGGCTACGATGCGATGGCAATCGGTAATCATGAATTTGATAACCCGCTCACCGTATTACGCCAGCAGGAAAAGTGGGCAAAGTTCCCGTTACTTTCTGCCAATATCTACCAGAAAAGTACCGGCGAGCGCCTGTTTAAACCATGGGCGCTGTTTAAGCGTCAGGATCTGAAAATTGCCGTTATTGGCCTGACGACGGATGACACAGCGAAGTTAGGCAACCCAGAAAACTTCACCGATATTGAGTTCCGTAAGCCCGCCGATGAAGCGAAGCTGGTGATTCAGGAGCTGCAACAGACAGAAAAGCCAGACATTATTATCGCGGCGACCCATATGGGGCATTACGACAATGGTGAGCACGGCTCTAACGCACCGGGCGATGTGGAGATGGCGCGCGCGCTGCCTGCCGGATCGCTGGCGATGATCGTCGGTGGTCACTCGCAAGCTCCGGTCTGCATGGCGGCAGAAAACAAAAAACAGGTCGATTACGTGCCGGGTACGCCATGCAAACCGGATCAACAAAACGGCATCTGGATTGTGCAGGCGCATGAGTGGGGCAAATACGTGGGACGGGCTGATTTTGAGTTTCGTAATGGCGAAATGAAAATGGTTAACTACCAGCTGATTCCGGTGAACCTGAAGAAGAAAGTGACCTGGGAAGACGGGAAAAGCGAGCGCGTGCTTTACACTCCTGAAATCGCTGAAAACCAGCAAATGATCTCGCTGTTATCACCGTTCCAGAACAAAGGCAAAGCGCAGCTGGACGTGAAAATAGGCGAAACCAATGGTCGTCTGGAAGGCGATCGTGACAAAGTGCGTTTTGTACAGACCAATATGGGGCGGTTAATTCTGGCAGCCCAAATGGATCGCACTGGTGCTGACTTTGCGGTGATGAGCGGAGGCGGAATTCGTGATTCTATCGAAGCAGGCGATATCAGCTATAAAAACGTGCTGAAAGTGCAGCCATTCGGCAATGTGGTGGTGTATGCCGACATGACCGGGAAAGAGGTGATTGATTACCTGACCGCCGTCGCACAAATGAAGCCAGATTCAGGTGCCTACCCGCAATTTGCTAACGTTAGCTTTGTGGCGAAAGACGGCAAACTCAACGACCTGAAAATCAACGGCGAACCGGTCGATCCGGCGAAAACTTACCGCATGGCGACATTAAACTTCAATGCCACCGGCGGTGATGGCTATCCGCGCCTTGATAACAAACCGGGCTATGTGAATACCGGCTTTATTGATGCCGAAGTGCTGAAAGCGTATATCCAGAAGAGCTCGCCGCTGGATGTGAGTGTTTATGAACCGAAAGGTGAGGTGAGCTGGCAGTAATCCGAAAGTGCCGGATATTTGCATCCGGCACAATGCTTAATCGCGGCGGGCGATATCAGCAAATTTGGCATCGAGGATCTTTGCCAGATCGCCTGCCGCCAGTTCGATATCCAGCCCGCGCTTGCCGCCGGAAACATAAATAGTGGCAAATTCTTGTGCGGGGGCGTCGATAATCGTTGGCAGACGTTTTTTCTGCCCCAGTGGGCTAATCCCCCCAACCAGATATCCCGTCGAACGCTGCGCAACCATCGGATCGGCCATCTCAACTTTCTTGGCACCCAGCGCTTTTGCTACTTTTTTAAGATCCAGTTGACCTGCGACCGGCGTAACGGCCACGGCAAGGTGTTTCATATCACCGTTCACTGCGACCAGCAGCGTTTTGTAGACCTGATCCGGATTCAAACCTAATTTTTTGACGACTTCATCGCCAAAATTGGTTTCAGCCGGATCGTGCTCGTAGGTATGGATTTGAAACGAAATCTTGTTTTTTTCGAGTAATTTAACTGCGGGTGTCATGGTAATTTTCCTGCCTTAAACAAAAAAACGAAGCAAGCATACGCCTGATGGCGGTCCAAAAAAAAGAGTCATCTTGCCTAAGAGTATTGGCAGGATGGTGAGATTGAGCGACAATCGAGTTACACCGTCGCTTAAAGTGACGGCATAATAATAAAAAAATGAAATTCCTCTTTGACGGGCCAATAGCGATATTGGCCATTTTTTTAGCGCAACATCTGCGACAAATTCCCTTCTCCATACAGGTGTAGTGCACCGACTGCGACCACATAGCGCCCCGGCGGCATGGCGCATAATTTGTCCCGCCAGGCGAGATTTCGCTGATGCATCAGCACATCGTACAGCGATTGACTGAACGTATTAGGCAGCGTTATTTCATTATTTTGCGGCGGCGCATTCAGCCACCAGCTCATCATTTGTTGCAGCAACCGTGCATTGGTGTGCCAGTGGGTCAGCGTATCGTCCAGCAGTGCCAGTCCGTTGTCAGGGAGCTGGAGCAACATGGCAATCTGGTTTTCAGCCCCTTCCAGTTCAATCACGGGTTTATGTTGTTGCTTCGCCGCCTGCAATAGCTGGTAATCGATACCGTATTCTGCCCGCAGCCCCAGTTTTTGTGCCTGCGTCGCCTGAAGAACCATCGCGATTTGCCACAGCGGTTGGGTAGAAAAGAGTGAGGTAGAAATGCCCATCTCCTGGCTAATGTGCTGCAGGTTTTGGAGTTGCTCCTCGCTAATGCGCTCTTCCAGCGCCTCGCAGGCAGGCAAATTAGCAAAAGGCGTATCGCTGGTGGAAACATCCGCCTCGACGATCAGCGCATCGGCGTTTTTGAGCTTTTTGAGCAAACGGGTGGGCAGGGGAGCCATATCGTGGCTGCCCATATGAATACTGCCAATCAGATGAAAATGGCGATTGCCGGGAAGAGAGATATCGATAGCAGGCCAGGTGTAATGATTACCGCGCAGCGCGGCCCAAAGCGTTTTTACCCGGTACAACAGATCCATACGACCTCCCTTTGTGAAATATCATGCTAGCGCGCGGGGAGGGATGGCGCAAATGGAGTTATGAGGCTTGTTCAGTGGTAGCTTAAATATGATCGAAAAATTGTTTTTGCTTTGAAACGAAAGACTGCACCGGTGTTGGTGGCGTCAAAATCGCCGAGGCGTTCCCTGAAGGCCGGGGCAGCCCACATGGATGTGGGCTGAGGGCGCGTTTTACAGGGATGTTACCTCGCGCCCGACCCGGTAGCCGCAAGGGATAAGCTGAGGGTACCGCGCAGCGGCGATTTTGTTCGCCAGAGCCCGGGGGTGCAGGGGGCGGCGGCGATTGGCCGCCCCCTGCGCGCTCCCTGCGCCAGTCACTTTATATGGCATTACTCATAAAAGGAGCGCAACAAGAACTGGATCTCACAAACGCATTAAGTAAATACCAATCATTCCTTCGGTTTAAACCGCAGCAACCGGTTGGCGTTACTCACTACGGTAATCGACGAGAGCGCCATTGCCGCTCCGGCGACCACCGGGTTAAGCAGTGTTCCAGTGAACGGCCACAAAATACCGGCGGCGACCGGAATACCGATACTGTTGTAGATAAACGCGCCGAGCAGGTTCTGCTTCATATTGCGCAGCGTTGCGCGGGAAATCGCGAGCGCATCCGCAACACCCATCAGGCTATGGCGCATCAGGGTAATCGCCGCGGTTTCAATGGCAACATCACTGCCGCCACCCATCGCAATACCGACATCCGCCTGAGCCAGCGCTGGCGCGTCGTTAATGCCGTCGCCCACCATTGCCACCTGACGTCCTTCACTTTGCAGACGTTTGATCGCTTCGGCTTTACCGTCCGGTAGCACCCCGGCTATCACCTCATCAATCCCTGCTTCTTTGGCGATCGCATTGGCGGTGGTTGGGTTATCCCCGGTTAGCATCACCAGACGATATCCCGCTTTATGCAGGCGTTGCAGCGCCGCCACGCTATCACTACGCAATGGATCGCGTACAGCCAGCAGGGCTACCGCTTTCCCGTCAACCGCCAGCAGCACAGGCGTTGCCCCTTGTGATGCCTGAGCTGAAATATCTGCCTCAATCGCTTTAGTATCAACTTGCTGGTCATTTAACAGCGCCTGATTGCCCAGCAATACCGCATGACCTTCAGCTTCACCGCTCACACCCAGCCCGCGCAATGTGCGGAAACCGTTGACCTGCGGTAGCTGCATATCACCTGCTTTATCGAGGATCGCCCGTGCCAGCGGGTGGCTGGAACCTTGCTCCAGCGCCGCCGCCAGACGCAATGCCTGCGCTTCATCAACATCAGCAAATGTTTTTACTGCGACAACCTGCGGCTTCCCTTCGGTCAGCGTCCCGGTTTTATCGAACACCACGGTGTCGAGCGTACTGGCGCGTTGCAGCGCGTCGGCGTCCCGCACCAGCACACCAAACTCAGCCGCCCGCCCGACGCCCGAAATAATCGACATCGGCGTCGCCAGTCCCAGCGCACACGGACAGGCGATAATCAGCACCGTGGTGGCAATCACCAGGGTATAGACAATCTGCGGTGCCGGACCAAAGAAATACCAGATTGCCGCACTGATCAGCGCAATGACTACCACTACCGGCACAAACACGGCGGAGATTTTATCCGCCAGTTGACCGATTTCTGGCTTGCTGCTCTGGGCCTGTCGCACCATGCGAATGATCCGTGACAGCGTAGTATGGCTGCCGACCGCACTGGCACGAAACAGCACACTGCCGTCCTGTACCACTGTCCCGGCATGGACGCTATCGCCTTCGCCTTTTTGCTGCGGGATAGGTTCGCCCGTCAGCATCGCTTCATCCAGCCACGCTTCGCCTTGGGTAATCTCACCATCTACCGGCACACGGTCGCCGGTCGTCAGGCGCAGTAACATACCTGGCTGAACATCTGCCAGCGGCACGTTTTTTTCACCTTCGTCGGTGACCAGGCGCGCCGTCGGTGGGGTTAAATCGAGTAATTTCTCCAGCGCCTTAGAAGAACGCTGACGCGCGCGCGCTTCCAGCATATGGCCGAGATTGATCAGACCGATAATCATCGCGCTGGCTTCGTAATAAAGATGTCGCGCTTCCATCGGGAACCACTGCGGCCACAGGTTGACGCTCATCGAATAGAGCCACGCCACGCCAGTACCTAGCGCCACCAGCGTATCCATCGTCGCTGCACCGTTCAGCAGGCTTTTCCATGCACTACGGTAAAAATGGCCGCCGGCGAAAACCATCACTGCCAGGGTTATCAGGCCGATAACTAACCACAAGCTGCGGTTGTCAGCGGTGACCATCATGTTATCGCCGAGCATCCCCCAGACCATCACCGGGATACCCACCGCCAGTGCGACAATTGCCTGCCAGCGGAAGCGCTTCATCGTAGCGACTGCGGTTTCCTGCTGGCGCTCGCGGCGTTTAGCGTCATCTTCAATCGCTTCCGCGCCGTAGCCCGCTTTTTCCACCGCCTGCACTAAATCTTGTGGGGAGGCACTGCCCATCACCAGCGCAGTACGCTCCGCCAGGTTTACCCGTGCCTGAGTGACGCCCGGTACGCTTTGCAACGCATTTTGTACGCGGGTGACACAGCTGGCGCAGCTCATGCCGCTCAGCAGCAACTGCTGGCTGTCATCGTCATCGGCGGTCGCTGCCGGAAGCGCCTCAGAAACCGCTGTCAGTGCTTCCGACGGGATTGATGACTCCGCCAGCGGTTTAGCCTTTGGGTGGCTTACAGATGCGTCATAACCCGCTTGTTTGATGGTTTCGATCAGCTGTTCTGCACTGGCAGTCCCGGTAACGTGCGCTTCAGTGACAGACACATCCGCCTGCTCAACATCCGGGCGCTGTTCGAGACTTTCTTTCACGCGTTTAACGCAGTGACCGCAGGACAGGCCGTCCAGGGTCAGGTCGATAGTTTGTGACATAAAACACTCCTTTTAAGACAGTTTTGACTGGCTGTGATAAAGGTTAAACCTTCCAGCAAGGGGAAGGTCAAGAAATTAATAAACCAGGCGGGTAAAAGTCCGTAAAGATTAAAAAATCGGCTCGATTTGCATCAGGATTAGACATTTATCTCTTTGTTTTCCTGTAGTTAAGTTGCGGGTGCTAAGTTAAATCAGGATGCCTGAAAATCGGCACCGGGGTGAGGAATTACCTCCCGCATCTATAAAAAGGAGTTAACAAAAGATGTTAGATGCAAACAAATTACAGCAGGCAGTGGATCAGGCTTACACCCAATTTCACTCACTTAACGGCGGACAAAATGCCGACTACATTCCCTTTCTGGCGAATGTACCTGGTCAACTGGCAGCAGTGGCTATTGTGACCTGCGATGGCAACATCTATCGCGCGGGTGATAGTGATTACCGTTTTGCGCTGGAATCCATCTCGAAAGTCTGTACGTTAGCCCTTGCGTTAGAAGATGTCGGCCCGCAGGCGGTACAGGACAAAGTTGGCGCTGACCCGACCGGATTGCCCTTTAACTCAGTTATCGCCTTAGAGTTGCATGGCGGCAAACCGCTGTCGCCACTGGTAAATGCTGGCGCTATTGCCACCACCAGCCTGATTAACGCTGAAAATGCCGAACAACGCTGGCAGCGAATTTTACATATCCAACAACAACTGGCTGGTGAGCAGGTAGCGCTCTCTGACGAAGTCAACCAGTCGGAACAAACAACCAACTTCCATAACCGGGCCATTGCCTGGCTGCTGTACTCCGCCGGATATCTCTATTGTGATGCAATGGAAGCCTGTGACGTGTACACCCGTCAGTGCTCCACGCTCATCAATACTGTTGAACTGGCAACGCTTGGCGCGACGCTGGCGGCGGGTGGTGTGAATCCGCTGACTCATAAGCGCGTTCTTCAGGCCGACAACGTGCCGTACATTCTGGCTGAAATGATGATGGAAGGGCTGTATGGTCGCTCCGGTGACTGGGCGTATCGCGTTGGTTTACCGGGCAAAAGCGGTGTAGGTGGCGGTATTCTGGCGGTCGTCCCTGGCGTGATGGGAATTGCCGCGTTCTCACCACCGCTGGACGAAGAAGGCAACAGTGTTCGCGGTCAAAAAATGGTGGCATCGGTCGCTAAGCAACTCGGCTATAACGTGTTTAAGGGCTGATCATGATGAACACGGAAGGTAATAACGGTAACAAACCCCTCGGTCTATGGAACGTCGTTTCCATCGGTATTGGGGCAATGGTGGGGGCGGGGATCTTCGCGCTGCTGGGGCAGGCTGCGTTGCTAATGGAAGCCTCGACCTGGGTCGCCTTTGCATTTGGCGGTATTGTGGCGATGTTTTCCGGTTATGCCTATGCGCGCCTGGGGGCGAGCTATCCCAGCAATGGCGGTATTATCGACTTCTTTCGTCGCGGATTAGGCAACGGCGTCTTTTCGCTGGCGCTCTCGTTACTGTACCTGTTGACGCTGGCGGTGAGCATCGCCATGGTCGCCCGTGCTTTTGGCGCTTATGCCGTGCAGTTTTTGCATGAAGGCAGCCAGGAGGAGCACCTTATATTGCTCTACGCGTTGGGGATCATTGCGGTGATGACGCTTTTCAACTCCTTAAGCAACCATGCGGTAGGGCGGCTGGAAGTGATCCTCGTCGGCATTAAAATGATGATCCTGTTATTGCTGATTATTGCCGGTGTCTGGTCGCTGCAACCGGCGCATATTTCTGTCTCTGCGCCCCCCAGCTCCGGTGCGTTCTTCTCCTGTATCGGGATAACCTTCCTTGCCTATGCGGGCTTTGGCATGATGGCGAACGCGGCGGATAAAGTGAAAGATCCGCAGGTCATTATGCCACGGGCGTTTCTGGTGGCGATTGGCGTTACCACGTTGCTTTATATCTCGCTGGCGCTGGTTTTGCTTAGCGATGTATCGGCTTTAGAGTTAGAAAAATATGCCGATACCGCCGTAGCGCAGGCAGCTTCTCCGCTGCTCGGGCATGTGGGTTATGTGATCGTCGTCATCGGCGCTTTACTGGCGACGGCTTCAGCCATCAACGCGAACCTGTTCGCCGTGTTTAACATCATGGACAACATGGGCAGCGAACGCGAACTGCCGAAGCTAATGAATAAATCCCTGTGGCGGCAGAGTACCTGGGGCAACATCATTGTCGTGGTGCTGATTATGCTGATGACGGCGGCGCTGAATTTAGGCTCACTCGCCAGCGTTGCCAGCGCCACCTTTTTGATCTGCTATCTGGCGGTGTTTGTGGTGGCGATCCGCCTGCGTCATGATATTCACGCCTTGTTGCCGATTCTTATCGTTGGTACGTTGGTGATGTTGTTGGTGATCATTGGCTTTATCTACAGCCTGTGGTCCCAGGGCAGCCGTGCGTTGATATGGATTATTGGTGCAATCTTACTCAGCCTTATTGTGGCAATGGTCATGAAGCGCAATAAAACCGTATAACACCTCTCTGTGCGCAGTACAGCCTGTACTGCGCCTTTGTCTTTAATTCAAATTACCTTTCTTATTCCTTTAATAAATAAGTCACAAAAAATGATATATACGCGATAAATCTGTGATGCTAATCACTTATTGCCGTGGATTATTCTTAATGTGTATGATGGTAATCTAAAAGTCGTAGTGTATTCTAAATAAATAACGTATAAGCTTTTTAGCTGCATTTCTTTGCCAATATCAATGATCGACAAAAGAGATGCACAAGTTATTACCCTTCTTAATAAAATGAGACTAGTTATAAAAACCAGTTAAAATAATGACCTGGAAGGAAGTGACTTATCTATGGCGCGATTCCAGTTTAAAAGCCGTAAAAATAATGGGTTTATTTTTTTAATAAGTTTTATGGTGATGGGAGAAGCTACAATTGCTGCACCGCTGCCACAATGGGCGAACGCCCCAGCGGTAACGCCAGTTGCCCAATTATCTTTACAGGAAAGTATATTACGCGCCTTTGCGCGAAATCCCGACGTCACTCAACAGGCGGCGCAGATAGGTATTGGCGAAGCGCAAATTGATGAAGCCAAAAGTGCCTGGTATCCGCACGTTGGATTAACCGGCAATGCGGGACCGTCCCGACAAACGGACTCCAGTGGCAGGCTTGATAACAACGTTTCGTATGGCATAACCCTGACACAGCTGGTGTATGACTTTGGTAAAACTAACAACGATATCAAACTGCAAACTGCCGCCCGTGACAGCTACCGCTTTAAATTGATGGCAACCTTAACCGATGTTGCAGAGAAAACGGCGACTGCCTATATGGAAGTCAGTCGTTATCAGGCTTTGTGCGATGCGGCTCAACGCAATATTCACTCGCTGGAAAACGTCTACAACATGGCAGCATTGCGTGCTAACGCTGGCCTGAACTCGTCGTCGGATGAATTACAGGCCCAGACGCGCATTGCCGGAATGCGCTCAACGCTGGAGCAATATCAGGCGCAGATGGCAAGCGCCAAAGCGCAACTGGCGGTGCTCACTGGCGTACAGCCGGAGGCGATAGCCGCGCCACCTGCTGAATTAGCCGAGCAGCCGGTATCGCTGAAAAATATTGATTACCAGTCCATCCCGCTGGTGCTGGCGGCAGAAAACTTACGCCAGTCAGCACAGTACGGCGTGGAAAAAACGAAAGCGCAATACTGGCCAACGCTGAGTATTCAGGGGGGCAAAACGCGCTACCAGACCAGCGACCGCTCGTATTGGGATGATCAGCTACAACTGAACGTTAACGCGCCGCTGTATCAGGGCGGCGCGGTTTCTGCCCAGGTGCAACAGGCTGAAGGGCAACAAAAAATCTCTGCCTCGCAGGTCGAACAGGCAAAACTGGATGTGCTGCAACGAGCGTCTGTGGCATATGCCAACTGGACAGGCGCACGGGGTCGTGAAGAGGCTGGGTTAGCGCAATCTGAAAGTGCGCACAGAACGCGAGATGTCTACCAAAATGAATATAAATTGGGTAAACGCAGCCTGAATGATCTATTAACCGTCGAGCAAGATGTCTTTCAGGCGCAATCGGCTGAAATAAATGCCAATTATGATGGCTGGGTCGCCGCAGTGAATTATGCCGCTGCGGTTAATAACCTTATTCCATTAGCGGGAATTAAACAGGGCTTATACAACGACTTACCCGACTTGAAATAATCCTGCCATTATTAATATCAGGTATGCATCGTTGTTGAGTGATTACCTTTGTCTTATTTAGATAAATGGACTCGCTAAGGATGTGCGCCATTTATCAGGAATGCCATTATGAGCCTGATTATTGATGTTATTTCGCGAAAAACATCCGTCAAACAAACGCTGATCAATCCTGGCGACGTTACGGTTGTCATTTATGAGCCCTCTGTGGTGCAGGTTCATGCTCAGGCATCTGCCGTTGCGCGTTATGTTCGTGACGGAAATGACTTGTTGATCTATATGCAGGACGGCACGGTGATCCGCTGCAACGGTTATTTCCTGCAAGCGGCAAATACCAGCGAACAATCCGAACTGGTGTTTGTCGATGGTCAACAACTGACCCACGTAACATTTGCCGATACCGCGGCAGGTGGATTAGCGCCCGTGGAGCTGACCGCTCAGACCACCGCAATTGAAAGCATTGCGCCGTACCTTGATATCGTCGGCCAGACGACGGCTTTCCCGTGGGGATGGCTGGCGGGGGCGGCGGTAGGTGGCGGCGCGCTTGGCGCTTTACTGGCAAGCGGTGGCGATGATGACTCAAAAACTGAAGTGGTTAACAACCCACCGCCAGCCGAACCCGGCAACGCCACGCCATCGTTTTTGGTAACCGATAATCAGGGCGATCAACGCGGTATTCTTTCCGCCAACGATACCACCGATGACACTACGCCAACCTTTAGCGGCAGCGGGCAGGCGGGGGCGACCATCCAGATTAAAGACAGCAATGGTGACACCATCGCCAGTACTCAGGTCGGTAGCGATGGACGCTGGAGCGTCGATTTGCCCACGCAAAGCGCGGGCGAACATACCTGGTCAGTGGTGCAAATCGTCGGCAGTACCATCACTGACGCCGGTTCGATAACGTTAACCATCGACAATAGTCAGGCCAGCGTGCAGGTTGCCACCACCGCAGGCGATAACATTATTAACGCCAGCGAACAGGCCGCCGGGTTTACGCTTTCTGGCACCAGTAGTCATCTGGCACAGGGAACAGAACTCACCGTTACGCTAAACGGCAAAACCTACACCACCAGCGTAGGCGCTAACGGTGCCTGGAGCGTGCAGGTACCGACCGCCGATGCGCAGGCGTTAGGCGAAGGGAATCAGGCAGTGCTGGTCAGCGGGAAAGACGCCACAGGCAATACCGTCACCGGCGTGCAACTGCTAACGGTCGATACCCAACCGCCAACGCTTGCCATCAACACCATCGCTCAGGACAACATCATCAGTGCTGCGGAACATAACGTCGCGCTGGTACTGAGCGGCACGTCGAATGCAGAAGCGGGGCAAACCGTAACACTGACCGTCAACGGGAAAAGCCATACAGCAACCGTCGGTAGCGACGGAACCTGGCAAGTGACGCTGCCTGCCACGGAAGTCCAGGCGCTGGCGGAGGGTAATTACGCTGTCAATGCCAGTGTCAGCGATCGGGCAGGGAACAGCACCAGCCACAGCGCGAATTTCACGGTAGATACCTCAGCACCCGTGGTCAGTGTTAATACCGTAGCGGGCGACGATATTCTTAATAATGCTGAGCAGGCCGTCGCGCAGATCATCTCCGGACAAGTCAGCGGTGCTTCTCCTGGCGATACGGTAACGGTGAAATTGGGCACTCATGTCCTGACGGGCATTGTGCTGGCAGATGGCAGCTGGAATGTGGCGCTGGACCCAGCGGTAACCCGCACGCTGGATCGCGGAGCCAATACGATTTTCGTCACCGTGACAGATACTGCAGGAAATACCGGCGCGGCGTCTCGAGCAATCACGCTGGTCGGTGTTTCTCCGTTAATCACCATTAACACCGTCTCCGGCGATGACATTATCAGTGGCGCAGAAAAAGGTGCGCCACTGACCCTTACCGGTAGCACTCAACAGGCCGAGACAGGACAAACCGTCACAGTAACCCTGGCTGGACAGAGTTTTACCACTACCGTGCAGGCTGATGGCTCCTGGAGTCTGACGGTACCTGCCGCCGCGATGGGAAATCTGCCTGACGGCGCGGTGGCGATTACCGCTTCTGTGACGGATCTCAGCGGCAATACCGGCAACACCTCCCGCACCATTACCGTCGACAGCCAGGCCCCGGCGTTGAGCATCGATCCACTGACCGCTGATAACATCATTAACGCCGCCGAAAGCGGGCAGGATTTGCCCATCACCGGCACCACCGACGCTCAGCCAGGGCAGACGGTGACCGTTACGTTGAATGGGCAGACGTACCAGGGCGTCGTGCAGCCAGACGGCACCTGGAGCGTGACCGTTCCCGCCGCCAACGTTGGCGCACTGGCTGACGGCAACGCCACCGTCACCGCCAGCGTGAACGATATCGCCGGTAACCCGACCAGCGTCTCACGCGTGGCGCTGGTCGATGCCACGCCGCCGGTGGTAACCATTAATCCGGTGGCGACCGATAACGTCATCAACACGCCGGAACACACCCAGGCGCAAATCATCAGCGGCACGGTTACTGGCGCTCAGGCGGGCGATATCGTCACCGTGACGCTGAATAATGTGGATTACACAACGGTGGTGGATGGTTCCGGCAACTGGAGCCTGGGCGTTCCGGCTTCCGTTGTCAGCGGACTGGTGGATGGCAGTTATCCGATCAACGTGTCAGTGACTGACCGCGCCGGAAACACGGGCAGCCAGTCATTGACCGTCACGGTCAATACTGCCGCGCCCCTTATCGGCATTAACAGCATTGCGGGCGATGATGTGATTAACGCCAGCGAAAAAGGGGCCGATCTCCAGATCACCGGCACCAGCGATCAGCCTGTTAATACCGCCATCACCGTGACGCTGAACGGGCAAAATTACACCACCACGACCGACGCCTCCGGCAACTGGAGCGTCACCGTTCCGGCATCGGCGGTAACCGCACTGGGCCAGGCCAACTACACGGTAACGGCGGCGGTGACGAGTAATATCGGCAACAGCAACACCGCAAGCCATAACGTGCTGGTCGACAGCGCGCTGCCCGGCGTGACCATTAACCCGGTGGCAACCGACGATATTATTAACGCCGCCGAAGCGGGCGTTGCGCAAACCATTAGCGGGCAGGTTACTGGCGCGGAAGATGGCGACACGGTAACTATTACGTTGGGCGGTAATACTTATACGGCGACGGTGGGCAGCAATTTCACCTGGAGCGTGAGCGTTCCGGCGGCAGATATTCAGGCGCTGGGTAATGGCGATTTAACGGTGAGTGCCTCAGTCACCAATCAAAACGGCAACACCGGCAGCGGCACGCGGGATATCACCATCGACGCCAATCTGCCCGGCCTGCGGGTCGATACGGTGGCGGGCGATGATGTGGTCAATATCATCGAGCACGGGCAGGCGCTGGTGGTCACCGGCAGCAGTTCGGGGCTGGCAGAAGGCACGCCGCTTACCGTCACGATTAATAATGTGGAATACACCACCGCGGTGCAGGCCGATGGTAGCTGGAGCGTGGGCGTCACTGCGGCGCAGGTTAGCACCTGGCCTGCGGGGACGGTTAATATTGCTGTATCCGGGGAAAGTAGCGCCGGAAACTCGGTGAGCATTACGCATCCGGTGACGGTCGATCTCACTCCGGCGGCGATCGCCATCAACACCATCGCCACGGATGACGTGATTAACGCCGCAGAAAAAGGCGCTGATTTAACCCTTTCCGGCACCACCACTAACGTAGAACCCGGTCAAACCGTCACCGTCACCTTTGGCGGGAAAAATTACACCGCCAGCGTAGCAAGCGACGGTAGCTGGACTGCCACCTTACCTGCCGCCGATCTGACAGCATTACCAGAGGGCAGCGCCTCCGCGCAGGCCAGCGTCAGCAATATTAATGGCAATAGCGCCTCGGCGGTGCATAACTACAGCGTCGACAGCAGTGCCCCGACCATCATTATCAATACCGTCGCCAGCGACAATATCGTCAACGCCAGCGAAGCCGATGCGGGTGTGACGGTGAGCGGCAGCACCACCGCTGAAGCGGGGCAGATTGTTACGGTAACGCTCAATAGCCCGACCGTGCAGACCTATCAGGCAACGGTGCAGGCGGACGGCAGCTGGAGCATCAATATTCCGGCGGCAGATCTTGAGGCATTGACCGATGGCAGCCACACCCTGACCGCCACGGTCAATGACAAAGCGGGCAACCCGGCGAGCACCACGCATAATCTGGCGGTGGATCTCACCGTTCCGGTACTTACCATCAACACCATTGCGGGCGACGATATTATTAACGCCGCCGAACACGGGCAGGCGCTGGTGATTTCCGGTTCCAGCACTGGCGGAGAAGCGGGGGATGTCGTCACCGTCACGCTAAACAGTAAAACCTACACCACGACGCTGGATGCCTCCGGCAACTGGAGCGTCGGCGTTCCGGCGGCGGATGTCACGGCGCTGGGTAGCGGCCCGCAAACCGTGATGGCGACCGTTACCGATGCGGCAGGTAATAGCGACAGCGAAACGCACACGGTCACCGTTAACCTTACCGCGCCAACCATTGGCATTAACACCATCGCTACCGATGACATAATTAACGCCACCGAAAAAGGCGCGGATCTGCAAATTTCCGGCACCAGCAATCAGCCAGCGGGCACCACTATTACGGTGACACTGAACGGGCAAAATTACACCGCCACGACCGATGCTTCCGGCAACTGGAGCACCACGGTGCCAGCCTCCGCTGTCGGTGCGCTGGGCGAAGCCAGTTACACGGTGACGGCGAACGTCACCGATAGCGCGGGCAACAGCAATTCCGCCAGCCATAACGTGCAGGTCAATACCGCGCTGCCTGGCGTCACCATTAATCCGGTGGCGAGCGACGATATTATTAATGCCGCCGAATCGGGCGTGGCGCAAACTATCAGTGGGCAGGTGACGGGCGCGGCGGCGGGCGATACCGTCACCGTGACACTTGGCGGGAAAACTTACACCGCTACCGTGCAGGGGAATTTAAGCTGGAGCGTGGACGTTCCGGCGGCGGATATTCAGGCCATCGGTAATGGCGATCTCACGGTTAACGCCTCAGTGACCAACGGCGTGGGTAATACCGGCAGCGGTTCGCGCGATATTACTATCGACGCCAATTTGCCAGGTCTGCGCGTCGATACCGTGGCGGGCGATGATGTGGTTAACAGCATCGAGCACGGTCAGGCACTGGTGATAACCGGTAGCAGCAGCGGGCTGGCGGCGGGCGCGGCGCTGACGGTGGTGATCAATAACGTCACCTATGGCGCGACAGTATTAGCCGATGGCACATGGAGCCTTGGCGTTCCGGCGGCAGATGTGGGCAACTGGCCTGCGGGGACGGTGAATATCACGGTAAGCGGCACTAACACCGCCGGAACAACTACGACAATCACCCATCCAGTCACCGTCGATCTGGCAGCGGTGGCGATCTCCATTAACACCGTTTCCGGCGACGATGTGATTAATGCCGCTGAAAAAAGTGCAGATTTAACCCTTTCAGGCAGCACCTCCGGCGTGGAAGCGGGGCAAACGGTCACCGTTACCTTTGGCGGGAAAACCTACACCGCTACCGTAGCGGGCGATGGTAGCTGGACAACCACCGTACCTGCCGCCGATCTCAGCGCGTTACGCGACGGCGACGCCACGGTACAGGCCAGCGTCAGCACTATTAACGGCAACACGGCTTCGGCAACCCACGCCTACAGCGTCGATGCCACGGCCCCGACGCTTGCCATCAATACCATCGCCACCGACGATATTCTGAACGCCGCCGAGGCGGGCAATCCGCTAACCATCAGCGGCAGCAGTAACGCCGAAGCGGGGCAGACGGTAACCGTCACGCTTAATGGCGTGACTTACACCGGCACCGTCCAGGCTGACGGAAGCTGGAGCGTCAGCGTACCGACGGCGGATCTCAGCAATCTGACCGCCAGCCCGTACACGGTCAGCGCCTCGGTAAACGATAAAGCGGGTAACCCGGCGACCGCCACTCACGGCCTGGCGGTGGATCTCACTGTTCCAGTGCTGACCATCAACACCGTCTCCGGCGATGACATTATTAACGCCGCCGAACACGGACAGGCGCTGGTGATCTCCGGCTCCAGCACTGGCGGGGAAGCGGGCGATGTCATCACCGTCACGTTAAACAGTAAAACCTATACCACCACGCTGGACGCTTCCGGCAACTGGAGCGTCGGCGTTCCGGCGGCAGATGTCACTGCGCTGGGCAGCGGCCCGCAAACCATTACTGCCACCATTACGGATATCGCGGGTAATAGCGATGACGCCAGCCGCACGGTCACCGTGAATCTGACCGCGCCAACCATTGGTATCAACACTATCGCCAGCGATGACGTGATTAACGCCACGGAAAAAAGCGCGGATCTGCAAATCACCGGCACCAGTAATCAACCCGCAGGCACCACAATAACGGTGACGCTGAACGGGCAAAATTACACCGCGACGACCGATTCCTCCGGCAACTGGAGCGCCACGGTGCCAGCCTCGGCGGTTAGCGCGCTGGGGGAAGCCAGTTACACGGTAACCGCGAACGTCACCGATAGTGCAGGCAACAGCAATTCCGCCAGCCATAACGTGCTGGTCAACAGCGCGCTGCCTGCCGTCACCATTAACGCGGTGGCGACCGACGATATTATTAACGCTGCTGAATCCGGAAACGCGCAAACCATCAGCGGCCAGGTCACGGGCGCGGCGGCGGGCGATACGGTCACCGTTACGCTGGGCGGCAACACCTACACCGCCACGGTGCAGGCTAATTTAAGCTGGAGTGTCAGCGTTCCGGCGGCAGATATTCAGGCCATCGGCAACGGCTCTCTCACCGTAAACGCCTCGGTGACCAACGTCGTCGGCAACACCGGCAACGGTTCGCGAGACATCACTATCGATGCCAATCTGCCTGGCCTGCGGGTCGATACCGTGGCGGGCGATGATGTTATTAACAGCATTGAGCACAATCAGGCGCTGGTGATCACCGGCAGCAGCAGCGGATTAACGGCGGGAACGGCGTTAACGGTCGAGATTAACAACGTTACTTATGGCGCGACGGTATTAGCCGACGGCACGTGGAGCCTCGGTATTCCGGCGGCAGACGTCAGCAACTGGCCTGCGGGTACGGTGGATATTACGGTAAGCGGCACCAACAGCGCCGGAACAACCTCCACCATTACCCATCCGGTTACCGTCGATCTGGCTGGGGTCGCCATCACCATTAACACTCTCTCTGGTGATGATGTGATCAACGCCGTCGAAAAAGGCGAAACGCTGGTCGTAAGCGGCAGCACCAGCGGTGTGGAAGCTGGGCAAACGGTGACTGTCACCTTTGGTGGCAAAAATTACACCACCACTGTGGAATCTAACGGTAGCTGGACGGTGAATGTGCCGCCTGCCGATCTCGCTGCGCTACCGGACGGCGCGGGCAACGTGCAGGCGAGCGTCAGTAATATTAACGGCAACAGCGCCCAGGCGGATCGCGCGTATAGCGTTGATGCCACCGCGCCGCTTGTGACCATCAACACCATCGCCAGCGACGATATCCTTAACGTGAGCGAAGCGGGCGCAGGGATCACCATCAGCGGCACCACCACGGCACAGGTCGGGCAGACGCTGACCGTCACGCTGAATAACAACACGTACCAGACCACCGTTCAGGCGGATGGCACCTGGAGCGTGAATGTTCCGGCAACGGATTTAAGCGGATTAACCGCCAGCAGTTATACCGTGACTGCGACGGTGAGCGACAAAGCGGGCAACCCGGCAAGCGCCGATCATGCGCTGGCGGTGGACGTTACCGCGCCGGATCTCACCATTAATACCGTCGCGGGCGATGACATTATCAACGCCATCGAACATGGTCAGGCGCTGGTGGTCAGCGGCACCAGCACGGGCGCGGCGGCGGGTGATGTGGTAACCGTCACGCTCAACGGCAAAAACTACACCACCACGCTGGACGCCTCCGGTAACTGGACTGTGGGCATTCCGGCGGCGGATGTCACGGCGCTGGCGACCGGTAGCCAGACGATTACCGCCAGCCTGAGCGATCGCGCGGGCAACAGCGACAGCACTACCCATAATGTGACCGTTGATCTCAGCGGCCCGACGCTGACCATCAGTACCGTCTCCGACGATGACATTATTAACAGTACGGAGAAAACCCAGGATCTGACCATCAGCGGCGGCTCCAGCGGTCTGGCGACTGGCACCACGGTCACCGTGATGTTGAACGGCCTGGCGTACAGCGCCACTACCGATAGTTCCGGTAACTGGAGCGTTACCGTGCCTGCTTCGGCGGTCGGCGCACTGGGCGAGGCGGTATACCAGATTAGCGCCAGTGCCACCGACAGCGCGGGCAACAACGGCAGCACCACCCATACGGTGAATGTCGAATCGCTCCTGCCTGGGGTGATCATTAATACGGTGGCGGGCGATGACATTATCAATGCTGCTGAAATCGCTGTGGCGCAGACCATCAGCGGTCAGGTCACGGGAACAGCGGTTGCGGGGAATACGGTGATTGTCACTATTGGCGGCAATCAATACACCGCCACCGTGCAGCCAGATTTAAGCTGGAGCGTCAGCGTACCGGCGAACGTTTTGCAGGCGCTGGGCAACGGAGAACTGACCATCAGCGCCTCGGTGACCAATTCCGCAAATAATACTGGCACCGCAACGCACGATATCGTGATAGATGCCAACCTGCCTGGCCTGCGGGTCGATACCGTGGCAGGTGATGATGTGATTAACAGCATTGAGCACACTCAGGCGTTGGTGATCACCGGTAGCGGTAGCGGACTGGCGGCGGGGGCGGCGTTGACGGTGGTTATCAATAGCGTCACCTACGGCGCAACGGTACTCGCCGATGGCACCTGGAGCGTCGGTGTTCCTGCGGCAGATGTCACAAACTGGCCTGCGGGAACGGTCAATATTGCCGTTTCTGGCACCAATACCGCCGGAACCACAACCAGCATTAGCCATCCGGTCACGGTCGATCTCGCGGCCGTGGCGATTACCATTAACACCCTTTCCACTGACGATGTGATTAATGCCGCCGAAAAAGGCAGCGATTTGCAGCTCTCCGGCACCACCTCCGATGTGGAAGCGGGGCAAACCATCACCGTTATCTTCGGCGGCAAAAGCTACACCACCACGGTTGCCGCGGGCGGCACCTGGGGGCTGACAATCCCAGCAGCCGATCTCGCAACCTTGCCTGACGGCGCAGCAAACGTCCAGGCCAGCGTCAGCAACGTCGCAGGTAACAGCGCCCAGGCAACGCATGCTTACAGCGTCGATGCCACCGCGCCATCCGTTACCATCAACACCATCGCCAGCGACGATATTCTTAACGCCGCCGAAGCGGGATCGGCGCTGACCATCAGCGGCACCAGCACGGCAGAAGCCGGGCAGACGGTGACCGTGACGCTTAACGGCGTCAATTACAGCGGTAACGTGCAGGCAGACGGAAGCTGGAGCGTCAGCGTCCCGACCGGCGATTTAGCTAACCTCACTGCCAGCCCCTATACGGTGAGCGCAGCGGTCAGCGACAAAGCCGGAAATCCGGCTTCAGCAACACATAATCTGACGGTGGACCTTGCCGCTCCGGTTGTCACCATTAACACGGTGGCGGGCGATGACATCATCAACGCCACAGAACATGCACAGGCGCAGATTATCAGCGGCTCGGCAACGGGCGCGACTACCGGTAACACGGTTTCCGTGACCATTGGCACGACCACCTACACCACCGTGCTGGACGCCAACGGCAACTGGAGCATCGGCGTGCCTGCCAGCGTGATTTCCGCACTGGCGCAGGGCGATGTCACCATTACCGCCACGGTCACCGACTCCGCAGGCAACAGCGGCACGGCCTCGCACACTGTCACCGTGGCGCTCGGCGCTCCGGTGCTCGCCATTAACACCATCGCCGTTGATGACATCATTAATGCCACGGAGAAAGGCGCGGATCTGGCGATTTCCGGCAGCAGCAACCAGCCTGCGGGTACGCAGATAACCGTTACGCTCAACGGGCAAAATTACACCACCACTGCCGATGCATCCGGTAACTGGAGCGTGACCGTTCCGGCGTCACGGGTGAGCGCCCTCGGTGAAGCCACTTACACGGTGACCGCCGCCGCTACTGACTCTGATGGCAACAGCGGTTCCGCCAGCCATAACGTGCAGGTTAATACCGCGCTGCCGGGCGTCACCATTAACGTGGTGGCAACGGACGATATTATTAACGCCGCCGAAGCGGGCGTGGACCAGACCATCAGCGGGCAGGTGACGGGTGCTACGGCAGGCGACACGGTGACCGTCACGCTCGGCGGGGCGACGTACACCGCCACGGTGCAGGCGAATTTAAGCTGGAGCGTCGATGTTCCGGCAGCCGCTTTACAGGCGCTGGGCAACGGCGAGCTGACCATTTCGGCTTCGGTAACGAACAGCGTAGGTAATACCGGTAACGGCACGCGTGAAATCACCATCGACGCGAATCTGCCCGGTCTGCGGGTCGATACCGTGGCGGGCGATGATGTGGTCAATATTATCGAGCACGGACAGGCGCTGGTGATTACCGGCAGCAGTTCCGGTCTGGCGACGGACAGTAACGTCACGCTGACCATTAACGGGCAAACCTATGTTGCGGCGGTACTGGCGGATGGCTCATGGAGCGTCGGCGTTCCGGCGGCAGATGTCAGCGCCTGGCCTGCGGGGACGGTCACGATTACGGCGAGCGGTAGCACCACAGCCGGAAATCCGGTCAGCGTTACGCATCCGGTGACTGTCGATCTCACTGCGGTGGCGGTCAGCATCAACGCCATTACTGCCGATGACGTGATTAACGCTGCCGAAAAAGGCGCGGCGTTAACGCTCTCTGGCAGCACTTCTGGTGTGGAGGCCGGGCAAACGGTCACCGTCACCTTTGGCGGCAAAACCTACACTGCAAGCGTCGCGGCGAATGGTTCCTGGAGCACCTCGGTTCCGGCGGCAGATATGGCGGCCCTGCGTAATGGCGATGCCAGCGCACAGGCCAGCGTCAGCAATGTTAACGGCAACAACGCCACTACTACCCACGCTTACAGCGTCGATGCCAGCGTGCCAACGGTGACCATTAACACCATTGCGGGCGACGACATTCTTAACGCCGCCGAAGCGGGTGCTGCGCTGACTATCACTGGCAGCAGCACGGCGGAAGCGGGGCAGACGGTGACCGTCACCCTCAATGGTGCAAACTATACTGGCACCGTACAGACGGACGGCAGCTGGAGCATCAGCGTACCGCCAGCCGACTTAAGCGCCCTGACCGCCAGCAACTACACCGTTAGCGCGGCGGTGAGCGACAAAGCCGGAAACCCGGCCTCGGTTAATCACAACCTGACGGTGGATACTTCCGTTCCGGTCGTCACCATCAACACGGTGGCAGGCGATGATGTGATCAACGCGACGGAACACGCCCAGGCGCAGATCATCAGCGGCTCCGCCACGGGTGCGGCAACCGGTAGCACCGTGACGGTGACTATCGGCACAAATACCTTCACCACCGTGCTGGATGCCAGCGGTAACTGGAGCGTCGGCGTTCCGGCAAGCGTCGTCTCGGCGCTGGCGAACGGCACGGTGACCATTAACGCCAGCGTCACCGATGCCGCCGGAAACAGCGGCAGCGCCACGCATCAGGTGACGGTCAATACTGGCCTGCCGTCAATTACCTTTAACGCCATCAGCGGCGATAACGTCCTGAACGCCGATGAAAAAGGCCAGCCGTTGACCATTAGCGGTAGCAGTACGGGGTTGGCGACCGGCGCACAGGTTACCGTCACACTCAACGGTCATAACTACAGCGCTACCACCGACGCGGCGGGCAACTGGACCTTAACCGTGCCGGTGAGCGATCTGGCGGCTTTAGGCCAGGCCAACTATATCGTCAGCGCCAGCGCCACCAGTGCGGCAGGTAACACCGCCAGCAGCCAGGCGAATTTACTGGTCGACAGCGGCCTGCCGGGCGTCACCATCAACACCGTGGCAGGCGACGATATTATCAACGCCGCCGAAGCGGGAGCCGCTCAAACCATCAGCGGGGTGGTGACTCGCGCCGCCGCTGGCGATACGGTCACCGTGACGCTTGGCGGCAACACTTATACTGCACAAGTTCAGGCCGATTTAAGCTGGAGCGTCAGCGTTCCGGCAGCCGACCTCCAGGCGCTGGGCAATGGTGATTTGACCATTACCGCCTCGGTCACCAACGCGAATGGCAACACCGGCAGCGGCACGCGGGATATCACCATTGATGCCAACCTGCCGGGGCTGCGCGTGGATACGGTGGCGGGCGATGATATCGTCAACAGCATTGAACACGGGCAGGCGCTGGTGATCACCGGCGGCAGCAGTGGTCTGAATGCCGGTGTGCCATTGACGATCACGATTAACGGTACGGCTTATTCCGCCACGGTACAGGCGGACGGAAGCTGGAGTGTCGGCATTCCGGCGGCAAACGTTAGCGCCTGGCCAGCGGGAGCATTAACCGTTGAGGTAGACGGGCAGAGCAGCGCCGGAAATCCGGTCGGCGTCAGCCATCCGTTCACTGTCGATTTAACGGCGGTGGCAATCAGCATCAGCACCGTTGCCAGCGATGACGTAATTAATGCCGCCGAGAAAGGCACCAATCTGACCCTTTCCGGCAGTACCAGCGGGATTGAGAGCGGGCAAACCGTCACCGTCACTTTTGGCGGTAAAACCTACACTGCAAGCGTCGCCGCCAACGGGAGCTGGAGTGTAAACGTTCCGGCGGCAGATCTGGCAATTCTGCCAGACGGCGCGGCGAACGTGCAGGCTAGTGTCAGCAGCGCGAGCGGTAACAGTGCCTCGGCGACCCATGCGTATAGCGTTGACGCCAGCGCACCGACGCTCACCATTAACACCATTGCCAGCGACGATATTCTTAACGCCACGGAGGCGGGAAGCCCGCTCATCATCAGCGGCACCAGCACCGCCGAAACCGGGCAGACGGTCACCGTCACCCTTAACGGCGCAACCTACAGCGGTAATGTGCAGGCAGACGGTAGCTGGAGCGTCAGCGTTCCCCCTTCAGCCTTAGGCGCGCTGAGCGCAAGCAATTACACCGTCAGCGCCACGGTCAACGACAAAGCGGGCAACCCCGGCAGCGCCAGCCATAATCTGGCGGTAGACACCACCGCGCCGGTTCTCACCATTAACACTGTGGTGGGCGATGACATTATCAACGATGCCGAACATGCGCAGGCGCTGGTGATCTCCGGCACCAGCACGGGCGGGGAAGCGGGCGATGTGGTGAGCGTTGTGCTCAACGGCAAAACCTACACCACCACCCTGGATGCCTCCGGTAACTGGAGCGTTGGCGTTCCAGCGGCGGATGTTGCGGCACTCGGTAGCGGTGCGCAGACCATCACCGCCAGCGTCAGCGATCGGGCAGGCAACAGCGACGACGCCAGCCGCACCGTGACCGTCAGTCTCACCGCGCCAGTGATTAGCATCAACACCATCGCGGGCGATGATGTGATCAACGCGACGGAAAAAGGATCTGATCTGGCGCTTTCCGGCATCAGCGATCAGCCAGCGGGCACGGCGATCACCGTCACCCTGAACGGACAAAACTACAGCGCCACCACCGACTCTTCTGGCAACTGGAGCGTCACCGTGCCCGCCTCGGCGGTCAGTGCGCTGGGCGAAGCCTCCTACAGCGTGACGGCGAGCGTCACCAATGCTCAGGGTAACAGCAGCACCGCCAGCCATAACGTGCAGGTCAATACCGCGCTACCGGGCGTCACCATTAATCCGGTAACGACGGACGATATTATTAACGCCGCAGAAGCAGGCAGCGCGCAAACTATCAGCGGCCAGGTAACCGGTGCGGCGGCGGGCAGCACCGTCACCGTTGAACTGGGCGGTAAAACTTACACCGCCACCGTCCAGGCTGATTTAAGCTGGAATGTGAGCGTACCTGCCGCCGACTGGCAGGCGCTGGGTAACGGTGAGTTAACGGTTAATGCCTCGGTGACCAACGCCGTTGGTAACACCGGTAGCGGCACGCGCGATATCACCATCGATGCCAGTCTGCCTGGCCTGCGGGTGGATACCGTCGCGGGTGATGATGTGGTCAATATCATCGAACACAGTCAGGCGCAGGTGATCACCGGTAGCAGCTCCGGCTTTGCGGCGGGCACGGCGCTGACCGTAGTGATAAATAATCAAACTTACGCCGCCACGGTGCTGGCGAACGGCAGCTGGAGCGTCGGCGTTCCTGCGACGGATGTCAGTAACTGGCCTGCGGGAACGCTGAATATTACCGTTAGCGGCGCGAACAGTGCCGGAACGCAAACCAGCATTACCCATCCGCTGACCGTTGATCTCACCACCGTCGCCGTCAGCATAAACAGCATCACCAGCGATGATGTGATTAACGCCGCCGAAAAAGGCGCGGCGCTAACGCTCTCCGGCAGCACGTCCGGTGTCGAAGCGGGGCAAACCGTTACCATTACTTTTGGCGGCAAAACCTACACCACCACGGTGGCGGCTAACGGTAGCTGGAGCACCACCGTTCCGGCTGTGGATATGGCGACCCTGCGTGACGGCGATGCCAGCGCCCAGGTGCGGGTGACTAACGTCAATGGCAACAGCGCCACGGCAACGCATGAATACAGCGTCGATAGCGCCGCGCCAACGGTGACCATCAACACCATTGCCAGTGATAACATCATCAACGCCAGCGAAGCGGCGGCGGGCGTGACGGTATCCGGCACCAGCACGGCGGAGACGGGGCAGACGCTGACCGTCACGCTTAACGGCACTAACTACCAGACCACGGTGCAGGCAGACGGCAGCTGGAGTTTAACGCTGCCCGCCAGCGACTTAACCGCACTTGCCAATAACGGCTACACCCTGACCGCCTCGGTCAGCGATTTGGCGGGTAACCCTGGCAGCGCCAGCAAAGGTGTGACCGTCGATACCACCGCGCCCGTCATCAGTTTCAACACCGTGGCGGGCGACGATGTGATTAACAACGTCGAACACACTCAGGCGCAGATTATCAGTGGCACCGCCACAGGCGCGGTGGCGGGCGACCGCCTGGTGGTGACCATCGCCGGGCAGCAGTATGTCACCAGCACCGATGCCAGCGGCAACTGGAGCGTTGGCGTGCCTGCCAGCGTGATTTCCGGCCTTGCGGACGGCACGGTGACCATCAGCGCCACCATTACCGATAGCGCAGGCAACAGCAGTACGCAGACGCACAACGTGCAGGTAAACACGGCGGCAGTGTCGCTCTCGGTCAGCACCATCAGCGGCGATAATATTATTAACGCCGCCGAAGCAGGCAGTGCGCTGACCCTGAGCGGCACCGGAACGAACTTTGCCGCAGGTACAGTAGTGACCGTGTTGCTTAACGGCAAAGGCTACAGCGCCACCATTCAGAGCAACGGGAGCTGGAGCGTGAACGTGCCGGCGGCAGACGTCGCAGCACTCAGTGATGGCACCAGCTACACGGTTAGCGCCTCCGCGCAGGACAGCGCCGGAAACAGCGCCACGGCCTCACGCAGCGTGGCGGTGGATCTCACCGCGCCGGTTATCAGCATAAACACGGTTTCAACGGACGACCGACTCAACGCCGCCGAACAGCAGCAGCCGTTAACCCTTAACGGCTCGACTAGCGCGGAAGTGGGGCAGACGGTCACCGTCACCTTTGGCGGCAAAACCTATACCGCCACGGTTGCCGCCAATGGCACCTGGGCGCTTAACGTGCCTGCGGCGGATCTGGCCGCGCTCGGGCAGGGTGCGCAGACCATTACCGCCAGCGTGAACGATCGCGCCGGTAACCCCGGTCAAACCACGCACGCCCTGACCGTCGATACCGTTGCGCCAACGGTCACCATCGCCACGGTGGCGGGTGACGATATTATCAACAACGCCGAGCAGCTTGCCGGGCAGACCATCAGCGGCACCACCACCGCCGAAGTGGGCCAGACGGTGACCGTTACCTTTAACGGTCAGAGCTGGACTGCAACGGTCGGCAGCGGCGGAAGCTGGTCGGTGTTTATTCCGGCGCAGCAGTTTGCCGGATTAAGCGACGGCAGCTACACCATTAGCGCGACGGTTAGCGATCAGGCCGGAAACCCCGGCAGCGCCAGCCGTGGCGTGACGCTGAACGGCGACGTCCCCTCCGTCACCATCAACACCTTTGCGGGCGATGATGTGGTGAATGCAGCGGAGCACGGCTCGTCGCTGGTGATCAGCGGCACCACCACCGCCCCAGTCGGGCAGACGCTGACCCTGACCTTAAACGGCAAAACCTACACCACCACGGTACAGACCGGCGGTAGCTGGAGCTACACCCTCGGCAGCGTCGATGTCACCGCGCTGGCGGACGGCAATGCCTACGTGATTAACGCCTCGGTGAGCAACGCTATTGGCAACACCGGCAGCAGCAATCACACCATTACTGTCGATCTCAGCGCCCCGGCGATGGGTATTAATATCGATTCCCTGCAAGCCGACACTGGCCTTAGCTCCAGCGACTTTATCACCAGCGTCAGTCCGGTGGTGGTCAACGGCTCGCTCACCGCCGCGCTTGCCAGTAACGAGACGGCACAAATCAGTATCGACGGCGGCGTAACCTGGACCACGCTCACCGTTACCGGCACGACCTGGCGCTATAACGACAGCCGCACGCTGACCGATGGCAGTTATCTCTATCAGGTGCGGGTGATTGACGCGGCGGGCAACGTCGGTGCCACTGACAGCCAGAATGTGGTGATCGACACCATCGCGCCAGATCCCGCGGTGAAAACCATCGCCATCAACGCGATCACCACCGATACTGGATTGATTACTAACGATTTTGTCACCAGCGACACGACGCTTGCGGTAAGCGGCACGCTGGGGGCGGCGCTTTCTTCCGGTGAGTTCGCGCAAATCAGCATTGATGGCGGCACCACCTGGCAGAATCTTTCGGTAAGCGGTTTGACCTGGACATATCTTGACGGGCGGACGCTGAGCGATGGCAACTACAACTATCAGGTGCGGGTTATCGACACCGCCGGAAATATCGGCGCGACCGCCAGCCAGATAGTCACTGTGGACACCACCGCGCCGCTGGCGAGCAAAACCATCGCCATTGCGGGCATCAGCGATGACACTGGGTTAAGTAGCAGCGATTTTGTTACTCGCGACACCACGCTGACCGTGCGCGGCACGCTCGGCGCGGCGCTTGCCGCCGATGAACGGGCGCAAATCAGCCTCGACGGCGGTGTCACCTGGACCACGTTAACCGTTATCGGCACCAGCTGGAGCTATGCCGATGGTCGCACACTGACCGACGGCACCTGGAACTACACGGTGCGGGTGGTGGATCTGGCGGGGAACGTTGGGCAGACCGCAACGCAAAATGTGGTGGTCGACACCACCAGCCCGGAAGCGGCGAAAAGTATCACCATTACCGGTATCAGCGATGACACCGGAGCCAGCAGCAGCGATTTTATTACCAGCGACACCTCGCTTACCGTGCGCGGCGTATTGGGGGCGGCGCTCGGCGCTAACGAGTTCGCGCAAATCAGTACCGACAACGGCGCAACCTGGGTGAACGTAACGCTGGCGGCAGATGGCCTGAACTGGAGTTACGTTGACGGACGCACGCTAACGAATGGCACGACGACCTGGCAGGTGCGGGTGGTCGATCTGGCGGGCAACGTTGGCGCAACCAGCAGCCAGTCGGCGCAGATCGACACCGTTAACCCGGCGCAGGTGTTGACCATCGCCAGCATCAGCACCGACACGGGGAGTTCGGCAACTGACTTTATCACCAGTGACACCACGCTCACCCTAACCGGTTCGCTGGGGGCGGGGCTTGCCAGCGGCGAAGTGGCGCAGATTAGCCTCGATGGCGGCGCGACCTGGATCACACTCACCACCAACGGCACGCAGTGGACCTACACTGACAGCCGCACGCTGACCGACGGCAGCTATGTTTATCAGGTGCGGGTGCTGGATCTGGCGGGGAACACCGGCCCGGTGGTGTCGAAAACGGTGGTGGTCGATACGATTAACCCTACCGCCACGCCGACCATTGTGTCGTATACCGATGATGTCGGGCAGCGGCAGGGGACATTAAGCAGTTCGCAGGCCACCGACGACACTACGCCGTTGCTGAACGGCGTGCTCTCCGGCCCGCTTGCCAGCGGTGAAGTGGTTTACCTCTACCGTAACGGCCTGCTGTTAGGCGCGGTAACGATGGTCGGCGCACTGAACTGGACCTACAGCGACAGCGGGCTGGTGAGCGGTGCCTACACCTACAGTGCGCGAGTGGTGGATCTGGCGGGGAATATCACCGCCTCCAGTGATTTTGTCCTGACGGTCGATACCTCTATTCCGACCACGCTGGCGCAAATTACCAGCCAGACCACGCGCGATACCACGCCGATTATCAGCGGGGTAATCACGGCGGCACTCGCCAGTGGGCAGTATGTTGAAGTGGTGATCAACGGCAAAACCTACACCTCTGAACCGGGTGGCGCGGTAGTGGTCGATCCGGCGCACAACACCTGGTATGTACAGTTGCCGGATACCGACGCGCTGGCGGCTTCTGCGACCGCCTATAACGTCACCGCGCAGGTAAAAAGCTCGGCGGGCAACGGCAATAACGCCAATATTAGCAACGGCACGGTGACGGTTAACGCGGCGATTGATTACACACCGACCTGGACCACCGCCAGCAAAACCACCGCCTGGGGATTGACCTACGGCCTTGACTCGCACGGGATGTGGACGGTGCTGGCAAACCAGCAGGTAATGCAATCGACTGACCCACTCACCTGGTCGAAGACCGCGCTGACGCTGTATCAGAGCGGCAACAACTACGCCACCAGCTCCATCGCCGATTACGACCGTAACGGCACGGGCGATCTGTTTATCACCCGTGATGACTACGGTACAGGCTATATCAACGGCTTTACCAATAACGGCGATGGCACCTTTTCCAGCGCTATTCAGGTCACCGTCGGCACCCTGACGTGGTACGGCTCGATTGTGGCATTTGATAAAGAGGGCGACGGCTATCTCGACTTCTGGATTGGCGACGCGGGCGGGCCGGACTCCAACACCTTCTTGTGGAACAACGCAGGTACGCTGGTAGGTAACTCCACCACGTCGAACAGCGGCGGTAGCGCCACGGTGGGCGGGGCGGTGACAGGGTATCTTTCGCTCAACGAAGGTTCTGGTGTCGATCTGAACAATGACGGCAGGATCGACCTGGTTCAGCACACCTACAACCTGAACAACTATTACACGCTATCTTCGCTCATCAACCAAGGGAATGGGACGTTTGTCTGGGGGCAGAACACCACCAATACCTTCCTGAGCGGGGCGGGCAGTGGCGCTATGAGCAGCAGCGTTTCCATGACCTGGGCCGATTTCGATGGTGACGGCGATATGGATCTCTTCCTGCCTGCCAGCCAGGGAAGAGCTAACTACGGCTCGCTGTTATTCAACACCAACGGCGTACTGGGTAGCCCGGTGGCGGTGGGCGCAACGGCAACCACCTATGCCAGCCAGTTTAGCGTGGCGGTGGACTGGAACCATGACGGCCTGATGGATATCGCCCGTATCGCCCAGACCGGGCAGTCGTATCTTTATACCAACGTCAGCAATGCCAGCAACTGGACACAATCGGCCCTCGGCGGCAGCCAGAGCGGTACCACCAGCGGCGTGGCGGCAATGGACTACGACTGGGACGGCGCGGTGGATGTGCTGGTGACCAAACAGTCGGGCAGCGTCTATCTTATTCGCAACACCAACACGGTGAGCTACGGCACCTCGCTGCACCTGCGCATCACCGATCCTAACGGCATTAACGTCTATTACGGCAATACCGTAAAACTGTACAACTCGGCGGGAGTGCTGGTCGCCACGCAAATCATCAACCCGCAGTCGGGGATGGGGGTTAACGACACCTCGGCGCTGGTCAACTTCTACGGGCTGAATGCCGGAGAAACCTACAACGCGGTGCTGATCAAATCCACTGGCACCACCGCCAGCAATATCGACCAGACGGTCAACACCAGCTGGGGCGGCTTACAGGCCACCGATGCCACTCACGCTTACGACCTCAGCGCCGAAGCAGGCACCGCGAGCAACAATGGCAAGTTCGTCGGCACCGGCTATAACGACACCTTCTTTGCCACCGCAGGCACCGACACTTACGACGGTTCCGGCGGCTGGGTGTACAGCTCCGGCACCGGAACCTGGCTTGCGAACGGCGGCATGGACGTGGTTGATTTCCGCCTCTCGACGGTGGGCGTGACCGCGAACTTAAGCAGCACCGCCGCGCAGGCCACCGGCTTTAACACCTCGACATTTACCAATATCGAAGGGATATCCGGCTCGAATTTTAACGACACTCTGACCGGCAGCAGCGGCGATAACCAACTGGAAGGGCGCGGCGGTAACGACACGCTCAACATCGGCAACGGCGGCCACGACACCTTGCTCTATAAACTGCTCAACGCAAGCGACGCGACCGGCGGCAACGGCTCGGATGTGGTGAATGGCTTTACGGTAGGGACATGGGAAGGCACCGCCGACACCGATCGCATTGATATCCGCGAGTTGTTACAGGGCAGCGGCTACACCGGCAACGGCAAAGCCAGCTACGTCAACGGCGTGGCAACGCTGGATGCGCAGGCCGGAAACATCGGTGATTTTGTCAAAGTCACCCAGAGCGGCAGCGACACCATCGTGCAGATCGACCGCGACGGCACGGGCGGCACTTTTGCGGCAACTAACGTGGTCACGCTGACGGGCGTGCATACCGACCTCGCCACTTTGCTGGCGAATCATCAGTTGATGGTGGTGTAGAGAATGAAAAAAAATGCCCAGTCCGTGGAAGCCTGGCTGGAGGCGATGATCGCCGTGGCGCGCTATTACCGCCTTGATTTTTCTCAGGAGAATGTGCGCGCGACCGTCAACTGGGAGCGCGACAGTAAGCGGGAGGAGTTACTCACCGACATGGCGCGGCAGTTGGGGATGGGGCTTCGGCTGGTGGAGTTCTCCACCGACTCGCTCAACCCCTGGCGGCTGCCGTTGATCGCCGTTTTTGATAATCAACAAATTGGCGTGATCACCCGCCGCGATAATCACGACAATATCAGCGTTCAGTTCAGCGGTGACGAAGGGCTGGAAACCACGCTTAACGTTACGGATATTGAAGATAACATCGTCGAACTGGCGCTGTTGCGCCCGCTCAGCGCTATTCCTGACGCGCGGGTAGACGACTATATTCGCCCGTATCAGGCGAACTGGTTCTGGAATCTCTCGCTAAAAGACTGGCGGCGCTATGGCGATATTATGCTGGCGTCACTGGTGGCGAACGTGCTGGCGCTTGCGGCGATGATTTTCTCGATGCAGGTTTACGACCGGGTGGTTCCGGCGCAGTCCTACCCGACGCTGTGGGTGCTGTTCGCCGGGGTGATGATGGCGATCCTGTTTGAATTCTGTATGCGCATGGTGCGCACGCACCTTTCCGATGTGATTGGTAAGCGGGCAGATCTGCGCATTTCGGATCGCGTTTTTGGTCACGCATTACGGCTGAAAAATAACGTGCGATCGAAATCCACCGGATCGTTTATCTCGCAGATCCGCGAACTGGAATCGGTGCGGGAGCTGATCACCTCCACCACTATTGGTGCAGTGGCGGATCTGCCGTTCTTCCTGCTGTTTGTCTTTATTTTGTGGATGATTGGCGGCTGGCTGGTGCTGGTGGTTTTGCTGGCGCTGCCGTTATTGGTGATCCCCGGCCTGCTGGTACAACGCCCGCTGGCGCGGCTGGCGAACGAAGGGATGCGCGAGTCGGCGGTGCGTAACGCTACGCTGGTGGAAGCCGTGCAGTCGATTGAAGACATTAAACTGCTGCGCGCTGAACAGCGTTTTCAGAATCAGTGGAATCACACTAACGACGTGGCCTCGTCCATCAGCATGAAGCAACGTTTTCTCACCGGGCTACTGCTCACCTGGACGCAGGAAGTGCAATCCATCGTCTACGTCGTGGTGCTGTTGGTGGGCTGCTTTATGGTAATGAACGGTGACATGACTACCGGCGCGCTGGTCGGGACGACGATCCTGGCTTCGCGCACCATCGCGCCGCTGTCGCAGATATCCGGTGTGCTCTCGCGCTGGCAGCAGGCGAAAGTGGCGCGCAACGGACTTGATGAACTGATGAAGCGCCCGGTGGATCAGCCGGAACACGGCAAACTGGTGCATAAAGCGGTGCTACACGGCAATTATCAGTTCAGCAACGCTATCTTTTATTACGATGAAGAAGAGAAAATTGCCGATGTGGCGATTGGCAAACTCAACATCCAGGCCGGAGAGAAAATCGCCATTCTCGGGCGCAACGGCGCGGGTAAATCAACGCTACTGCAAATGCTCGCCGGAATGCGTATCGCCCAGCAGGGGCAGGTGCTACTGGATAACATCAGTATCGGGCAGCTTGATCCGGCAGATCTGCGCCGCGACATGGGGCTACTGAGCCAGACCGGACGACTGTTTTTCGGCTCGCTGCGGGAAAACCTGACGATGGGGATGCCGGAGGCCAGCGATGAAGATATCGAACGCGCATTAACCCTCAGCGGGGCGCTGCCGTTTGTGCAGAAGCAGAAAAACGGCCTCAACTACATGATTCAGGAAGGGGGATTTGGTCTTTCTGGCGGTCAGCGGCAAACGCTGCTGCTGGCGCGGCTTCTCATCTCTCAACCCAATATCGTGCTGCTCGATGAACCCAGCGCCTCGCTGGATGAAATGGCAGAAGCGTATTTAATCGAACAACTGAAACAGTGGATTGGCCATCGCACGCTGATTATCGCCACTCACCGCACGGCGATGCTGCAACTGGTGGACCGCATTATCGTGATGGATCAGGGGCGGATTGTGATGGATGGCGCGAAAGAGGCCATTTTGCGTGAACAGGGCGAACCCACGACGCGACGGGTGGTGTTGCAGGAGAAGAATAAGGGGTCTGCCGCATGAATGGACAACTGCAATACAACCGTGGCCTGACTGAACCCCGCCTGCCGCGTTCGGCGCTGGCGGTACGCGTTACCGCTGTGATGCTGCTCTGTTTTCTCGGCTGGGCGTGGTACTTCCAGCTTGATGAAGTCACCACCGGCAGCGGCACGGTAGAACCTTCCGGGCGCGAACAGGTGGTGCAGTCGCTGGAAGGCGGAATTCTGTATCATCTCGACGTCAAGGTTGGCGATATTGTTGAACAGGGCCAGCCGCTGGCGCAGCTTAACCGCACCAAAACGGAATCCGACGTCCAGGAAGCAATGTCGCGGCTGTACGCGGCGCTGGCAACCTCGGCGCGGCTGCGGGCGGAAGTGAGTAATAAACCGCTGGTCTTCCCTGACGAACTGAATAAATTCCCCGAACTTATCGAGTCGGAAACGGCGTTGTACAACACTCGCCGCGATGGGCTGAACAAAGCCACCACCGGGCTGACGCAGGGGATTAGCCTGGTCAACCGCGAACTGGCGATGACCCAGCCGCTGGTAAAACAGGGGGCGGCGAGCAGCGTTGAAGTGCTGCGCCTGCAACGCCAGGCCAATGAACTGGAAAACAAACTCAGCGACGTGCGCACGCAATACTACGTACAGGCGCGGGAAGAGTTAGCGAAAGCCAATGCGGAAGTAGAAACCCAGCGTTCGGTGATCCGCGGGCGGGAAGATTCTCTCACCCGGCTCAACTTTACCGCGCCGGTACGTGGCATTGTTCAGGACATTGACGTCACCACGGTTGGCGGCGTTATTGCCCCCGGTGGTAAACTGATGACCATCGTGCCGCTGGATGAGCAACTGCTGATCGAGGCAAAAATCTCCCCGCGCGATGTGGCGTTTATCCATCCGGGGCAAAAATCGCTGGTGAAAATAACCGCCTACGATTACTCCATCTACGGCGGCCTGCCGGGAGAAGTGGCGGTGATATCACCAGACACCGTGCAGGATGAAGTACGGCGCGATGTTTATTACTATCGGGTGTACATTCGCACTTTCAGCAACCATCTGGAAAACAAAAGCAAACAGCAATTTCCGATATTTCCCGGTATGGTGGCGACGGTCGATATCCGCACCGGCAAAAAAAGCGTGCTGGATTATCTGTTGAAACCCTTTAACAAAGCACAGGAGGCGTTGCGCGAACGATGAACATTAGCGATGTAGCAAAAATTACCGGCCTGACCAGCAAAGCAATCCGCTTCTATGAAGAGAAGGGGCTGGTGACGCCGCCGATGCGTAGCGAAAATGGTTATCGAACCTACACGCAGCAGCATCTCAACGAACTGACCTTACTGCGCCAGGCGCGCCAGGTGGGCTTTAACCTGGAAGAGAGCGGCGAACTGGTGAATCTGTTTAACGACCCGCAGCGTCACAGCGCCGATGTAAAACGGCGCACCCTGGAGAAAGTGGCGGAGATCGAACGACACATTGAGGAGCTGCAATCCATGCGCAACCAGCTGTTGGCGCTGGCGAATGCCTGCCCTGGCGATGACAGCGCCGACTGCCCGATTATCGAAAATCTCTCCGGCTGCTGTCATCATCGGGCGGGGTGAAAATCAGTTAATCCCCGTTTGCACCGAAAGAATATGCTGCAAACTTTCTACCATAATGCGCCCCGACTGAAATAAGCCTTCCTGGATTTCGTTGTTAACATTCACAGCGTGAACCAGGGAGGCTAATAATACTACTTGCAAGAAGGCAAAAATAAACGCACCGATAATCATAATATGCGTCAGGGGTATTTTCCTTTGCTCCTTCATTTTAAATAACCCACAAATTGACCTTCCTTCATTAAGGCGACTTTTCCTGTGTGATGATAAACAATGACGTTATACAGACCTGACTGATAAACAGTGGCATCTTTATTGTCTTCATCAATTGCACATAATGAATCATTGAGATAAGCAAAGTTTTTACTGCTCATTCTAAAGGTCATTCCAAATCCTTTATAAATGGCTTTCTTTGCCGCCTGGGCATGTTGTGCGGCTTCTGCATTTTTAAATGCCTGCGCCTCGGATGCACTTAAAATAGCCGTCTGACGCTGTTGTTCTGCGAGATAACAGGTGTCATGGCTGACGCCCTGCGCCTGGCAATCTGCGATGCGGGAAGTGGGTGAACTACAGCCAGCCAGTAATATAACCGCCAGCAGGGAAAACGATTTAATGGAGCTATTCATCATTGTTAACCTTAAATAATGTACGGAAAATTGCGAATAAGAAATTGCTGTTAAAATTAGAACGAATATCCCACGCCGACACCCGCACCGAAATCAGATTGTGTATCCGCAGAAATACCTGCTTTAAGTACCGTATGCGTTCCGGCATTAAAAGATGTTCCTACAGACACCGCAGATTCACCGTTGAAGGTTCCCGCTCCCGCTGACACCATCATCAAGTCACCGGTTTTCACCTGTGGTTGTGAGGCGATAGCGATGGCTGATGCAGTTCCCGCATTGGCTTCTTTACGATTGTCCTCAACTTCGTTTTTCAGAGAATCGAAATGGTTATTGAGCGTGTTAATTTGTTGGCTGTTATCTGCGACCCGTTTTTGCGTGTTGGTTAACTGTTGCTGCGTTTGTGCGGAATCTTGTCTCAGACTTTCAATTTGCTCATGTGCCTGGACAGACTTCTGCGCCAGACTTTGCATTTGTTTATCGTATTGAGCCCTTTCTTTTTGCTGTTGTGCTGCCACATCGGTTGTCAGTGCATTCATTTTCTGCCCTTGTTCCGTGGTAGTGCGCTGATTAGCCTCATTTTGAGCCGCCAGTCTGGCATTAATCATCTCCTGATAATGCGCAGTATTTTGCGTATCTCCAGTCGCGGCGAGCGTTTTTTGTGTGGCTACGATCTGCGCCTGTTGCTCTGTAATTTGCGTTTGCTGGGCATCAGTTACCGCAGACTGTCGGGCGTTGATCATGCTCTGATAACGGGCGGTTGTCTGTACATCACCTGTAGCGGCAACGGTTTTTTGTCCTGCGTCAGGATCTGTCTGGACAGTGGGAGTCTGAGTGGTATCAGGTGTTTCAGAAGGGATGTAGTGATGTTCAGTCAAATAGGTATACGCAGCGGGGCTGTTGTCTGTGCGTTCTAAAAAGCGGGTAATCTTCTGCTCAATCTCCGATTGCGACATGCCAGAGTTAATGGCTGAAAGCTCTGTTGCCGCCGCTTCAATGGTATCACCAGCTAAAACAACAGGGCTGGATGTTGCTGAAATTATGAGTGCCAGTAAAGCTACGTTTACAGTTTTCATTCATTTTCTCTTGTTCAAAATAAGTCGCATTAATGTTTCTATAAGAAACAAATAATATTGTTTTAAGAAATAAACTGCGTTGCAATTTGATCGAAATCTACGCCGCCATTTGTGTGATGTAAAGCGCATTTTTGTCTGGTGTAAGCGTAAACACCACCAATAAGAAACAAAAAATGTTTCTTATATAAATAAAATCGAAAATCATTTTGTGCTCTTTCAATGTAAAAAAGAGTAAAGACTTGTTTTGATAAGCGAAATAAATTCTGTTTCTGGACTAAACGTGAAGCGGTTCCTGATGTGTGCTAAAATGCGTTTCTTTGATAAATCTCAATTTTTAAGAGGTTTACGCCAGGCAGGAAAATTTAAATGAATGAATTTGAGAAGATTTTTAATGAAATGAATCTGGACCGGGCATTGCTACCGATCCTTTTTCGTTCGAACCGGTCAACAGTGTGGAAATATTTGAGTGGTGATAGTACGGCTCCTGCCTCAGCTATGTCACTGATTATGCTGTTGCAGTTAATCCAGAAACGAAACCCCGATCTGTTAGCCGAATGGTTAACGCTTTCTGATTTCACCATTCCGCCAGAAGTTTACCTGGACCAGCCTGATTACTGGAAAGGGTGGGTGTATACGCAACACAAGGTCAATAAAAACGTCCTGGAATATCTAAAAAAACATTATCCGGATGAAGACCAAAAAAACATGAATAAAGGTAGTGACGAGTAATTTGCCAATGCCAGTTAATATAGCGGAGGCGGCCTACGATTCGGGCGCAGACTTCCAGGCATGATAAGACGCGCCCGCGCCGCATCAGGCATCAGCGCATAACCGCCGGATGCGGCGTAAACGCCTTATCCGGCCTACAATTCGGGCATATTTTGTAGGCATGAAAAGACGCATCAGCGTCGCATCAGGCGATGACCGCACGGATAATCAGCGTTATCCCTTCTATCGCAATCACCTCAACATGCGTACCTGCACTGAGATCCTCGCTGGCGCTGACAGGCCATGAACTGTCGCCGACGCGCATATGACCTCGCCCATTGACCAGCGGTGATTCCAGCACAAAACGTCGACCAATCAGCTGCTGCCCCCGCTGGTTTAAATGACTATCGCTGTGCTTTTGTTCGCGCACCCGCCGCGACAACCATTTCCACCACAGCCAGGCGGCGAGCAGCGTCAGGATGGCAAACATTACTCCTTGCCACTCCCAACCCAGCGGCACCAGCCAGACTACCAGGCCGGTAATCACCGCGGCCACGCCGCTCCACAACAAATAACCATTTCCGCCCAGCATCTCGGCTGCCAGCAACAACCCGCCGAGACTGAGCCAGAAAATATGTGGATGAACGACCATTAACTCCATCATGGCTGAGTCCGTTTGTTGGCGCTGTCTTTCACCAGCTCGGCAATCCCGGCAATCGACCCCATCAGGCTGCTGGCCTCTAATGGCATCATCACTACTTTGCTGTTACTGGAGGAACCGATCTGCTGTAACGCTTCGGTGTATTTCTGCGCTACGAAGTAGTTCACCGCCTGAATATCACCGGAGGCGATAGCTTCAGACACCATTTTGGTGGCGCGGGCTTCTGCTTCGGCAGAACGTTCACGCGCTTCAGCCTGTAAAAACGCCGACTGACGTTCGCCTTCCGCTTTCAGGATTTGCGACTGTTTTTCACCTTCAGCTTTGAGGATTTCCGCCTGACGGATCCCTTCCGCTTCGAGGATGTAAGCGCGTTTGGTACGTTCTGCTTTCATCTGCGCGTTCATTGAAGAGATAAGCTCTGCCGGTGGGCGCACGTCGCGAATTTCAATACGGGTGACTTTAATCCCCCACGGGTTAGTGGCTTCATCGACAATACGCAGCAGGCGTGAGTTGATGCTGTCGCGCTGAGAGAGCATTTCGTCAAGTTCCATTGAACCCAGCACGGTACGGATGTTAGTCATGGTCAGGTTGATGATCGCCAGCTCCAGATTGCTGACTTCATAGGCAGCGCGTGGCGCGTCAATCACCTGAATAAAACAGACTGCGTCGATGGTAACGTTGGCGTTATCTTTCGAGATAACTTCCTGGGAAGGGATATCGAGCACTTGCTCCATCATATTGATCTTGCGACCAATGCGATCCATAAACGGCACCACCAGACTTAGCCCAGGCTGTAACGTTTTGGTATAGCGACCAAAGCGTTCTACTGTCCACTGATAGCCCTGCGGCACGATTTTGACGCCCGCGCCGACAATGACCAGCGCGACAAAAATGAGAATCGGGATAAAGATAAGCATCGGAAAAACCTCCTGTTGTACCGTCCATAATCAGCAAAATTGCTGCTTGATTAAACAAATTATACCTGATTACTGAAAGAGAGTTCCCCCTTATTCCTGGGAAGGATAAACTGTTTTTAGTAAAAATCAGAAAAAGGGAACAGCGATGCAGGAAAATAGTCCTTTGCTTCAGCTACAAAACGTAGGATATCTGGCGGGTGATGCGAAGATTCTTAATAACATCAATTTTTCGCTGCGTGCTGGCGAATTTAAGTTAATTACCGGTCCTTCTGGTTGTGGCAAAAGTACGCTGCTAAAAATAGTTGCTTCATTGATCAGCCCAACCAGCGGAACGTTACTGTTTGAAGGTGAGGATGTCAGCACACTAAAGCCAGAAATCTACCGCCAGCAAGTCTCTTACTGCGCCCAGACACCGACGCTGTTTGGCGATACGGTATACGATAATCTGATCTTTCCCTGGCAGATCCGTAACCAGCAGCCTGACCCGGCCATTTTTCTCGATTTTCTCGAACGCTTCGCTTTACCGGACAGCATTTTGACGAAGAATATCGCCGAGCTATCTGGGGGTGAAAAACAACGCATCTCATTAATTCGTAACCTGCAATTTATGCCGAAGGTTTTATTGCTGGATGAAATCACCAGTGCGCTGGATGAAAGTAATAAACATAACGTTAATGAGATGATCCACCGGTATGTGCGCGAGCAAAATATTGCCGTGCTGTGGGTGACACACGATAAAGACGAAATTAATCATGCGGATAAGGTGATTACACTGCAACCGCATGCCGGAGAAATGCAGGAAGCACGCTATGAACTCGCATAATATTACTAACGAATCATTGGCACTGGCATTAATGCTGGTGGTGGTGGCAATCTTAATTAGCCATAAAGAAAAACTGGCGCTGGAGAAAGATATTCTCTGGAGCGTCGGGCGAGCGATAATTCAGCTGATTATTGTCGGCTATGTGCTGAAGTATATTTTCAGCGTGGATGATGCCAGCCTGACATTATTGATGGTGTTATTTATCTGCTTTAATGCGGCGTGGAACGCGCAAAAACGCAGTAAATATATTGCTAAAGCTTTTATCTCATCGTTTATTGCCATTACGGTCGGGGCGGGAATTACCCTGGCGGTGCTGATTCTCTCTGGGTCGATTGAATTTATCCCGATGCAGGTGATCCCTATCGCCGGGATGATAGCCGGTAACGCCATGGTAGCGGTGGGGTTGTGTTACAACAATTTAGGGCAACGGGTGATTAGCGAACAGCAACAGATTCAGGAGAAACTGAGTCTTGGCGCGACGCCGAAACAGGCTTCAGCGATATTGATTCGCGACAGTATTCGCGCGGCTTTAATTCCGACGGTCGATTCAGCAAAAACGGTTGGCTTAGTGAGTTTACCAGGAATGATGTCCGGGCTGATATTTGCCGGGATTGATCCGGTGAAGGCGATTAAATATCAGATTATGGTGACCTTTATGCTGCTCTCAACTGCCAGCCTGTCTACCATTATTGCCTGCTATTTAACCTATCGTAAATTTTATAATTCGCGCCACCAGTTGGTGGTGACGCAATTGAAGAAGAAATGATGCAATGCCGGATGCGCAGCATCGCATCCGGCGTTGTGGTTCATGTGCCGATCAACGGAAACTCAATACAACAACGCATACAGCTGGCGGCGATACTTCGACGCCAGTGCATCACCTGTACCCAGCGCAGCGAGGATCTCCTGGAACGTTTTACGCGTCTGACCGTCTGCGGCAGTGAGATCTTTACGCAGATGCCCAAACAGTAACTCCAGCGCCTCTTCATTGCGCCCAACCTGATGCAGTTGCAGCGCCAGTTGCGTCGCCAGTGCGGCATCTTCTGGATTCTCTGCCACCTGCTGTTGCAGCTGTTGAATTTCCGGCGTATCAGCCGCCTGCTTCAGCAGTTCGATTTGCGCCACCAGCCCCTGATAGCGGGTGTCCTGATCCTGTAACGGAATGGTTTTCAGCACGGCTTCAGCATCTTCAGAACGGTTCAGCGCAATCAGCGTTTCTGCTAGCAGCAGGCCGATCTCCCCGTTCTGATTCGACAACTGCCAGGCGTCTTTCAGCAATGGCAGGGCGTCGGTGTAATTGCCTTCTTGCATCAGTTGCATCGCCTGCTGTGCTTTCAGTTCTTCTTCGCGCGGCAGCACTTTATCCAGCAGGGCGCGGATCGCCTCTTCCGGTTGCGGCCCCTGGAAGCCGTCTACCGGTTGCCCGTTCTGGAACAGATACACGGTCGGAATCGCGCGCAGACCAAACTGGGCGGCAATCATCTGCTCCGCGTCGCAGTCCAGCTTCGCCAGAATAAATTGCCCGTTGTACTGCGCCGCGAGGCTTTCCAGAATTGGGGTTAACTGCAAACAGTGCTGGCTACGTTCAGACCAAAAATAGAACAGCACCGGAGTGGTCATCGACTGTTCAAGAACCTGTTGCAGGTTAGATTCGTTAATGTTGACAATATTTTCTACGGACATGGAGTCGCTCTCTGTTGTCGATATTTTCTTTGACATGGGGGCTTAAGCGCGCGCTTCAACTTACCCCTGCAATATTTTGTCCATCACGCGCCCCGGCAGCAGGCGCTTAAGCACCATTACTGCCCAGGTCACCAGCGTTACCGGATAGCGCATCTTCGGTTTCTCGCTAATAAAAGCATGGCGCACTTTGTCGACCACCGCTTCCGGCCCCAACGTAAAGCGGGCGGCGATGCCGGGATTTTCGACAGGTTTATCACTTTGCGTCTGGTTGACGTTGTCGGTGAAGCGAGTACGAATGGGACCGGGTTCGATCAGGCTAACTTTAATTCCGCTGTGGCGTAGCTCCATGCGCAGCGCATCCGACCACGCCTCCAGCGCATATTTACTGGCTGCGTAAGCGCCGCGACCCGGCGTGGAGATTAATCCCATCACCGATGAGGTCATCACAATACGCCCTTCACCGTGCGGTAACATCGCGGGTAACAGGCGCATGGTGAGCTGGTGTGCGCCGAAAAAGTTGGCAGAAAACTGCTGTTCCATCTGCGCACGGCTGATGGTGGAAAGGGGGCCATACATGCCGAATCCGGCATTGTTAAAGATCCCATACAGACAATTATCGGTCAGGGCGATCACTTCGTCGGCTGCGCGATCAACACTTTCTGGTGAATCCAGATCGATCAACACGCCGGTAAATCCCATGCTGTTCATGCGCTCAACATCATCCGGTTTCCGGCAACCTGCCAGCACATGAAAACCCTGGCGTTTTAATTCGAGCGCGCTTTCCAGGCCAATTCCACTGGAACATCCGGTAATTAAGACCGATTTTTGCATAACTTTACCTGTCAGGATCTCCGTTGCTTTATGAGTCATGATTTACTAAAGGCTGCAACTGCTTCGCCATCCAGTCGGCAATAAACGGCTGGGCGTCGCGGTTGGGATGAATACCGTCATCCTGCATCCATTGTGGCTTGAGGTAGACCTCTTCCATAAAAAAGGGCAGCAGCGGAACATCAAACTCTTTGGCGAGTTTGGGGTAAATGGCGCTAAAGGCTTCATTATAACGGCGACCATAGTTTGCAGGCAGACGTATTTGCATTAACAATGGTTCAGCGTTGGCGGCTTTGACATCCTGCAAAATCTGGCGCAGCGTTTGCTCGGTTTGTTGTGGCTGAAAACCACGCAAACCGTCATTGCCGCCCAGTTCAACCAGCACCCAGCGCGGCTGATGCTGTTTCAGCAGAGCCGGAAGGCGCGCCAGCCCTTGTTGCGAGGTGTCGCCGCTGATGCTGGCATTAACTACCGACGTTTTACTCTGCCACTTATCATTCAACAAGGCAGGCCAGGCCGCGCTGGCAGACATTCGATACCCGGCGCTCAGGCTATCACCCAGAATCAATAACGTGTCCGCTGCGGCGGCACGGAAGGTTAACAGGACCAGGAACAGGAAGGGCAAATGCCAGCGGAAAACATTGTTGAAGTTCATCATCTTAAGAAGTCCGTCGGTCAGGGGGAGCATGAACTCTCCATCCTCACCGGAGTTGAGCTGGTTGTCAAACGTGGCGAGACCATCGCACTGGTGGGTGAGTCGGGATCGGGTAAGTCAACCTTGCTGGCAATCCTCGCCGGGCTGGATGACGGCAGCAGTGGCGAAGTGAGTCTGGTGGGACAACCGCTACATAATATGGACGAAGAAGCGCGGGCAAAGTTGCGCGCGAAGCACGTAGGTTTTGTTTTTCAGTCATTTATGTTAATTCCTACCCTTAACGCGCTGGAAAACGTCGAGCTTCCGGCGCTGCTGCGCGGTGAGAGTAGCGCGGAAAGTCGTAACGGGGCGAAAGCGTTGCTCGAACAGTTAGGGCTGGGTAAACGTCTTGATCATCTTCCGGCACAGCTTTCCGGCGGCGAACAGCAACGAGTGGCGCTGGCGCGAGCCTTTAACGGTCGACCTGATGTGCTGTTTGCCGACGAACCCACCGGCAACCTTGACCGCCAGACGGGCGATAAAATTGCCGACCTGCTGTTTTCCCTCAACCGTGAGCATGGCACCACGTTGATTATGGTGACCCACGACCTGCAACTGGCGGCACGCTGCGACCGCTGCTTACGGCTGGTGAACGGGCAGTTGCAGGAGGAAGCATGATTGCACGTTGGTTCTGGCGCGAATGGCGCTCGCCGTCGCTATTAATTGTCTGGCTGGCGCTAAGCCTGGCGGTGGCCTGCGTGCTGGCGCTGGGCAATATCAGCGATCGCATGGAGAAGGGCTTAAGCCAGCAAAGCCGGGAGTTTATGGCGGGCGATCGGGCGTTGCGCAGTTCGCGCGAAGTGCCGCAAGCGTGGCTGGAGGAAGCGCAAAAGCGCGGCCTGAAAGTCGGCAAGCAGCTGACTTTCGCCACCATGACATTTGCAGGCGACACACCGCAGCTGGCGAACGTCAAAGCGGTGGATGATATCTATCCGATGTATGGCGATCTGCAAACCAATCCCCCTGGCCTGAAACCGCAGGCGGGCAGCGTATTGCTGGCCCCACGCCTGATGGCACTGCTTAACCTGAAAACGGGCGACACCATCGACGTGGGTGATGCCACCTTGCGGATTGCCGGAGAAGTGATTCAGGAACCGGATTCCGGTTTTAACCCCTTCCAGATGGCTCCGCGTCTGATGATGAATCTGGCGGATGTCGATAAAACCGGAGCCGTGCAGCCGGGAAGTCGGGTCACCTGGCGCTATAAATTCGGCGGCAACGAGAACCAGCTCGACGGCTATGAGAAATGGTTGTTACCTCAGCTTAAACCCGAACAACGCTGGTACGGTCTGGAACAGGACGAAGGCGCGCTGGGGCGCTCGATGGAACGCTCGCAACAGTTCCTGCTGCTTTCGGCGCTTCTGACCTTGCTGCTGGCAGTGGCAGCGGTGGCGGTGGCGATGAATCATTACTGTCGCAGTCGCTACGATCTTGTGGCGATCCTCAAAACGCTGGGGGCAGGGCGAGCGCAACTGCGTAAGCTAATCGTCGGTCAGTGGTTGATGGTGCTGGCGCTTTCAGCCGTTACCGGCGGGGCGATAGGCCTGTTGTTCGAAAACGTGTTGATGGTGCTGCTCAAGCCCGTTCTGCCTGCCGCACTACCGCCAGCCAGCCTCTGGCCGTGGCTATGGGCGCTGGGCACCATGACGGTTATCTCGCTGCTGGTGGGGCTACGACCGTACCGCTTGTTGCTGGCAACGCAGCCTTTACGCGTATTACGTAATGATGTGGTAGCGAACGTCTGGCCGCTCAAGTTTTATCTGCCGATTGTCAGTGTGGTGGTTGTGCTGCTGCTCGCCGGATTAATGGGTGGCAGCATGCTGCTTTGGGCGGTGCTGGCGGGCGCGGTAGTACTGGCTTTGCTGTGCGGTGTGCTGGGCTGGATGCTGCTGAATGTACTTCGCCGCATGACGCTGAAATCGCTATCTCTGCGCCTGGCGGTTAGCCGCCTGTTACGTCAGCCGTGGTCAACGTTAAGCCAGCTTTCGGCATTTTCGCTCTCCTTTATGCTGTTGGCACTGCTGCTGGTGCTGCGTGGCGATCTGCTCGACCGCTGGCAGCAGCAGCTACCTCCAGAAAGCCCGAACTACTTTTTAATTAACATCGCCACAGAACAGGTAGCACCGCTAAAAGCGTTCCTCGCGGAACATCAGATAGTCCCGGAATCGTTTTATCCGGTGGTGCGGGCGCGGCTGACGGCGATTAACGATAAGCCGACAGAAGGTAATGAAGATGAGGCGCTTAACCGCGAACTCAATCTTACCTGGCAAAATACGCGGCCCGATCATAATCCGATTATCGCCGGTAACTGGCCGCCAAAAGCCGATGAAGTGTCGATGGAAGAGGGGCTGGCGAAACGCTTAAACGTTGGCCTCGGCGATACAGTCACCTTTATGGGCGATACCCAGGAGTTCCGCGCTAAAGTGACCAGCCTGCGCAAAGTGGACTGGGAAAGTCTGCGGCCTAATTTCTATTTTATTTTCCCGGAAGGGGCATTAGACGGGCAACCGCAGAGCTGGCTTACCAGTTTCCGCTGGGAGAATGGCAATGGCATGTTGACGCAACTCAACCGCCAGTTCCCGACCATTAGCCTGTTAGACATTGGCGCGATTTTAAAACAGGTCGGTCAGGTGCTGGAGCAGGTAAGTCGGGCGCTGGAGGTGATGGTGGTGCTGGTCACTGCCTGCGGTATGTTGCTGTTGCTGGCACAGGTGCAGGTGGGAATGCGTCAGCGTCATCAGGAGCTGGTGGTGTGGCGCACACTCGGTGCGGGGAAAAAACTGCTGCACACCACGTTGTGGTGTGAATTCGCCATGCTCGGGTTTGTTTCTGGCCTGGTGGCCGCAATTGGTGCGGAAACGGCGCTGGCAGTGTTGCAGGCGAAAGTGTTTGATTTCCCGTGGGAGCCAGACTGGCGATTGTGGATTGTTCTGCCGTGCAGCGGTGCGCTGCTGCTGTCGCTTTTCGGCGGCTGGCTGGGTGCGCGACTGGTTAAGGGTAAGGCGCTGTTCAGGCAGTTTGCGGGATGATGACAGGTGTTAGATTGCCTGATGCGCTACGCTTATCAGGCCTACGAAGAGCGTGCAATATATTGATTTTGCAAGATTGTGTAGGCCGGATAAGGCGTTTACGCCGCATCTGGCATGAACAGTATGCATTTTGGCAATAAATATGAAACCAACTGTCATGTCGGTTTTTTTAAAGGCCGAAGGTGGCAAACCTTCGGCCTTAGCTACGTTTCCTCAGTTATTCAATAAACTGACGAATCAGTTCCAGCAGCGCGATTAGCGCCTTAAGAACGATGAGAACTTTATCGAGAAAAGTTTTCATCCGTTGCTCCCTTAAGGGAGAAAGACAATCACAGCTTACCCTTACGTTGCCTGTAACTATGATTTTCTTCATGTGCTAGATGAGGACTGCCTCTCTCCAAATTAGAGCACCAGAATCAGCACCACCTGTATCCTGACCAGGACTTAAAAGTACTTTTCCGCACTGCGGTAATCCCTTGAGGCAGTATCACTACTAGCGTCGGGATTGTATCGCCAACATAGCTGTTTGAATATGTAGGCATCCTGACTTATAATTCACTTGCTAGATGAGGACTGTTTCATTTCTGCCCGGAACCACCAAGTCTTGGGCGGAAAAAATAAAAAAACCGACTGTCATGTCGGTTTTTTTATATCTGTATTCTGGTGCAACCATTCTGTTCTCACGACAATCGCCGTTTCAGAATACCGCCCATCACTGCGCCTTAACCCATTCCGCCACTTCCGCCCACTCACCGCGAAAGACAACTTTTTCAGCTTTTTTCTCAAGCTGATAGCGATACATCGGGTCGTAATATTCTTCAAGTAACGGCACCAGCCAGGCCAGATGACCGTCGGTGCTGCCGGTGGTGAGTTGCGTTGTCAGCGCAGCATCCAGCCTTGCAGCCAGTTCGTTATATCGCTGTAACCCCAGCCGACGCTTAATCGCCGAAAGTCCGTGATGCAGGTATTCGCAATATTCCTGCCAGCCCTGTTCGTCGCCGTACGCGTGGGTAAAATCATGATGCATACGCAAGAAATACTCTTCGTTCAGGCGCTCAAGACGGATCTCAAACGGATCTTCTACCACCGCAATCGCCGCCTGGGTCATTCGTTCGCGCAGACATTCCGGCAGGTGATTCGAACCGATCATCCGGCTTTCATCTTCCAGCACCCACAGGCGCAAATTCTGACGGGCGTCGGTTTTTAGCATTTCGGCAGCCAGCAGGTTTTCAAAACTTGCCTGGCTAAGTTGTGGTTGTAACGTGCGACCAAACGCCGAACCGCGATGACGCGCCAGCCCTTCCAGATCAACACCGTTTGGCTGTTGTTGCACTAATAGCGTTTTACCGCTGCCGGTACAACCGCCAATCAGCACTATCGGTTTTTGTGACAGTTCAATGGTCGCCTGAATCGCGGTCTGGCGCAGTGCCTTATAACCGCCTTCTACCAGCGGATAATCAATCCCCGCTGCATGCAACCAGCTTTGCACAATATGTGAGCGCTGACCGCCACGGGCGCAGCAGAGAATACCTTGCGGATTTTGCAGGCACGCTGCCCGCCAGGCGTCTATACGCTGCTGACGAATTTCACCCGCCACCAGTTTATGCCCCAGCGCCAGCGCCGCGTCTGACCCTTGCTGTTTATAGCAGGTTCCAACGGCGGCGCGTTCATCGTTATTCATTAACGGCAGATTGATAGCGGCGGGCATTGCGCCTTGCTCAAACTCTATAGGGGCACGAACATCAATAATGGGCGTATCAGCAATCAGCAGGGCACGATAGTCCTGTTCCGTGTGTCTCTCTTGCATAGTTAAAAGTGAACCTCAAATCAGCTTGCGCGCTATTTTACGCGCCAACGCGCAAGGAAACTTGATTTTTAACTGCGTGGGTTGCCGAAAATTTCTAAAAATCCGCTGATTTCTGGCCTGCGCTGGGTAAACAAGGTCACAATATCTTCTACCGCTTTGCCGCTGCCAAATTTGCGCCATGCCAGACTCAATGGCGAAGGAGGGCGCATCGTTGGGATTACCCGGCTGACCAGTTGTTGATTATCGATCATTGACTGGCAAAGTGATTTTGGCAAAAAACCAATGCCAACGCCCGCCAGATGGGCGGCGATTTTCGTTTCCATATCGGGAACAATAATCTCTTTTTGCCCCGGCAATCGCCAGGCGACGCGTTTGGTTAGTGTTCGGGCGCTGTCTTCAATATTGACCGCCGGAAAGCGCCGCAACTGTGCTTCTGTTAGCGGCTCTTCAACGTTCGCCAGCGGATGATCCGCCGCCATGACAAAGCGCCATTGCACCGATCCTAAGGGATCAAGACTAAAGGTATTTGCCAGCGCCTCGGTTCCCGTGACGCCGATAGCCAGTGAAAAACCTTCGTACAATAGCGAGTCCCAGACGCCCATATAGATTTGTCGGGAGATGTGAAACTGGGTAAACGGGTAACGTTCATTCAGCCACGCCAGCAGCTGGGCGACGGCCTGGGGGGTGTAGAGCAGGTTGTTGATGACAATATTCACCTGGCGTTCCACGCCATCATTCACCTGTTGCAGCTCGCTGGGCATACTTTCCAGCCAGCTCAGCCAGTCTCTGGCCTGAGAAAGTAGATGCTCGCCAGCCGCTGTCAACGTCACGCTGCGAGTCGTGCGGAAAAACAGCGCCACTCCGGTATTCTCTTCCAGAAGTTTAATGCGATAACTGATCGTCGCCGTGGTTTTACACAATCGTTCTGCCGCTTTTGAAAAACTTCCTGTTTCAGCAACCGCAATGAAAGTCCGCAAGGTTTCTGGATCGAACATCTTCAGGCATCCCCTTTTAAATCAGCAAGTTGCGTGATTTTCTTATCCTCTGGTTTATCAGTATTTTTACATGATAACCCTGTTCAATTTGTGGACTAAATCTAGTTTTGGAAAAATATTCCAAGTTTTGTGTTGATGTTGTTCTCTTAAGGTTTTAGATTGCCTGTTATTGAAACCAAGCTGACCGGTCGGCGGTGGTTGAACGGAATTATGTTACAAGGACAAAAAGATGAAACTTCAGGTATTACCGTTAAGTCAGGAAGCCTTTAGTGCTTATGGCGATGTAATCGAAACGCAGCAACGGGATTTTTTCCATATTAACAATGGTCTGGTAGAGCGTTACCACGATTTGGCGCTGGTTGAGATTCTTGAGCAAGACCGTACGCTCATCAGCATTAACCGCGCGCAACCGGCGAATCTGCCGCTGACCATTCACGAACTCGAACGTCATCCGCTGGGCACTCAGGCCTTTATCCCGATGAAAGGTGAAGTGTTTGTGGTGGTCGTGGCGTTAGGTGACGACAAACCAGACCTGTCAACGCTGCGGGCGTTTATCACCAACGGTGAACAGGGGGTGAATTACCATCGTAATGTCTGGCATCACCCACTTTTCGCCTGGCAGCGCGTCACCGATTTTCTGACCATCGATCGCGGCGGCAGTGACAACTGTGATGTTGAAAGTATTCCTGAACAGGAACTCTGTTTTGCGTGACGCCTGCAACCGACTTGCATAAGATAAACTAATTGTTCATTGTTTATGCTCACTTGTAGGTCGGAGTTAACGTAGGTATGACGGAAGTTAGACGGCGCGGCAGGCCAGGACAGGCGGAGCCTGTGGCACAGAAGGGCGCACAGGCGTTAGAGCGGGGAATTGCGATTCTGCAATATCTGGAAAAAAGTGGGGGAAGTTCATCGGTTAGCGATATTTCTCTCAATCTGGATTTGCCGCTCTCCACGACCTTTCGCTTGCTGAAGGTTTTACAGGCAGCGGATTTTGTCTATCAGGACAGTCAGTTAGGCTGGTGGCATATAGGATTAGGTGTCTTTAATGTCGGTGCGGCGTACATCCATAACCGCGATGTCCTCTCCGTCGCCGGGCCGTTTATGCGCCGCCTGATGTTACTTTCCGGCGAAACGGTCAATGTCGCGATTCGTAACGGCAATGAAGCAGTATTAATTGGTCAGTTAGAGTGTAAATCGATGGTCAGGATGTGTGCGCCACTGGGCAGTCGTCTGCCGCTGCATGCTTCCGGTGCGGGCAAGGCGTTGCTTTATCCGCTGGCGGAAGAGGAGTTGATGAGCATCATTCTGCAAACCGGTTTGCAGCAGTTTACGCCAACTACGCTTGTGGATATGCCCACCTTGCTGAAGGACCTGGAACAAGCGCGTGAACTGGGCTATACCGTAGATAAAGAAGAGCATGTTGTAGGTCTGAATTGCATAGCTTCAGCAATTTACGATGATGTAGGTAGCGTTGTTGCCGCTATCTCCATCTCCGGGCCTTCATCAAGACTGACAGAAGATCGTTTTGTCAGTCAGGGTGAGCTGGTCAGAGACACCGCCCGCGATATCAGCACGGCGTTGGGACTGAAAGCACATCCATAGTGTCTGTCGCATCCCGCTCTGCGGAGCGGGTTTTTTTGACAAAATTTGAAAGTTGGAAAATTTTTCCAATTTATAGAGGTAGGAATAAAATGGCAAAAATGAGAGCCGTTGACGCGGCAATGTATGTGCTGGAGAAAGAAGGTATCACCACCGCCTTCGGCGTTCCGGGAGCAGCAATCAATCCGTTCTATTCAGCGATGCGTAAGCACGGCGGTATTCGTCACATTCTGGCGCGTCATGTGGAAGGTGCTTCGCACATGGCGGAAGGTTATACCCGCGCAACGGCAGGGAATATCGGCGTATGTCTGGGGACTTCCGGTCCTGCGGGCACGGACATGATCACCGCGCTCTATTCCGCTTCTGCTGATTCCATTCCTATTCTGTGTATTACCGGCCAGGCTCCGCGCGCCCGTCTGCATAAAGAAGATTTCCAGGCCGTTGATATTGAAGCAATTGCTAAACCGGTCAGCAAAATGGCGGTTACAGTTCGTGAAGCGGCGCTGGTGCCTCGTGTGCTGCAACAGGCGTTTCACCTGATGCGTTCTGGTCGCCCGGGTCCGGTACTGGTGGATTTACCGTTCGACGTTCAGGTTGCGGAAATCGAGTTTGATCCTGACATGTACGAACCGCTGCCGGTCTACAAACCTGCTGCCAGCCGTATGCAGATCGAAAAAGCGGTAGAAATGTTAATTCAGGCCGAACGTCCGGTGATTGTTGCCGGGGGCGGGGTAATCAATGCTGACGCTGCTGCACTGTTACAACAGTTTGCTGAACTGACCAGCGTTCCGGTGATCCCAACGCTGATGGGCTGGGGCTGTATTCCCGACGATCATGAACTGATGGCCGGGATGGTGGGTCTGCAAACCGCGCATCGTTACGGTAACGCAACGCTACTGGCGTCCGACATGGTGTTTGGTATCGGTAACCGTTTTGCGAACCGTCATACCGGTTCGGTAGAGAAATACACCGAAGGGCGCAAAATCGTTCATATCGATATTGAGCCGACGCAAATTGGCCGCGTGCTGTGTCCGGATCTCGGCATTGTCTCTGATGCTAAAGCGGCGCTGACGCTGCTGGTTGAAGTGGCGCAGGAGATGCAAAAAGCGGGTCGTCTGCCGTGTCGTAAAGAATGGGTCGCCGACTGCCAGCAGCGCAAACGCACTTTGCTGCGCAAAACCCACTTCGACAACGTGCCGGTGAAACCGCAGCGCGTGTATGAAGAGATGAACAAAGCCTTTGGTCGCGATGTTTGTTATGTCACCACCATTGGCCTGTCACAAATCGCTGCGGCACAAATGCTGCATGTCTTTAAAGACCGCCACTGGATCAACTGTGGGCAGGCAGGCCCGCTGGGCTGGACCATTCCGGCGGCGCTGGGGGTTTGTGCCGCTGATCCAGAGCGCAAAGTGGTGGCGATTTCCGGTGACTTCGACTTCCAGTTTCTGATTGAAGAATTAGCCGTTGGCGCACAGTTCAACATTCCGTACATCCATGTACTGGTCAATAACGCCTATCTGGGTCTGATTCGCCAGTCGCAGCGCGCGTTTGATATGGATTACTGCGTACAGCTCGCGTTCGAAAATATTAACTCCAGTGAAGTGAACGGGTACGGCGTCGACCACGTAAAAGTAGCGGAAGGTTTAGGTTGTAAAGCGATTCGGGTCTTCAAACCGGAAGATATTGCACCAGCCTTTGAACAGGCGAAAGCCTTAATGGCGCAATATCGGGTACCGGTAGTCGTGGAAGTTATTCTCGAGCGTGTGACCAATATTTCGATGGGCAGCGAACTGGATAACGTCATGGAATTTGAAGATATCGCCGATAACGCAGTGGACGCACCGACTGAAACCTGCTTCATGCACTATGAATAAGGGAGATAAATAATGTTACGTTTCTCTGCTAATTTATCGATGTTATTTGGTGAATATGATTTTCTCGCCCGTTTTGAGAAAGCTGCGCAGTGTGGTTTTCGCGGCGTTGAATTTATGTTCCCTTATGACTATGACATTGAAGAATTAAAACAGGTGCTGGCGAGTAATAAACTCGAACATACGTTGCACAATTTACCGGCAGGTGACTGGGCGGCGGGCGAGCGGGGTATTGCTTGTATTCCTGGTCGTGAAGAAGAGTTTCGGGATGGCGTAGCAGCAGCGATTCGTTATGCTCGTGCGCTGGGTAATAAAAAAATTAACTGTCTGGTCGGTAAAACGCCGGCTGGTTTCAGCAGTGAACAGATTCACACAACGCTTGTAGAAAACCTGCGTTATGCCGCGAATATGCTGATGAAAGAAGATATTTTATTACTGATTGAACCTATCAACCATTTTGATATTCCTGGTTTCCATCTCACCGGAACTCGCCAGGCACTGAAACTGATTGATGATGTTGGTTGCTGCAATTTGAAAATTCAGTATGACATTTATCACATGCAGCGGATGGAAGGTGAATTAACCAACACTATGACGCAATGGGCCGATAAAATTGGTCACCTGCAAATTGCCGATAATCCGCATCGCGGGGAACCGGGGACCGGAGAAATTAATTATGATTATCTCTTTAAGGTAATCGAAAATTCTGACTACAACGGTTGGGTTGGGTGTGAATATAAACCCCAAACTACCACGGAAGCCGGTTTACGCTGGATGGATCCGTACCGTTAAAACGTAACGCTATTCAGACAATGCTTTTTTAGGCCGCTAAGTTGGCAGGGGATCGTGTTGTCTGAATTCAGGAAAAGCGAAATTTAAAAGAGGTTAATTATGAAACTGGGATTTATTGGCTTAGGCATTATGGGTACACCGATGGCCATTAATCTGGCGCGTGCCGGTCATCAACTGCATGTCACAACCATTGGTCCGGTTGCTGATGAATTACTGTCACTGGGTGCCGTCAGTGTTGAAACTGCGCGCCAGGTAACGGAAGCATCGGACATCATTTTTATTATGGTGCCGGATACACCACAGGTTGAAGAAGTTCTGTTCGGTGAAAATGGTTGTACCAAAGCCTCGCTGAAGGGCAAAACCATTGTTGATATGAGCTCCATTTCCCCGATCGAAACTAAGCGTTTCGCTCGTCAGGTGAATGAACTGGGCGGTGATTATCTCGATGCGCCCGTCTCCGGCGGTGAAATCGGCGCGCGTGAAGGGACGTTGTCGATTATGGTTGGCGGTGACGAAGCGGTATTTGAACGTGTTAAACCGCTGTTTGAACTGCTCGGTAAAAATATCACCCTCGTGGGCGGTAACGGCGACGGTCAAACCTGCAAAGTGGCAAATCAGATTATCGTGGCGCTCAATATTGAAGCGGTTTCTGAAGCCCTGCTATTTGCTTCAAAAGCCGGAGCGGATCCGGTACGTGTGCGCCAGGCGCTGATGGGCGGCTTTGCTTCCTCACGTATTCTGGAAGTTCACGGTGAGCGCATGATTAAACGCACCTTTAATCCAGGTTTTAAAATTGCGCTGCACCAGAAAGATCTCAACCTGGCACTGCAAAGTGCGAAAGCACTTGCGCTGAACCTGCCAAACACTGCGACCTGCCAGGAGTTATTTAATACCTGTGCGGCAAACGGTGGCAGCCAGTTGGATCACTCTGCGTTAGTGCAGGCGCTGGAATTAATGGCTAACCATAAACTGGCCTGATACCCACAATAAAAATGGCCGATATCAGAAAATGAATCGGCCAGCAATATTAAAAAAGAAAGCAGCCAAAGATGTTGCTTCAGTATTAAAAATAATATTTTTATTTTATTTGTTCCTCATAGCTAGATTAAAACAACGTTATTCGATACGTGAAATTAAGAGGGATTTATGGAACATCAGAGAAAACTATTCCAGCAACGCGGCTATAGCGAAGATCTATTGCCGAAAACGCAAAGCCAGCGGACCTGGAAAACATTTAACTATTTTACCTTATGGATGGGTTCGGTTCATAACGTTCCCAATTATGTGATGGTCGGCGGCTTTTTTATTCTCGGCTTGTCTACCTTTAGTATTATGCTGGCAATTATTCTCAGCGCCTTTTTCATTGCCGCGGTAATGGTATTAAACGGCGCTGCGGGCAGTAAATACGGCGTACCGTTTGCCATGATCCTGCGTGCTTCTTACGGCGTACGTGGCGCACTGTTTCCCGGATTATTAAGAGGCGGGATTGCTGCCATTATGTGGTTTGGCCTGCAATGTTACGCTGGATCGCTGGCCTGCTTGATCCTGATTGGCAAAATCTGGCCGGGATTTTTAACTCTCGGTGGTGATTTTACCCTGTTAGGGCTTTCTCTACCGGGCTTAATCACTTTCTTACTCTTCTGGCTGGTGAACGTCGGAATCGGTTTCGGTGGTGGCAAAGTTTTAAATAAATTCACTGCCATTCTTAACCCGTGCATCTATATCGTTTTCGGCGGTATGGCGATTTGGGCGATTTCGCTGGTCGGGCTCGGTCCAATCTTTGACTACATTCCGAGCGGTATTCAGAAAGCAGAAAACAGTGGCTTCCTGTTCCTGGTGGTGATTAACGCGGTAGTTGCGGTCTGGGCGGCACCGGCGGTGAGCGCATCCGACTTTACGCAAAACGCCCACTCGTTTCGTGAGCAGGCGCTGGGGCAAACGCTCGGTTTAGTTGTGGCCTATATTCTGTTTGCGGTCGCCGGGGTATGTATTATTGCCGGAGCCAGTATTCACTACGGCGCTGACACCTGGAACGTGCTGGATATTGTTCAGCGTTGGGATAGCCTGTTTGCCTCGTTCTTTGCGGTACTGGTTATTCTGATGACGACTATCTCTACTAACGCCACCGGTAATATTATTCCGGCCGGTTATCAGATTGCCGCTATTGCACCGACAAAACTGACCTATAAAAACGGCGTACTGATTGCCAGTATTATCAGCCTGCTGATCTGCCCGTGGAAATTAATGGAAAATCAGGACAGTATTTATCTGTTCCTCGATATTATCGGCGGAATGCTGGGTCCGGTAATTGGTGTCATGATGGCGCATTATTTTGTGGTGATGCGTGGGCAAATTAATCTTGATGAACTGTACACCGCACCTGGCGATTATAAATATTACGATAACGGTTTTAACCTCACCGCGTTTTCAGTAACTCTGGTGGCCGTTATTTTATCTCTTGGCGGTAAGTTTATTCCCTTTATGGAACCGTTATCTCGTGTTTCATGGTTTGTCGGCGTCATCGTCGCCTTTGCGGCCTACGCCTTATTAAAGAAACGTACTACAGCAGAAAACACAGGAGAACAAAAAGTCACAGGTTAATTAATCCCGATATTGAACATTGAGTAAAAAAACCAATCTGTATTTTACAAGGAGTTTGTTATGTCTTTTGATTTAATCATTAAAAACGGCACTGTTATTTTAGAAAACGAAGCTCGCGTTGTAGATATCGCCGTTAAAGGCGGAAAAATTGCTGCTATCGGTCAGGATCTGGGCGATGCAAAAGAAGTTATGGATGCGTCTGGTCTGGTGGTTTCGCCAGGCATGGTTGATGCGCACACCCATATTTCTGAACCGGGTCGTAGCCACTGGGAAGGTTATGAAACTGGTACTCGCGCAGCGGCAAAAGGTGGTATCACCACCATGATCGAAATGCCGCTCAACCAGCTGCCTGCAACGGTTGACCGCGCTTCAATTGAACTGAAGTTCGATGCCGCTAAAGGCAAGCTGACTATCGATGCGGCACAACTCGGTGGCCTGGTGTCTTACAACATCGACCGTCTGCATGAGCTGGATGAAGTGGGCGTTGTCGGCTTCAAATGCTTCGTCGCAACCTGTGGCGATCGCGGTATCGACAACGACTTCCGTGATGTAAACGACTGGCAGTTCTTCAAAGGTGCGCAGAAGCTGGGCGAACTGGGGCAGCCGGTGCTGGTGCACTGCGAAAACGCGCTGATCTGTGATGCACTGGGCGAAGAAGCGAAAAGTGAAGGTCGCGTAACTGCCCATGACTATGTGGCTTCGCGTCCGGTATTTACCGAAGTGGAAGCGATTCGCCGCGTACTGTACCTGGCGAAAGTTGCCGGTTGCCGTCTGCACGTTTGCCATATCAGCAGCCCGGAAGGCGTTGAAGAAGTGACTCGTGCACGTCAGGAAGGTCAGGACGTTACTTGTGAATCCTGCCCGCATTACTTCGTACTGGATACCGATCAGTTCGAAGAAATCGGTACTCTGGCGAAGTGTTCACCGCCGATCCGCGATCTGGAAAACCAGAAAGGCATGTGGGAAAAACTGTTTAACGGTGAAATCGACTGCCTGGTTTCCGACCACTCACCATGCCCGCCGGAAATGAAAGCTGGCAACATCATGAAAGCATGGGGTGGTATCGCCGGTCTGCAAAGCTGCATGGACGTGATGTTCGATGAAGCGGTACAGAAACGCGGAATGTCTCTGCCAATGTTCGGCAAATTAATGGCGACTAACGCAGCAGATATTTTCGGTCTGCAGCAAAAAGGCCGTATCGCCCCAGGAAAAGATGCCGACTTCGTCTTCATTCAGCCGAATAGCAGCTATGTTCTTACCAATGACGATCTGGAATATCGCCACAAAGTCAGCCCGTATGTTGGCCGTACCATTGGCGCGCGTATCACGAAAACCATCTTACGTGGTGATGTGATTTACGACATCGAACAGGGCTTCCCTGTTGCGCCGAAAGGTCAATTTATCCTTAAACATCAGCAGTAATCTGGCCCCTGCAATGCCCGTCCTTGCGGCGGGCATTCTCCGGTTAAGGTGTGTTTATGTTCAATTTTGCAGTGAGCCGCGAAAGCCTGTTATCAGGATTTCAGTGGTTTTTCTTTATTTTTTGCAACACGGTTGTGGTTCCTCCTACGCTACTTTCTGCTTTTCAGTTGCCGCAAAGTAGCCTGCTTACGCTCACGCAATATGCTTTTCTTGCTACCGCACTGGCCTGCTTCGCTCAGGCGTTCTGCGGTCATCGTCGCGCTATTATGGAAGGGCCCGGTGGCCTGTGGTGGGGAACCATCCTTACTATCACCCTTGGTGAAGCATCGCGCGGGACACCGATCAACGATATCGCTACCAGCCTGGCGGTGGGGATTGCTCTCTCTGGCGTGCTGACGATGTTGATTGGTTTTAGCGGATTAGGCCATCGCCTGGCACGGTTATTTACGCCGTCGGTGATGGTCTTGTTTATGTTGATGCTGGGCGCGCAGCTGACCACTATCTTTTTCAAAGGTATGCTCGGGCTGCCGTTTGGCATAGCCGACCCGAATTTTAAAATTCAGTTACCGCCGTTCGCGCTCTCGGTGGCGGTGATGTGCCTGGTACTGGCGATGATTATTTTCCTGCCGCAACGTTTTGCCCGTTATGGCCTGCTGGTCGGCACCATAACCGGCTGGTTGTTGTGGTACTTTTGCTTTCCTTCTTCGCATTCGCTCTCCGGTGAGTTGCACTGGCAGTGGTTCCCGCTCGGCAGTGGCGGTGCTTTGTCTCCGGGGATTATTCTGACGGCGGTGATTACAGGTCTGGTGAATATCAGCAATACCTACGGTGCGATTCGGGGCACGGATGTTTTTTATCCGCAGCAGGGCGCGGGGAATACGCGTTATCGTCGCAGCTTTGTGGCGACCGGATTTATGACACTGATAACTGTACCGCTGGCGGTAATTCCATTTTCACCGTTTGTTTCATCCATTGGTTTATTAACCCAGACTGGCGATTACACGCGGCGTTCGTTTATTTATGGCAGCGTTATTTGCCTGCTGGTGGCGCTGGTTCCGGCACTCACACGACTGTTTTGCAGTATCCCTTTACCCGTGAGTAGCGCGGTCATGCTGGTTTCTTATCTGCCTTTACTCTTTTCGGCGCTGGTGTTTAGCCAGCAAATAACCTTTACCGCTCGCAATATTTATCGACTCGCATTACCGTTATTTGTCGGCATATTTTTAATGGCATTACCGCCTGTGTATCTGCAAGACCTTCCATTAACGCTGCGTCCTCTGCTCAGTAACGGCTTATTGGTCGGGATCTTACTGGCTGTTCTTATGGATAACCTTATTCCGTGGGAACGCATCGAATAATTTGTTGAAAAAGGATTGATAATGAAGATTGTCATTGCGCCAGACTCTTTTAAAGAGAGCTTAAGTGCAGAAAAATGTTGTCAGGCAATTAAAGCCGGGTTTTCGACCCTCTTTCCCGATGCGAACTATATCTGTTTGCCGATAGCGGATGGCGGCGAAGGGACGGTGGATGCGATGGTCGCCGCGACGGGTGGTAACATCGTGACGCTTGAAGTCTGCGGGCCGATGGGCGAAAAAGTGAATGCTTTTTATGGCCTTACCGGCGACGGGAAAACAGCGGTGATTGAGATGGCGGCAGCAAGTGGCCTGATGCTGGTCGCGCCTGAAAAGCGTAATCCGTTGCTGGCCTCCAGTTTTGGTACGGGGGAGTTAATTCGTCATGCGCTGGATAACGGCATTCGCCATATTATTCTCGGCATTGGCGGCAGTGCGACGGTCGACGGCGGTATGGGCATGGCGCAGGCGCTTGGTGTGCGTTTCCTTGATGCCGACGGCCAGGTGCTGGCGGCTAACGGCGGCAATTTAGCGCGCGTGGCAAGCATTGAAATGGATGAATGCGATCCGCGTCTGGCGAACTGCCATATTGAAGTAGCATGTGACGTTGATAACCCGCTGGTAGGGGCACGCGGCGCGGCGGCGGTGTTTGGCCCGCAAAAAGGGGCAACGCCGGAGATGGTCGAAGAACTTGAACAGGGGCTGCAAAATTACGCCCGTGTTTTACAACAGCAAACTGAAATTAATGTCTGCCAGATGGCGGGCGGCGGCGCTGCGGGCGGTATGGGTATTGCGGCGGCGGTATTCCTCAATGCGGATATTAAACCGGGCATTGAAATTGTGTTGAATGCGGTCAATCTTGCGCAGGCAGTGCAGGGCGCAGCACTGGTGATCACCGGGGAAGGGCGCATCGACTCGCAAACGGCAGGCGGTAAAGCGCCGCTGGGTGTGGCGTCGGTGGCGAAGCAGTTTAATGTACCGGTGATTGGGATTGCTGGCGTATTGGGTGATGGCGTGGAAGTGGTGCACCAGTACGGCATTGATGCGGTATTCAGCATTTTGCCACGTCTGGCACCTTTAGCCGAAGTGCTCGCCAGCGGTGAAATCAATCTCTTCAACAGCGCGCGAAATATTGCCTGCGCCATTAAAATAGGTCAGGGAATTAAAAACTGACTCTTGCCATTAGAGCGGATGCATTTTATCCCGCATCCGTTTTTTACCTGAATTTACCGCAAAAAAAGCCACGGTATAAACCGTGGCAAAATCCAACATAGCTAAAAATAATCAGGCGAGTGGTATGACTTAAATCTCTACGTCGCGGTTGCAATCTTTTGAGTAAATATAACTAAACGCTTCACCACGTCCTACGCCATAACCGGCCTGTAAGGAATAAGCGCCCATAAAGATGTAATCGCCTTTTTTCACCGGGATCCAGTTATTGTCGAGGTTATAAACCCCCTGACCGGAAAGAATATAGGCACCGTGTTCCTGGACGTGAGTTTCGATATAACCGTGGCTGGCACCTGGCGCAAAAGAGAGGATATGCATGTTCATATCAAAACCTAACTCTTTGGGCAGAAAATCCAGCAGAATAACATCGTCCATGCCTTCATAATGAATGCGTTCGAGTTCGCAGGCATTGCCAGAAACCAGCCACGGCGCATGACCTTCTACCGGAACATAGCGACGCTTATATAAAAAGATTTGGCTGTCTTCGGCATGGGCGTTAACAAACGTCATTAAGGAGCCTGGCGGGCAATAAAGATAGCCACCTTCACTTAAGGTAAATGTTTTCCCTTCGGCTTTGGCAGTGATATTTCCAGAGATCACATACAGGAACGTTTCAATGCCTTCGCCACCGAAGCCCTGTTGGTTGCCGCCGTTTTGATGCAGTGTGACCAGATAATCAACAAAAGAGGCCCCCAGCTTTGGCGTGGAGAGGATTGTCGCGTCACAATTTTCAAAGCCCGGAATAATATTTTTTACCAGACCGTCCGGGGTTAGCAGCGCGAAATTACCGTGTTTAACAATCGCACGGTTAGCCAGTAAATCATCGCGGTAACCGGTGACGTTATTTAAATATCCCATTTATAACTCCTTATTTCTGCCAGGCAAGTTGATAAAGCATGAGTGCCAACGTTTTGACCCCTTCGGCAAGGTCGGTAATATTGGTGCGTTCCGCCGGGTTATGGCTGATCCCGTTGATGCTGGGGATAAAAATCATGCAGGTTGGTACGCGAGGCGCGAAAATTTGCGCGTCGTGCCCGGCACCACTGTGCATCACCCGGTAATTCAGTTTTTCTCTTTCACACAATTCTGTCAGGGTGGCGACCAGGTCCTTATTCATCGGCACGGGTTCTTCGTCCATCCATAAATCGATATCAATACCAATGTCCATTTCATCGCAAATCGCCCGCATGTCGTTTTCTAACTGCTGGGTGAAATCGCGCAGCACGGCAGCGTCGGTATGACGACAATCAATGGTGAACGTGGTTTTACCCGGCACCACATTCACCGTATTCGGGCGCGGCTCTACTTTGCCAAAGGTCAGAACCAGCGGATCGCCCATTTTTTTCGCTTTTTCGACAGACTGATGGCAAATGCGACTGAAAGCGTAAACCGTATCACGACGATAACCCATCGGCGTGGTGCCTGCATGGTTTGATTCGCCGTTCAGCGTCACCGTATAACGACGCTGCCCGACAATTGCATTCACCACGCCAATTGACTGCCCATTACTTTCCAGCACACAGCCCTGTTCAATATGCAGTTCAACAAAGGCTTTAATATCCTGACGCGGAGTTAGTGGGGCGTTCGGCAGAGTAAATCCGCAAGCCTTCATCGCATCGACAAAACTATTTCCTTTGGCATCACAGATATTCCGCACGTCGTCAGGATTCGCCAGCCCAAAGATATTTTTACTGCCCCAGAAGACATACGGGAAGCGGCTGCCTTCTTCTTCTGCCATCGCCACCACTTCGACCGTACGTAACGGCGCGCCGTATTGCGTTTTCAACCAGTCAATTGCCAGCCACGCCGCCAGCGCGCCGAATTGCCCGTCGAGGTTACCGCCGTTAACCACGGTATCGATATGCGAACCGCTCAGAACCACTTCCTGTGGATATTCGGTGCCACTCAGGCGACCGTATAAATTCCCCACTTCATCGAAACGTGTTTCCAGCCCGCTTGCTGCCATTCTTTTTTTAAATTGCTGCTGGGTTTCCAGCCATTCCGGCGAATAAAGTAAACGGGTCATCCCACCCGTTGGGTCAGCGCCAAAAGAGGAAAGCCAGGGCAGCGTTTCTTCTATGGCTTGACGGAAATGTGTAATCATAAGAAAGTCCTGTCTCAATAATTATTGCGCAAAGGGATTTTTCGTTTCGTATGACGTGTTATAAAGCGCGTCTGAAATTAAATACTGGTAAATATCATCAACAATTTCGATGCCTTCGACGGCGGCTTTGCGTTGTTTAATATCCTGATCCTGTCCGGGATAATAAACCTGGTTAAAACCGGGCGCGGGGGTAATGGCATTTAATTCGCGCATGGTCTGGCTAAGATGTTGACGGAATAATTCGCTGGAGGAGAAAAAGTTCGGGTTAATAACGATATGTAATTGCCCCAAATTACGCCCGGCGTGTAAATCGTCATACATCGAACTAACCTGTCGCCCGAACGGTAAGCCGAGTAAGACGCCTGAGAGGACGTCAATCATCATCATCAGGCCATACCCTTTCGGCCCGGCGGCGGGGAGCAGAGCATGTACCGCGAACGGATCGGTTGTTGGTGCTCCGTTTTTATCGACCGCCCAGGTATCCGGGATAGACATATTACGCGAGCGGGCGTCGAGCACTTTTCCCCATGCCTGTACGGTAGTCGCCATATCAAAGGTAAGGATCTCGTCGCCTTCTCCCGGCGCGGCAAAGGCCAGTGGGTTAGTACCGTAGTAAATTTCCGCGCCGCCAAACGGCACCACCATTGGATCGGACTGGCACATCGAAATGCCAATTAACCCTGCGCGAGCTGCCTGCTGTACAAAATAAGAGATTGCGCCGCTGTGACCCATCCGGCTGATACCGACCACCGCAACGCCATTTTGCTGGGCGGTTTTTATGGCATGTTCCATACCCATTTTCGCCGCGACCTGTCCGGCGGCATTGTCGGCATGTAAAATTGCCGAACACGGCCCGGTTTCTTCAAGACGAAATTCCGGTTCACGGTTGGTGCCGCCTTTTGAAATGCGTTCTGCGTAGTATTCAACACGCACCGCGCCATGAGAGTGGATCCCTCTGGCATCGGCGTAAACCAATACTTCAGCCACGGTTGCAGCGTGCTCACGTTTTAACCCAGCCTGGCAGAGTTTATTCTCGATTAGCTGGTGGAGTGTTTCCCGACTGATTTTCATCTGTCTTCCTTTTTAACGACGGTGTGAAGCATGACTGCAATTAACATACAGGGAAAATATCTGGATTATGTGATCCAGACAGGCAAAAAAATATAGTTAGAATTTATTTGATAATCCGCTCGCTTTTAACCTGGTTTTTAAAACAACCACGCTTATTAAAAAATAACACGTAATAGCCTGGCGGTTATTTGAATTCTTTTGTTAATAATCCCTGTGTGATATTCATCACCTTATTTTCCCGTTGTCATCGATACCGTAATTGCCACATTAACACTGCTCGTGCAATTGCCATGGGTGCAATTTTTAAGGAGTTGTTATGATCCACGCCTTTATTAAAAAAGGGTGTTTTCAGGATTCGGTCAGTTTAATGATTATTTCACGAAAACTAAGCGAATCAGAAAATGTTGATGATGTTTCTGTAATGATGGGTACGCCCGCCAATAAAGCGTTATTAGAGACGACAGGTTTCTGGCATGACGATTTTAATAACGCCACGCCGAACGATATTTGCGTGGCAATTCGTAGCGAAGCGGCGGATGCGGGGATCGCGCAGGCGATTATGCAACAGCTTGAAGAGGCGCTAAAACAACTGGCGCAGGGGTCAGGCAGCAGCCAGGCGTTGACGCAGGTGCGTCGCTGGGACAGTGCCTGTCAGAAATTACCCGACGCCAGTCTGGCGCTGATTTCAGTGGCTGGCGAGTATGCGGCGGAGCTGGCGAATCAGGCGCTGGATCGCAACCTCAACGTGATGATGTTCTCCGATAACGTCACGCTGGAAGATGAAATCCAACTTAAAACCCGCGCGCGGGAAAAAGGCTTGCTGGTGATGGGGCCGGACTGCGGTACGTCGATGATTGCCGGCACGCCGCTGGCTTTTGCTAACGTGATGCCGGAAGGCAACATTGGCGTCATTGGCGCTTCCGGTACCGGGATTCAGGAGCTGTGCTCGCAGATTGCGCTGGCAGGGGAGGGAATTACCCACGCGATTGGTCTTGGCGGGCGCGACCTCAGCCGTGAAGTGGGCGGCATCAGTGCGCTGACGGCGCTGGAAATGCTCAGTGCAGACGAGAAAAGCGAAGTGCTGGCATTTGTTTCAAAACCACCTGCCGAAGCGGTGCGTCTGAAAATTGTTAATGCCATGAAAGCAACCGGCAAACCGACGGTGGCGCTGTTTTTAGGTTATACCCCGGCGGTGGCCCGCGACGAGAATGTCTGGTTTGCCTCCTCGCTGGATGAGGCCGCACGCCTGGCTTGCCTGCTTTCACGCGTTACGGCGCGACGTAACGCGATAACGCCTGCCAGCAGCGGATTTATTTGCGGTTTGTATACCGGCGGTACGCTGGCTGCCGAAGCGGCGGGATTACTTGCCGGACACCTTGGCGTGGAAGCCGATGATGCCCATCATCACGGCATGATGCTCGACGCCGACGGACATCAGATCCTCGACCTGGGCGATGATTTTTACACCGTCGGGCGTCCCCATCCGATGATCGACCCGACCTTACGCAACCTGTTAATTGCCGATCTCGGCGCTAAACCGCAAGTGCGCGTGTTGCTGCTTGATGTCGTGATTGGCTTCGGTGCGACTGCCGATCCTGCCGCCTCGCTGGTGAGCGCCTGGCAAAAAGCCTGTGCCGCGCGTCCAGACAATCAACCACTGTATGCCATTGCCACGGTGACAGGCACCGAACGTGACCCGCAATGCCGCTCGCAACAAATCGCCACGCTGGAAGATGCGGGGATCGCGGTCGTGAGTTCGCTGCCGGAAGCCACCTTGCTGGCGGCAGCGTTAATTCATCCGCTCTCGCCTGCCACACAGCAACACACACCGTCATTACTGGAAAACGTCGCCGTGATTAACATCGGATTACGCAGCTTTGCGCTGGCGCTACAAAGCGCCAGCAAACCGGTTGTGCATTACCAATGGTCGCCAGTCGCCGGCGGCAATAAAAAACTGGCTCGTTTATTAGAACGTTTGCAATAAGGGGTTCCCATGTTTACATCAGTGGCGCAAGCCAATGCTGCGGTTATCGAACAAATTCGTCGTGCTCGTCCACACTGGCTGGATGTGCAACCGGCTTCTTCACTTATCAGCGAACTAAACGAGGGCAAAACACTGCTTCACGCCGGGCCGCCAATGCGCTGGCAGGAGATGACCGGACCCATGAAAGGGGCATGTGTGGGCGCATGTCTGTTTGAAGGCTGGGCGAAAGATGAAGCGCAGGCGCTGGCAATGCTGGATCAGGGGGAAGTGAACTTCATTCCTTGTCACCATGTGAATGCCGTCGGGCCAATGGGCGGCATTACTTCTGCCAGTATGCCGATGCTGGTGGTCGAGAACGTGACCGACGGCAACCGGGCGTACTGCAACCTCAACGAAGGTATCGGCAAAGTGATGCGTTTTGGCGCTTACGGCGAAGATGTCCTGACTCGCCATCGCTGGATGCGCGATGTGTTAATGCCAGTATTAAGCGCGGCGCTGGGGCGCATGGAGCGCGGTATCGATCTCACGGCGATGATGGCGCAGGGCATTACCATGGGCGATGAGTTCCATCAACGCAACATTGCTTCCTCTGCACTGTTAATGCGTGCGCTGGCCCCACAAATTGCTCGCCTCGATCATGATAAACAGCACATTGCGGAAGTGATGGATTTCCTCAACGTGACCGATCAGTTCTTCCTCAACCTCGCGATGGCCTACTGCAAGGCGGCGATGGATGCTGGCGCGATGATCCGCGCAGGCAGCATCGTTACGGCTATGACCCGCAACGGCAATATGTTCGGGATTCGGGTCAGCGGGCTGGGTGAACGCTGGTTTACTGCGCCTGTAAACACTCCGCAAGGTCTGTTTTTCACCGGCTTCTCGCAGGAGCAGGCAAACCCGGATATGGGCGATAGCGCGATTACCGAAACCTTTGGTATCGGAGGTGCGGCAATGATCGCAGCGCCTGGCGTAACGCGCTTTGTCGGTGCGGGTGGCATGGAAGCGGCCAGAGCGGTATCTGAAGAGATGGCGGAAATTTACCTTGAACGCAATATGCAGTTGCAGATCCCCGGCTGGGATTTTCAGGGCGCGTGCCTGGGACTGGACATTCGTCGCGTGGTAGAAACCGGCATTACGCCACTCATCAATACCGGTATCGCCCATAAAGAGGCGGGGATCGGGCAGATTGGCGCAGGCACCGTGCGGGCACCGCTGGCCTGCTTTGAACAGGCGCTGGAAGCACTGGCTGAAAGCATGGGGATAGGTTGAGGAACGCGCAATGACGATCATCCATCCTCTACTTGCCAGCCGTAGCGCACCGAATTATCGCCAGTCATGGCGGTTAGCGGGCGTGTGGCGACGGGCGATTAACCTGATGACGGAAAGCGGCGAACTGTTAACGCTGCATCGTCAGGGTAGTGGTTTCGGCCCCGGCGGATGGGTGCTTCGCCGCGCGCAATTCGATGTGTTATGCGGTGGATTATGCGGCAATGAACGACCACAGGTTGTGGCGCAAGGGATTCGCCTCGGGCGTTTCACGGTTAAACAGCCACAGCGTTATTGTTTGCTGCGTATTACGCCGCCTGCGCATCCTCAACCGCTTGCCGTTGCATGGATGCAACGCGCGGAGGAAACCGGGCTTTTCGGGCCACTGGCATTGGCGGCAAGCGATCCGCTGCCTGCTGAATTACGCCAGTTTCGTCACTGTTTTCAGGCCGCGCTCAATGGCGTTAAGACCGACTGGCGGCACTGGCTGGGTAAAGGCCCCGGATTAACGCCAAGTCATGATGACACGCTGAGCGGAATGCTGCTGGCGGCCTGGTATTATGGCGCTTTAGATGCGCGCTCCGGTCGCCCGTTTTTTGCCTGTTCCGACAATCTTCAACTCGTTACCACTGCGGTGAGCGTCAGTTATTTACGTTATGCCGCGCAAGGATATTTCGCCTCGCCACTCCTGCACTTTGTTCATGCTCTGAGTTGCCCGAAACGTACCGCAGCGGCGATTGATTCGCTGCTGGCGCTGGGGCACACGTCAGGGGCAGATACGCTGTTGGGGTTCTGGCTTGGTCAACAATTATTACAAGGAAAACCATGAAAACACTGGTTGTAGCTCTTGGGGGCAACGCCTTACTCCAGCGCGGTGAGGCGCTGACGGCGGAAAATCAATATCGCAATATCGCCAGTGCTGTACCCGCGTTGACGCGCCTGGCCCGTTCTTATCGGCTGGCGATTGTTCACGGCAACGGGCCACAGGTGGGGCTGCTGGCGTTACAGAATCTGGCGTGGAAAGAGGTAGAACCGTATCCGCTGGATGTGCTGGTGGCGGAAAGCCAGGGGATGATTGGCTATATGCTGGCGCAGAGTTTGAGCGCGCAGCCGCAGATGCCGCCTGTCACGACGGTGCTGACGCGCATTGAAGTTTCGCCTGATGATCCGGCGTTTTTGCAGCCAGAGAAGTTTATTGGTCCGGTTTATCTGCCAGAAGAACAAGAGGCACTGGAAGCAGCTTACGGCTGGCAGATGAAACGTGATGGTAAATACTTGCGCCGGGTGGTGGCGTCTCCGCAACCGCGTAAAATTCTCGACAGCGAAGCCATCGAGTTGTTGCTCAAAGAGGGGCATGTGGTGATTTGCAGTGGCGGCGGCGGTGTGCCTGTGACGGAAGATGGGGCAGGGAGTGAAGCAGTGATTGATAAAGATCTCGCCGCTGCGTTGCTCGCCGAGCAGATTAATGCCGATGGGCTGGTGATCCTCACCGATGCTGATGCGGTATATGAAAACTGGGGAACGCCACAGCAACGTGCCATTCGCCATGCCACACCGGATGAGTTAGCGCCATTTGCCAAAGCCGATGGTTCGATGGGGCCTAAGGTGACTGCGGTGAGTGGTTATGTCAGAAGCCGTGGTAAACCTGCGTGGATTGGGGCGTTATCGCGGATTGAAGAGACGCTGGCGGGCGAAGCGGGGACCTGTATTTCGCTGTAGTGATGAGAGCATCCGGCAATCGTCGCACCATGCCTGATGCGACGCTTGACGCGTCTTATCAGGCCTACAATGGGTACCGGAGCGGTAAGCCGGATAAGGCGTTCACGCCGAATCCGGCAAGAATATGAGCACCAGGTTAACTGAACTTACTCTGCGCCCAAATCACGCCGCTGGCATACTCCGGCGGCAGCAGCGGGATTAAGGCTTCCAGCGTCGCGGTCAGACGCGATGTGTCGCTGTCGGTCAAATTCAGATGCCCCACTTTACGCCCCGGACGGACTTCTTTGTCGTACCAGTGCAGATGCACCAGCGGCAGTTTCAGCCAGTCATAATTCAGATCGCTACCAATCAGGTTGATCATCACCGACGGACTATTCACTATCGGTTGCGGTAACGGCAGATCGGTAATCGCCCGCAGATGCAGCTCAAACTGGCTGATGCTGGCACCGTTTTGCGTCCAGTGACCACTGTTATGCACACGCGGAGCCAGTTCGTTGATCAGCAGACCTTGCGGGGTGACAAAGCACTCCATCGCCATCACGCCCACATAGCCCAGCTCCTGCATAATCGCCGACAGCATCTCTTCGGCTTGCGCTTGCTGCTGCGCATTGGCCTGCGGGAAAGCGACGCTGGTACGCAAAATACCGTCCTGATGCAGGTTATGCGTCAGCGGATAAAACACGGTGCTACCATCAAAGCCGCGCGCGCCAACCAGCGACACTTCGCCAGAGAAGTTTATGCCCTGCTCGACAATACATTCGCCGTAGCATTCAGCCGGTAACTGTTCGGTTTCATCGGCGCGTAAACGCCATTGACCGCGTCCGTCATAGCCACCAGTGCGACGCTTAACAATCGCCAGCTCACCTAAACGATCAAACACCGCAGGCCACTCGCTGCGATCGGCAAGTAACTGCCACGGTGCGGTCGGTAGGTGAAGCTTGTCGAAAAGCTGCTTCTGAGTCAGACGGTCAGCAATAATCGGGAATACATCGCGGTTCACAAAGGCCGGATGGCGCGCCAGCTCGCGGGTTAATGCGGTTTCCGGCCAGCGTTCGATCTCAGCGGTAATCACGCTTTGTTGAAAAGGCACCGCCGCCGGTTCAGCGTCCAGCCCGACTGGCCAGACAGCAATGCCTAACGGTTCGCCTGCCTGGCGCAGCATACGGCCTAACTGCCCGTTACCGAGGACGCAAACCTGTTTCATGCCGCACCTCGCGGGTCCGGGTTTTCCAGCACTTCGTCAGTCTGGGCTTTGCGCCAGTCATTCAGACGCTGGTGTAGCTCTTTATCATGAGTTGCAAGAATTTGTGCTGCCAGTAACGCCGCGTTTGCCGCGCCAGCTTTACCAATCGCCAGCGTACCCACCGGAATGCCGCGCGGCATTTGTACGATGGAGTAGAGGCTATCGACACCGCTCAGTGCGGCGCTCTGTACTGGCACGCCCAGCACTGGCACCAGCGTTTTGGCGGCAATCATGCCTGGCAGGTGCGCTGCGCCGCCTGCGCCCGCAATAATGACCTGATAACCGTTTTCTTCGGCGCTTTCGGCGAAGCTGAACAGTTTATCGGGGGTGCGGTGAGCAGAAACCACTTCAACGTGGTGCGGGACATTCAGGATTTCGAAGATTTCGGCGGCGAACTGCATGGTAGCCCAGTCGCTTTTGGACCCCATCACGATGGCGACACGCGCCGGATTATTGCGGGAAGACATGCGTCTTAAAACTCCTGTGGTGCACAACTCTCGGCTTTAGAGGGCACAGAGAATAGCACGGAAAGAGAGCAAGGAAAACGGTTGCGTGGCTGTGAAATCAGCAAAGTTGCGGGTTTTTTAAAACGGGAAATGAATCAGCTCAACGTCATCCGCCGTGACTTTGACCATTGAACCTTCCGTATGCCAGGCACCCAACACGACGCGGAAAGCAGGTTGCTGATTGGCGATAAGTTCATGTACTGCCGGGCGATGGGTATGCCCGTGGATCAGCCATTGCACCTGATGTTTTTCCATCGCACTGACCACCGCGTTTTGGTTAACGTCCATGATCGCCAGCGATTTACTGCTGTTGGCTTCTTTGCTGTTCGCGCGCATTCGCGCGGCAATGCGTTTACGCACAAACAACGGCAGGGCGAGGAATAGCGTTTGCAGCCAGGGTTTGTGGACTTTGGCGCGAAAAGCCTGATAACCCGCGTCATCGGTGCACAGCGTGTCGCCATGCATAATCAACACCCGGCGACCATACAGTTCGAGCACCTTTTCTTCCGGCAATAACGTCATGCCGCTTTCACGGGCAAAGCGTTTGCCGAGCAGAAAATCACGGTTGCCATGAATGAAATAGCAGGGAACGCCGGAATCGGACACCGCTTTGATCGCTGCCGCCATCTGGCGATGGAGTGGGTTGGGATCGTCGTCGCCAATCCACGCTTCAAACAGATCGCCAAGAATATACAGCGCGTCGGCCTTGCGGGCTTCCCCCGCTAAAAAACGCAGAAAACCGGCGGTGATCGCCGGTTCTTCCGCGCAGAGATGAAGATCTGCAATAAAGAGTGTCGCCACGATTACTCGCTAACGGTCACGCTTTCAATGATAACGTCTTCTTTTGGCACGTCCTGGTGCATACCGCTACGACCGGTTGCAACACCTTTGATTTTGTCTACCACGTCCATGCCTTCAACCACTTCAGCAAACACGCAGTAACCCCAACCTTGCAGGCTTTCGCCAGAGAAGTTCAGGAAGTCGTTATCAACCACGTTGATGAAGAACTGTGCAGTTGCAGAGTGCGGTGCCTGAGTACGGGCCATTGCCAGCGTACCACGGGTATTTTTCAGACCGTTGTTGGCTTCGTTTTTGATCGGGTCTTTGGTGGTTTTTTGCTTCATGCCCGGCTCAAAACCGCCGCCCTGAATCATAAAGCCGTTGATTACACGGTGGAAAATGGTGTTGTTGTAAAAACCTTCGCGGCAGTAGTCCAGGAAGTTTTTAACTGTTTCAGGTGCTTTATCGTCAAAAGTTTTGATGACAATATCGCCGTGATTGGTGTGGAAAGTAACCATTTTTGCATCCTGTTCCGTTTGATTGGTGCTTCAACCCGGTTCGGGTCATATATAGGGTGGTGTTATAGCATAACCGCACGATCGGATCATCACGCAATGTATGCTGATTCGCGCGGGAAATATGGGTATTATACGCAACTCAATTACCCACACATGTCTAAACGGAATCTTCGATGCTAAAAATCTTCAATACTCTGACACGCCAAAAAGAGGAATTTAAGCCTATTCACGCCGGGGAAGTCGGCATGTACGTGTGTGGAATCACCGTTTACGATCTCTGTCATATCGGTCACGGGCGTACCTTTGTTGCCTTTGACGTGGTTGCGCGCTATCTGCGTTTCCTCGGCTATAAGCTGAAGTATGTGCGCAACATTACTGATATCGACGACAAAATCATCAAACGCGCCAATGAAAATGGCGAAAGCTTTGTGGCGCTGGTGGATCGCATGATCGCCGAAATGCACAAAGATTTTGATGCTTTGAACATTCTGCGCCCGGATATGGAGCCGCGCGCGACGCACCATATCGCAGAAATTATTGAACTCACTGAACAACTGATCGCCAAAGGTCACGCTTATGTGGCGGACAACGGCGACGTGATGTTCGACGTCCCGACCGATCCGACTTATGGCGTGCTGTCGCGTCAGGATCTCGACCAGCTGCAGGCAGGCGCGCGCGTTGACGTGGTCGACGACAAACGCAACCCGATGGATTTCGTTCTGTGGAAGATGTCGAAAGAGGGCGAACCGAGCTGGCCGTCGCCGTGGGGCGCGGGCCGTCCAGGCTGGCACATTGAATGTTCGGCAATGAACTGCAAGCAGCTGGGTAACCACTTTGATATCCACGGCGGCGGTTCTGACCTGATGTTCCCACACCACGAAAACGAAATCGCTCAGTCCACCTGTGCCCATGATGGTCAGTATGTGAACTACTGGATGCATTCCGGAATGGTGATGGTTGACCGCGAGAAGATGTCCAAATCGCTGGGTAACTTCTTTACCGTGCGCGATGTGCTGAAATACTACGACGCGGAAACCGTGCGTTATTTCCTGATGTCGGGCCACTATCGCAGCCAGCTGAACTACAGCGAAGAGAACCTGAAGCAGGCGCGTGCGGCGCTGGAGCGTCTCTACACTGCGCTGCGCGGCACAGATAAAACCGTTGCGCCTGCGGGTGGCGAAGCGTTTGAAGCGCGCTTTATTGAAGCGATGGACGACGATTTCAACACCCCGGAAGCCTATTCCGTACTGTTTGATATGGCGCGTGAAGTAAACCGTCTGAAAGCAGAAGATATGGCAGCGGCAAACGCGATGGCGTCTCATCTGCGTAAACTTTCCGCCGTATTGGGCCTGCTGGAGCAAGAACCGGAAGCGTTCCTGCAAAGCGGCGCGCAGGCAGACGACAGCGAAGTGGCTGAGATTGAAGCGTTAATTCAACAGCGTCTGGATGCCCGTAAAGCGAAAGACTGGGCGGCGGCAGATGCGGCGCGTGACCGTCTGAATGAGATGGGGATCGTGCTGGAAGATGGCCCGCAAGGGACCACCTGGCGTCGTAAGTAATTGCGCTATTGCCGGATGCGAGTTTTCGCATCCGGTTATCGCCTGCGCCACCACAACATTCCCATCAGTAGCATCCCCGGCAACCACACCCACATTAATTCAGAAATAATCACCTGATGCCCGTACGGCGTGCTGTAACGAGACAATGCAAACGGCGCGACTTTAATCACCTGCCAGGGAGCGAAAAAGCGTTCATCTGACCACGGCCATAGCCAGCCAACGCCTTTACCACCAGTGGTTACCGCATCCAGCAAGCTGTGCGATAGCAACGAGACGGTTAAAAACAGCCAGCAGCGAATCAGCCCAGCCCTGAACCATCGGCGTCCAATCAGCACACATAACAGCGGGACAACAAACGCAAACACCAGCGAATGGGTAAACCCGCGATGACCAAAAACATTGCCGTAAGCAACGCCAAATTTAAACGACAAGACGTCGGCATCGGGCAGCATCGCCAGGATGATTCCGGCAAATAACAGGCGCGGAGGGATGACTTTCGAACCCAACCCTAAAGCAATGCAAAGGGGAACGGCTGCGTGCGTAATAATGGTTGGCATGATGGTCGCTTCGGCAAAATGTCGATGCTATCAGCATGGATGAACGGGGCGTAGAGGGCAAAAGTCTGAAAAGAGAACCGGCCTGTTGTTACAGGCCGGGAAAGGGATCAGGCAACAATCTGTACGCTGTGACCGGCAAAACTCACTGTCTGCCCGGCAACGATTTTGCAGCGTTTGCGCGTTTCAACCGCACCGTCGACTTTCACCTGGCCTTCGGCAATCGCGATTTTCGCCTGCGCGCCGCTTTCGCTCCAGCCTTCCAGTTTCAGCAAGTCGCACAGCTCAACGTGCGGATGTTTACCTAAAGAAAATGTCGCCATGTTACTCACCCTGTGGATCATGATATTCAACGCACGCCTGTAGCGTGTTTTCAATCAGCGTGGCAACCGTCATCGGGCCAACGCCGCCGGGAACAGGCGTAATGTATGAGGCGCGTTTAGCCGCGTCTTCAAACACGACGTCGCCCACAACTTTGCCATTTTCCAGACGGTTGATGCCGACATCAATCACAATTGCGCCTTCTTTGATCCAGTCACCGGGAATAAAGCCTGGCTTACCGACGGCAACGATCAATAGATCGGCATTTTCTACGTGGTGACGCAGATTTTTAGTGAAACGGTGAGTCACGGTGGTGGTGCAACCTGCCAGTAGCAGTTCCATGCTCATCGGGCGGCCAACGATATTCGATGCGCCAATCACCACGGCGTTGAGGCCGAAGGTATCAATGTTGTAACGCTCAAGCAGCGTGACAATACCGCGCGGGGTGCAGGGACGCAGACGCGGCGCGCGCTGGCACAGGCGACCGACGTTATAAGGATGGAAACCGTCTACGTCTTTGTCCGGATGAATACGTTCCAGCACTTTGACGTTATCAATACCCGCCGGTAACGGCAGTTGAACCAGAATGCCATCGATGGTGTTGTCGGCATTCAGCGCATCGATAAGCTCCAACAGCTCCGCTTCGCTGGTGGTTTCCGGGAGGTCATAAGAGCGGGAGACGAACCCGACTTCTTCACAAGCCTTGCGTTTACTTGCGACATAAATTTGCGATGCAGGGTTACTACCCACCAGCACAACGGCCAGTCCTGGTGCCCGCAGTCCGGCTGCAATACGCGCCTGAACTTTTTGAGCAACTTCAGAGCGCACCTGCTGCGCAATCGTTTTACCGTCAATAATCTTTGCTGCCATCAGAGAGAGGATTCCATCTGTTACGTAGGTCGAAGGGGATGCGCCTATTTTGTCAGAAGCGGGGCGCGCTGTCAGGTTTCGTTTCAGATTTATCGCGTGAAGCGACCTCGTGCGAAGGTGAGGCGCACTGTCGCTGAGATTGAAAGCTTCATTTTTCGTCCATGATGGCGTTGTAAATCTGGAACTGACTTATTTCCTTGTCAAAGGATTAAGATAATTTAAGAAATACCTGACAATATAAAAAGAATTTTCAGCCTGGTAATTTACCGCTTCAGGTCTATATTTGTGTTGAATATATTTTGCGCGGAAGTATTCATCTAACGGGGCTCTCTATTTTTTAGAATAGAGTGCATATTTTCAATTAAGACATTCTTAGAGGATAAAAAGGAATTTACTACTATCAGTGTCTTAAATAAAGTAATCGGTTATATACGGATGTGGAGTCGATAAATGAGATTGAAGGAATATATATGAAATTAAGATTTATTTCGTCTGCGCTGGCCGCCGCACTATTCGCCGCTACGGGTAGTTATGCTGCCGTTGTAGATGGCGGTACAATTCACTTTGAAGGCGAACTGGTGAATGCTGCCTGTTCAGTGAATACTGACTCGGCAGACCAGGTTGTCACACTCGGTCAATATCGTACCGATATTTTCAATGCTGTTGGTAATACCTCTGCATTAATTCCATTCACTATACAGTTGAACGACTGCGATCCTGTCGTTGCCGCTAATGCTGCCGTTGCATTTTCTGGTCAGGCGGATGCAATCAATGATAATTTATTGGCCATTGCATCCAGTACTAATACAACAACAGCAACGGGTGTCGGTATTGAAATACTTGATAATACATCCGCAATTCTCAAACCTGATGGGAATAGCTTCTCAACCAACCAGAACTTGATCCCCGGGACCAACGTTCTTCATTTTTCTGCACGTTATAAAGGCACCGGTACAAGTGCATCAGCAGGGCAAGCAAATGCTGACGCGACTTTTATTATGAGATACGAATAATCAAAACCACGTTGTTTTGAATTATATATCACGTCTTATAACAAAGTAATGTACCGGTTGTCTGAAGCGGTATGGTGGCAATGTAAATCGAAATCATATTCACTTTGTATCATGCCGCTTTATTAAATGAAAAGGGAATGATGTGTTGTAAGAAACCAAAGCAATCATTTCTTTATACTCCTTATTTTTGCCGTCAGGAATACACAAGGCGTATTAACTATGATGACTAAAATAAAGTTATTGATGCTCATTATATTTTATTTAATCATTTCGGCCAGCGCCCATGCTGCCGGAGGGATCGCATTAGGTGCCACGCGTATTATTTATCCCGCTGATGCTAAACAGACTGCGGTATGGATTAGAAATAGCCATACCAATGAGCGCTTTCTGGTCAATTCGTGGATTGAAAACAGCAGCGGTGTAAAAGAAAAGTCATTCATCATTACACCGCCACTGTTTGTTAGTGAACCCAAAAGCGAAAATACTTTGCGTATTATTTACACCGGTCCACCGCTGGCGGCAGATCGTGAGTCTCTGTTCTGGATGAATGTTAAGACGATCCCTTCGGTAGATAAAAATGCATTGAACGGCAGGAATGTTTTGCAACTGGCGATTTTATCGCGCATGAAATTATTTCTCCGTCCAATTCAATTACAAGAATTACCCGCAGAAGCGCCGGACACACTCAAGTTTTCGCGATCCGGTAACTATATCAATGTTCATAATCCATCACCTTTTTATGTCACCCTGGTTAACTTGCAAGTGGGCAGCCAAAAACTGGGGAATGCTATGGCTGCACCCAGAGTTAATTCACAAATTCCCTTACCCTCAGGAGTGCAGGGAAAGCTGAAATTTCAGACCGTTAATGATTATGGTTCAGTAACCCCGGTCAGAGAAGTGAACTTAAACTAACCGAATCATCTGACAATATCAGAGCTAATTATGAAAATACCCACTACTACGGATATTCCGCAGAGGTATACCTGGTGTCTGGCCGGAATTTGTTATTCATCTCTTGCCATTTTACCCTCCTTTTTAAGCTATGCGGAAAGTTATTTCAACCCGGCATTTTTATTAGAGAATGGCACATCCGTTGCTGATTTATCGCGCTTTGAGAGAGGTAATCATCAACCTGCGGGCGTGTATCGGGTGGATCTCTGGCGTAATGATGAGTTCATTGGTTCACAGGATATCGTATTTGAATCGACGACAGTAAATACAGGTGATAAATCAGGTGGGTTAATGCCTTGTTTTAATCAGGCACTCCTTGAACGAATTGGCCTTAATAGCAGTGCATTCCCCGAGTTAGCCCAGCAGCAAAATAATAAATGCATTAATTTACTGAAAGCTGTACCTGATGCCACAATTAACTTTGATTTTGCAGCGATGCGCCTGAACATCACTATTCCTCAGATAGCGTTGTTGAGTAGCGCTCACGGTTACATTCCGCCTGAAGAGTGGGATGAAGGTATTCCTGCTTTACTCCTGAATTATAATTTCACCGGTAACAGAGGTAATGGTAACGATAGCTATTTTTTTAGTGAACTCAGCGGGATTAATATTGGCCCGTGGCGTTTACGCAACAATAGTTCCTGGAATTATTTTCGCGGAAATGGATATCATTCAGAACAGTGGAATAATATTGGCACCTGGGTACAGCGCGCCATTATTCCGCTGAAAAGTGAACTGGTAATGGGAGACGGTAATACAGGGAGTGATATTTTCGATGGCGTTGGATTTCGTGGTGTACGGCTTTATTCTTCCGATAATATGTATCCTGATAGCCAGCAGGGGTTTGCTCCAACGGTACGTGGGATTGCCCGTACGGCGGCCCAGCTAACGATTCGGCAAAATGGTTTTATTATCTATCAAAGCTATGTTTCCCCCGGCGCTTTTGAAATTACAGATTTACACCCGACATCTTCAAATGGCGATCTGGACGTCACCATCGACGAGCGCGATGGTAATCAGCAGAATTACACTATTCCGTATTCAACAGTGCCAATTTTACAACGCGAAGGGCGTTTCAAATTTGACCTGACGGCGGGTGATTTTCGTAGCGGTAATAGTCAGCAATCGTCGCCTTTCTTTTTTCAGGGCACGGCACTCGGCGGTTTACCACAGGAATTTACTGCCTACGGCGGGACGCAATTATCTGCAAATTACACCGCCTTTTTGTTAGGGTTGGGGCGCAACCTCGGGAACTGGGGCGCAGTGTCGCTGGATGTAACGCATGCGCGCAGTCAGTTAGCCGACGACAGTCGTCATGAGGGGGATTCCATTCGCTTCCTCTATGCGAAATCAATGAACACTTTCGGCACCAATTTTCAGTTAATGGGTTACCGCTATTCGACACAAGGTTTTTATACCCTTGATGATGTTGCGTATCGTCGTATGGAGGGGTACGAATATGATTACGATTATGACGGTGAGCATCGCGATGAACCGATAATCGTGAATTACCACAATTTACGCTTTAGCCGTAAAGACCGTTTGCAGTTAAATATTTCACAATCACTTAATGACTTTGGCTCGCTTTATATTTCTGGTACCCATCAAAAATACTGGAATACTTCGGATTCAGATACGTGGTATCAGGTGGGGTATACCAGCAGCTGGGTTGGCATCAGTTACTCACTCTCATTTTCGTGGAATGAATCTGTAGGGATCCCCGATAACGAACGTATTGTCGGACTTAATGTTTCAGTGCCTTTCAATGTCCTGACCAAACGTCGCTACACCCGGGAAAATGCGCTCGATCGCGCTTATGCCTCCTTTAACGCCAACCGTAACAGCAACGGTCAAAATAGCTGGCTGGCAGGCGTTGGTGGGACCTTACTGGAAGGCCACAACCTGAGTTATCACGTAAGCCAGGGCGATACCTCGAATAATGGGTACACGGGCAGCGCCACGGCAAACTGGCAGGCCGCTTACGGTACGCTGGGGGTCGGGTATAACTACGACCGCGATCAACATGACGTTAACTGGCAGCTGTCTGGCGGTGTGGTCGGGCATGAAAATGGTATAACGCTGAGCCAGCCTTTAGGGGATACCAATGTTTTGATTAAAGCGCCTGGCGCAGGCGGTGTACGCATTGAAAATCAAACTGGAATTTTAACCGACTGGCGCGGCTATGCGGTGATGCCGTATGCCACGGTTTATCGGTATAACCGTATCGCGCTTGATACCAATACGATGGGGAATTCCATCGATGTTGAAAAAAATATTAGCAGCGTTGTGCCGACGCAAGGCGCGTTGGTTCGTGCCAATTTTGATACCCGCATAGGCGTGCGGGCGCTCATTACCGTTACCCAGGGCGGAAAACCGGTGCCGTTTGGATCACTGGTACGGGAAAACAGTACCGGAATAACCAGTATGGTGGGTGATGACGGGCAAGTTTATTTAAGTGGTGCGCCATTGTCTGGTGAATTACTGGTTCAGTGGGGAGACGGCGCGAACTCACGCTGCATTGCGCACTATGTATTGCCGAAGCAAAGCTTACAGCAAGCCGTCACTGTTATTTCGGCAGTTTGCACACATCCTGGCTCATAAAGGAAATTATCAATGAAGATAATCTGCAGATTATTATTGGCGATGGCATGTTTGTGGTTAACAAACATATCCTGGGCTACTGTTTGTGCAAATAGTACTGGCGTAGCAGAAGATGAACACTATGATCTCTCAAATGTCTTTAATAGCACCAATAACCAGCCAGGCCAGATTGTTGTTTTACCGGAAAAATCCGGCTGGGTAGGTGTGTCAGCAATTTGTCCACCCGGCACGCTGGTGAATTATACATACCGTAGTTATGTCACCAACTTTATTGTTCAGGAAACTATCGATAATTATAAATATATGAAATTAAATGATTATCTATTAGGCGCGATGAGTCTGGTTGATAGCGTGATGGATATTCAGTTTCCCCCGCAAAATTATATCCGTATGGGAACAGATCCTAACGTTTCGCAAAACCTTCCGTTCGGGGTGATGGATTCTCGTTTGATATTTCGTTTAAAGGTTATTCGTCCCTTTATTAACATGGTGGAGATCCCCAGACAGGTGATGTTTACCGTGTATGTGACATCAACGCCTAACGATCCGTTGGTTACACCTGTTTATACCATTAGTTTTGGTGGCCGGGTTGAAGTACCGCAAAACTGCGAATTAAATGCCGGGCAAATTGTTGAATTTGATTTTGGTGATATCGGCGCATCGTTATTTAGTGCGGCAGGGCCGGGGAATCGACCAGCTGGTGTCATGCCGCAAACCAAGAGCATTGCGATCAAATGTACGAATGTTGCTGCGCAGGCTTATTTAACAATGCGTCTGGAAGCCAGTGCCGTTTCTGGTCAGGCGATGGTGTCGGACAATCAGGATTTAGGTTTTATTGTGGCCGATCAGAACGATACGCCGATCACGCCTAACGATCTCAATAGCGTTATTCCTTTCCGTCTGGATGCAGCTGCGGCAGCCAATGTCACACTTCGCGCCTGGCCTATCAGTATTACCGGTCAAAAACCGACCGAAGGGCCGTTTAGCGCGCTGGGGTATTTACGCGTCGATTATCAATGAGGTACGGAGAATGAGAAGAGTACTCTTTAGCTGTTTCTGCGGGCTACTGTGGAGTTCCAGTGGATGGGCAGTTGACCCTTTAGGAACGATTAATATCAATTTGCACGGTAACGTTGTTGATTTCTCCTGTACCGTAAACACAGCGGATAAGGATAAGACGGTAGATTTAGGCAGATGGCCTACGACACAATTACTGAGCGCTGGCGATACCACGGCACTCGTCCCTTTTAGCCTGCGGCTGGAGGGATGTCCTCCGGGTTCAGTTGCGATTTTATTTACGGGAACGCCGGCATCTGATGCCAACCTGCTGGCTCTGGATGATCCCGCAATGGCACAAACCGTCGCCATCGAATTACGTAATAGCGATCGCTCCCGGCTCGCACTGGGGGAGGCGAGCCCGACTGAGGAAGTAGATGCAAATGGCAATGTCACACTAAACTTTTTTGCCAATTATCGAGCGTTAGCCAGCGGTGTTCAGCCAGGTGTGGCGAAAGCGGATGCGATATTTATGATCAATTATAATTAATATTATATTAATTCATATAATTTGGCATAGTCGATAAGCTCTACAATTGAATGCAAACCTAGCTTGCCATAAATATTAGATTTATGCGCACTAACTGTTTTATTGCTAAGTAATAACTTATCGGCAATTTCTTTATTGGATAATCCGCTAACCAGATAACGTAATATGGTCACTTCACGATTAGATAGCACCGTGACCGTTGAACTATTCGTACTGCATTTATTGCTTTTTATATAGTTGAGCGTTTCGCTGGGGAAAAAAGTGTATCCGGAGAGGATCATCTGAACGGCGTGAAAAATATCATTTTGATCATTGCATTTACTGACAAAACCGTTAGCACCAGCTTGTATCGCTCTGCCAGCATAAAAGCATTCTGATTTCGATGATAAAAATAATACTTTCACTGTGCTCTGGATTTGTTTGATCCTTTTCAGGAAGGTAAAACCGTCTGTTCCGGGCAAGTCTATATCCATAATGATTAAATCAACAGGACGGGTTCGGAGATAATCGATGGTTATGCGATAATCATCCGTTTTCAGGACAATTTGCAATTCATTGTTTTTTTGCAACAGAACTTCAATAGACATTCTGATGATAGGATGAGTATCCATAATGATCACCGACGTTGGTTTCATAGTTACCAGTCTCATTGGATCGGACAATTTTCCGTTAGGGCGGGAAATTGTACTTTGATACATGAAAATACGGGTTTTCTTGATTCAGACGCGCAGCGATGTGCGTTTGTTTGCCGCTATAGCGAAATAAATCAGAAAATCAGACGCGGTCGTTCACTTGTTCAGCAACCAGATCAAAAGCCATTGACTCAGCAAGGGTTGACCGTATAATTCACGCGATTACACCGCATTGCGGTATCAACGCGCCCTTAGCTCAGTTGGATAGAGCAACGACCTTCTAAGTCGTGGGCCGCAGGTTCGAATCCTGCAGGGCGCGCCATTTCTTCTTCATTTATCCCCGTCTTATCCGTTTCCGCTTTGCCCTTCACCACATCACTTTTTGTCGCTGTTTGGCGAGATAATTCAACGGTGTCAGGCCGTAAAACGCCTTAAAAACAGAGATAAAGTACGACGTGCTGCTATAGCCACATAATTGCGCTACCTGAGTGATATTTTTGTTATCCATCAATAACATCTGTACGGCGTAACGCATACGACACTCTGTGACAATCTGGCTATAGCTGGTATTTTCGTTTTTTAATTTCTTTTTGAGCAGGCTGGGGCTTAAACATAGCGAACTGGCGACAATTCGCAGATTCCAGTAATGCTGAATATCGCTTTGAATAATGCGGCAGACGCTGTCGCGGACGCTGCTGCGTAAGATATACATCAGTAGGGCAATAAACCGCGATTGCTCAAGAAAGTTAGACAATACGGTAAAAAGCAATGCGCGCGTCAACTCCGCTTCGCAGGGTTTGCTGGGTTGCTGCTTGCTGTGGTTGGCGGCTAGCCGGAACACTTCCGGTGTACGGCTATGACAAGCGATAACCGGGGTTGCCAGCCGCGACCAGGGCTTTACACAGGTTAAGTTCTTATTTAAAAACAACAGATAATCGTTGATGATGTTGCGGTTGATGTGGGTGATTAATACGTGATTTAACGTTGAGAGTTCAATGACGTTATTGTTGCACGCGAAGGCGGCCAGGTAATTTTTCGGAAGGGTAAACGTGGCATGGTTATTGACGCTTACCTCTACCTCTTTTTCGGTCAGGATCACCACGCAAGGTTCACTGCTGCTCAATTGCATTTCGCACTCCTCAGATATCAGAAACTCCGCTCAAAGGATCTATGCTTCCTGCATGAGTGATCGGCCCGTTCGCCGATAACGATCTTCTTTCTTTAGCACGCTTTTTAGCAATTAATCTTGATGGAATTCTGACGAGAGCGAAAGAGGTAAGCCAGGTCGTACCCGACTTACCTGAAGGAGATTTAATACTCGAGAATGCCGTGCGCGACGGGCAAATAGCGCAGAGAGAAATAGAGCGTGTCTTTACCGCAAGAGGAACGTTTCGCTAACAGCGAGGCGATCTCTGCATCCGGTTTCGGTTTCGCTGTAAAGGTTTTGCCTTTGCCGGCGACAAACAGTTCATAAACAATGCCGCTGGCAGGGGCGGAACTTTGGCAATCGGCGCTGGCCTGTAGATAACGTTCACGCTGTTCAGCGGTAAGTTTATCCACGCCGCTGCCATCCTGTACCCAGACATTAACGCCGGTTGCTTTAACGTGTTCCAGCAGTTGGCGATAGCCATCGGGCGACATGTTTCCGGCGAAAAAACTACTGATATAAACCGGTTTTGCTGAAACATCGCTAATCAACCGCTGCGCGTTGTTTAACCATGTCAGCAAAGGCTGACGGGCGGCTTCGCTGCGCCAGTTCAGGTCGTCAATTTCCGCGCTGATGTACCAGCCATCCGGCGTTACGCCAGGTACGGCGCTCCATAATCTGGCTTGCTGGAGATCGGCAGCCAGCAGGCGATTAAGATAGCTTTCCAGCGCCGCGGATGACTGTTTCTGGTGCATAAAAAATTCCGGATCGGCATTCAGCCCGACAATCAGCTTCAGGCCAGCCTGTTGCGCAGCTGCGGCACGCTTAAACAATAACGCGCGCTGTTCTGGCTGGGTGAATGCATCGCCGTAACGAGTCCATTGCAAAACCAGGGTATCGAAGCCTTGCAAACGTAACTGACTCATCAGCCCCTGCCACTGGGTATCGGTAACCTGACTATCACGGTTTTGTGGTTGCCAGATAATACCTTTCATCGCAAAGGAAAAAGGGCTGACCAAAAGCAGTGTCAGCAATACGAAAATGAACTTACGCATTTACCAGTGCACTCCAATGGTGAGAAACGCATTGTTGCGCTCTCCGTTACGTTGATTAATCGCCTTAAAGGTATGTTGATACTCGACGCCGAGACTGACTTTGTGCGGCCAGGCGTCGTAGTGCGTCTCGCCGGTCCAGATATTCCAGCGGACCCCGACACCGCCAAGCTGCGCGCCCTGAGTGCCTTTATCACGATAGCCGTTGTCCTGAACGTGAGCGTAAGGCTCAATAGTCTGTCCGTTAGCTACCTTCTGATGCCAGCTGACGCGATAATCTGCCGTCCACGCCTGAATATCCTGGCGGATATATTGCGCTGCATCGAGGTACAGGTTTTGGGCAAACCAGCCTGAACCGTTCGGGTGCCATTCGTCGCTGTATTTGCCGCCATTAAAGAATGAGGCGCTGGCGCGCAGCATGGTATCGGATGCGCCATTTTGCCCGTTCAGCGGCAACTGCTGTTCGACGGCGAGGAAAAAGATCTGATCGCGCAGCGGCTTCCAGCGCAGACCGGTGCCGGACATCGGATTTTTCACCGGCATCATCACCCCGTTTTCTCCAGTATCGGCAAATACACGGCTGTAAACCGAGAGCAGGTCGCCTTCCAGCAGCATATTGCGTCCGATGCGGTACTCGGCTTCCAGTTGCCCGTAGCTACGATAGCTTTTCCCTGGCGCTGCGCCGCCGACATTATTGTTAGCGGTACTCATTGCGCCGGAACGCAAGCCGATAGAAGAATCGAAACTGAACGTCCAGCGGCGACCGACCTCCTCATGCAGACGGCGGAAATTGAAGCGTTGCTGATTTTGCTCTGGGGTCAGTGGGGTTATCAGCGCCTGATTATCAATGTCATCAATCACCAGCCGGGCGTAGTGCTGCGTCGCAGGCATGTCATCCAGACGCTGGTTCACGTAGGCCAGTTGTCGGATAAGTGCCGGATCGTCCGGTAGCCCTTTATGCGCCTGTTCGAGCATTTCCCGCGACTGTGCGATATCACCGCTATCCCACAAGGCGTAACCGAGCGCTGCCTGGGTGTTGCTATTATTCGGTTCCAGTTCCAGCGCGGCGCGCAAATCACTCACCGCCGCCGGGACATTATGACGTTGGCGATAAATTGTCGCCCGCGCAACGTAAGCGTTGGCAGAAGGCGCAATATTGATTGAGCGCGTGAGATCGTTCAGTGCGAGTTCCGGCTGACCAGGAATGTAACGTTGCGCATGCAGCCACCAGTAGAGGGCATTGTTTCCCAGCCCACGTTGTTCTGCCTGCTGAAGCCAGCGATCGCGAGCCGCACCATTTCCTGCCGCCTGGGCGGTATTGGCAGCAGCAAGCAGATCCTCATTGCTCATGTCGTGAAGACTGATTTTCTGCCAGGCCGCCAGTGCGGTGGCGTAGTCCTCAACCTGATACGCCTGATAGGCTACCGCACGATGTTGCCAGGCGTTCGGTTGTCGTTGTTCGGCCTGAAGCCATGCATACAACGCCACACCGGGTAGCGTGTCCCGATAACACTTTGCCAGACGGTTCCAGGCGGCGGCATCGTAGGAAGGCGACATATCGCCCAGCAAGCGAACTATAGCCGGGCAATTATCTGCAATACCCGGCAACTGACTTTGCCACTGACGTTGCTCCGCCAGCGGTAAGGGTTTCGATAAAATCGCCACCTTCGCCGGCGTTGCCAGGTAAGGATGACTTTCCAGCAGAGACGCCAGTCGCGCCATTAACGTCTGGCTGACACGCGCATCGCCCTGGAAAGGATAGCGTTGCAGCAATAAATCGGCAGCTTCGCGTGACTGCTCGTTCTGCATCAGTTGCCAGGTCAGTTGATCCAGGCGGGTAAGATTTGCCGGTTCTTGCTGATACAGCAATCGTGCCAGACGCAGAGCTTCAGCCTTGTTATGGGTCGCTACGCTAACGGTATAACGCTCCTCAAGCATTTCATTGGCGGGGAGGGTGGCGAGCAGTTTTTGCGCTGCGTCGTACTGACCTTCTTTTAACAGCACCGGTAGCGTCGCGCCAACAACATACTGGCGGTTATCGGCAAACTGTACCGTATAATTCGCCAACGCCTGAACGGGGTTGGCGCTGTATTTAGATATCAGATAGAGCCAACTTTTCTCTTGTGCGTCCGTGGTAAACAGCGGCTTATTTTCAATGAGATAATGCTGGAGGCGCGCTTTTTCGCCACGATAAGCCAGCGCGGTCGCGTAAGTAATATATGACTGAGGATCGGTGAAGATCCCCTGTGATTGCAGCGCCAGGATCCGATCGTCCAGCTGCCCGGCAAGAAGCACATCAAACCACTGGCGGCGTTCTGCCGCGCTTAATGTGTTCTGCTGGCGTGCTTCATTGTATAGCGTATCTGCCTGGGACCATTGCTTCAGGTAGATTGCCCGTTGCAGCAGATCGGTTCGCAGCGTTTTTCCTTCCGGCGATGCAGCAAACGTCGCATCGTTCAGTTGCGCTCTGGCGACAGGTAATTGTGCCAGCCGCAGGGCATTCTGCCCAACTTCACTGCGACAACGCAGGGTCGGCGCAGCATCGCACGCTTTTTGCTGGGCAAGCAGTTCTTCAACAGTCGTAACGCTTTTCACTTCAACTGGAATAGCCGCCAGACTGCGCTCAAGTCGGGCATCTCCTGGGTGACGTTTCAGTTGATCCTCAAGCAACAGCCGCGCCCGGGCATCATGACCAAAATGGCGATAGGCTTCAGCAAGGTATAAAGTTAGCGGAATATTATCCGGCACCTGCTGGTGTATATATTCAAATTCGCGGATGGCGGTTGCTTCGTCGTTATTTTTCTGTGCCTTCAGCGCCTTGTCGAGACGGGGATAAATAACAAAATGGCGATAATCGCTCAGCCCCAGCTCTTCTGCGCTGGTGCCGATATTGTCTGCGAGTGCGCTGGTACTCAATAAAGACGTCAGCAGTAAACCAGACCATCCGATGACGCGATTAAGGTTATTCTCCTTCATTTTCGGACTCCAGTTGCGCAACCTGTTCTGTGTTTAAACCTGCTTTGAGTAATAGTGATTGCATCGAAACTTGTAATTCGCGTTGAATTGTCAGGACGCGATCCAACGTTTCCTGGCTGATAACGCCTTCGGTGACCAAAAACTTGCCGAGCGGCAGAGAACTGCGTTCATGGCGCAATAACAACACGTTAATTGCTGAACGATTAATATGACCGAGCGTGGTCAGTATTTCGGCGAACAGGAACTGATGCGGCACATATTGCCGCCAGATTTCACCGGCCTGCTGTTCCGTGAGCCACTGATGCTGAACCGCATTGTACAACATTGCCCGCGGATCGTGACCGCGTCGGCGCGCATACCAGTGGCGTAACCCCGTGACAATTTGTCCCCGCAGAACAATGACGTAACGCACTTTGCGTCCGACTTTACGCGTCAGGGCCGCCAGCGAAACCGGGTCAATACCATCTTCACTGCCGACAATTAACTCATCATTTTCCAGACGCAGCGGCAGTACTGCATAATGCAGCGCCACGGAAGCCGGCATTTCGGCAATCAGTGATGAAGGGATCTGCCAGGCGTCGATCGACTCCCACGCCACGCCGTTTTGCTCTGCCAGCGCCTGTGCCAGCTGTTCGGCGCTAATCAGCCCCTGCATCAGCATTGAACCGCCCAGGCGTAGACCTTCGACGCGATTACGCAGTGCTGTATCGAGTTGTTCTTCAGTGATGACCTGATTTTCCAGCAGGATTTGACCTAACGGACGCAACGAGCGGGTATCGCCAGTCACGCTGGGGAAGTCATGCGTTGTTTTATCCCACGCGACACGACGTGGATCGCCGTGTTGAAGTACCTGTTTTAACGCGCGCCAGTTGGCCATGAAGTTAATCAGGTTGCCCCAGAAAAGACGCAGGACAGATAGCAGCCCCTGCGTCAGGCCGTAGTAGCCAGTAACGAAAATCACCCGCTGCACGATGCGGTTAATCATCAAGCCAAAGTTTAGCCACAGCAGAGTCATTAACCATGCGCTGCCGCTGAAAATAGAAAGGAAATGCCAGGCATCGGGCCACAAACTTTCATACGCCAGCAACAGCAAAAGCTGGATCATCACCAGCATCGCGAGGAAGCTGACAAAGTTACTGATTGCCCCTTTGCGGTCGCGCCAGAGAAAGTAGTTCAGCGTCAGACTGGAGGTCCATTTGTGGGTTTTAAAGCCCTGGAAAACAATGCCGATGATCCAGCGAGATTTTTGTCGAACCGCAGTCGAAAAGGTATCGGGGAAATATTCGCGCACGCAGATCATGTTTGACGTCCGCGCGTGCTGTAAAAATTTACGCTGCTCGCGTTCTTTGGCTTCGTCCACCACCGGAAAACGAACAAAAATTTCCGTCATACCTTTTTCTTTCAGGCGGAAGCCAATGTCGTAATCTTCAGTAAGACTCTGCACGTCGAAAGCAATACCGTCACCGTCAGCTAACAGTGCGGTCACGGCGCGGCGGCTGAAACAGGTACCGACGCCTGCGCTGGGCACTTGTCCGGCGAGGGCTTCACGCACCGGAACATCTTTGCCATGCAGTTCTGAAAACTCATCAATGTAAGTCATGCTGGTGAAGTGCGTCCATTCGCGTTCGAACGGATACACCGGGATCTGAATCAGATCTTTACGCTCGACCAGATAGTTGAACAGACGCAATTCCATCGGTGAAATCACATCTTCGGCGTCATGCAGAATAAAACCAGCAAAAGCGAAATTGGCGCTACGCTCAAACTGGGTGATGGCGTCCAGCACGTTGTTCAGGCAGTCGGCTTTGCTGGTGGGGCCAGGTCGCGCGCAGACTACCTTATGCACATTCGGGAAGCGAGCGCACACTTCGTCAACATCACGCTGAGTATCGGGGTCGTTGGGGTAGGTGCCAACAAAGATATGATAGTTTTCATAGTCGAGCGTGGTCGCCGCCAGCTCGGCCATATTGCCGATGACGCCCGTTTCATTCCACGCCGGAACCATAATCGCTAACGGTTTTTCATCTGGTTTATACAGTTCGCGGTAACTCATTCGCGGGTAGCGGCGATAAACACTCAACTTGCGTTTAATGCGGCGTACCCAGTAGACGACATCAATAAAAAAATCGTCCAGCCCGCTGATGAACATGATGACCGCTAACGTTATCGCGATTACTTTTAAGCCGTAGAGCCAGGTAGCAAAAACATCAAGAAGCCAGTCCACACAAAAACCTTACATTAACGCTGGTTATGTTTAGGGTGGCGTATATTAAGGTTTTTTATGAATTGTGACAGCTTTTTACCATTAATAGGTATGACTATTGCGGCACGTTATTTTTACACTGGTTATAAAAGTTGCCGTTTGCGTAGAATGTAGACAAAAGCATGGTGTCCTGGGACAGGGAGGTTAACGTCATAGTGAAAAGGAGCGGTGGCACCGAGCAGGTCATCATGTAGTGGAAGTGCCTGGAGGAGGTGAGCAGGCAGGGCAAGATTACGAAAGCCCGCTCCCCGCAAGGACTGACGCCAGATAGTTTCTGTCCATGGCTGCTTTTCGCATCTTACGTCTTAACCCTGCCTTGAATACCTTATCATTCGTCA
>NZ_JBJQJI010000014.1:0-107593 GCF_046487485.1 Escherichia sp. WS1368
ATGGCACCCGCATAGTGCACTGGGTTATCGCTCGCCACGGGAATATCTGCGGCAGCAGGCCAGTAATGGGTTAAGTGATAACAGGTGTCTGGAAATATAGGGGCAAATCCAGTAACATTCAGACCAGTATGTCCGGAAATGGCTATAGGGCTGCCAGTTCCGCGTCCTGCTCTACGTCTTGTGCGCTCGAAGCAAGGAAATATACGGATGTGTTTCAGCCACGACCAGAATGAGGATGTGACAGAGAGAATGACAGAGTTTAGTCGTTCTTATATGCACAAATTAAAGGATGTATCGGGGTTTGTGGTTTGTGCTAAATCTCCCAGCTGTGGCATGGAGCGCGTGCGTGTCTATGATGAAAATGGTAATCGAGGTCGTAAAGATGGAGTGGGACTATTTACGAGCACTTTGATGGAAAAGTTTTCCTGGCTACCGGTTGAAGAGGATGGGCGATTACATGATCCAGTGCTTCGTGAGAATTTTGTTGAAAGAGTTTTTGCTTTGCATGAGCTCAATCACCTTTACAAGGAGAAATTATCAAGAAGAGAGTTATTAGCTTTTCATAGTCGTTATAAGCTTCAGTTGTTGGCGCATAGTCAGGCAGGCTATAAAGATATGGGACCATTTGTGGCTGCAATACACGAGTGGGCGGACCTTGAATCATACTTTGAGGTGTATCGTGATAAGCTGATGGCGATTCTCAGAAAACCTGCATCACGTAAAAATCACACGAATGTGCTGATGCATATACAGGGGTATTTTAGTAATTACTTAAGTACACGCCAGCGTAAAGAGTTGACCGAGGTTATACTTAACTATCGCTTTGGCACATTGCCTCTTCTTGCGCCGTTGACTCTGCTGAAGCATTATCTGGGTGAGTATCCTAATGATTACTTGCTTACACAGAATTACTTCGATCCCTATCCGGAAGAACTGGCTCTAAGACTGATGGTGAATTAACTGTATGCGATATCATCTGAAAGTGATGAGTTCCTGTATGCAGGATATTTACAATCGTAAAAACTACACTATGATACCCATAGTGTCAGTTTGTATAAAAATCCTGTTCACGCTGAAGAAAACATTGAGATGCAATTTAATGTTGGTAAACATACCAGCCCCAAAAGATTTTATTCAATCTGTTTTTATATGAAGATATTTCAAGTGAATATTAAGAGTATATAATATTATTATTGCACGCAGCTATTATAATATAACAGATTAGTTTAATGATTTGTTTTTTGTGAGTTAAACACATGGTTTTATAGTTGTGATGCAATGAGATTTTCCTTATTGTTGAACTGGCGAATATTGATTTTCCACCTATACTTACCTGGTGTAACCCCAGTGATATCAGGTGGATAATATGCCATACATATGTTCTGTCATTTTGGTGTTGAACTCGTTTGGTGTCCGAATTGGTAAAGAAGATATTTTGTTTAAAAAAGGAAGTGCTGTCCTCATCGAATACAATTTAAAAGATCTTTTTTCGTCAAATACAGATCATCTAATGATCGTAGATGTTGAGGAGAAAACAGTTAATGATTTCTTTAAAAACTACACACTCTCACCTTTTTCTGTAAGAAGGTTTTATCCGGCATACTTGATAGTAGAATGTGAAGGTTTTTCTTTGTTAAAGAACTTGGTTGCATGCTTGAATTGTGATAGCAAAACCGTGGATGTGGTTAGAAATCAAATATCACTTGCATGTCTTGCTGTCTTATCTTCAGAGAAAATAGTGCAAAGTTTTTTGTTCGGAAGTCTTAATAGCTTAGGTTGTAAAGTTAAGGCTATTATTCACTCGGATATCTCAGCGTCATGGAGACTTTGTGATATATCTTCAAGATTATATATGAGCGAGAGTTTGTTAAAAAGAAAATTAAAAGACGAAGGGGTATCGTTTAGTAGATTAATTCTTGAAGAACGAATGATGATGGCGCAAAGATTATTAATTTACAGTAACCATACTGTCGGCAAGGTGGCGGGAATATGCGGGTATGACAATGCATCATATTTTGTAAGTGTTTTTAGAAGATATTTTGGTGTGCCTCCGCACCAATATTTATCAAGATTTTCTTAGAAGATATGATGTGATGGCATTTTATAAAGTTGTTTTTTTGAAGTGTAAGATTATACGATATTTTTAGCTACGCCAGAATAATTGCTGGCGTTTTTCTTTTTGAATAGATGTTCGGGCCTTACGCTAATGTAATTTTTTTCCTTCTTCGAACCAAACCGTGTACACCATCCGTTATCTGCGGAGGTGAGGCTATGAAATCCATGGATAAGTTAACAACGGGCATCGCCTACGGCACCTCTGCAGGCAGTGCTGGCTACTGGTTTTTACAGTTGCTCGATAAAGTCACGCCCTCACAGTGGGCGGCAATAGGTGTATTGGGTAGTCTGGTATTTGGCATGCTGACGTATCTGACTAACCTTTATTTCAAGATTAAAGAAGACAGGCGTAAGGCTGAGAGAGGAGAGTAATCCAATGACTCAAGTATACGAACTGGTTGTGAAAGGAGTCCGTAATTTTGAGAATAAAGTTGCGGTAACTTTAGCCTTACAGGACAAAGAACGCTTTGACGGTGAGATTTTTGACCTTGATATCACTATGGATCGTGTTGAAGGTGCTGCACTGGAGTTTTATGAGGCAGCAGCCAGAAGGAGAATCAGACAGGTGTTCTTGGATGTTGCTGCCGGGTTATGTGAAGGGGATGAGCAGTCGCCGGAAAAGCGCCCCATAATTTTAGAGGCGCAGAATGTGTGGATAACCTACAAAGGAAAGCTACCAGGAAGAATTACTGGTTATCTGAAGACTCCGCCGGAATGTTAATTTTAACAGCATATTTCTCTTCCAGTAATGCCACCAGCCACTTGAAGGAATTTTGTTGTTCCTGGGACCATTTGGGGCTGTGTGATTCAAGCTGGAGCGATGCCAGTGTTGGTTGCATTTGTTCCCTGGGAATTGACAATGCCAGATATGAAAATGCGACAGTAAGGGCATTAACATCATCCCGAAGCCTGGAAATGCAGTCGAGCAACTCCTGAAGAGAAATGGTGTTATTGTCCATAAATAATCCTCTTGATTGTATTTACCTGTTCTCCGCCTGATTCAACAGGTTGGGACAGATAAACATATCCTGGGTTCAGAAATCGATAAATCCTGATAAATATCCATGAACGTAAAAGTCAAATACGGCCTGTCGGCTGCCGTTCTGGCGCTGATTGGTGCTGGCGCATCTGCTCCTCAGATACTTGACCAGTTTCTGGACGAAAAAGAAGGTAACCACACAATGGCATACCGCGATGGTTCTGGCATATGGACCATCTGTCGGGGTGCCACAGTGGTGGATGGAAAAACCGTTTTTCCCAATATGAAACTGTCGAAGGAAAAATGCGACCAGGTCAACGCCATTGAGCGTGATAAGGCGCTGGCATGGGTGGAGCGCAATATAAAAGTTCCACTGACCGAGCCACAGAAAGCCGGTATCGCGTCATTCTGTCCCTATAACATTGGCCCTGGTAAGTGTTTTCCGTCGACGTTTTATAAGCGGCTTAATGCCGGTGATCGTAAAGGCGCATGCGAGGCGATTCGCTGGTGGATAAAGGACGGTGGACGTGATTGCCGCATTCGTTCAAATAATTGTTACGGTCAGGTTATTCGTCGTGACCAGGAGAGTGCATTAACCTGCTGGGGGATAGAACAGTGAATCAGATATTCACGGTGATTTTGCTCGTGTTGGTAGGATTTGTCGTAGGTAATGTCTGGAGCGACAGAGGATGGCAAAAAAAATGGGCGGAGCGTGATGCTGCCGAATTATCTCAAGAGGTAAATGTCCAATTTGCTGCTCGAATAATTGAACAGGGGCGAAGTATATCCCGTGATGAGGCTGTTAAAGATGCACAACAGAAAGCCGCTGAAATTTCTGCCAGGGCTACTGATCTGTCTGATAGTGTTAACCAGCTGCGTGCCGAAGCAACAAAATATGCCATACGCCTTGACGCAGCGCAGCATACCGCAAATCTTGCCGCTGCCGTCAGAGGCAAAACAACCAAAGCCGCCGAAGGAATGCTCACCAACATGCTCGGAGATATTGCAGCAGAAGCTCAGCTTTATGCTGAAATTGCTGACAAACGCTACATCGCAGGAGTGACTTGTCAACGGATTTATGAATCTTTAAGAGATAAAAAATATCAGATGTAGATTAATATTAAATCGGATTATTTTTAGCGCTGAATGTGAAATTTAAATAAAAAGGACTCTTCCATGAGTCAAAATCCTTGAAATCTTAAGGGTAAGATAAAAGGTCATTAGACAGAATGACACGTTTTATTAATAAATAAAGCTATTGTTTCATTCGTGTGTTTTTCTTTACAAAAGTAATCCTTGCTATGGTTGGTTAATCATGCGTTAATGGTGTTCTGGTTTGTTACAAAATTATCTGAAGCAGTCATTGTTATAATTTTATTATTTGTACCTCTTGAGATTTCCTTGTTGGTTTTTCTCTCTGATATTTTTTTTTCGGACCATTCTGCCCAAGGGCTAACTTCTTCAAAAGGTAATAATGATGTCTAACAAAATGACTGGTTTAGTGAAATGGTTTAACCCTGAAAAAGGTTTTGGTTTCATCACGCCGAAAGATGGTAGCAAAGATGTGTTTGTGCATTTCTCAGCTATTCAGAGCAACGATTTCAAAACGTTAACTGAGAATCAGGAAGTCGAATTTGGTATTGAGAACGGACCTAAAGGCCCTGCAGCTGTTCATGTAGTGGCACTTTGAGGTAGAAAATATTACAAACCATATTCACTTTAGATGCCCGTGTTGCCATGGTTCTCAGTATAGAACATCATCTTTTGATGTTTCTGACAGAAATCCTTTCGGGGCAAAATGTATCTTTTGTAAATCAATGATGATTACATTTGATAATATTTCACAATACTTAAATGTTAGCCATCTGTCGTTAGATTTAAGAAAGTGAAAATGAAGGCTCCTTCGGGAGCTTTTTTGCTTAGTGTCTAGTCGATGGATACTCACATATTACGGTAACATTATGAAAAAAATAATAGTTTTTTTTAACTCTGAACCAGCAATGGTAGTGCCAGTGATGACCGGAGTTAACACCATCATGCGTGAATATCCAAATGGCGAAACAACACACCTCACTGTAATGGCTGCAGGGTTTCCATCTCTGACCGGAGATCATAAAGTCATTTATGTAGCAGCGGATCGACATGTAACTTCAGAAGAAATTCTGGAAGCAGCAATGAGACTCTTGAATTGATTTGATTCTAATGCATTGATAATAAATGATAATCATCTTTATCTGTTTGTGTGAAATTTAGACCGTCGTATGTTGATTATTGCGATGTTTCATCTTATCTTTTATACGTTTGCTCCATATAATTGACACTACTGTGTACCAGGACAGTCATAACAGACTAAAAGAGGAAATGATGAACATTGAAGAGTTAAAAACAAAAACAGAAGCAGATATTTCTGAATATATAACAAAAAAAATCATTGAGCTTAAGAAAAAGACCGGGAAAGAAGTTACCAGTATCCAGTTTACTGCACGGGAAAAAATGACTGGTCTTGAAAGCTATGATATCAAGATTGATTTAATCTAGCATGTTTATAGTATTAGCATCAATTTCTCATCAGATGCTATTCAACAATACAAATTACCCATAAACCTCGTTTTTACGGGGTTTTTTTATATTTAAACATTACCGAATAGATATAAATCTCGATTGTCGATGGTATTGGTTGTGTGACAATACCTAGTCTTTCCGGTATGCCTGAAGAGAATACAAACGACAGATTATGTAAGGGAAACGCGCTGAAACTTTCACTCTTTCATGCTGAGTGATTTGACGTTATATTTTTAGCCGCAAGTGAAGAGCAAACGAATGGAGCGACAAAATGCATAAAGATCAATACACTGATGCCCCCTCCCAGGAGCAGGTTCGTGTAAAAACTATGCTTAATAGCACCATTTCGATGGGTTACCCGGATGTTGTAATTGCATGTATAGAACATCAAGTATCTCTGGAAGCATTCAGGGCAATTGAGGCCGCGTTAGTAAAGCACGATAAGAATACGAAGGATTATTCCCTGGTGGTTGACTGATCACCATAACTGCTAACCATTCTGACCATTTCACAAGTGACAGAGTCAATATCGTATTCTGTCACTGTAAGGCTAATACAGTACTGCAATTCAACTACAGCAATGCCTCGTATTTAGGTGAATTTACAATATCGTCCAGTTCGGATGCCGGCTGCATTTCTGAAGATAAGGCATTTCGGTTCGCGTATTTTCCCCTCATGCTCGTCAGTCCTGCGCGTAGTAAGAAACAGGACACTCACACTAATTTGTGTGGGCATGCTGTGATGTCCTTCTGAATTATCCCCATGCCATTATGTAAAGCTCTGTTTCAGATGCTCGTCACGGTTGTCAGGCTGTCGGGTCCTCCCAGTGGGGGTCCCTGCCACGGGGCGGGAGCGTCGCGGAAAAAGGCTAGTTTTTGCATTTCCATGGCGGCGGCAGCATGTTTGGTAATTTATTGATAATTAAAAGTTATTTCCCTTTTCACCTGTACAATATTTTTTTCTTCCTGTCATTAGACCAGTTTGCAATTAATTGAAATATATAAATAAACCTGATTTTCACCTGCCAGATGGAGTTGCTTATGTCAAATGTGAGCGGGATCGGTGATGCTTATTACTGGAGTGTTTTTAAAATCGCCGAGGCCTTTGGGCTTCACCGGGACACAGTAAAAAAACGGCTCCTCGCGGCCAACACTCCTGTGGCTGCGACTGTCAGGGGGAACCCCGTTTACGCCCTGCAGCATGTCGGGCCCGCCCTGTTTAGTGTGAAGCATGAGGCAGCAGACTCTGTTCATGATCCATCCCGTATGGAGCCGAAAGAGAGAAAGGACTGGTACCAGTCTGAAAATGAAAGGATCAAGCTGGAAAAGGAGCAGCGAAAACTCATCCCAGTTGATGAAGTAGTCATCGTCTATTCGTCCATGAGAAAGGCTGTCGTCCAGGTTCTGGAGACAATTCCGGATGTTCTTGAACGCGATTGCGCTCTGACTCCTCAGGCCGTCGGCGTTGTACAGCAGGCCATTGATGACCTGCGATACACTCTTCAGGAAAAATCCTACGAGGCTTGTGCTGCTGAATTAATTCCTGATGAGGAAGGAGAGAGTCTCTAGGAGGAATAATGGGTTTTTCATCAGCCCGAAATTTGGGAAGGGACATATCGGCAGGATTTTCCCCACCACGTCGCATGCCGATTTCGGAGGCTGTTAAAAAATTCATGCGTGTTCCCAAGGGGGCTGGTAACTCGGTGCCATGGGATCCTGAACTGACACCCTACATCATTGAGCCCATGAACTGCCTGGCATCGCGTGAATACGATGCGGTGATTTTTGTTGGTCCTGCGCGAACAGGGAAGACCATTGGTCTGATCGATGGATGGATTGTCTATACCATCGTTTGCGATCCTTCGGACATGCTCGTTGTGCAGATGACCGAAGATAAGGCCCGCGAGCATTCTAAAAAGCGCCTCGACAGAACGTTCAGAAGCAGTGCGGCGGTAAAGAAAAGAATGAGTCCACGTCGTAACGACAATAATGTCCATGATAAGACGTTCAGGGATGGCTCGTTCCTTAAAATTGGTTGGCCCTCGGTCAACATTATGTCGTCGTCGGATTACCGGTTTGTCGCCTTAACCGATTACGACCGTTTTCCGGAGAATATCGACAGCGAGGGTGATGGTTTCTCCCTGGCCTCAAAACGTACCACCACATTTATGTCCGCCGGGATGACTCTGGTGGAGAGCTCGCCGGGACGTGACATCTGCGACAGCAAATGGCGACGTAAGTCGCCTCATGAAGCGCCACCGACGACTGGTATTCTTTCCCTTTACAATCGTGGTGACCGCCGCCGCTGGTACTGGCCATGTCCGCACTGCGGTGAATATTTTCAGCCAGCTATGGATGCCATGACCGGCTACCGTAATGAACCGGATCCCTTTAAAGCCAGTGAGGCGGCGTATCTACTTTGCCCGCACTGCAGCGGCATTATCACTGCGGAGAAAAAGCGTGAGCTCAATAGTGCAGGAGTCTGGTTGCGTGAAGGTCAGGTCATTGATCGTAACGGCAACGTTTCCGGTGAACCGCGCCGCTCCCGTATCGCCAGTTTCTGGATGGAAGGGCCAGCTGCTGCGTATCAGACCTGGGCGCAACTGGTTTACAAATTACTGACTGCAGAACAGGAGTATGAAGCGACAGGAAGCGAAGAAACACTCAGGGCGGTTATCAACACCGACTGGGGATTGCCTTATCTTCCTCGTGCCAGCATGGAGCAACGAAAAAGTGAACTGCTTGAGCAGCGGGCAGAGCCAGTTCCTTCCTGCAGTGTGCCGGATGGCGTTAATTTCCTTGTGGCGACAGTGGATGTGCAGGCGGGACGTCATCGCCGTTTTGTGGTTCAGGTAACTGGCTATGGCAGTCGTGGCGAACGCTGGATTATTGATCGTTACAATATCACGCAGTCATTGCGCAGTGACTGCGACGGGGAGAGCCAGCGAATTGATCCGGCCAGCTATCCGGAAGACTGGGATGTCCTGCTGACGGATGTTTTTCATAAAAGCTGGCCGCTGGCCTCCGATCCTTCTCAACAAATGCGACTGATGGCAATGGCGGTGGACTCCGGCGGTGAAGACGGGGTCACTGATAATGCCTATAAATTCTGGCGTCGTTGCCGTCGTGATGGCCTTGGTAAACGTATTTACCTGTTTAAGGGCGACAGCATCCGGCGCGCAAAACTGATCACCCGTACATTCCCTGATAACACCGGACGAACGGGCCGACGGGCGCAGGCCGCAGGTGATGTGCCGCTCTGGCTTCTTCAGACGGATGCACTGAAAGACCGGGTGAATAACGCGTTATGGCGTGACTCGCCAGGTCCCGGCTATGTGCATTTCCCTGACTGGCTGGGGAGCTGGTTTTACGACGAACTGACGTATGAAGAGCGGAGCAGTGACGGGAAATGGAGTAAGCCGGGTCGCGGTGCCAACGAAGCTTTTGACCTGATGGTGTATGCCGAGGCTCTGGTCATTCTGCATGGATACGAAAAGATCCGCTGGCCGGATGCACCGGAGTGGGCGAGCCGGGAAACCTGGCTGGAGTGTGTCCCGGACAGTACCGAACCGTCACCCTCACCGGAACCGGTATCCACGCCTGTTAAAAAACAAAAACGGAAGAAAACAGTAACTGACGATGTTAACCCCTGGCTGACTTCCGGAGGATGGTTATGAACCAGAATGATATCGAAGCCATGATTCAGCGTTATACGGAAGCTGAAATGGCGGTGCTGGACGGAAAATCCGTCACCTTTAATGGTCAGCAGATGACCATGGAAAACTTATCTGAGATCCGGCAGGGACGGCAGGAGTGGGAGCGCCGCCTTGCGGCTCTGATTACACGACGACGGGGGCATCCCGGGTACCGGCTGGCGAGGTTCTGATGGCAATTCTTGATGATGTGATTGGCGTTTTTTCACCAGGATGGAAAGCGGCAAGGCTGCGTTCCCGGGCGGTGATCCAGGCTTATGAGGCCGTAAAAACGACGCGGACACACAAAGCCCGGCGGGAAAACCGAACTGCCGACCAGTTAAGCCTCTACGGGGCCGTGTCGTTACGTGAGCAGGCCCGTTACCTTGATAACAACCACGATCTGGTCATTGGTGTATTTGACAAGCTGGAAGAACGGGTGGTGGGGAAAAACGGGATTATTGTCGAGCCACATCCGGTATTACGCAATGGGGCCATTGCCCGTGATCTGGCAGCGGAGATACGCACCCGATGGAGTGAATGGTCTGTCAGTCCGGAAGTTACCGGGCAGTTTACCCGTCCGATGCTGGAACGTCTGATGCTGCGTACCTGGCTGCGCGATGGTGAGGTGTTTGCCCAGATGGTTTCCGGGCGCATAAACAGCCTGACGCCTTCTGCCGGTGTTCATTTCTGGCTGGAGGCACTCGAGCCAGACTTTATTCCCATGACCAGTGATGAGAGCAACAGGCTGAATCAGGGCGTGTTTGTTGATGACTGGGGGCGTCCCGAAAAATATCTGGTGTATAAAAGTCGTCCTGTATCCGGACGGCAGATGGAAACCAAAGAAGTGGATGCAGAGCGAATGCTGCATCTTAAATTTGTTCGCCGTCTGCACCAGATGCGCGGGACGTCTTTATTGTCCGGTGTGCTGATCCGCCTCAGTGCCCTGAAAGAATATGAAGATTCTGAGCTGACTGCAGCAAGGATCGCTGCTGCTCTGGGGATGTACATCCGCAAAGGCGACGGACAGAGCTATGAAACGGATGGTAATGACAGCAAGGAGAATGAACGCGAGCTTACCATTCAGCCAGGCATTATTTACGACGATCTGAAACCCGGCGAAGAAATCGGAATGGTGAAGTCGGATCGCCCCAATCCTAACCTTGAAACTTTTCGTAATGGTCAGTTGCGTGCCGTGGCGGCGGGCAGTCGTCTGAGTTTTTCCAGTACAGCGCGCAACTATAACGGCACTTACAGCGCCCAGCGTCAGGAGCTGGTTGAATCCACTGATGGCTACCTGATCCTGCAGGACTGGTTTATTGGTGCCGTCACCCGCCCGATGTATCGTGCCTGGCTGAAACAGGCTGTGGCATCCGGTGTTATCAGGCTACCCCGCGATCTTGACCGTTCTTCACTGTATACCGCGGTGTATTCCGGACCGGTGATGCCGTGGATTGACCCTGTTAAGGAGGCTGAGGCCTGGAAAATTCAGATTCGTGGTGGAGCGGCGACAGAATCAGACTGGGTACGTGCAGGTGGTCGTAATCCGGATGATGTCAAACGTCGGCGCAAGGCAGAAATTGATGAAAACCGCAAGCTGGATCTGGTATTTGATACCGATCCGGCCAGTGATAAAGGAGGCAGCAGTGCCGCAACGAAACGACAGGAGCCGCAGCACACCGACGACCAGTCCGAAGAATAATTCCTGGTTCAGGATGCAGGCTGGTCACCAGAGTGACGCGGATATTTATATTTATGACGAGATTGGTTTCTGGGGTGTTACAGCGAAGCAGTTTATCAGTGATCTGAATGCACTGGGCGATATCACCCACATTAATCTCCATATCAATTCACCGGGTGGCGATGTCTTTGAAGGCATCGCCATTTTTAATGCGCTGAAAACACATGGTGCGTCCATTACCGTTTATGTCGACGGTGTGGCGGCGTCAATGGCGTCGGTCATTGCGATGGTGGGAAACCCGGTCATTATGCCGGAAAACACCTTCATGATGATTCATAAACCATTTGGCTTTACGGGCGGTGATGCGGAGGACATGCGCACCTATGCCGACCTGCTCGATAAGGTTGAGGCGGTTCTGTTACCCGCTTATGCACAGAAAACCGGGAAAACCACCGATGAAATTGCTGCCATGCTGGCGGATGAGACCTGGATGTCCGGTGCCGAATGTCTGGCACATGGATTTGCTGATCAGGTGACGCCAGCCGTTAAGGCAATGGCATGTATTCAGTCAAAACGTACAGAGGAATTTAAAAAGATGCCGGAATCCATTCGAAACATGATTACTCCGCCACGCAACAGTGCTCCACGCGTACAGGATGATGAACCTGCAGCCTCCCGGACGCCAGTGCAGGCAGCAGCACCCGTGGTGGATGAAAACAGTATCCGTGCGCAGGTACTGGCAGAGCAAAAAGCGCGTGTAAACGGTATTAATGATCTGTTTGCCATGTTTGGCGGGCGTTATCAGACGCTGCAGGCTCAGTGTCTTGCCGATCCTGAGTGTTCGCTGGAGCAGGCCCGCGAAAAGCTGTTGAACGAGATGGGGCGCGAGTCCACGCCATCCAATAAAAATACACCGGCTCATATTTATGCTGGTAACGGTAATTTTGTGGGGGACGGGATCCGCCAGGCGCTGATGGCGCGTGCCGGATTTGAAAAAACCGAACGTGATAATGTCTACAACGGGATGACCCTGCGTGAATATGCCCGTATGTCACTGACTGAACGGGGTATTGGGGTTTCCGGTTATAACCCGATGCAGATGGTCGGTGCGGCGTTCACCCACAGTACGTCTGACTTCGGTAATATTCTGCTGGATGTTGCGAACAAAGCCATTCTGCAGGGCTGGGAAGATGCTCCTGAAACCTATGAACAATGGACGCGGAAAGGTCAGTTGTCTGATTTTAAAATTGCCCATCGTGTGGGTATGGGGGGCTTCAGTGCTCTGCGTCAGGTGCGTGAAGGGGCGGAATATAAATACGTCACCACCGGAGATAAACAGGCCACTATTGCACTGGCGACCTATGGCGAGCTGTTCAGTATCACCCGTCAGGCCATTATCAATGATGATCTGAATATGCTGACCGATGTCCCGATGAAACTGGGCCGTGCGGCGAAATCCACTATTGCCGATCTGGTTTATGCCATTCTGACGTCTAACCCGAAAATCTCCACAGATAATGTAAGTCTGTTCGATAAAGCGAAACATGCAAACGTACTGGAGAGCGCTGCAATGGACGTGGCATCGCTGGATAAAGCCCGCCAGTTGATGCGCGTTCAGAAAGAGGGGGAGCGTCATCTGAATATTCGTCCTGCGTTCGTACTGGTACCGACGGCGATGGAGTCTGTTGCTAACCAGGTCATTCGCTCCTCAAGTGTCAAGGGGGCTGACATTAACGCCGGTATTATTAACCCGGTGAAAGATTTTGCGACCGTTATTGCAGAGCCTCGTCTTGATGATAACAGCCAGACCACCTTCTACCTGGCTGCGTCAAAAGGCTCCGATACGATTGAAGTGGCTTATCTCAACGGTGTGGATACGCCATATATTGATCAGATGGAGGGCTTCAGTGTGGATGGCGTGACAACGAAAGTGCGTATTGACGCCGGTGTCGCGCCAGTTGATCACCGCGGTCTGGTGAAATGTACGGCGTAAACGTCGCAGACAACAACTCTGATGGCCCGTAAGGGCTTTTTTTGTACCTGAAATCAGCCCCTGAACGGGGCTGTGCGGAGACAGTTATGGCAAAGAATTTTGTAGAAGAAGGAAAAACGGTGGCGATTGTTGCCAGTGCAGCCATCAGCAGCGGAGAGCTGGTGCAGGTGGGTGATGTTTTTGCGGTGGCGCTGACCGATATTCCACAGGGTGAAACAGGCGACGGCATGACCGAAGGTGTGTTTATGCTGCCTAAGCTGAAAACGGATGACATGAAAACGGGTAAGAAGGTTTATCTGAAGTCCGGAAAAGTTCAGCTGACTAACAGCGGCTCTGATCCGCTGGTCGGGGTTGTCTGGGCAGATGCCGGAACCAGTGCAGAAGAAGTGCCGGTAAAACTCAATGTCTGATCCCTTTTCCCGGCTGGCAGCGCGTATGGATGCGATCACGGTCAGAAAGATGGGAAAGACAGCCTCGATTAATGATGTCGATATGACTGTGATCCCGGGAGAAACACTGGCAGAGCTGAATGCTCTGTCCGGACCTGCGGTCTCTCTGGTGGTGTTTTCTTCGGGATACCGCCCACGGCGCGGGGATCGCGTTGTTTATAACGGACAACAATGGACGGTCACACGGCATGAACGCTTTAACGGTAAGCCAATGATCTTTATTGAGTAAAGAGGTGTGGGATGAAGGGGCTTGAGAATGCCATCCGCAATCTGAACAGCCTTGATACCCGTATGGTGCCACAGGCCAGCGCATGGGCGATAAACCGTGTGGCACAGAAAGCGGTCTCGGTTGCCACCCGGCAGGTTGCCGGGAATACCGTTGCGGGAGATAACCAGGTGAAAGGGATCCCCCTGAAACTGGTACGTCAGCGTGTCCGGGTGTTTAAAGCCAGTCCGTCAGGAAAAATGACGGCCAGGATCCGCGTTAACCGGGGCAATCTGCCCGCCATCAAACTGAACACAACACGGCGGCGTGCTGGTGAAGGACTGAGAGTGGGAAAATACTTTTTCCGGGGGGCATTTGTTCAGCAACTGGCGAATGGCCGCTGGCATGTTCTGAGGCGTCTTCCTGAAGCGCGTTTTGCAACAGGGCATGACCATCAGGGCAGGCCAAGAAAAAATCGTCTTCCTGTGGAGGTAGTGAAAATCCCGCTGTCCGGACCGCTGACACAGGCATTTGAAGATGCCCGCGACCACATCATTGCTGCGGAAATGCCGAAACAGCTGGGGTATGCACTGAAACAACAACTGAGGTTATGGCTGACCCGATGAACCGACATACACAAATCCGCCAGGTCGTACTGGCACGCCTTCGGGAACAGTGTGGAGACAGCGCCACGTTTTTTGACGGGCTTCCGGCATTTATTGATGCGCAGGAACTGCCTGCCGTGGCGGTGTGGCTGAGTGATGCTCAGTACACCGGAAAAATGACGGATGAAGATGACTGGCAGGCTGTTCTGCATATTGCCGTCTTCATCCGGGCACAGGCACCGGATTCAGAGCTGGATATGTGGATGGAGAGCACCATTTTCCCGGCCCTGAATGATGTACCGGCACTTTCCGGACTCATCGACACCCTGAACCCACTCGGTTTTAACTATCAACGTGATAATGAGATGGCCACCTGGGCGATGGCGGAAATCACGTACCAGATCACGTACACGAATTAAGGAGGTGGTAATGACCACACCAAATCCACTGGCAAAGACGAAAGGTGCGGGGACGACGTTCTGGATGTATACCGGCAACGGCGATGCGTTTGCGAACCCTTTGTCGGACACTGACTGGCTGCGTCTTGCGATGGTGAAGGATCTGCAACCTGGCGAAATGACCGCTGATGCAGAAGATGACACTTATCTCGATGATGAAGATGCAGACTGGAAAACGACAACCCAGGGGCAGAAATCCGTTGGTGATACTTCGGCGACGCTGGCCTGGCGTCCGGGTGACAGCGGGCAGAAAAAACTGGTTCAGTTGTTCGACTCCGGTGAAGTCTGCGCGTTTCGTATCAAATATCCCAACGGCACTGTTGATGTTTTCCGTGGCTGGCTGAGCTCACTGGGTAAAACCATTGCCTCAAAAGACGTGATGACCCGCACTGTGAAAATCAGCGGTGTGGGGCGTCCGTATCTGGCAGAGGAAGGCACTGAAACCGTGAGCGTTACCGGGCTGACAGTATCACCGGCGTCTGCCAGTGTAAAAGTGGGAGCAACCACCACGCTGACCTTTACAGTAAAACCTGACGGAGCCAGTGACAAAGCGATCAGTGTGCATTCGTCAGATCCACAGACTGCCACGGTTACCCTGAACGGACTTGTGGCCACGGTAAAAGGCGTGAAGCAGGGCAGTGTCAGCATTGTGGGCATGACCGCTGACGGGAATTTTGTGGCTGTGACTGCGGTGACTGTCAGCGCAGCAGGTTAACAGGACGATACTCATCATTTGCCCCGGTTATGCGGGGCTTTTTTGCAGGTGGAGAACATGATGTTTCTGAAACAGGACACGTTTAATTATGAAAAACAGTCCGTGGTGCTCAGTGAGCTGTCCGGGCTGCAGAGAATTGAATATCTGACGTTTGTTCAGCAGCGAACGGCAAAGTTTGATGCCGTGGAGGGAGAACTGCCGGAGGCTGAACGACAGATTGCTTTTCTGCGGATGGGGATGGATATCAATGCCTGGCTGGTTTCCCGCTCACTGTGGAATGCGGATCAGTCTAAGGATGTAGAGACGCTTTGCGCATCCGTTATTACAACATGGTCGTATGATGCCCTGGGTGCGGGGGCGGAGATGGTTCTGTCGCTGAGCGGTATGGGGGCCATTGATAATGCCGTGGATGATGAGCATGAGGCGCTGACGCCGGAAAAGTCCTGACGCGGGAAATGCAGTTTGTCATGCGGCTTGCCCGGGAGTTCCGGCGGGCAGACTGGCGGCGGATGCTGTCGGAAATGTCGGCCACTGAGCTTGGTGAGTGGGGCGATTATTTCCGGATGCAGAGCTTCAGTGATGTGTGGATGGATGCGCAGTTTGCCTCGCTGAAGGCATTGATCGTGAGAATGGTGTCCGGCAGCAGTGATGCTGCGGTGGCTGATTTCAGCCTTTTACCGGAAGAGAACGGGATACCGGAGCGAACGGACGAAGAACTGATGCATCTTGGGGAAGGTATTTCCGGAGGTGTGCGTTATGGACCAGATAGCCAACCTGGTCATTGATTTGGGGATTGATGCGGCAGAGTTTAAAAATGAAATTCCCCGTATCAAAAACCTTCTGAATGGTGCAGCCAGCGATGCAGAACGGTCTTCTGCCCGTATGCAGCGTTTTATGGAGCGTCAGACTCAGGCCGCCCGGCAGACAACGCAGGCAGCTTCTTCGGCTGCAACAGCCGCATCCGTCCATGCGCAGACGGTGGAGAAGAACGCACAGGCTCATGAACGCATGGCCCGCGAGGTGGAGAAAACCCGCCAGCGCATGGAGGCACTGAGCCAGAAAATGCGCGAGGAACAGGCGCAGGCCATCGCTCTGGCGGAGGCTCAGGATAAAGCGGCTGCTGCGTTTTATCGTCAGATTGACAGTGTGAAACAGGCCAGTGCGGGGCTGCAGGAATTACAGCGTATTCAGCAGCAGATCCGACAGGCCAGAAACAGTGGCGGGATTGGTCAGCAGGATTATCTGGCGCTGATTTCTGAGGTTACGGCGAAAACCCGTGTTCTTACGCAGGCTGAGGCAGAGGCTACCCGACAGAAAGTGGCGTTTATCCGTCAGCTTAAAGAGCAGGCAACCCGCCAGAATCTTTCTTCTTCTGAGTTGCTTCGTGCCAGGGCTGCCCAGCTGGGGGTAAGCAGTGCTGCAGAAGTGTATATCCGCAAAATGGAGCGGGCAGGAAAAGCCACGCATTCGCTGGGTCTGAAAAGTGCAGCGGCCCGCCAGGAGATAGGCGTTCTGATAGGTGAACTGGCCCGCGGCAATTTAGGGGCGCTGAGGGGATCCGGGATAACGCTGGCTAACCGTGCCGGATGGATAGACACACTGATGTCACCGAAAGGCATGATGCTGGGCGGGGTTATTGGCGGTATTACCGCGGCCGTCTATGGTCTGGGTAAAGCCTGGTATGACGGTCAGAAGGAGGGGGAAGAATTTAACCGCCAGCTGTCGCTGACGGGGCATTATGCCGGAGTCACTGCCGGGCAGCTGTGGACGCTCAGTCGTGCTATTTCCGGGAATGGTATCACGCAACATGCTGCAGCCGGTGCGCTGGCTCAGGTGGTGGGGAGTGGTGCATTTCGTGGAAACGATATCGGTATGGTGGCGAGAGCTGCCGCACAGATGGAGCGATCGGTTGGCCAGTCGGTCAGCGATACCATAAATCAGTTTAAGCGGCTGAAGGATGATCCTGTAAATGCCGCGAAGTCTCTGGACAATGAGCTGCATTTTCTTACTGCCACTCAGCTTGAGCAGATACGCGTCCTTGGAGAGCAGGGGCGGTCCAGTGATGCGGCACGGATAGCCATGTCTGCACTGGCAGAGGAAACCGGTCGGCGTACTGCGGATATTGATAATAACCTCAATGCGCTGGGCAGTACGCTGCAAACTTTGTCTGACTGGTGGAAGCAGTTCTGGGATGCGGCCATGAATATTGGTCGTGAAGATTCGCTGGATGCGCAGATTGCCACTTTGCAGGAGAAAGTGTCGCGGGCGAAAAGACTCCCCTGGACGGCATCATCTTCTCAGGTTGAATACGATCAGCAGCGTCTTAACGATCTTCAGGAGAAAAAACGCCAGAAGGATTTGCAGGATGCAAAAGAGCAGGCAGAGCGGAATTATCAGGAGCAACAGAAACGCCGTAATGCTGAAAATGCTGCACTGAACCGGATGAATGAAACGGAAGCTGCACGACATCAGCGTGAAATTGCGCGTATTAATGCCATGCAGTACGCCGATCAGGCTGTCAGGGATGCGGCGATACAACGTGAAAATGAACGTTACGAGAAAGCCCTGGCATCCGGTAAGAAAAAAACACGCGAAACCCGTAATGATGAGGCCACCCGGTTATTGCTGCAGTACAGTCAGCAACAGGCACAGGTGGAAGGACAGATTGCTGCTGCCAGACAGTCAGCAGGCATTGCCACGGAAAGGATGACAGAAGCGCATAAACAGCTCCTGGCTCTGCAGCAGCGCATCAGCGACCTGGACGGGAAAAAACTGACGGCAGATGAAAAGAGTGTGCTGGCCCGTAAAGATGAACTGATTCAGGCACTGACGCTGCTGGATGTAAAACAGCAGGAGCTTCAGAAACAGACGGCACTCAACGAGCTGAAGAAAAAAACAATTCAGCTGACCAGTCAACTGGCTGAAGAAGAGCGCGCTCAGCGTCAGCAACATGACCTGGATATCGCCACGGTGGGTATGGGTGATCAGCAGCGACAGCGATATCAGGTACAACTGAGTCTTCGCCAGAAATACCAGCAACAGCTGGAGCAGTTGAGGCGGGATAGTGAGCAGAAAGGGACATATAACACGGATGACTACAGAAAGGCCGAGCAGGCGCTGACGGAGAGCCTGAACCGACAACTGAATGAGAATCGCCGTTACTGGCAACAGCTTGAAGTTGTGCAGGGTAACTGGAAAAACGGAGTCCTGCGTGCATTTCAGGATTTTACCGTGGATGCAGATAATACGGCAGAAACAGCAGAACAGGTGTTCTCGTCAGCCTTCAGCAACATGGGAAATGGCCTGGCAACTTTTGTCACTACCGGCAAACTCAATTTCAAATCCTTCACCTCTTCTGTGCTGTCAGATATGGCGAAAATCCTGGCGCAGGCAACCATGATGAAATCGATAAAAGGGATTGGCAGTGTACTGGGATTTGATCTCAGCAGCCTTTCCCTGAATGCCAATGGGGGGATTTATCAGTCTGCTGATTTGAGTCGTTACAGTGGCACGGTGGTTAACCGTCCGACGTTTTTTGCTTTTGCAAAAGGCGCGGGTGTGATGGGGGAAGCGGGACCTGAAGCCATTCTGCCATTGCGTCGTGGTGCTGACGGTAAGCTGGGGGTTGTGGCGGATATTGGGGGTTCAGGTATGGCGATGTTTTCCCCGCAGTACAACATCGAGATCAATAACGATGGCACGAACGGGCAGATAGGTCCGGCTGCCCTGAAGGCGGTTTATGACCTCGGGAAAAAAGCGGCAGCGGACTTTATGCAACAGCAGGCCCGTGATGGTGGTCGGTTAAGTGGAGCATATCGGTAATGGAGACGTTTCACTGGAAAGTGCGCCCGGATATGAATGTGGTATCAGAGCCGAAAGTGGTGACAGTGAAGCTGGGCGATGGTTATGAACAGCGTCGTGCGGCGGGACTGAATAACCAGTTGTCGACTTACAGCGTGACGATACGTGTTCGTAAATGTGAACACCCATCTTTAAAAGCCTTTCTGGAACGGCACGGTGGCGTCCGTGCATTTCAGTGGACGCCACCTTATGACTGGAAACCGATCAGGGTGGTTTGTCGTAAATGGTCGGCAAGCGTGGGGGCGCTGTGGGTAACCATAACGGCAGATTTTGAACAGGTCGTGGCATAGGAGGCTCTGATGCAGGATATTCCACAGGAAACACATCATGAGACGACACGCCTCACTCAGTCAGCCCAGGTGGTGCTCTGGGAAATCGATCTGACAGAGGTCGGTGGTGAACGTTATTTTTTCTGTAATGAGCAGAACGAAAAAGGTGAGCCGGTTACCTGGCAGGGGCGGCAGTATCAGGCATACCCCATTCAGGGGACGGGATTTGAACTGAACGGCAAGGGCAGTGCTGCCCGTCCGACACTGACGGTTTCTAACCTGCACGGAATGGTCACCGGGATGGCGGAAGACCTGCAGAGTCTGGTCGGCGGAACGGTGGTCAGGCGTAAGGTTTACGCCCGTTTTCTGGATGCGGTGAACTTCGTCAACGGAAACAGTGACGCCGATCCGGAGCAGGAGGTGATCAGCCGCTGGCGCATCGAGCAGTGCAGCGAACTGAGCGCGGTCAGTGCCTCTTTTGTACTGTCCACGCCGACGGAAACGGACGGTGCTGTTTTTCCGGGGCGCATCATGCTGGCTAATACCTGCACCTGGACCTATCGCGGTGATGAGTGCGGTTATCACGGTCCGGCGGTCGCGGATGAATATGACCAGCCGACGTCCGATATCACGAAGGATAAATGCAGCAAATGCCTGAGTGGTTGTAAGTTTCGCAATAACGTCGGCAACTTTGGCGGCTTCCTTTCCATTAACAAACTTTCGCAGTGAATCCCATGACAGAGACAGAATCAGCGATTCTGGCGCACGCCCGGCGATGTGCGCCAGCGGAGTCGTGCGGCTTCGTGGTGAGAACACCGGAGGGGGAAAGATATTTTCCCTGCGTGAATATCTCCGGTGAGCCGGAGGAGTATTTCCGGATGTCGCCGGAGGACTGGCTGCGGGCAGAGATGCAGGGTGAGATTGTGGCGCTGGTCCACAGCCACCCCGGTGGTATGCCCTGGCTGAGTGAGACCGACCGGCGGCTGCAGGTGCAGAGTGATTTGCCGTGGTGGCTGGTTTGCCGGGGAGCGATTCACAAGTTCCGCTGTGTGCCACATCTTTCCGGGCGGCGCTTTGAGCACGGGGTGACGGACTGTTACACGCTGTTCCGGGATGCTTACCATCTGGCGGGGATTGAGATGCCGGATTTTCATCGCGAGGATGACTGGTGGCGTAACGGTCAGAATCTCTATCTGGATAATCTGGAGGCCACAGGGCTGTATCAGGTGCCGTTGTCAGCGGCGCAGCCGGGCGATGTGCTGCTGTGCTGTTTTGGTTCATCGGTGCCGAATCATGCCGCCATTTACTGTGGTGACAGCGAGCTGCTGCACCATATTCCTGAACAACTGAGCAAACGAGAGAGGTACACCGACAAATGGCAGCGACGCACACACTCCCTCTGGCGTCACCGGGCATGGCACGCATCTGCCTTTACGGGGATTTACAACGATTTGGCCGCCGCATCGACCTTCGAGTGAAAACGGGGTCCGAAGCCATCCGGGCGCTGGCCATGCAGATCCCGGCGTTTCGTCAGAAACTGAGCGACGGCTGGTACCAGGTACGCATTGCCGGGCGTGATGCCGGTGAAACCGAATTGTCTGCCCGTCTTAATGAGCCGCTGGCAAATGGTGCCGTGATCCACATCGTGCCGCGTCTGGCGGGAGCTAAAAGTGGCGGTGTGTTTCAGGTGGTGCTGGGGGCGGCGCTGATTGCGGTGGCATGGTGGAACCCTGTGGGCTGGCTGGGAGCCGCGGCTGTATCGGGTATGTATGCGGCAGGGGCCAGTATGATCCTGGGCGGAGTGGCGCAGATGCTGGCACCGAAAGCCAGGACGCCCACGGCAGCAAGTACAGATAACGGCAAACAGAACACCTATTTCTCCTCACTGGATAACATGGTTGCCCAGGGCAATGTTCTGCCCGTTCTGTACGGTGAAATGCGCGTGGGGTCGCGGGTGGTCTCTCAGGAGATCAGCACGGCAGACGAAGGGGATGGTGGTCAGGTTGTGGTGATTGGTCGCTGATGAAAAACGTTTTATGTGAAACCGCCTCCGGGCGGTTTTGTCGTTTATGGAGCGTTAGGAATGGGTAAAGGCAGCAGTAAGGGGCATACTCCGCGCGAAGCGAAGGACAACCTGAAGTCCACGCAGTTGCTGAGTGTGATCGATGCCATCAGCGAAGGGCCGGTTGAAGGTCCGGTAGATGGATTAAAAAGCGTGCTGCTGAACAGTACGCCAGTGCTGGACATTGAGGGGAATACCAACATCTCCGGCGTCACGGTGGTGTTCCGGGCCGGTGAGCAGGAGCAAACACCGCCGGAGGGATTTGAATCCTCCGGCTCCGAGACGGTGCTGGGTACGGAAGTGAAATACGACACGCCGATCACCCGGACCATCACGTCGGCAAACATTGACCGACTGCGTTTTACCTTCGGCGTGCAGGCACTGGTGGAAACCACCTCAAAGGGGGACAGGAATCCGTCGGAAGTCCGCCTGCTGGTTCAGATACAACGTAACGGTGGCTGGGTGACGGAAAAAGACATCACCATTAAAGGCAAAACCACCTCACAGTATCTGGCCTCGGTGGTGGTGGGTAACCTGCCGCCGCGCCCGTTCAATATCCGGATGCGCAGGATGACGCCGGACAGCACCACAGACCAACTGCAGAACAAAACGCTCTGGTCGTCATACACCGAAATCATCGATGTGAAACAGTGCTACCCGAACACGGCACTGGTTGGCGTGCAGGTGGACTCGGAGCAGTTCGGCAGCCAGCAGGTGAGCCGTAATTATCATCTTCGCGGGCGCATTCTGCAGGTGCCGTCGAACTATAACCCGCAGACGCGGCAATACAGCGGTATCTGGGACGGAACGTTAAAACCGGCATACAGCAACAACATGGCCTGGTGTCTGTGGGATATGCTGACCCATCCGCGCTACGGCATGGGGAAACGTCTTGGTGCGGCGGATGTGGATAAATGGGCGCTGTATGTCATCGGCCAGAATTGCGACCAGTCGGTGCCGGACGGCTTTGGCGGCACGGAGCCGCGCATCACCTGTAACGCTTACCTGACCACACAGCGCAAGGCGTGGGATGTGCTCAGTGATTTCTGCTCGGCGATGCGCTGTATGCCGGTATGGAACGGGCAGACGCTGACGTTCGTGCAGGACCGACAGTCGGATAAGGTGTGGACCTATAACCGCAGTAATGTGGTGATGCCGGATGATGGCGCGCCGTTCCGCTACAGCTTCAGCGCCCTGAAGGACCGCCATAATGCCGTTGAGGTGAACTGGATTGACCCGAACAACGGCTGGGAGACGGCGACAGAGCTTGTTGAAGATACGCAGGCCATTGCCCGTTACGGTCGTAATGTCACGAAGATGGATGCCTTTGGTTGTACCAGCCGGGGGCAGGCACACCGAGCCGGGCTGTGGCTGATTAAAACGGAACTGCTGGAAACGCAGACCGTGGATTTCAGCGTGGGCGCAGAAGGGCTTCGCCATGTGCCGGGCGATGTTATTGAAATCTGCGATGATGACTATGCCGGTATCAGCACCGGTGGTCGCGTGCTGGCGGTGAACAGCCAGACCCGGACGCTGACGCTCGACCGTGAAATCACGCTGCCATCCTCCGGTACCACGCTGATAAGCCTGGTTGACGGAAGTGGCAATCCGGTCAGCGTGGAGGTTCAGTCCGTCACCGACGGCGTGAAGGTAAAAGTGAGCCGTGTTCCTGACGGTGTTGCTGAATACAGCGTATGGGGGCTGAAGCTGCCGACGCTGCGCCAGCGACTGTTCCGCTGCGTGAGTATCCGTGAGAACGACGACGGCACGTATGCCATCACCGCCGTGCAGCATGTGCCGGAAAAAGAGGCCATCGTGGATAACGGGGCGCACTTTGACGGCGAACAGAGTGGCACGGTGAATGGTGTCACGCCGCCAGCGGTGCAGCACCTGACTGCCGAAGTCACCGCAGACAGCGGGGAATATCAGGTGCTGGCCCGCTGGGACACGCCGAAGGTGGTGAAGGGCGTGAGCTTCCTGCTTCGCCTGACCGTGGCAGCGGATGACGGCAGTGAGCGGCTGGTCAGCACGGCCCGGACGACGGAAACCACATACCGCTTCACGCAACTGGCGCTGGGGCGTTACATGCTGACGGTCCGGGCGGTAAATGCGTGGGGGCTGCAGGGCGATCCGGCATCGGTATCGTTCCGGATTGCCGCACCGGCAGCGCCGTCTCGGATTGAGCTGACACCGGGCTATTTTCAGATAACCGCCACGCCACATCTTGCGGTTTATGACCCGACGGTACAGTTTGAGTTCTGGTTCTCGGAAAAACGGATTGCGGATATCAGGCAGGTTGAAACCACAGCCCGCTACCTTGGCACGGGGCTGTACTGGATAGCCGCCAGTATCAATATCAAACCGGGTCGTGATTATTACTTTTATATCCGCAGTGTGAACACCGTCGGCAAATCGGCATTCGTGGAGGCTGTTGGTCGGGCGAGCGATGATGCGGAAGGTTACCTGGATTTTTTCAAAGGCCAGATAACCGAATCCCATCTCGGCAAGGAGCTGCTGGAAAAAGTCGAGCTGACGGAGGATAACGCCAGCAGACTGGAGGAGTTTTCGAAAGAGTGGAAGGACGCCAGTGATAAGTGGAATGCCATGTGGGGCGTCAAAATTGAGCAGACCAAAGACGGCAAACATTATGTCGCGGGTATTGGCCTCAGTATGGAGGATACAGAGGAAGGCAAACTGAGTCAGTTTCTGGTTGCCGCCAATCGTATCGCGTTTATTGACCCGGCAAACGGGAATGAAACGCCGATGTTTGTGGCGCAGGGCAACCAGATATTCATGAACGACGTGTTCCTGAAACGCCTGACGGCCCCCACCATTACCAGCGGCGGTAATCCTCCGGCATTTTCCCTGACACCGGATGGGCGGCTGACGGCGAAAAATGCCGATATCAGCGGTAACGTGAATGCGAACTCCGGGACGCTCAACAACGTCACGATTAACGAGAACTGTCGGGTTCTGGGAAAACTGTCCGCGAACCAGATTGAAGGCGATCTCGTTAAAACAGTGGGCAAAGCTTTCCCCCGGGACTCCCGTGCACCGGAGCGGTGGCCATCAGGGACCATTACCGTCAGGGTTTATGACGATCAGCCGTTTGACCGGCAGATTGTTATTCCGGCGGTGGCATTCAGCGGCGCTAAACATGAGAGAGAGCATACTGATATTTACTCCTCATGCCGTCTGATAGTGCGGAAAAACGGTGCTGAAATTTATAACCGTACCGCGCTGGATAATACGCTGATTTACAGTGGCGTTATTGATATGCCTGCCGGTCACGGTCACATGACGCTGGAGTTTTCGGTGTCAGCATGGCTGGTAAATGACTGGTATCCCACAGCAAGTATCAGCGATTTGCTGGTTGTGGTGATGAAGAAAGCCACCGCAGGCATCAGTATCAGCTGAATTTTATAACCCATATACGGGCGCCAGAAATGGCGCCTTTTTTATTGCAGAAAAGCGAGAGGTAATTATGCGTAAAGTTTGTGCAGCCATTTTGTCCGCAGCCATCTGTCTGTCCGTATCCGGTGCGCCTGCATGGGCATCTGAACATCAGTCCACGCTGAGCGCGGGGTATCTTCATGCCTCGACGAACGTTCCCGGCAGCGATGATCTTAACGGGATTAACGTGAAATACCGTTATGAGTTTACGGACACACTGGGGCTGGTGACGTCATTCAGCTATGCAGGAGACAAGAATCGCCAGCTTACCCGTTACAGCAATACCCGCTGGCATGAAGATTCCGTGCGTAACCGCTGGTTCAGCGTGATGGTGGGGCCGTCTGTGCGCGTGAATGAATGGTTCAGCGCGTATGCGATGGCGGGTATGGCTTACAGCCGTGTGTCGACTTTTTCCGGGGATTATCTCCGCGTAACTGACAATAAGGGGAAAACGCACGATGTGCTGACCGGAAGTGATGACGGTCGCCACAGCAACACGTCTCTGGCGTGGGGAGCTGGCGTGCAGTTTAACCCGACCGAATCCGTGGCCATTGATATTGCTTATGAAGGCTCCGGCAGTGGTGACTGGCGCACTGACGGTTTCATCGTGGGTGTCGGTTATAAATTCTGATTAGCCAGGTAACACAGTGTTATGACAGCCCGCCGGTTCAGGCGGGCTTTTTTGTGGAGTGGATATGGCAGCAGTAAAAATCTCAGGTGTGCTGAAAGATGGTGCGGGAAAACCAATACAGAACTGCACTATTCAACTGAAGGCAAAGCGTAACAGCACCACGGTACTGGTGAACACGGTGGCTTCTGAAAATCCGGATGAAGCCGGACGTTACAGCATGGATGTTGAGTATGGCCAGTACAGCGTCACCCTGCTGGTTGAAGGTTTTCCGCCTTCACATGCCGGGACCATTACCGTCTATGAAGGCTCCAGACCAGGTACGCTGAATGATTTTCTCGGTGCCATGACGGAAGATGATGTCATGCCGGAGGCATTGCGTCGTTTTGAGGCAATGGTGGAAGAAGTGGCACGCAACGCCGAAGCCGCCTCTCAGAGCGCAGCGGCGGCAAAGAAATCCGAAACTGCAGCGGCATCATCAAAGAACGCGGCGAAAACCTCAGAAACGAATGCAGCTAATAGTGCACAGGCGGCAGCGACCTCAAAGACTGCATCGGCAAACTCCGCGACAGCAGCCAAAAAATCAGAAACCAACGCGAAAAATAGCGAGACAGCCGCAAAGACGAGCGAAACCAACGCAAAGTCCAGCCAGACGGCAGCGAAAACCAGCGAAACGAATGCCAAAGCCAGTGAAACTGCGGCAAAAAACAGCCAGGTTGCAGCAGCCCAAAGCGAGAGCGCGGCAGCCGGTTCTGCGACTTCAGCAGCTGGATCAGCAACTGCTGCGGCTAACAGCCAGAAAGCTGCGAAGACGAGTGAAACTAACGCAAAGTCCAGCCAGACGGCAGCGAAGACCAGCGAAACGAATGCCAAAGCCAGTGAAACTGCGGCGAAAAGCAGTCAGGATGCAGCGGCCCAAAGCGAGAGTGCCGCAGCCAGTTCTGCAAGCGCGGCGGCTGCTTCTGCCACTGCATCAGCTAACAGTCAAAAAGCAGCAAAAACCAGTGAAACCAACGCAAAGGCGAGCGAGACTGCGGCGGCGAACTCGGCGCAAGCATCGGCAGCAAGCCAGACAGCAGCTAAAGCAAGTGAAGACGCAGCCAGAGAGTATGCAAGCCAGGCAGCGGAGCCGTATAAACAAGTTTTGCAGCCGTTGCCCGATGTGTGGATACCGTTTAATGATTCACTGGATATGATTACGGGCTTTTCGCCATCATATAAAAAAATTGTTATTGGCGACGATGAAATAACAATGCCTGGCGACAAGATTGTAAAGTTTAAACGCGCATCGAAAGCAACTTACATTAATAAATCTGGTGTGCTGACAGAGGCTGCCATTGACGAGCCACGATTTGAACGTGATGGCCTGCTTATTGAGGGGCAAAGAACTAACCTGCTAATCAATTCAACAAATCCGACTAAATGGAACAAGTCGTCAAATATGATCTTAAGTGCATCAGGTGTAGATGATTTCGGATTCCAGTACGCAAAATTTACATTAAAACCAGAAATGGTAGGGCAAATTTCAGCGATTAACATAGTAACCGTTTCCGGCAGTAAAGGTTTTGATGTAACAGGCGGAGAAAAGTATGTAACCATATCATGCAGGGTGCAAAGTGGCACTCCAAATTTAAGATGCCGATTACGATTTGAAAACTATGATGGTTCTACCTACACATTCTTAGGTGACGCTTACTTAAATACGACAGATTTATCTATTGATAAGACGGGTGGTGCCGCTAATCGCATTACTGCAAGGGCTGTTAAAGATGAAGCAAGCAAATGGATCTTTTTTGAGGCGACAATTAAGGCACTTGATACAGAAAATATGATAGGTGGAATGGTTCAGTATGCCCCGGCAAAAGGAGTGGGCACTGGCGCGGATGATTATATTTATATTTCGACCCCTCAAGTTGAAGGTGGGGCGTGCGCTTCATCGTTTATTATAACAGGCGCATCCCCTGTAACACGCGCCAGCGATATTGTAACGGTCCCCATTTCTCTAAATTGGTGCAATCCCGCTATTAGTTCATTAGCAGAAGTTAATACCAATTGGGATGAATCGCCAAACAAAGAAGGTAGCGCACGTATTCTTAATATTTCCACTACGGGAGATACAACTGAAATTGCAGATGAAAGTTATATGTATTTGGGGTATACATCTTTGGGAGCACGCGCAATCATTACAAATGGTAAAGGCACTAAAATAGAATATAAAAGCGTTATAGAACGACCAGAGAGAAAAAGCATTATCGGCTTTAGATTCACAGAAAGTCGAGAATTGTGTGTTGTGGTTAACGGTAATATTGGTGCTAAGGTAGTTTCTCCTTATAAAAAACACAAATATACAGGAGGCTTCATTAATATTGGTGGTCAATCATCATCCGGCAACCGTCACCTATTTGGACACGTTCGAAATCTGCGTATTTGGCACAAGGCATTGACTGATGCTCAGATGGGGGAGTCAATCTAATGAAAGATTTAACACTCAAATTTGCCGACAGGGCCGACTTTTCGGCCTTTATGGGAAGTATTGGCTATTATAATGACGAGTCGATGCAGGATGATATTCTGATTGATGTGATAGGTAACGTGTACAAAGAAACCGGAGAGCTGACTGAAGATGGCGAACCGGTATGTGTTAAGGAAGATGGATATTTTGTAAACGTGCGCATCATTAAGGATACGCAAATATCGTCATTATTCGATGAATACGCGGTTGCTGTTGAGCATCAACTTCGTGGCTGGATGTGAGGTAGAGAAATGGCTACATCAACAGTAATTCCGGGAGACATCACCACGCTGAAGGGAGATGTTAGTAAAGCAAAGGAAGATATTTCCTCTATTAACGGAAAAGTATCAACGCTTCAGACTGATATGGCCAGTGCAAAGCAGGATATCAGCACCAGATACACAAAAACTGAAGTTGATAATAAGCTGAAAAACAAAGTGGAAGTGAACGATCTGGAAAGTGGTCGTTATGGCGGAGATTTTTACCCGCTGACTGGCCGTGAAGCGTTTTATTTATGGGGATTGGGCACAACTACAGCGGCGGCAAATCTTTATCTTAATCCTGACCCTGCAATTTCGTCTGTGCTGCGGTCAACATCGTCTATCCGCTATAAACATTCAGTAGAGACGATAGATTCAGAGCACGCCGATCTCATTTTCAGGATGCGCCCTGTGTGGTACAGGTCGCAATGCGAAAATGACAGGCGTGACTGGGGATTCTATGGATTGATTGCCGAGGAAGTTGGAGAAATTGCCCCTCAGTTTGTTCACTGGCGACCAGCCAACGAAGATGATGCACCGGAAACCATTTCCAGCAATGGCCTTGTTGCCGAAGGTGTAATGTACGAACGTCTGGTTGTTCCACTGATTCACCATATCCAGAAGCTGACTGAAAGAGTTGATGAACTTGAGTCAGAATTAAAGTTGTTATCCGTTTCCCGAAGCGATATCGGATAAAGGAGGCGTAATGGATATAACACCTTTCCTTCATGCACTTTGTGCTGTGGCTGCGCAGGTACTGGTTGGTCTTTTTACCGGAAACTGGGCTTACGGGGCGATAGCTGGTTGTACGTTCTTCATTGCGCGTGAACATACCCAGGCAGAATATCGCTGGATTGAAATGTTCGGGCATGGCAAGCGTATGAATATGCCGTGGTGGGGCGGTTTTGATCCGCGTGCGTGGGATGTGGCAAGCCTGATGGATTTTGCTGTGCCGGTGGTGGCGTGTCTGCTGGTCTGGCTGTTGGTTAATCGTGGGTGAAAAAAGGTGAGCTGTATATGCAACGGAGGAAGAAACCTCGTTGCGGGAAGCCTTGAAGAAGTATCGGGTGTTGCTGAACCGTGTTGATACGTCAACTGCACAGGATATTGAATGGCCAGCACTGCCGTAGGGTAAAACATATAAATTCTATAATTAGATGTATCTTTCCATTTACGGCAAGGAAGGGGGCTTGGAAGACGTAAGGCATCTCACACCGAGATTATTTTTTATATGTCAGGTGTCTGAAGTTTTGCTTTGGCTCTTAAAATGGTTTGCCGCGAGGTTTTGAATTCCCGGGCAATGGCACTTATACTTACACCTGACTTAATCCGTTCGAATACCACCTGTTTCTGTTCTTCATTTAACACAGGTGGTCGACCAAAACGTTTCCCTGCGCCCCGGGCTCTTACTATCCCGGAATGAGTGCGTTCAAGTAAAAGGTCTCGTTCAAATTCAGCGACTGCTGAAATTACTTGCATCATCATTTTTCCTGTTGGACTGGTCAGGTCAATGCCCCCCAATGCTAAGCAATGCACTCTGATACCTGTTTCGGTCAGTTGTTCCACTGTTTTCCTGATATCCATTGCATTACAACCAAGGCGATCCAGTTTTGTCACAATCAATTGATCACCACATTTCAGGCGAGCAAGCAACCGGTTAAAACCAGGACGCTCACTGGTTGCTGCTGAGCCGCTAATGTGTTCTTCGATTATTTGCTGAGGTTTGATTTTAAAACCTGCACTTTCGATTTCCCGGCGTTGATTTTCGGTGGTCTGATCCAGCGTTGATATCCGACAGTAAGCAAAAATTCGAGACATAGTGAGACTCTATACGAAATTGGTGTTCATATCATAATGCATCTCAGAAAATAATTTTGATTATTTTTGTGCATGTTTGTATGTACACGTTCGAAAATAAACGAATGCGTATGCAACCCCGTAATTTTGGTGAGACCCAAAATCGATTTTGTGAAAAATGGCTTTAACTCGGTTTGTTTTTCGAGTTCCGGGCGGACTCAAGGAAGAAGAATAGTGTTGCGTGTTATTTTAACCAGATTTCAAGTTGTTTGGTCGTGGAAAAGTGGAGCAAAATGTTGTTAAAGTGGAAAAATGATAAAAAAGTAAGTTTATTATATTACATTTTACCATTTAAATTTTGGTTGTCTTTAAGAACTGATATCGCTGTTTGTAATAATTCTTTGTTATCCAGCCATGATTTTTTCTTTATGTTTCCTTCAATGTAATCAAGCAATGTTCTGGTATTGATAGGTCTTCCCTGTTTTGCTACTTCCACTACAGCATCCCCTAGGATAATTCTGACTTCAGGAAGCTGCGCAGGGAACCACTTTAGGGTGTCTTTTGATTTCATGAATATATTCCTTAAAATATTATTGATTTTCATTGCGATATTGTATGTCTGATTCAGGATATGTTGACTTATACATCGGTTTTGTCTGGGTTATTGGATATGCCAATCCCTAATTTTATTAGAGCATGACTAAAAATGCTGAATATGATAAGGAGCGAAGTGATTATCAGTATGCTGTTCATATAGCCTCGAATTAGTAATGTGTTATATATGATATAGTTGACAATTTTTATCCTGGGTGTTCTTAAAGTTCGTAGATAAACATTGTCGTTTCAGGTATACAGGAATGCTAACAGATGGCGGCAAAAATCAGGCGGTTTATGGCGCAAGCTGAAGTGGCAACTGCAAACTATCTTATGCAGAGACTCTACACGGATTGGGTTTAAAAGTATACATAGATAACAGTTTTTATCTGAAGAAGAAAAATATCAAGGTGATATAGCCTATATGCCTTTGATGCGGAGGAATGAATGTGATGGGAGTGATGTATCTGAATAGTTGAAAAACCGCAGACACGCCTTATGCAAGAACGTGCTGCGGTTGGCTGGTAAATTTTTCGATAGTGCGAGTATTGAATGATTTCCAGCCGTTATTGATTTTACGCGTAACTCCATGAAAAAACTACTTATCTGTTGAGGAGTTTTTTTGGGGCATATATGGGACAGAAATAGGCCCCAGATAGACACTGAGATCGAACTTAGGATGCTTTTTAAAAAATGCAACTATCTGAAAAAACCTAGAAAACGCCAAGGAAACCACAGGATGGGAAAAAACACCTGTGAATTATGGATTTCCAGTTATATTCGCTCGGCGCAGCGTTAGTGTTTCATGAAATATTTTTTCCTGAATCATCAACGGCAATGGCGTTAATTCTGGCAATGGGAACCTACGGTGCAGGTTATGTGGCGCGTATTGTCGGAGCATTTATTTTCGGCAAAATGGGCGACAGAATCGGGCGTAAAAAAGTGCTCTTTATTACCATCACTATGATGGGGATCTGTACCACCTTAATTGGTGTGCTGCCGACCTATGCACAAATTGGTGTGTTTGCGCCAATTTTGCTGGTGACGCTGCGTATTATTCAGGGGCTGGGGGCAGGCGCGGAAATTTCCGGTGCCGGCACGATGCTGGCGGAATATGCACCAAAAGGTAAGCGCGGAATTATCTCCTCATTTGTTGCTATGGGGACTAACTGCGGAACCTTGAGCGCAACGGCAATCTGGGCCTTTATGTTCTTCATTCTCAGTAAAGAGGAACTGCTGGCGTGGGGATGGCGTATACCGTTCCTGGCGAGCGTTGTCGTGATGGTCTTTGCTATCTGGTTGCGTATGAATCTGAAAGAAAGCCCGGTCTTTGAGAAGGTTAACGACAGCAACCAACCGACAGCAAAACTTGCACCTGCTGGTAGCATGTTCCAGAGCAAATCCTTCTGGCTGGCAACAGGGCTGCGTTTTGGTCAGGCGGGTAACTCCGGTTTAATTCAGACTTTCCTTGCAGGCTATTTAGTGCAGACGTTATTGTTTAACAAAGCAATTCCAACAGATGCATTGATGATCAGTTCGATTCTCGGCTTTATGACCATTCCGTTCCTTGGTTGGTTATCCGATAAAATTGGTCGCCGGATCCCGTATATTATTATGAATACCTCTGCGATTGTGCTGGCGTGGCCAATGCTTTCTATCATCGTAGATAAAAGCTATGCCCCGAGCACCATTATGGTTGCACTGATTGTGATTCATAACTGTGCGGTGCTGGGATTATTTGCTCTGGAAAACATTACCATGGCAGAAATGTTCGGCTGTAAAAACCGCTTTACCCGGATGGCTATTTCTAAAGAAATTGGTGGTCTTATCGCTTCCGGTTTTGGTCCTATCCTGGCGGGTATTTTCTGCACCATGACGGAATCCTGGTATCCGATCGCCATTATGATCATGGCATATTCAGTGATTGGTTTAATCTCTGCGCTGAAAATGCCAGAAGTGAAAGACCGTGATTTAAGTGCGCTGGAAGACGCTGCGGAAGATCAACCGCGTGTTGTCAGAGCTGCGCAACCTTCCAGAAGTCTTTAAATCCTCAATCCCTTCTCTTACCGGAGAGGGGATTTTTATTCATATAACAAAACATGTAGCTTGCCATATTTATATTTAAGGAATTGTTATGGGAAATAATTTGTTATCAGCAAAAGCGACGCTCCCTGTTTATGATCGTAATAACCTGGCCCCAAGAATTGTTCATTTAGGCTTTGGTGCATTTCACCGTGCGCATCAGGGCGTGTATGCCGATATTCTTGCTACGGAACATTTCAGTGACTGGGGATATTATGAGGTCAATTTAATCGGCGGTGAACAGCAAATTGCCGATTTACAACAGCAAGATAATCTTTATACCGTTGCGGAAATGTCGGCCGATGCGTGGACGGCTCGCGTCGTTGGCGTCGTTAAAAAAGCCTTGCACGTACAGATTGATGGCTTAGAAACCGTGTTGGCTGCGATGTGTGAACCACAAATCGCGATTGTCTCTCTGACAATCACCGAAAAAGGGTATTTCCACTCTCCGGCGACCGGACAGTTAATGCTCGATCACCCGATGGTCGTTGCCGACGTACAAAATCCCCACCAGCCGAAAACTGCAACAGGGGTGATTGTCGAAGCGCTGGCTCGCCGTAAAGCGGCAGGACTTCCCGCATTTACCGTCATGTCATGTGACAACATGCCAGAAAACGGTCATGTTATGCGTGACGTTGTCACTTCCTACGCGCAAGCTGTTGATGTAAAACTGGCACAATGGATCGAAGAAAACGTGACTTTCCCATCAACAATGGTGGACCGTATTGTGCCCGCAGTGACGGAGGATACGCTGGCGAAAATCGAACAACTTACCGGTGTGCGCGATCCTGCGGGCGTTGCCTGTGAACCTTTCCGCCAGTGGGTTATCGAAGATAACTTTGTTGCCGGACGTCCGGAATGGGAAAAAGCGGGAGCCGAACTGGTTAGTGATGTGCTGCCTTATGAAGAGATGAAGTTGCGCATGCTCAACGGCAGTCATTCATTCCTGGCGTATCTGGGGTATCTTGCCGGATATCAGCACATTAATGACTGCATGGAAGATGAACATTATCATCATGCAGCGTATGCCTTGATGTTGCAGGAACAAGCGCCGACGTTGAAAGTGCAGGGCGTTGATTTGCAAGATTACGCTAACCGATTGATTGAACGCTATAGCAACCCGGCGCTACGTCATCGAACCTGGCAGATTGCGATGGATGGCAGCCAGAAATTGCCACAGCGGATGTTAGATTCTGTTCGCTGGCATCTGGCGCATGACAGCAAGTTCGATCTGCTGGCGCTGGGCGTCGCAGGTTGGATGCGTTATGTGGGTGGTGTTGATGAACAGGGAAATCCGATAGAAATCAGTGACCCACTGTTACCTGTTATTCAGAAGGCTGTACAAAGTAGTGCCGAAGGGAAAGCGCGCGTCCAGTCATTGCTGGCGATTAAGGCGATCTTTGGTGATGATTTGCCAGACAATAGCTTGTTTACTGCAAAAGTGACGGAAGCGTACTTGTCTTTATTAGCGCATGGTGCAAAAGCGACCGTGGCGAAATATTCCGTGAAGTAAAAAAAGCAATGCCGCCATCGGCGGCATTCACACGCTTAGTTCATGCCGAGACGAATCAGGTCCAGAGGTGCCAGTTTCTCTTCACAACCTTCAACAACTACGGTTTTTCCGCGGCGGATTTGCTCAGCGGTCAGACCTTCAGTATCAATCGACAGGATCTTGCCAGTGTGACCGGTGCCGCTAACCATAACACGGCTGCCAGTGGTGATTGCGTTACGGTTACGATCGTAGGTCGTCATAGGTGTTTTCTCCTTTCTGATTTACAGTCGAAGCCCACGTAACGGGCGCAATATAAATACTCCTGTCGAGTGAAATATTTTTTGTTTTTGATCAAGCTCACATCTTTTTTGATGCATGCATGAGCCATATGACGGAGGGAAAAACTCTCATCCCGGATGGGATGAGAGGAAATGAATTACTCTTCGCTAAACCAGTCGCTGTTTTCCTGACGGATCTGGCGCACGGATTCGCTGATTTCCTGCAAATGTTGCGTCATTGCACGTTCTACCGCATCGCCATCACGTTTTTGCAGGGCAGAGAAAATCTCAAGATGCTGGCGTAACAGCATTTCTGGTGGAGAAACGTGGTCGAAACTCATATAGCGCACGCGATCAACGGTCGCTTTCAGGTTCTCAATGGTATCCCACGCCAGTTGACAGTCGGCAATCTGGGTCAGGAGTTGATGGAAGTTGTCATCAAGTTCAAAAAAATCATCCAGTTGCTTGCGCTCAATGGCAATGCGTTGCTGGTGAAGATTTTGTTCCAGTTGGTAGCACTGGCTTTCGGTAATCATGCTCGCCGCCCGACGCGCCACCGCGCACTCAATGGCCTGACGGATAAAACTGCCGTTGCGCACCTGGGCCATGGAAATTTTGTTGACGTAGCTGCCACGCTGCGGACGAATTTGGATCAGGCCGTTTTCCGCCAGTTTAATAAAGGCTTCACGAACCGGCTGGCGTGACACATTGAAACGAACAGAAACTTCTTTTTCCGACAACGGTGTGCCTGGTGCAATCAGGCAATGGACAATGTCGCGACGAAGGATACGATAAATTTGCTGATTGACAGGCTGTGTGGGATTAAGTTGCGTTTCGACGGTCATTCGTTCTTGCTTGTGAGTGAGTTAACTGCATGAGTCTACCACTTTTTTGTGACAAGCAATAACCCGGCAGTTACGCCGGGTATAAAAATTACTGACGGTGGACATTCAGTCCGGCATAGCTTTGGGTAACCGGCATCATTTCCAGGGTATTGATATTAACGTGAGCAGGCAGCGTTGACACCCACCAGACGGCTTCGCTGACATCTTCTGGCGTCAATGCAACGGTATTTTGATAGGTTTTTTCCGCTTTACCGTCATCGCCTTTAAAGCGGACATTGGAAAACTCGGTGCCACCCACCAGACCCGGTTCGATGTCGGTGACGCGCACCGCCGTACCATGCAGGTCCGTACGCAGATTCAGGCTAAACTGACGAACAAACGCTTTCGTCGCACCGTAAACGTTACCACCGGCATACGGCCAGCTGCCTGCCGTTGAGCCAATGTTAATAATATGACCATGATTACGTTCAACCATACCCGGTAAGACGGCGCGCGTCATATATACCAGGCCTTTGTTGTTGGTATCAATCATCGTTTCCCAGTCTTCAACGCTGGCTTTATGCGCAGGCTCCATGCCCAACGCCAGACCGGCATTATTTACCAGGATATCAATATTGCACCACTCGGCAGGAAGCGATGCCAGCATCTCTTCAATAGCGGCGCGGTTGCGAACGTCCAGTTGGGCGATATAAAGATTATCTCCCAGTTCGTCTTTTAACTCCTGCAACCGCTCCTGGCGACGGCCAGTGGCGATAACTTTATGCCCTTGTTGAATAAAACGACGAGTAATGCATTCACCAAAACCTGCCGTTGCTCCAGTTACTAAAACGATCATCTCACTGTTCCTCAACGCTTTTGTGTGTCAATAACATAGCACGGGATGCTTAAGAGCGGGTAATACTGGTTTGCAAGATTGCACTCCGTTATCAGTAAGCCTACGCTATGGAACACCTCGCGTTCAGGAGAAGAAAATGACAACAATGAATCCTTTCCTTGTGCAAAGCACACTGCCGTATCTGGCTCCCCATTTTGATCAAATTGCCAATCATCACTATCGCCCGGCATTCGATGAGGGAATGCTGCAAAAGCGGGCAGAAATTGCTGCCATCGCGCTTAACCCGCAAACGCCTGATTTCAACAATACTATTCTGGCACTGGAACAAAGCGGAGAATTACTTACCCGCGTTACCAGCGTCTTTTTTGCGATGACTGCGGCGCATACCAATGATGAATTACAGCGTCTTGATGAACAGTTTTCCGCTGAACTGGCGGAACTGGCTAATGATATCTATCTGAACGGTGAATTATTCGCGCGGGTAGATGCTGTCTGGCAGCGCCGAGAATCCCTGGGGCTTGATAGTGAATCCATCCGCCTGGTGGAGGTGATTCATCAACGTTTTGTCCTTGCCGGAGCCAAACTTGCGCAAGCTGATAAAGCAAAATTAAAAGTACTGAATACAGAAGCTGCGACCCTGACCAGCCAGTATAACCAGCGGTTACTGGCAGCAAATAAATCCGGCGGTCTGGTTGTGAACGATTTCGCGCAGCTGGCAGGAATGAGTGAGCAAGAGATTGCTCTGGCGGCAGAGGCGGCTCGCGAGAAAGGTCTGGATAACAAATGGCTGATTCCGTTGCTGAATACCACCCAACAACCGGCGCTTGCCGAAATGCGCGATCGTGCGACGCGTGAAAAACTGTTTATTGCGGGCTGGACGCGAGCGGAAAAAAATGATGCCAATGATACCCGCGCTATCATTCAACGTCTGGTGGAGATCCGTGCGCAGCAGGCGAAACTGCTTGGTTTCCCTCATTATGCCGCATGGAAAATCGCCGATCAGATGGCAAAAACGCCAGAAGCAGCACTCAACTTTATGCGGGAAATTGTTCCAGCGGCGCGTCAACGTGCGAGCGATGAATTAGCCTCCATACAGGCGGTTATTGATAAGCAGCAGGGCGGGTTTAGCGCGCAGCCGTGGGACTGGGCATTTTATGCCGAACAGGTACGGCGGGAGAAATTTGATCTTGATGAGGCGCAGCTCAAGCCATATTTTGAATTAAACACGGTGTTGAATGAAGGTGTATTCTGGACCGCGAATCAGCTCTTCGGTATTAAGTTTGTCGAACGTTTTGATATTCCTGTCTACCATCCTGACGTTCGGGTGTGGGAAATTTTTGATCATAATGGCGTGGGGCTGGCGTTATTTTACGGTGATTTCTTCGCCCGTGATTCAAAAAGCGGCGGTGCATGGATGGGCAATTTTGTTGAGCAATCAACGCTTAATGAAACGCACCCGGTAATTTATAACGTTTGCAATTATCAGAAACCCGCTGCCGGTGAGCCTGCGTTGTTACTCTGGGATGATGTAATAACCTTATTCCATGAATTTGGTCATACGCTGCACGGCCTTTTTGCCCGCCAGCGTTATGCCACGCTTTCCGGCACCAACACGCCGCGTGATTTTGTCGAATTTCCGTCGCAAATCAATGAACACTGGGCAACGCATCCGCAGGTATTCGCTCGCTACGCCCGGCATTATCAGAGCGGGGCAGCAATGCCTGACGAACTGCAACAGAAAATGCGTAATGCCAGCCTGTTCAACAAAGGGTATGAGATGAGCGAACTGCTTAGCGCCGCACTTCTCGATATGCGCTGGCATTGCCTGGAAGAAAACGAAGCAATGCAGGATGTCGATGATTTTGAATTGCGGGCGCTGGTGGCGGAAAATATGGATCTTCCTGCTATACCGCCACGCTATCGCAGCAGTTATTTCGCCCATATTTTTGGTGGCGGATATGCCGCAGGTTATTACGCTTATCTGTGGACGCAAATGTTGGCCGATGATGGTTACCAGTGGTTTGTTGAGCAGGGCGGATTAACGCGTGAAAATGGGCTGCGTTTTCGCGAGGCGATCCTTTCCAGAGGTAACAGCGAGGATCTGGAACGCCTGTATCGACAATGGCGCGGTAAGGCACCTCAGATTATGCCGATGCTGCAACATCGTGGCTTGAACGTATAAACACCACCAATGGCTGGCCTGGAGAAATCGCCAGGCCAGCCTGGTTAGAGTAGTAATTGCAGCAGCTGGGCGAGGGCAAACCTCACCGCTAATGCTAATACCGTTTCGCAGTCGCCAGCAAAATTACTTTTTTTGTATACCCTTCCGTTATAATAATTTTCAAATTTATAAATCTGATTGTTCTGAAATATGTTTAAGACTCTTTAATCTTCTTCTTACTTTAGTGAGTAAAACTCTCTGAATATTTGACAGCTAGTTGCCTGATTTTAAATGCCTTATAACAATTGGCAGTATTCTTATTTGTCAATTATAAAAATAGCAACCAGACTTAATAAGTCAAACCAAACGCAATTAAGGAGTCAGTATGAAATTTCAGGCCATTGTATTAGCAAGTTTTCTTGTCATGCCTTATGCGTTGGCAGATGACCAGGGCGGATTAAAACAGGATGCAGCGCCACCGCCGCCTCATGCAATAGAAGATGGCTATCGCGGAACCGATGATGCAAAAAAAATGACCGTTGATTTCGCAAAAAAAATGCACGATGGCGCTTCGGTTTCACTACGCGGTAATTTGATTTCTCACAAAGGAGAGGACCGTTACGTTTTTCGCGATAAGAGCGGTGAAATTAATGTCGTTATTCCTGCGGCCGTCTTTGATGGACGAGAAGTTCAGCCGGACCAGATGATCAACATTAGCGGCAGTCTGGATAAGAAAAGCGCGCCGGCCGTCGTTCGGGTCACTCATTTGCAGAAATAAAAATAAATTAGCCTGATGGCCTGAACTACTGGGCCATTAGGGTATTGGGTTATGCTATTTGTCATCCTTTTATTTACGATAATGCAGAGGTGATTTACAGAATTAAACACTTTTTTATCCGCTGATTTTGTTTTAAATCACAATGTTATCTCAGAGATGACTCATAACTTCGGATTTCTATGAAAATATTGACGTAATTTTGCTTTTCTCTCGTTAGAATAGCGCGCACAAGGAACTGTGAAAAAGGAGTGGCAATGATCAAGAAGACAACGGAAATTGATGCCATCTTGTTAAATCTCAATAAGGCTATCGATGCCCACTACCAGTGGCTGGTGAGTATGTTTCACAGCGTGGTCGCGAGAGATGCCAGTAAGCCAGAAATAACGGATAACCATTCTTATGGACTGTGCCAGTTTGGTCGGTGGATTGATCATCTGGGACCACTCGATAACGATGAATTACCTTACGTTCGGCTAATGGATTCTGCCCATCAACATATGCATAACTGTGGTCGGGAATTAATGTTGGCTATTGTTGAAAATCACTGGCAGGACGCGCATTTCGACGCCTTTCAGGAAGGGTTGCTTTCTTTTACTGCGGCATTAACCGATTACAAAATTTATTTGCTGACGATCCGTAGCAATATGGATGTTTTGACGGGATTGCCGGGTCGTCGGGTTCTTGATGAATCCTTTGATCATCAGTTACGCAACGCTGAGCCTCTGAATCTTTATTTAATGTTGTTGGATATTGACCGATTTAAATTGGTTAATGATACCTACGGGCATTTAATCGGCGATGTAGTATTACGCACCCTGGCAACTTACTTAGCCAGTTGGACGCGCGATTACGAAACGGTTTATCGCTACGGTGGCGAAGAATTTATCATTATTGTCAAAGCGGCTAATGATGAAGAAGCATGTCGTGCAGGTATCAGAATTTGCCAGTTAGTCGATAACCATGCCATCACACATTCTGAAGGGCATATCAACATTACCGTGACTGCAGGTGTGAGTCGCGCATTTCCTGAAGAGCCTCTGGATGTGGTCATTGGAAGAGCGGACCGGGCAATGTATGAGGGTAAGCAAACCGGAAGAAATCGCTGCATGTTTATTGACGAACAAAATGTGATTAACCGAGTTTCAGCTCCGTTTAACATTCATTGAGAAAACTGATGCTACTGTGTCAACGATCCGTTATCAGTGCAGGAAAATGCCTGTTAGCGTAAAAGCAAAACACAAATCTATCCATGCAAGCATTCACCGCCGGTTTACTGGCGGTTTTTTTTCGCCGTCATAAAAATCAGGCCCCTTGTACACAACTGTAACAAGGGGCCGGTTAGGTGAGGGATTATCTCCGTTCATTAGTCATCCCATTTGTGGCTGAAATACGCGGCCAGAAAACCAGAAAATAAAATTATTCCCAGTACGGCCATAAAAACATTCATATTACCCAGCATTATTTCCCTCCGTTTATGGTGTGGTGTGTTTCCTCGCTTACCTTAATTTTCATCTCAATGAGAAAGATATTAGCAGAGGTAACCTAAACGAAGGATGAATTAAATCTTTATTGTGTTCGACTTAAATCAACAAAGCGCGGGCTGCCCCCACGGTCTTGCACGAATTCCTTTTAACATCAGCACCCACGCAGCAATGATCACCAACGCTAAGATGATAAACAGCGAGAAAGGCGGCAGACTGGTAAGCACTATGCCACTCACTAATGGGTTAATCGCCGCACCAAGCCAGCCTAAAGACTGAGCGGAAAAATAGCTGGCTTTCATTCCTGGCGGCGCAATATGGTCAATCAACATATACTCGCCCGGCGCATAAATGATTTCACCGACAGTAAATACCGCAGCTGACATACCCCACAATAGCAGGCTGTTGCCGGAAAAAATAAAACCAACCAGACCGATGACGAAACAGAGGGTGCCTGCTGTCATCAGCGCGCGGATGTTAGCCGGGTTAAGTCGGCGTCCCACGGAATATTGCAACGTAACTACCATGGCAGCATTAACCGGAAGAACAACCGCAACCACCTTTTCGGCAAAATCACCATCAGCAATCACCATCACATATTGTGAAATGCATGAAGCAAATGCGCCGCTAACAAAGGAAGCCAGAAAACCAGAGCAGGTAAACCACAACAGTGCTTTATCTTGTAATAAAACTTTCGGCGTCCAGACACTGACTGTTTCCGTGGCGATGATTTTCTCGCTGCGCTTTACCCAAATTTGAATGAAAAGCATGGGAAACGCGGAACAGATAGCTGCCAGCCAAAAGGGCAGATTGATGCTCTGCATCACCAACAGCGTGCCGAGCGGCGGACCGATGGTCCAGCCAATGTTGAGCATGGTGTAGTTGATTGAGAAGATTTTCGTTTTGCTGGTGGAGGAAAGATTGTCGGCAAACCAGGCTTTCAACACGGTAGCAAAAACGGAATAGGCGCAGTTAATGAGGGCAAAAAAGAGCACCACCAGCGTCACGTTATTCACTAAAGGAATGGCAATAAAACCGCTGGCGAAGGCGGTAATTGCCAGTAACATATAGCGTTTCTTGTCGAACTTATCCGCCAGGATACCAAAACCGAGACTAAAAACGACGCCAATAGTGAGCGCAATTGTCATCGCATAACCGATTAGATCGACACTCAGGCTGTACTGGCGACTCAAGTAAATGGTCATAAACGGCAGCGTAGCGCCGCGTCCGATGGTTAATAACAACGACGAGGCAAGAAGGGCGCTGGTAGAGCGTCGTAGGGATAAGTTCATTTGTCTGTCCGGCAGTGCGTTTCGTTATGTTTTGTTTTAGAGATGTAAAGAAATAGCATGGCAAAAATCCGAAGTATAGCGACTTATTTGCGCATTAATGCCGTCGTAAACGGTGACTAACGAATCAACTGTTAAAGAAAAGTAAATTCAGCTAAGTTGATTGCTTACAAAAGATGAAATTCAGAGGCGGTAGAATGTCGCGAAAAGATGGGGTGTTGGCGCTACTGGTAGTGGTCGTATGGGGGCTAAATTTTGTGGTCATCAAAGTGGGGCTTCATAACATGCCACCGCTGATGTTGGCCGGTTTGCGCTTTATGCTGGTTGCTTTTCCGGCTATCTTTTTTGTCGCACGACCGAAAGTACCGCTGAATTTGCTGCTGGGGTATGGATTAACCATCAGTTTTGCGCAGTTTGCTTTTCTTTTTTGTGCCATTAACTTCGGTATGCCTGCTGGACTGGCTTCGCTGGTGTTACAGGCACAGGCGTTTTTTACTATCGTGCTTGGCGCGTTTACTTTCGGTGAGCGACTGCATGGCAAACAATTGGCGGGGATCGCCTTAGCGATTTTTGGCGTACTGGTGTTAATCGAAGATAGTCTGAACGGTCAGCATGTGGCGATGCTCGGCTTTATGTTGACCCTGGCGGCAGCATTTAGTTGGGCGTGTGGCAACATCTTCAATAAAAAGATCATGTCGCACTCAACGCGTCCGGCGGTGATGTCGCTGGTAATCTGGAGCGCTTTAATCCCAATCATTCCCTTCTTTGTTGCCTCGCTGATTCTCGATGGTTCCGCAACCATGATTCACAGTCTGGTTACTATCGATATGACCACCATCTTGTCTCTGATGTATCTGGCGTTTGTGGCGACAATTGTTGGTTATGGGATCTGGGGGACGTTACTGGGACGCTATGAAACCTGGCGGGTTGCACCGTTATCGTTACTGGTGCCCGTAGTAGGACTGGCAAGTGCGGCACTATTGTTGGATGAACGCTTAACGGGTCTACAATTTTTCGGGGCGGTGCTCATTATGACCGGGCTGTATATCAATGTATTTGGCTTGCGGTGGCGTAAAGCGGTAAAGGTTAGAGGCTAAACCATACGCACAGAATGTGATGTCAGCACTCTGTGCGTCTGCTTTTATCGCGGGAAAAAGTACTTTACCTGGAACTCGAAAATATTGCTGTAAAGTAACGAATAATCCAGCGGAATAGAGTTACTGTCCACAGCCTGGGTCTGAATTTTAAGTATGGGATCCCGTGGGCTGATCCGTAAAATACTGGCGATTTCTGGGGTAGGAAAAGTAGGGGAGAAAGTTTCAAAGGTGCCAATGATTTTGATCCCGCATTCGTTCTCAATATACGAAAATTTGGATTTTTGCATATGTGCTACGGTTAAATCAGGAAAACGTGCCACTGACATCCACGTTTCTTCTAATTGTGCTGCATTATCCTCAATGAATCGCAGTCTCTTTATGTAATAAACCTGCTCACCAGTCACTAAATTCAGCTCAGTCGCAATAGGGGGAGAAGCATCCTGCACTTCAAATTTCATAATCTGACTTCCTGCCTCCTTGCCGCTTTTATGCGCAATTTCACTGAAGCTGTTCATGTGATCAATGTGTGCAACAAAATTCTTTTTTTGAATATATGTTCCTGAACCATGCTTTCTATGAATAATTCCTTCGCCTTCCAGCAAGGATAATGCCTTACGCAGGGTATTACGCGAAACATTATAACGAACAGCGAGTTCAGCTTCTGACGGCAACAAATCACCAACATGCCATGAATAGCCATTGATCTCGGATTTAAGTAAGCGGGCAATCTTTTGAAAAATCACTTTTGCACCTTTTAAGAGCCATTGAAAACAAGGAGTTGAGTCCTGATTGGTTTATCGTATGGTCGAGTCGTTTAATTATCACCCTGATGTTGAACAACTTTAGTGCTGTATTACTGTGATCAATGTACCAGGACGTATAGCTACTGCGGGATATGATATTTACACAATGTAATCTGTTATATACCAGTAAGGGAAAATATGAAAAAGATATTGTTAGTTTGCGCTGCGGGCATGTCAACCAGTATGCTGGTTAAACGTATGATTGATCATGCTAACGCTATTTCACTTGAAGTTAATATTTCCGCATTGGCGATTGCAGAGGCTAAAGGGAAAATTAAAAATAACGAAGTTGACGTTGTTTTACTTGGCCCGCAAGTTCGCTTTCAGAAACCAGAGATTGAAGCTGTTGCACAGGGGAAAATGCCTGTAGCTGTTATCGAGATGAAAGACTATGGCACCATGAACGGACAGGCAGTTCTTGAATTTGCGATGAAACTACTGCAAGAGTAAGAATCTAATATTATTAAACTATTACCTGAACTAACTTTTCACACATCATAAAATGGATATGGCATACATGCTTTATTGGGATGTATAAATATCCAGAACAACAGGTATAAAAAATGGGATTAATGACCTCATTCGAACGTGGAATGGAACGTTTTCTTGTTCCAGTTGCTATCAAGTTAAACTCACAAAAACATGTTGCAGCGGTGAGAGATGGATTCGTTTTTACGTTTCCAATTATCATGGCAAGCTCATTAATTATATTAATTAACTTTGCCATATTATCGCCCGACGGCTTTATTGCCGGGCTGCTGCATCTGAACCGCGTTTTCCCCAACCTTGAAAAAGCACAAGCTATTTTTACTCCGGTAATGAATGGCTCTGTAAATATCATGTCAATTATGATTGCTTTCCTGGTCGCCAGAAATATGGCGATTAGCTATGAGCAAGATGATCTTTTATGCGGATTAACGGCAATAGGAGCATTTTTTATTGTTTATACGCCATATCAGATGATAGATGGGCAAGCATTCCTGACGACCAAATATCTCGGCGCACAGGGGGTGTTTGTTGCTGTTATCGTTGCATTAATCACCAGTGAAATATTTTGTCGCTTAGCTCGAAACCCAAAAATCACCATAACGATGCCGGCAGCTGTACCTCCTGCGGTATCGCGTTCATTTAAAGTTTTATTGCCAATATTTTTTGTCATGGTGTTCTTTTCCGCACTTAATTATTGCCTGACACTGATATCCCCGGCAGGATTAAACGATCTCATTTACACATTAATCCAGACGCCGCTCAAACATATGGGAACGAATATCTTTGCGGTAATTATCCTGGGGGCTGTGGGTAATTTCCTGTGGGTGCTGGGGATCCACGGACCTAATACCACCTCGGCAATTCGAGAAACTGTTTTTTCTGAGGCTAATCTGGAGAATCTCTCCTGGGCCGCTCAACACGGCACTACCTGGGGCGCGCCATATCCGATTACCTGGACTTCTATTAATGATGCATTCGCCAACTGCGGCGGTTCAGGTATGACGTTGGGGTTATTGTTGGCTATTTTTATCGCGTCTAAGCGTGCGGAATACCGTGATCTGGCAAAAATGTCGTTTATCCCCGGTATTTTCAATATCAATGAACCGATAATGTTCGGCCTTCCTATTGTACTTAACCCCATCATGATGGTGCCGTTTATTCTGGTTCCCATTGTTAACTGTGCCATTGGTTACTTCTTTGTTTCGATGGAAATTATTCCACCGGTTGCTTATGCCGTGCCCTGGACTACGCCCGGACCTTTAATTGCTTTCCTCGGAACCGGGGGAAACTGGTTGGCGTTACTGGTGGGTTTTTTATGTTTAGGTGTGGCGACAATGATCTATTTACCTTTTGTTATTGCCGCCAACAAGGTCAATAACATGACAACTAACGGATAATCCCATTTACACAGGAAGGAGATGTTGATGTTTGCAGATGAAGAACTTGTTATGGAGTTACTGATCAACGCGGGACAGGCACGTTCTGATGCGATGGAAGCCATACGTTGTGCCGGGCAAAAAGACTGGCAGGGCGCAACTCAGCTAATGGCCAGTTCGGAATTAGCCTGTCTTCAGGCACATAAGATTCAGACCGCGTTAATTAGTCAGGATGAAGGTTGTGGCAAAATAGAAGTTAATTTAATTCTGGTTCATGCACAGGATCATTTGATGAATGCAATATTATGCCAGGATTTAGCCAGGGAAATTATTTCATTAAGAAAAGAGCTCCATGCCTGATTTTTTCCTCCAGTGCGATAGCTGGAGGAAATTATTACACTCTTAAGGATAAGTCATGAATATAAAGACGATTAACGTCAGCCTTTTGTCTTTTTCTATTATTACAGCATTGTTTCCGTTGAACGCGTTGGCAACAAAATTAACCATTGAGCAGCGCCTTGAACTGCTTGAAAATGAATTGTCGCAAAATAAACAAGAGCTGAGAGCAACACAGAATGAACTGGGGGTATATAAATCCCGACTTTCGACCTTACAAAAAAGTATTACGGAAAATAAATACAAATCAGCCTCACTTGCTGAAATATCAGCGACATCTCCCGTCGCTGATAACATCAAAAATGAAAACGGTGAACAGAACTCGTCTGCCGCAGCGCATACTATAAATGGATCGCAGCAAGTTGCCGTTATTGAAAGTAAAGGCGACAAAACCACTATCGAAAGCGTGACCCTGAAAGATATCAGTAAATATATAAAGGATGATATTGGGTTCAGCTATCAGGGGTACTTCCGCTCAGGCTGGGGTACCGGAAATCATGGCTCACCACAAACTTATGCAGCGGGTTCTCTGGGACGTTTTGGTAACGAGATGAGCGGTTGGTTTGACTTAACCTTAAATCAGCGTGTTTATAATCAGGACGGTAAAACGGCAAATGCGGTCGTTACCTATGATGGCAACGTAGGTGAGCAGTATAACGATGCCTGGTTTGGTGACAGTGCCAATGAAAATATCATGCAGTTCAGTGATATTTATCTGACAACGCGAGGTTTTTTACCCTTCGCGCCAGAGGCAGACTTCTGGGTAGGCAAACATAAACTCCCGCAATATGAGATCCAAATGCTGGACTGGAAAACCTTAACCACGGATGTCGCTGCGGGTGTGGGGATTGAAAACTGGGCACTTGGTGTAGGGCTGTTTGATATGTCCTTAAGCCGTGATGATGTCGATGTTTACTCTCGTGATTTTACGCGTACCAGTCAGATGAATACCAATTCTGTGGATGTTCGTTATCGCAATATCCCGTTATGGGATGATGCAACATTATCATTAATGGCTAAATATTCCGCACCAAATAAAACGGATCAACAACAAGATAATGAAAATGACGACAGTTATTTTGAAATGAAAGATAGCTGGATGCTGACTTCTGTTTTACGGCAAAACCTGCAACGCGATACGTTTAATGAATTTACGTTACAGGTTGCCAATAATTCCTATGCCAGCAGTTTTGCCAGTTTCTCAGATGCCAGTAACACGATGGCGCATGGTCGCTATTACTATGGTGACCATACCAATGGGATCGCCTGGCGTTTAATCTCTCAGGGCGAGATGTATCTTACTGACAATATTATTATGGCTAACGCGCTTGTCTATTCTCATGGCGAAGATGTTTATAGTTATGAAAGTGGCGCTCATAGTGATTTTGACAGTATTCGCACCGTAGTAAGACCGGCCTGGATCTGGAATACATGGAATCAGACGGGGCTTGAATTAGGCTGGTTTAAGCAACAGAACAAAACACAGCAGGGTGTAACACTAAATGAATCGGCTTATAAAACGACACTCTGGCATGCATTGAAAGTGGGTGAAAGCATTTTAGGTTCACGACCAGAAATTCGCTTCTATGGAACGTATATCAATATTCTGGATAACGAATTATCGAATTTTAAGTTTAATGAGAACAGCAAAGACGAGTTTATGGCCGGCATCCAGGCGGAAGTCTGGTGGTAATCTATTTTAGTTAAGGAGTTGTGTATGTCAGGATTTAAAAAAGGTTTTTTATGGGGCGGCGCGGTAGCCGCGCATCAGTTGGAAGGTGGCTGGAATGAAGGAGGAAAAGGCATCAGTATCGCTGATGTGATGACTGCTGGCGCTCACGGTGTGCCGCGTGAAGTGACAGAAGGCGTTATCGACGGACTTAATTATCCCAATCATGAAGCAATTGATTTTTATCATCGCTATAAAACAGATATTCAGTTATTTGCCGAGATGGGATTCAAATGCTTTCGAACTTCCATTGCCTGGACACGAATCTTTCCGCAAGGTGACGAACAGGAGCCGAATGAAGAGGGTTTAAAATTTTATGATGATCTGTTCGATGAATGCCTGAAGCAGGGAATGGAACCTGTGGTGACGCTTTCGCATTTTGAGATGCCTTATCATCTGGTGACAAAATATGGTGGCTGGCGAAACCGTAAACTGATCGACTTTTTCATCCGCTTCGCATCAACGGTCTTCACGCGCTATAAAGAAAAAGTAAAGTACTGGATGACGTTTAACGAAATCAATAATCAGGTGAATTTCAGCGAAAGCCTGTGTCCGTTTACTAATTCCGGTATCTTGTATTCGCCAGAGGAAGATATCAATGAGCGCGAACAAATAATGTACCAGGCGGTACATTACGAGTTAGTTGCCAGTGCCCTGGCAGTACAGACTGGTAAATCGATCAATCCTGAATTTAATATCGGCTGTATGATCGCCATGTGCCCCATCTATCCTCTGACTTGTGCACCCAACGATATGATGATGGCCACGAAAGCGATGCATCGTCGTTACTGGTTTACTGATGTTCATGCGCGTGGATATTATCCGCAACATATGCTGAATTACTTTGCCAGGAAAGGATTCAACCTCGATATCACACCAGAAGATAATGCGATTCTTGCCAGAGGTTGTGTCGACTTTATCGGCTTTAGCTACTACATGTCTTTTACTACGCAATTTTCGCCAGATAACCCGCAACTGAATTATGTTGAACCACGAGATTTGGTCAGCAACCCTTATATCGATACATCCGAATGGGGATGGCAAATTGATCCGGCAGGGCTACGTTATTCACTCAACTGGTTCTGGGATCATTTCCAGTTGCCGCTGTTTATTGTCGAAAATGGATTTGGTGCGGTTGACCAGAGACAAGCTGACGGCACGGTGAACGATCACTATCGCATTGATTACTTTGCTTCCCATATTCGGGAAATGAAAAAAGCCGTAGTCGAAGATGGTGTTGACTTAATTGGCTACACCCCATGGGGCTGTATTGACCTGGTTTCTGCCGGAACAGGGGAAATGAAAAAGCGCTACGGAATGATTTACGTCGATAAAGACAACGAAGGGAAGGGAACCCTGGAACGGATACGTAAAGCGTCGTTTTACTGGTATAGGGATCTCATCGCCAACAATGGCGAAAATATTTGAGACTTCAGGAAGATATTACGGAGATATCAGGCTCTGTGATCAGAGCCTGACAATAACTACATAGCGTGTTGATTATAATAGGGCACGCCGAGCGCATCCGACTTATCACTGCCAGTACCCATGTGATTTAAATCAAACGGTGGTTGTTCCTGCGATGGGGGAACAACCACGACATTGGCACAGGAAGTAACAACCGGCTGCGTGGTTTGTTCCGCAATGCCCTGCGTGGAAAAGAGAATAAACGCAGCTGCTATTGCGGATAAAAGTGGTTTCATGATTGCCTCAGTGACGTTGTCACGTTATCAACTAGCTGTTGTAATGATTTAATGGATGTAAAAAGCGCGATTCGCCCTGCATATTGGTCATCCGGTATTTATGTGGCGGAACATCAAAGTAATTTTTGAAGGTTCGGGTCAGAGTTTGTTGCGACTCGAAGCCATATCGTTCTGCCAGATAGAGTATCGGCTCGTTACTTTCCTTCAGCTTTTGCGCGATTTCCGTCATCTTACGGCTGCGGATGTATTGGCCTAATGAATGACCGGTTTCTTTTTTAAACATCCGTTGCAGGTGCCATTTAGAGTAACCCGAACGCTCTGACACTTTCTCCAGTGACAGTGGCGATTCCAGGTTGTCCTCGATCCAGTCCAAAATGCTATGAATGGTAATAGCGTCAGTATTGCGTCTGGACATCGTCATACCTCTTTTTTTGTTTACGGCAGGACTTTCTTAAGCAAATGCTCAAGTGTTGCCACTTCGTCCGCCGTCAGGTTTTTTGTTAATTCTTGATGCAGGTCCTGGCCAACTAATTGATGGCATTGTTCACATATTGCCGCGCCGCTGGTGGTAAGTTTTACCAGTACGCCGCGCTTGTCATTCGGGTTCGGCAACCTTTCCACCCAGCCTTTACAGACCAGGCGATCCAGCATACGGGTCAGCGCCCCCAGGTCGACCGATAACACTCTTTTCAGTTCAACCGGAGTAATACACGCCGCGCAGCGGATAGAGCAGAGCACCTTAAACTGTGCCGCGGTAATATCCAGCGGAGACAGATACTCGTTAAGCAGGCGATCTTTCTTCTGATTAACCATATGGATTAAGCGACCCAATGGAATAATTTCATTGAACAGATCGCTGGTACTTTTCACATTAGTTGCCCTGGCAAGTAATTAGTTGCAGGGGATAATATTGCCCAGGCAAGTATAAGTCAAATGAATGAATTGACCGATGCCACGTTTTGCTAAATCGGTTCAAGTTTTGGTCAGTGCGATGCAAGGCTAGCTAAAGAGTGACACTTTATCGTTGTTTACCCCTTATACTTTTCGCTGATAACCCAGATACACAGGATAACAACCACCAATGTTAGATTTATTTAAAGCAATTGGCCTGGGGCTGGTGGTGTTACTACCGTTAGCTAACCCATTAACAACTGTCGCGTTATTTCTTGGCCTGGCAGGCAACATGAACAGTGCCGAACGTAATCGTCAGTCGTTGATGGCCTCGGTGTACGTCTTTGCCATCATGATGGTGGCGTATTACGCCGGGCAACTGGTGATGGATACATTTGGCATTTCGATTCCCGGTCTGCGAATTGCAGGCGGCTTAATCGTCGCGTTTATCGGTTTTCGGATGCTCTTTCCGCAACAGAAAGCAATTGATTCACCGGAAGCGAAAAGCAAGTCGGAAGAGCTGGAAGATGAACCCAGCGCCAATATTGCTTTTGTACCACTGGCAATGCCAAGTACCGCCGGTCCGGGAACCATAGCGATGATTATTAGCTCGGCGTCCACAGTGCGTCAGAGTTCAACCTTTGCTGATTGGGTACTGATGGTTGCGCCGCCGCTGATCTTTTTCCTGGTGGCGGTTATTTTGTGGGGAAGTCTACGCAGCTCTGGCGCAATTATGCGGCTGGTGGGTAAGGGGGGCATTGAAGCGATCTCCCGTCTGATGGGATTCCTGCTGGTATGTATGGGGGTGCAGTTTATTATTAACGGCATCCTGGAAATCATTAAAACGTACCACTAAAAAAGGCCCGAATGGGCCTTTCAACTATTGCGTCTGTTCTTCGAGTGTCACTGGCCAGCGGCGGAAAATGATGATTGACCATATTAACGCGGCAAAAGCAGGCACCGCGCCCACATAACCAATCATCGACATTGACCAGTGCAGACTGACCTGATTACCTACCAACGCACCCGCGCCGATTCCAATATTAAATATCCCGGAGAATAGCGCCATCGCGACGTCGGTGGCATCTGGTGCCAGCGCCAGCACTTTAACCTGCATACCAAGCCCGATGATCATCATCGCGATCCCCCAGAAAATACTTAGCACCCCGAGGTGTATTTCACTGTTCGCCGCAGGTAGCAGCAGTGCGAGGCACACCAGCAACAACGCAATCGCCGTACTCACCAACGCAGACGCATACTGATTACCCAGTTTACCGAAAATCACGCTGCCAATAATGCCCGCACCACCGAGTAATAACAGTAATGCCGTGGCAAAGTTGGCGCTGAATCCCGCAATGTTTTGCACAAAAGGCTCGATATAGCTGTATGCCGTGTAATGGGCGGTGACAACCACCACAGTTAACAAATAAATGCTCATTAATGCCGGGCGGCGGAACAATAGCGGGAGGCTTTTCAATGAACCGGAATGCTCACTGGGCAGCAAGGGAAGTAACTTAATCAGGCACAAAAGGGTAATAAACGCCCCGATACCAATCGCGAAGAAGGTCATTCGCCAGCCAAAATACTGCCCCACAATGCGCCCGAGAGGTAAACCTAATACCATCGCCAGTGCAGTACCGGTGGCAATTAAACTCAATGCCTGTGCTCGCTTCCCGGCCGGAGCCATACGGATCGCCAGAGACGCCGTAATCGACCAGAAAATCGCATGTGCAAAAGCCACACCAATGCGACTGATCACCAGAACGGTAAAACTCCACGATAAAAACGACAGTACGTGGCTGGCAATAAACACCACAAACAGGCAGATCAGTAATTTGCGCCGTTCAACCTGGCTGGTCATTAACATAAAAGGCAATGACATTAGCGCTACTACCCATGCGTAAATGGTCAACATAATGCCGACCTGAGCGGTTTGCATGTGAAAACTTTGCGCAATGTCAGAGAGCAGGCCAACTGGGACAAATTCGGTGGTGTTGAAGATGAAGGCGGCGACTGCCAGCGTAACGACCCGTAGCCACGCCACTTTGCGGGAAACAGTGTTTGTTGTCATAACAGATTATCGGGTGAGTTGCGAAAAAGTGATGAAATGATCTTAAAACGGTTAATGATGTGAATACAATGCATTTGTGATCTGGATCGCGTTTTCCGTTTCTCTGACGCTGATTCGTTCACGCGTCAGAGAGTCGGTCACATCACGGTTTAATGACGTTCAGGGAGGTCTGGCGTTTTGGAGGTTGCGGGTATAGGTGGTCTGACAGGGGAGCGAGGCCTGTTTTTCACCAGGTCTTCATGAGTAACTTTTGGCGGCGTTTCATTTTTTACAAAAAGTTTGAGGGTCTTGCGCGCCATATGTTTGATAATTTTATCATCACTTAATGATGCTGGCATCAACACGTCAATCAAATCACTTTCATTGGGATTCATAAATTGGTGATAGTGCAATAACATATTGGCGAAAAATAAAAACAAGTCCTGAAAATGTGGAAAATCTTGTTCTGCTAAAAGGGATAAAAAGCAGATGCAGACTTCGGGTAGTACATGTTTGTTAGAACCTAGTGAATCCATCAGACTTTGCAATAAATCCTCTTTTAATTCGCTGTCCGTTATGTCGAGAATAGCGGTGAGCAAGTTAGGTTCTTTATTCCCGAACCATCTGTGAACCTCAGAGTTATTCCATAATCGGGGGAGTATGACAAAATTACCGCGAGAGATAAAATTCAGGACAAGCAAATCAAACTGGCGTAAGTAATCTGCAGCGGTATGGTGATCCGGATGCAGGGGTTCAATATGTGGCGTATGCGCTCTTTTGATAGGAACACCAGGGTTGATCATTGGAAATTGTTCAATAAAATCATTCAGAAACAGAAAGAGCACACGCTCGACGCCGGTCTGAAATACGCGCCCCATAGTGACAGGCTTTGGGTTGGGAGCGCAAAAAATATTAATTTCTCCATCATGGCGAAAATTATCTAAATAAATAGGGCTTAAATTTATTACTACCTGAAATTCAATATTTTCTTTGTGTCTTCCATTCTTGACGGGATAAGTGAGTTTAAACTGAACCTTTTCATTGTATAGTGTGTCGTTACCCCGAAAAGAAGTCCTCTGAATATATGATAAGTTATCAAGGTTGTTAAATATCTTTTTTGTGGCTGAGTTGATGTTTAAAAACGTGCGCCACTCTTCATCACATATTATGGTACTGAGTGCATCAATAAAATCCTTTAAAACTTCTTTTACCTGAGGTGCAATATTACGAGCGGGAAAATTATCAGGAAGAGATATGTAATTGCTGATGCTTACTGGCGTAACCATATTTGCCCCATATAGTCATAAGTCATCGGAACATCACTATATAGGGCATTTGAGCTGCAAGAACTATCAAAAATAGCTCATTGGTAACCCTGTTTTGCCGAGTCAGGAACATCCAGTAGTTGAATAAATGCCTCAAGCGGAAGCGTTTTCGCACCACGACGCCAGACCAGCCAGGTTGTTAACCAACGCCATTGCTCAGCTAACGGCCACGCTTCAACCTGGTGATGCCCCGGCATACTTTCCAGCATAGAGCGTGGAATAAGCGCAATGCCTGCTCCTGCGACCACACAGGCCAACATCCCGTGATACGACTCCATCTCGTGAATAGTTCCCGGAGCGGCACCGTCAGCATGAAACCAGCTCTCGAAGTGGCGACGATACGAACAATTGGCGCGGAAGGCATAAATGTTACTGCCGTTAACCTGACTGGCGCGGATTACTGGCGCATGACCTTGTGGCGTGACGATCATCAGCTCCTCGCGGTATACCGGTATCCCGTCAATGGCAGTATGGTTAATGGGCCCATCAATAAATGCCGCATTCAGTTTTCCCTCCAGCACTCCTTCCAGCATAGTGCCGGAAGGGCCGGTGGAAAGTGAAAACTGAATTTTGGGATAACGACGGTTGAATTCCGCCAGCGTGGCCGGAATGCGAACTGCTGCGGTGCTTTCCAGCGAACCCAGAGAAAATAAACCTTGCGGCTCATCGCCAGCGACAACGCTCCGCGCTTCATCCACTAACGCGAGAATTTGTTGGCTATAGCGTAAAAAGTTATGCCCGGCAGGAGAGAGACGTAAACGCTGATTCTCGCGAATAAACAGATCTACCCCCAGTTCTGTTTCCAGCTGGCGTAGACGGGTAGTGAGATTCGACGGCACGCGATGCACTATTGCTGCAGCCTGCGTAATGCTGCCAGCTTCGGCAACCGCGTTGAACATCTCCAGTTGGGTCAGATCCATAACATTCTCGATTCGTGAATAAGTGGCTTAATATTATTCATTTTAAAGCAAGAGTAAATCTGCGTATCTTCATACCATGACTCATAAAGGAGATACCCCGATGACCATTACTCCGGCAACTCATGCAATTTCGATAAATCCTGCCACGGGTGAACAACTTTCTGTGTTGCCGTGGGCTGGCGCTGATGATATCGAAAACGCACTTCAGCTGGCGGCAGCAGGCTTTCGTGACTGGCGCGAGACAAATATAGATTATCGTGCTGAAAAACTGCGTGATATCGGTAAGGCTCTGCGCGCTCGTAGCGAAGAAATGGCGCAAATGATCACCAGCGAAATGGGCAAACCAATCAACCAGGCGCGCGCTGAAGTGGCGAAATCGGCGAATTTGTGTGACTGGTATGCAGAACATGGTCCGGCAATGCTGAAGGCGGAACCTACGCTGGTGGAAAATCAGCAGGCGGTTATTGAGTATCGACCGTTGGGGACGATTCTGGCGATTATGCCGTGGAATTTTCCGTTATGGCAGGTGATGCGTGGCGCTGTTCCCATCATTCTTGCAGGTAACGGCTACTTACTTAAACATGCGCCGAATGTGATGGGCTGTGCACAGCTCATTGCCCAGGTGTTTAAAGATGCGGGTATCCCACAAGGCGTATATGGCTGGCTGAATGCCGACAACGACGGTGTCAGTCAGATGATTAAAGACTCGCGCATTGCTGCTATCACGGTGACCGGAAGTGTTCGTGCTGGAGCGGCTATTGGCGCACAGGCTGGAGCGGCACTGAAAAAATGCGTACTGGAACTGGGCGGTTCGGATCCGTTTATTGTGCTTAACGATGCCGATCTGGAACTGGCGGTGAAAGCGGCGGTAGCCGGACGTTATCAGAATACCGGACAGGTTTGTGCAGCGGCAAAACGTTTTATCATCGAAGAGGGAATTGCTTCGGCATTTACCGAACGTTTTGTGGCAGCTGCGGCAGCCTTGAAAATGGGCGATCCCCGTGACGAAGAGAACACTCTCGGACCAATGGCTCGTTTTGATTTACGTGATGAGCTGCATCATCAGGTGGAGAAAACCCTGGCGCAGGGTGCGCATTTGTTACTGGGCGGGGAAAAGATGGCTGGGGCAGGTAACTACTATCCGCCAACGGTTCTGGCGAATGTTACCCCAGAAATGACCGCATTTCGGGAAGAAATGTTTGGCCCCGTTGCGGCAATCACCATTGCGAAAGATGCAGAACATGCACTGGAACTGGCTAATGATAGTGAGTTCGGCCTTTCAGCGACCATTTTTACCACCGACGAAACACGGGCCAGACAGATGGCGGCACGTCTGGAATGCGGTGGGGTGTTTATCAATGGTTATTGTGCCAGCGACGCGCGAGTGGCCTTTGGTGGCGTGAAAAAGAGTGGCTTTGGTCGTGAGCTTTCCCATTTCGGCTTACACGAATTCTGTAATATCCAGACGGTGTGGAAAGACCGGATCTGACGCGACATATTTAGCTCTGATATACTCGCAGGTCTTTTCAGACCTGCGGTCCAGGAGTAGAAAGTGGCAGTCGCCATGGATAATGCAATTTTAGAAAACATCTTGCGGCAAGTGCGGCCGCTCATTGGTCAGGGTAAAGTCGCGGATTATATTCCGGCGCTGGCTACGGTAGACGGTTCCCGATTGGGCATTGCTATCTGTACCGTTGACGGACAGCTTTTTCAGGCCGGAGACGCGCAAGAACGTTTTTCCATTCAGTCTATTTCCAAAGTGCTGAGTCTCGTTGTCGCCATGCGTCATTACTCCGAAGAGGAAATCTGGCAACGCGTCGGCAAAGATCCGTCTGGATCACCGTTCAATTCTTTAGTGCAACTGGAAATGGAGCAGGGTATTCCGCGCAATCCGTTTATTAATGCCGGTGCGCTGGTGGTCTGCGATATGTTGCAAGGGCGATTAAGCGCACCACGGCAACGTATGCTGGAAGTCGTGCGCGGCTTAAGCGGTGTGTCTGATATTTCCTACGATACGGTGGTAGCGCGTTCCGAATTTGAACATTCCGCGCGAAATGCGGCTATCGCCTGGCTGATGAAGTCGTTTGGCAATTTCCATCATGACGTGACAACCGTTCTGCAAAACTACTTTCATTACTGCGCTCTGAAAATGAGCTGTGTAGAGCTGGCCCGGACGTTTGTCTTTCTGGCTAATCAGGGGAAAGCTATTCATATTGATGAACCTGTGGTGACGCCAATGCAGGCACGGCAAATTAACGCGCTGATGGCGACCAGTGGTATGTACCAGAACGCGGGGGAGTTTGCCTGGCGGGTGGGACTACCGGCGAAATCTGGCGTTGGTGGCGGTATTGTGGCGATTGTTCCGCATGAAATGGCCATCGCAGTCTGGAGTCCGGAACTGGATGATGCTGGTAACTCGCTTGCGGGCATTGCCGTCCTTGAACAATTGACGAAACAGTTAGGGCGTTCGGTTTATTAATGCAGTCTCTCGATCCACTCTTCGCGCGTTTATCCCGTTCAAAATTTCGATCTCGCTTTCGTTTGGGCATGAAAGAGCGTCAGTATTGTCTGGATAAAGGTGCGCCAGTCATCGAACAACATGCGGCGGATTTTGTCGCTAAACGTCTTGCTCCGGCATTACCGGCTAATGACGGTAAGCAAACCCCCATGCGCGGGCATCCGGTGTTTATCGCTCAGCACGCCACTGCAACCTGTTGTCGCTGTTGTCTGGCTAAGTGGCATAACATTCCGCAGGGTGTTTCGTTAAGCGAGCAACAACAACGTTATATCGTGGCGGTAATCTATCACTGGCTGGTTATACAGATGAATCAGCCATGATAATTGCGGAAAACGATAAAATAGCATTCCTAGGGTACCTTTATTTGCCGCCGCTGTCAGCGAACATGCTATCCTTTATGAGAATTTACTTATTACGTTGAGATAATTGCCACCCGCAATTGTATGGACAGATAATTAATGCATGTACACCCCATTTCAACTTTCCGTTTGTTCCAGGAAGGTCATCTGCTACGTAATAGCATCGCTATTTTTGCGCTAACCACGCTGTTCTATTTTATTGGTGCAGAGTTACGGCTGGTTCACGAACTTTCTCTTTTCTGGCCGCTGAATGGCGTAATGGCGGGGGTGTTTGCCCGCTATGTCTGGCTTAATCGACTGCATTACTATGCGATCAGTTATGTGGCGATGCTGGTTTATGATGCCATAACCACCGAATGGGGACTGGTTTCACTGGCTATCAATTTCTCCAATATGATGTTTATTGTTACCGTCGCCTTACTGGTCGTGCGGGATAAGCGTCTGGGGAAAAATAAGTATGAGCCAGTAAGTGCCTTACGGCTATTTAATTACTGTCTGATTGCCGCATTATTATGCGCTATTGTCGGGGCGATTGGTTCGGTCAGTATTGATAGTCTGGATTTCTGGCCTTTGCTTGCGGACTGGTTCAGTGAGCAATTCTCAACGGGCGTGTTGATCGTGCCTTGTATGCTGACGTTGGCAATTCCTGGAGTGCTGCCGCGCTTTAAAGCAGAACAGATGATGCCCGCCATCGCGCTTATTGTGTCGGTTATTGCCTCGGTAGTCATTGGCGGAGCGGGGAGTCTGGCGTTCCCGCTGCCTGCATTAATCTGGTGTGCAGTGCGCTATACGCCGCAGGTAACATGTCTGTTGACCTTTGTTACCGGTGCAGTGGAAATCGTACTGGTGGCTAATTCGGTGATTGATATCTCGGTCGGTTCGCCGTTCTCCATTCCGGAAATGTTCTCCGCACGTCTCGGTATTGCCACGATGGCGATATGCCCAATTATGGTTTCTTTTAGCGTGGCAGCGATCAATTCGCTAATGAAGCAAGTTGCGCTGCGAGCCGACTTTGATTTTCTGACTCAGGTTTACTCACGGTCCGGTCTTTATGAGGCGCTGAAAAGTCCATCGCTGAAACAGACACAACATCTGACTGTCATGCTGCTTGATATCGACTATTTCAAAAGTATTAACGATAACTATGGACATAAATGTGGCGATAAAGTGTTAAGCGTGTTTGCCCGGCATATTCAGAAGATTGTCGGTGATAAGGGGCTGGTGGCGCGCATGGGCGGCGAAGAATTTGCTGTTGCAGTGCCGTCGGTGAATCCTGTCGATGGTCTGCTAATGGCGGAAAAAATCCGTAAAGGCGTTGAACTGCAACCATTCACCTGGCAACAAAAAACGCTTTATCTCACGGTAAGTATTGGCGTCGGTAGTGGTCGCGCATCGTACCGAACGCTGACCGATGATTTTAATAAATTGATGGTCGAAGCCGATACGTGTCTGTATCGCTCGAAGAAAGATGGGCGCAACCGTACCAGCACTATGCGTTACGGTGAGGAAGTTGTCTGACATCTTTATTCATTCCGCGCGATTTGAATGCAATGTGTTCTACCACTTTATGATCCAGGAAAAGGCGTATTTCCTCGATTAAACCATGATCCGCGCCACACTTTTCTCATAAAACTGCTCATTAATCATCAGGAGTTGATCAAAACAGGGGTTCGGCGTATTAAAGTTTGCTAACCTGTCGTACCAATTCAAACAGGTTGTATGACTAATCAGAAGGGAACCCATTGTGAAAACACTAAATCGTCGCGATTTTCCCGGTGCACAGTATCCAGAACGTATCATTCAGTTTGGTGAAGGTAACTTCCTGCGCGCCTTTGTTGACTGGCAAATCGATCTCCTGAATGAGCACACCGATCTGAATTCTGGCGTGGTCGTTGTTCGTCCGATTGAAACTTCATTCCCGCCGTCACTGAGCACGCAGGATGGTCTGTACACCACCATTATCCGTGGCCTGAATGAGAAGGGGGAAGCGGTCAGCGACGCGCGTCTGATTCGCTCGGTTAATCGTGAAATCAGCGTCTACAGTGAATACGATGAATTCCTGAAACTGGCGCACAACCCGGAAATGCGCTTTGTTTTCTCTAACACCACCGAAGCGGGGATCAGCTACCATGCGGGCGATAAATTCGATGACGCACCAGCGGTAAGCTATCCGGCAAAACTGACCCGTCTGCTGTTCGAACGCTTTAGCCATTTCAACGGTGCGCTGGATAAAGGTTGGATCATCATTCCGTGTGAGTTGATTGACTACAATGGCGACGCGTTGCGTGAACTGGTGCTGCGCTATGCGCAAGAGTGGGCACTGCCAGAAGCATTTATTCAATGGCTGGATCAGGCTAACAGCTTCTGTTCTACGCTGGTGGACCGTATCGTTACCGGTTATCCGCGCGATGAAGTGGCTAAACTGGAAGAAGAACTGGGTTATCACGATGGTTTCCTCGACACCGCTGAACACTTTTACCTGTTTGTGATTCAGGGGCCGAAATCCTTAGCGACTGAGCTGCGCCTGGACAAATATCCGCTCAACGTGCTGATTGTTGACGATATTAAACCGTATAAAGAACGCAAAGTGGCAATCCTCAACGGTGCGCACACCGCGCTGGTGCCGGTGGCGTTCCAGGCAGGGCTGGATACCGTAGGTGAAGCGATGAACGATGCTGAAATTTGCGCATTCGTTGAAAAAGCCATCTACGAAGAAATTATTCCGGTACTGGATTTGCCTCGTGATGAACTGGAATCTTTCGCCAGTGCAGTCACCGGGCGTTTCCGTAACCCGTACATTAAGCATCAGCTGCTGTCTATCGCGCTCAACGGTATGACCAAGTTCCGCACCCGCATCCTGCCGCAGCTGCTGGCAGGGCAGAAGGCAAACGGCACACTTCCGGCGCGCCTTACTTTCGCATTAGCGGCATTGATTGCGTTCTATCGTGGTGAGCGTAACGGAGAAACATATCCGGTACAGGACGATGCACACTGGCTGGAACGTTATCAGCAACTCTGGAGCCAGCATCGTGACCGTGTTATCGGTACCCAGGAACTGGTAGCGATTGTGTTGGCAGAAAAAGACCACTGGGAGCAGGACCTGACGCAAGTGCCTGGTCTGGTCGAGCAGGTTGCTAATGACCTGGATGCGATTCTTGAAAAAGGGATGCGCGAAGCTGTACGTCCGTTGTGCTAATAACACCGTTACTTCTGAACCCGGTTTCGACCGGGTTTCTTATTTCACTATATTAGTTACAACATCCTATGTGCCTTTATCATTAACAGATGCCACATGCAGCGCCTGTTAATGTTGTAAGCTTGTAGGTAATTTGTAAATAGCGTCTTGAGAATGTGATCGTAATCACGTTTAATAGGGCGACTTTTTCACGCCTGAAGATAACCATGATTGTTCGTCCACAACAACACTGGCTGCGCCGTATTTTTGTCTGGCACGGCTCAGTATTATCCAAGATATCATCGCGCTTACTACTCAATTTTCTCTTTTCTATCGCTGTTATTTTCATGCTGCCCTGGTACACGCATCTGGGCATCAAATTCACCCTCGCACCGTTCAGCATTCTCGGTGTCGCCATCGCCATTTTTCTTGGTTTTCGTAATAATGCCGGGTACGCCCGTTACGTTGAAGCGCGAAAACTTTGGGGGCAGTTGATGATTGCCTCACGGTCGTTACTGCGCGAGGTAAAAACGACATTGCCGGATTCGGCAAGTGTAAGGGAGTTTGCCCGGTTGCAAATCGCCTTCGCCCACTGTTTACGCATGACATTACGCAAACAGCCACAGGCGGAAGTGCTGGCTCATTATCTCAAGACTGAAGATCTTCAGCCTGTACTGGCTTCGAACTCTCCAGCTAACCGTATCTTGTTAATAATGGGGGAGTGGTTGGCGGTTCAGCGCCGCAATGGGCAGCTTTCAGATATCCTGTTTATTAGCCTCAACGATCGGCTTAATGATATTTCAGCGGTCCTGGCAGGATGCGAGCGCATTGCCTATACGCCAATTCCCTTTGCCTACACCCTGATTTTGCATCGTACCGTTTATCTGTTTTGTATCATGCTGCCGTTCGCGCTGGTCGTGGACCTGCATTACATGACGCCTTTTATCTCTGTGCTGATTTCCTACACTTTTATTTCGCTGGATTGTCTGGCGGAAGAACTGGAAGATCCGTTCGGTACTGAAAACAATGATTTACCGCTGGATGCCATCTGCAACGCTATTGAAATTGACCTGTTACAGATGAACGATGAAGCCGAAATTCCAGCAAAAATTCTTCCCGATCGTCATTACCAGCTGACGTGATATTTACTCCGTACGGCGGGCAACAATAAAAAGACGCGGAAATGCCAGCAGTATCTGTCCGTTCTCTTGCAGTGGATACTGCTCTTCCAGCATCTGATGGTAGCGCTTAAGAAAAAGCTGCTGTTCGCTCTCGGTCAGATCCTGTAACCACGGACGTAATCCAGTGGCGGTCACCCAATCGATAATCGCCTGGTGTGACGGCATCTGGTGATAGTAGGTGGTTCGCCAGATATCGACCTCACATCCGGCTTCGCTCAAAATATCGTAGTAAGCATGAACGCCAGCCAACGGCTCACGCCCGCGATCCGGGTAGTTTTGTTCCCAGGCAACTTCGCGCATGAGCACATGGGTCGGCTCCAGCCAGTTATCTGGCATCTGTACTGCCAGCACGCCAAGCGGACTGAGTAACGAAACCAAATGAGGAAACAATTCGTAGTGGTCGGGCAGCCATTGCAGTGAGGCATTAGCAAAAATCAGATCGAGTGCCTGTTCCGGTTGCCAGTTGCGGATATCTGCTTCCACAAACAGGCAGTCTGGCAAAGCACTGCGCGCTTCAGCAATCATCGCCGGAGATGAGTCGACGCCTGTTATCCTGGCCGCAGGCCAACGTTGATGCAGCAGGGCGGTGCTGTTACCTGGGCCACAGCCAAGATCGGCAACGTATTTGATATTCTCCAGCGGCACTCTGGCAAGCAGCTCCACCGCCGGACGCGATCGTTCAGCGGCAAAGTGCAGATATAAAGAGGGGTTCCAGTCAGACATTTTTTTACTCCCGTCAGCGCGTTACCCCAATTGTAGATAAAATTGATAAATTCGCCTCACGGCATCAACCCATTGAACAGACGTTTTTTACGCGGCCCGGTCATTAAAGATTCCAGTTTCGCGACACAGGTTTTGTAGTGGGGCGTGGTTTTATGGAACGCCACTGCGTCTTCATCTTTATAGGCTTCGTAGATAAAAAAGCGCGAATTCACTTCCGGGTCCTGTAAGACATCGAAGCGCAAATTGCCTTCTTCCTGTACCGAGCCCAGGTGGTTCTGGCGAAAAACTTCGATAAACTCGTCAACCTTGTCTTCATGAACGTTAATTTCAACCAGTGTGACGTGCATAATTCTTCTCCTTAAATCCGCAGTTACTGTTTTTCACTCAGATAGAGTTCATATGCCCGATCAGCCGTTTCGTTATGGTGTACCACCGCCTGTACGGCTTTCATCATCGCCACCGGATGGTCAGACTGGAAAATATTACGCCCCATATCCACACCAGAAGCGCCCTGATCGATAGCCTGCCAGCACATTTCAAGCGCTTCGCGCTCCGGTAACTTTTTACCGCCAGCAATAACAATGGGTACCGGACATCCGGCAACAATCCGTTCAAAACCTTTATCGACATAATAAGTTTTGATAATCTGCGCCCCCATTTCAGCGGCGATTCGGGTAGCCAGCGAGAAATAACGCTGATCGCGCACCATATCTTTGCCCACGCCTGTCACGGCCATGGTGGGCATTCCCACTTTCATTCCGGCATCGACCAGTTGAATAATATTTTTGATCGACTGGTGTTCATATTCGCTACCGATATAAACCTGCGCCGCCACCGCGCAACTGTTCAGGCGCACGGCGTCATCCATCGATAACGCCACGGCTTCATTACTTAATTCCGCCAGAATAGAGTTTGCACCTGACGCCCGCAGTACCACCGGCTTATTGGTCGCCGGGGGAACTACGCTGCGCAAAATGCCGCGCGTACACATTAATACATCGGCATGTTCAAACAGCGGGGCGATATTTATATCAATGCGTTCAAGTCCGGTAGTCGGCCCCTGAAAATAACCATGGTCAAAGGCCAGCATCACGGTTTTACCCGTTTTCGGATTAAATATCCGCGATAAGCGTGACTGCATTCCCCAATCCAGTGCACCGCAACCTTTCAGGGTAAAAGGGATATTTTGTTGCGGTTGATCGGTACGAAAATCTTTACCATCTTTAATATCGTCTAAATCTGCCATAACGTACTCCGGTTAAGTAATGCACATCAGAAATCGTATTTGCCGATATTCTCTTTGTTGAATATCACGCGCTCCGGTAACAGTACGATGCCATTACCATCCGCTTCGTAGTCATAGCCCTGAACGCTGTTTGGCGAGACTTCCACCTGACCTACGCCCTGAATATCCAGCTTGTCGCCCGTTTTCATTGATCCTTTTTTCAATAATTCATCCGCGACATAAACTGAAATTTTGCCTTGCTGAACCACATCCCACAGGCCAAATTCTTTCACCGTGCCGCGTTCCACATACGGACGCATCACGTTTGGCGTACTGAATCCGACAATCGCAACTTTGTCATTTTTCAGGTTTTCTGCGGCTTGTGCGGCAGCGGGCAGGGCGTTGGCGTCGGGGGCGATAATGGCGTCGAGATCGCTATACGCTTTTAATATTCCTTCTGCGGTTTGTAATGATTTAGTGGCATCGTTATAGCCAAACTGCGTAGTGACAATTTCCCAGCCAGGATGCTCTTTGGCGATTTTAGCTTTCGCTTCTTTCACCCACTGGTTTTGGTCCGTAACGGTGGGGCTTGAGTAGAAAAACGCGACTTTGGCTTTGTCTTTATTCACCTGACGCGCCGCCATATCCACCAACATACCTCCCAACTGGGCGGGCGTTCCCTGATTAATGTAGTAAGAGCGGCACTCCGGTTTAGTATCAGAGTCCCAGGTCAGCACTCTCACACCACGTTGCATGGCGCGTTTCAGTGCCGGACACAAGCCATCAGGCGAAACCGCAGAAACGATAATGGCGTTATAACCTTGATTGACAAAGTTATTAATCAACTGTACCTGACCAGAAACACTGGGTTCTGTCGGCCCGTCGTAGGTCACATCAACGCCCAGCTCTTTACCCGCTTGTTGTGCGCCGTTGCCACCGCTGGTAAAAAATCCCACGCCAACCAGTTTGGGAATAAATGCAATACGCTCTGCGGCCTGCACATTCATAGAGATTGCGGCAATGCCAAGCGCGCTAAGTAAGGCGATTTTCTTAAAGCGATGAAGTGTCATGAAGATATCCTTTATGGCAATGGGTTATTGGCCCGACGCGCCAGCCACTCTTTAATTTGCTGGCGATGCAGGCTAACGGAACGACCTACGACAACGACGATAAGTAGCGCACCGGAAAGGGCGCTGGACACCTGATTTGGCACTCCTGCCATTTGCAAACCTTGTTGCAAATATCCCACTAGTAAAACCGCAATGGCGGTGCCGATAATGGAACCGGAACCACCATAAATATTGGCACCGCCAAGCACCACGGCGGTGATGGCGGGCATCAGAAACGACGCACCGAGATCGGAACGTGCTGAACCAAAATACGACACCAGCAGCACAGCGGCGACCGCAGACGCCAGCCCCGTCATGGCATAGAGCGCACATAAGGTACGGTTAACTGGAATCGCGCTATAAAGCGCCACGCGCGGGCTTTGCCCAATCAAAAACACGTTACGTCCGGCATGGGTTTTATGCAGCCAGAGCCAGAAAACGAGGAGACATATCAGGAAGATAATCAGCGGAACAGGGAGTCCCAGCACATCCAGGTTAGCGAAATCTGTAAACGCCATCGGGAATCCACCAATACCTTCGTACCCCGTCGCTCCGGCCATCCCGGAAAGCAGCAGGGCGCTTCCGGCAAACAGATACAGCGTGCCAAGCGTAATCACCAGCGGGTTAACTTTGGTATAGATAATTAATCCGGCGTTGATCAACCCGCACAATGCGCCGAGCAGTAAGGTCAGAAGAATCGCCAGCGGCATCGGCACACCACTTTGAAACAGTACGCCCAATGCAATGGCGCAGAGGCCGATAGTCGAACCAAACGAAATATCGATCCCGCCACTGACAATCACCATCGTCAGCGGTAGGGCGACAATGCCAATGCAAATAAAGTCACTGGTGCTGAACAGCAACATATTGAGATCTAACATCCGCGGGTTAATTGCACCAAATGCAACAATCTCCATAACGAGCAGTGCGGCAAGAGCCAGTTCCCAACCGTAGCGAATACGCATTACGCGGCCTCCCGTTTTTTACCTGACGAAGCGGGTTTAACGGATGGCGGTGGCATCATAAAGCGGGCATATTTTTGCCGCCGCAGATTACGTTCCAGCGCACAACGCAGGCGTCCATCAAACACCAGCACCGCCAGCAGAACCATGCCCGCGATAAAATCATTCCACCATGCCGGAATGCGCAACAGCACCAGTACACTATCGATCTGCGTCAGGAACCATGCGCCGAGTACCGCACCGATGATCGCGCCGGAACCGCCGAGCAAACTAATGCCGCCCAGCACGCAGGCTGCAATTGCTTTCATCTCCAGCCCGGTACCGGTCTGGTTGGGGATAAAACCAATCTGCGAAGCAAACACAATTCCCGCCAGTGCCGCCATGCAGCCGTTCAACGAAAATGCCACAATGCGAATGGCTTCCGTACGAACGCCCAGTTGACGAGCGCCCTGTAAATTATCGCCCGTGGCATAAAAACTGCGTCCAAACGCCGTCTTCGCCAGCAGCCAGGCCATAAATGCCATCAGAATTATCGTCAACCAACCAATCGCGGAAACGCCAAACAGCAGCGGGGCGGAGAGTTGTTTCAGTTCGGCGGGTAATCCCTCAATCCATTTACCGCCAGTCCACAGCAACATGATGCCTCTGTACAACCCTAACGTGCCAAGGGTGGCGACAATGGCAGGGATCTTTAGCCACGCGACCAGGACACCGTTGAAAAATCCCGCGAGCAAACCAAGCAGTAAAGTCGCGACACAAGCAACAGGTAGTGAATACCCCGCGTTCAGTAACATCCCCAACAGCACCGCGCACATTCCGGTAATCGAACCCACTGAAACATCAATATTGCGCGTAAGCATTACCAGCGTGGCGCCCATTGCCAGCAGGATCAGGATTTGCGCGCTGCTATAAACCATGGTCAGCGTTTGCACACTTAAATACTGGCGGTCGAGAAAACCGGGTAATACAAACAGCAGCACCACCGCCAGCAATGCCGTGATTTCACGGTTGTTCTGAATAAACTTCAGCATGATGCCTCCTGACGCTGACTATCGCCGAAGGCAACGCGCATAATAGTCTCGACATTAATATCGCGCCCGGTCAGTGCAGAGTGGGTAATTTCGCCCTGATGCATCACATACACACGATCTGCCATCAGTTCGATCTCTTCCAGGTCTGAGGAGATAAGCAGCACAGCCACATTTTGTGCGGCGATGCTGCGCAACAGCTGGTAGATATCATTACGGGCCGAGACATCCACGCCGCGCGTCGGCTCATCGACAATCAATGCTTGCGGCGAAGCTTCCAGGCATTTGGCAATGAGGATTTTTTGCTGGTTGCCACCGGATAATGTGCGTGCAGCTTGTTCCGGTTGGTTAAATTTAATATTCAGCGCCCGACGATAACGTTCCAGGGTGGCATTATCTTTCGCGGTTTTCGCCCAGAATCCACGAAGGTTATGAGTAAGGGCGCAGACGTTCCAGGCCAGCGAAGCATCGAGATTCAGTCCGGATGACTGGCGATCTTCCGGCAGATAAACCAGACCGCGCAGTAAACGTTCTCCAGTGGATAATTTATTGATCTCTTTACCATTCAGCATAATGCGTCCGCCACGCAAAGTACGCAGACCATAGAGCGTCTCGGCCAGTTCTGTGCGTCCGGCCCCCACCAGCCCAGCCAGCCCCAGAATTTCTCCGGCATTGAGCGTCAGGCTGACATTCCTGAAACCTTCGCCGGTCAGATTTTCTAGTGTCAGCATCGACGTTCCGGCGGCATGTTGTGCGAGGTTGCCAGGTAACTCCAGCCATAATTTTTGGCTGGCAGAGAGCGATTTTTCCCGTAGCGCTGGCGTGATGGCCTGAATAATGTCGTCGGTAGACAGTTCGATGGTTTTGCCGCTTAAGGCGATAGTTCCGTCGCGCATCACGCTAATCCGATCGGCAATCTGGCGAATTTCCGGCAGCTTATGCGAGATAAAAACAATACCCACGCCAGTAGCAAGCAGCTCTTGCAAGCGAGTAAACAAGCGTTCGGTTTCCGCAGGGGTAAGCGAGGCGGTAGGTTCATCGAGGATCAGAATCCGCGAGTCGCGCATCAGCCCGCGGAGGATTTCCACCATTTGGCGATCGGCGACATCCAGCGATCCTGCCAGACTATGCAGATCAAACTGGCAGCCCAGCGCCGCCAGCAAGTTCTTCATTTTCTGCATGGAGAGCTGTTTTTTTGCCAGCCCAAACAGGATGTTTTCTTTTATCGACAGGCTTGGGAAAAGCAGCGGTTCCTGGGGAACGAGATAAATACCCAACTGATGAGCATGAACTGGCGTTAATCTGGTGTAGTTGTTGCCCCCAATCTCAAGCGTACCGCTATCAGCAGGGGTAATACCGGCAATAATCTTCATTAACGTCGATTTACCGGCACCATTGCCGCCGAGCAGGGCGTGGACCTCCCCCTGATGCAACGTAAAATCGATGCCTTTCAGGACATTAACCCCTGAATACTGTTTATAAACCGAGCGGGCGCAAAGTAGCGGTAACGCGCGGGTATCACTCGTTTGCATATTTCCCCCGTTCAGTTTTGCAGGTGAGTTTTGAACAAATGTATTTCTGCTTTTAATTTGTTCATAACCTTAGGTGGACATTGCACATATTTCCGACGAATAGATCACAATTTATGCTATTTTGATTTTCACGGTTGCGTTTGTTCATGCTCGTAGAGTCAAACTGCGGTTGCCATCACAGATATAAATGCGCAATAACTGAACAATTGCATTAAAGATTTAAGTATGTTCAAAGTGAAGAATGAATTATGACAATCAACGATTCGGTAATTTCAGAACAGGGAATGTGTGAAGAAGAACAGGTCGCGCGGATTGCGTGGTTTTACTACCACGACGGGCTGACCCAGAGTGAGATCAGCGATCGTCTCGGCCTGACCCGTTTGAAAGTGTCGCGATTACTGGAGAAAGGGCATCAATCCGGCATTATTCGCGTACAGATTAATTCTCGCTTTGAAGGCTGTCTGGAATATGAAACACAATTACGTCGTCAGTTTTCGCTGCAACATGTCCGGGTGATCCCAGGGCTTGCGGATGCTGATGTCGGCGGGCGACTAGGGATAGGCGCGGCGCATATGTTGATGAGTTTACTTCAACCACAACAGATGCTGGCGATTGGTTTTGGCGAGGCAACCATGAATACGCTGCAACGCTTAAGTGGTTTTATTTCGTCGCAGCAAATTCGCCTGGTCACGCTCTCCGGTGGCGTCGGTTCTTATATGACGGGTATCGGACAGCTTAACGCGGCGTGCAGTGTGAATATTATTCCGGCTCCGCTGCGGGCATCCTCCGCTGACATTGCCCGTACGCTAAAAAATGAAAATTGCGTCAAAGATGTTCTGTTAGCCGCGCAAGCAGCGGATGTGGCGATTGTCGGCATTGGGGCCGTGAGTCAACAAGACGACGCGACGATCATTCGCTCCGGTTATATCAGCCAGGGCGAACAGTTAATGATTGGCCGAAAAGGGGCGGTTGGCGACATCTTAGGCTACTTTTTTGATGCAAAAGGTGACGTTGTCACGGATATCAAAATACATAACGAACTGATTGGCTTACCTTTAAGCGCGCTGAAGACCATTCCCGTCCGGGTTGGCGTAGCAGGGGGAGAAAATAAAGCCGAAGCCATTGCCTCTGCAATGAAAGGCGGTTATATCAACGCACTGGTTACCGATCAGGACACAGCAGCGGCGATTTTACGTAGTTAAATTTGCATGACCTTATTACCGGGAATGATGGAGAACGTACAGAGGAACAGACAGAACGCATAAGCCGAGGATAATCTAATGGCTCGACTCTTTACCCCTTCAGAATCAAAGTATTACCTGATGGCGCTGGATGCAGGTACCGGAAGTATTCGGGCTGTGATATTCGACCTGGAAGGCAATCAAATAGCCGTGGGACAGGCGGAGTGGCGGCACCTGGCAGTACCGGACGTTCCTGGTTCTATGGAATTTGATCTCAACAAAAACTGGCAACTGGCGTGTGAGTGTATGCGCCAGGCGCTGCACAACGCCGGCATAGCCCCGGAGTATATCGCTGCCGTTTCGGCATGTTCGATGCGTGAAGGCATTGTTTTATATAACAATGATGGAACACCGATCTGGGCCTGCGCCAATGTGGATGCCAGAGCGGCGCGCGAAGTTAGCGAACTTAAAGAACTGCACAACAATACCTTTGAAAACGAAGTTTATCGCGCCACCGGACAAACGCTGGCTTTAAGCGCTATTCCCAGATTACTTTGGCTGGCGCACCATCGTTCTGATATCTACCGACAGGCGTCGACCATCACCATGATCAGCGACTGGCTGGCCTATATGCTCAGCGGCGAACTGGCGGTGGATCCCTCTAACGCTGGCACCACGGGACTTCTTGATCTAACCACCCGTGACTGGAAACCTGCATTGCTGGATATGGCCGGACTGCGGGCCGATATTCTTTCTCCTGTCAAAGAAACCGGCACATTGCTGGGCGTGGTAAGTTCACAAGCGGCGGAACTCTGCGGTCTGAAGGCGGGCACTCCGGTGGTCGTTGGAGGAGGCGACGTGCAACTTGGTTGCCTTGGGTTAGGCGTTGTCCGTCCGGCACAAACCGCTGTTCTTGGCGGCACATTCTGGCAGCAAGTTGTAAACTTAGCCGCGCCGGTGACAGACCCAGAAATGAACGTGCGCGTTAATCCTCATGTTATTCCTGGCATGGTACAAGCTGAATCTATAAGCTTTTTTACCGGACTCACCATGCGCTGGTTCCGCGATGCTTTCTGTGCCGAAGAAAAACTGATTGCCGAACGTTTAGGCATCGACACCTATACGCTGCTTGAAGAGATGGCAAGTCGGGTGCCGCCTGGGTCGTGGGGCGTAATGCCGATATTCTCCGACAGAATGCGCTTTAAAACCTGGTATCACGCTGCGCCTTCCTTTATTAATTTGTCTATTGATCCGGATAAATGTAACAAAGCGACATTGTTCCGTGCGCTGGAAGAAAATGCGGCGATAGTATCAGCGTGTAACTTGCAGCAAATCGCTGATTTCTCGAATATTCATCCTTCATCGTTAGTCTTTGCAGGCGGAGGTTCAAAAGGGAAATTATGGAGTCAAATTCTCGCTGATGTCTCGGGATTACCCGTCAATATTCCGGTGGTCAAAGAAGCCACTGCATTAGGATGTGCCATTGCAGCTGGCGTCGGTGCCGGAATTTTTTCATCAATGGCAGAAACCGGAGAACGCCTGGTTCGCTGGGAACGGACGCACACACCAGACCCGGAAAAGCATGAACTTTATCAGGATTCACGCGATAAGTGGCAGGCAGTTTATCAGGATCAGCTGGGGCTGGTTGATCACGGGCTGACGACGTCGTTATGGAAAGCGCCTGGGTTATAGTTTCATTGACAGCCACATCATGATGACCGTGGCTGTTAGTTTTTGAGTATTGGTATTCTCATTTCCCTTCTTTTAGAGCTGGTTTGTTAAATGCCAGCTTGCAGATTCATCGTTCCATCGCCAGTAATATATTCAAGGGGAAATTGCTATTTTTCTTAAAATATTAAGCATAACCCTTATTTTATAGCGAATATTCCTAAAGGCACAAATGAATGAAAAAGAGTTTTAATAGAGTTCTTTTTTAGCAATTAATGCTATTCTTTGTTAAATATGATGATGGTAATTTTCTTATTAAAAGAAACATTTTTCTTATTAAGCAACAATAACTCATGGTTCATTTTTAAATAAAATAAGAACTATGCAATTTTTAATTTATCAATTCGAAAGTATTAGCAAATTAGCCAAATTGACACCTTCCCACCTCCAACCAACACTCAATACAGACCTCTGACAATTTAATAAGTTTCATTTTTAATGTCTGACGACTCATCTCTTTCGTGGCTGTATTGTTTGTATATGGAGCGTTTATATGAATAGAATCTATCGCGTGATATGGAATTGCACCCTACAGGTATTTCAGGCCTGCTCGGAATTGACTCGCAGGGTAGGTAAAACATCAACGGTTAATTTGCGTAAATCCTCTGGACTGACAACGAAATTCAGTAGATTGACGCTGGGTGTTTTGCTGGCACTAAGCGGTTCAGCGTCTGGTGCGAGTCTGGAAGTTGATAATGATCAGATTACCAATATTGATACTGATGTTGCTTATGATGCCTACCTGGTTGGCTGGTATGGCACTGGAGTGCTTAATATTTGGGCTGGCGGTAATGCCTCCTTAACCACTATTACTACCAGCGTCATTGGTGGTAATGAGAACTCGAAGGGCACCGTTAATGTTTTGGGTGGCACCTGGCGATTGTATGATAGCGGAAATAATGCAAGGCCTTTAAATGTGGGCCAATCCGGAACGGGGATGCTGAATATTAAACAGAAGGGGCACGTTGACGGAGGATATTTAAGGATAGGTTCTTCGACAGGAGGCGTCGGGACGGTCAATGTTGAGGGAGAGGACTCGATTCTGACGACCGAATTATTCGAAATAGGGAGTTACGGTACAGGCTCATTAAATATTACGGATAAGGGTTACGTCACGAGTTCAATCGTCGCCATTGTAGGATATCAGGCGAACAGCAATGGTAAGGTTGTCGTTGAAAAGGGTGGCGAGTGGCTAATAAAAAATAATGATTCCTCAATTGAATTTCAAATTGGCAATCAAGGGACGGGGGAAGCGATTATTCGCGAGGGGGGGCTGATTACGGCTGAAAATACGATTATCGGTGGCAATGCCACCGGTATCGGAACCCTGAATGTGCAGGATCAAGACTCTGTCATCACGGTACGCAGACTCTATAATGGATATTTCGGTAATGGCAAAGTCAATATTTCCAATAATGGACTGATTAATAACAAAGAATATTCATTGGTGGGCGTTCAGGACGGTTCCCACGGTGTCGTCAACGTGACTGATAAAGGGCATTGGAATTTCCTCGGAACGGGCGAAGCTTTCCGCTATATCTATATCGGTGATGCTGGCGATGGTGAACTTAATGTCTCGAGTGAAGGCAAAGTAGATTCGGGAATTATCACTGCGGGGATGAAAGAAACAGGCACAGGCAACATTACTGTTAAGGATAAGAACTCCGTTATCACTAATCTCGGAACTAATCTTGGTTATGACGGCCACGGCGAAATGAATATCAGTAATGAGGGGCTTGTTGTCAGCAACGGAGGAAGCTCACTCGGTTATGGAGAAACCGGCGTCGGGAAGGTTAGCATCACCACGGGGGGGATGTGGGAGGTCAATAAGAATGTCTATACCACTATTGGTGTTGCGGGCGTCGGAAACCTCAATATCAGCGATGGCGGTAAGTTCGTATCGCAAAATATTACTTTTTTGGGCGATAAAGCAAGCGGTATCGGCACACTGAACCTGATGGATGCGACATCATTGTTCGATACTGTAGGTATCAATGTCGGTAATTTTGGTAGCGGCATCGTAAATGTCAGTAATGGTGCCACTCTTAATTCAACGGGCTATGGATTTATCGGAGGAAATGCCTCCGGTAAGGGGATAGTTAATATTTCAACGGATAGTCTCTGGAATTTAAAAACGTCATCTACTAACGCCCAATTGCTACAGGTCGGTGTATTAGGCGCGGGTGAACTGAATATTACCACCGGAGGTATAGTTAAAGCGCGTGATACACAAATAGCTCTCAATGACAAAAGTAAGGGCGACGTGCGGGTGGATGGGCAGAACTCTCTTCTTGAAACATTCAATATGAACGTAGGGACGACTGGCACAGGTACGTTAACCCTGACGAATAACGGTACGCTGAATGTCGAAGGTGGAGAAGTTTACTTAGGTGTTTTTGCGCCTGCTGTAGGAACGCTAAACATTGGTACTGCTCACGGTGAGGCGGCGGCAGATGCCGGATTTATCACCAATGCGACGAAAGTGGAGTTTGGTCTTGGCGAAGGCGTTTTTGTCTTTAATCATACCAATAACAGTGATGCCGGCTACCAGGTCGATATGCTGATTACGGGTGACGATAAAGACGGAAAAGTGATGCATGATGCAGGCCATACGGTGTTCAATGCAGGGAATACTTATAGCGGTAAAACGTTGGTCAATGGCGGCCTCCTGACCATTGCGTCACATACGGCAGATGGGGTAACTGGCATGGGTTCGAGTGAAGTAACCATTGCAAGCCCCGGTACGCTCGACATTCTCGCATCAACGAACAGTGCGGGAGATTACACGCTGACCAATGCGCTCAAAGGCGATGGCTTGATGCGAGTGCAGCTGTCATCCTCCGACAAAATGTTTGGCTTTACCCATGCAGCAGGGACTGAATTCGCCGGTGTTGCCCAACTGAAAGACAGTACCTTCGCACTGGAACGCGACAACACCGCTGCGCTTACTCACGCGATGCTGCAGTCTGACAGTGAAAATACCACATCGGTAAAAGTGGGAGAGCAATCCATTGGTGGACTAGCCATGAATGGCGGTACGCTCACTTTCGATACGGATATACCTGCTGCGACGCTTGCGGAGGGATATATCAGCGTCGATACACTGGTTGTCGGCGCGGGTGACTACACCTGGAAAGGCCGTAACTATCAGGTAAACGGGACGGGCGACGTGCTTATCGACGTGCCTAAACCGTGGAATGATCCCATGGCGAATAACCCTCTGACGACGCTCAATTTGCTGGAACACGATGATAGTCATGTCGGCGTTCAACTGGTGAAGGCGCAAACGGTTATTGGGTCGGGTGGCTCATTAACGTTACGTGATTTACAGGGCGACGAGGTGGAAGCGGACAAAACGTTACATATTGCGCAAAACGGAACGGTGGTCGCCGAGGGTGATTATGGATTCCGCCTCACGACCGCACCAGGTGATGGTTTGTACGTTAACTATGGGCTGAAAGCGCTGAACATCCATGGTGGGCAAAAGCTGACGTTAGCCGAACATGGCGGAGCCTATGGCGCAACGGCCGATATGTCGGCAAAAATCGGTGGTGAAGGGGATCTGGCAATCAATACGGTGCGACAGGTTTCGCTTTCCAACGGTCAGAACGACTATCAGGGGGCAACCTACGTTCAGATGGGGACATTACGTACCGATGCGGATGGTGCACTTGGCAACACCCGGGAACTGAACATCAGCAACGCGGCCATCGTCGATCTTAATGGATCGGAGCAGACGGTAGAGGCATTCACCGGACTGATAGGTTCGACTGTTTTGTTCAAAGAGGGTTCGCTGACGGTGAATAAAGGTGGGATCAGTCAGGGCGAACTGACAGGTGGCGGAAACCTGAATGTTACAGGTGGAACACTGGCTATCGAGGGGCTTAATGCACGCTACAATGCGTTAACCAGCGTTAGCCCAAATGCGGAAGTCAGCCTCGATAATACGCAGGGGTTAGGCAGAGGAAATATTGCCAATGACGGTCTGTTAACGCTAAAAAACGTGACTGGCGAACTGCGTAATAGCATAAGCGGGAAGGGTATCGTGAGCGCAACAGCCAGGACAGACGTAGAGCTGGATGGCGATAATAGCCGCTTTGTGGGGCAATTCAACATTGATACAGGCAGCGCGCTCAGCGTCAACGAGCAGAAAAACCTGGGTGATGCTTCCGTTATCAATAATGGCCTGCTCACCATCTCCACTGAGCGTAGCTGGGCGATGACGCACAGTATCAGCGGTAGCGGTGATGTGACAAAACTGGGTACCGGGATCCTGACTCTTAACAAAGATTCCGCGGCGTATCAGGGTACGACGGATATCGTGGGTGGTGAAATTGCTTTCGGTTCCGACTCTGCCATTAATATGGCAAGTCAGCACATTAATATCCATAACAGCGGTGTGATGTCGGGAAATGTCACCACTGCAGGTGATGTGAACGTTATGCCAGGGGGGACACTGCGTGTCGCTAAAACCACTGTCGGCGGTAACCTGGAGAATGGTGGCACGGTTCAAATGAACAGCGAAGGGGGGAAACCGGGGAATGTACTGACCGTTAACGGTAACTATACCGGAAACAATGGCCTGATGACGTTCAACGCGACGCTGGGCGGCGATAATTCGCCCACCGATAAGATGAACGTGAAAGGCGATACCCAAGGGAATACTCGCGTTCGGGTTGATAACATTGGCGGCGTCGGTGCACAAACGGTCAACGGTATTGAACTCATTGAGGTCGGCGGTAATTCTGCAGGTAACTTCGCGCTGACCACCGGAACTGTCGAAGCTGGGGCTTACGTCTACACGCTGGCTAAAGGGAAGGGGAATGACGAGAAAAACTGGTATCTGACCAGTAAATGGGATGGCGTAACGCCAGCGGATACACCCGATCCCATCAATAATCCCCCTGTTGTGGATCCGGAAGGCCCATCAGTTTATCGCCCGGAGGCCGGAAGCTATATCAGCAACATTGCCGCAGCCAACTCGCTGTTTAGCCATCGCTTACACGACCGTCTGGGTGAGCCGCAGTATACAGATTCACTGCATTCTCAGGGTTCGGCAAGCAGTATGTGGATGCGTCATGTCGGGGGGCACGAACGTTTCAGGACCGGTGACGGCCAGCTAAATACTCAGGCTAACCGCTATGTATTGCAGCTAGGCGGCGATTTGGCGCAGTGGAGTAGCAACGCGCAGGATCGCTGGCATCTTGGCGTGATGGCAGGCTACGCCAATCAGCACAGTAATACTCAGAGTAATCGTGTGGGTTATAAATCGGATGGGCGCATCAGCGGTTACAGCGCAGGACTGTACGCGACCTGGTATCAGAACGATGCGAATAAGACCGGCGCTTATGTTGACAGCTGGGCGCTGTATAACTGGTTTGATAACAGCGTCAGTTCCGATAACCGTTCTGCTGACGACTATGATTCTCGCGGTGTGACGGCCTCTGTTGAGGGTGGGTATACCTTTGAAGCGGGAACTTTTAGCGGCAGCGAAGGGACGCTGAATACCTGGTACGTCCAGCCACAGGTACAAATCACCTGGATGGGTGTGAAAGATTCTGACCATACCCGGAAAGACGGAACACGCATTGAAACGGAAGGCGACGGAAACGTGCAAACGCGACTTGGGGTGAAAACCTACCTGAACAGCCATCACCAGCGTGACGATGGTAAACAGCGTGAGTTCCAGCCTTACATTGAAGCGAACTGGATCAACAACAGCAAAGTCTACGCAGTGAAGATGAATGGTCAAACCGTAAGCCGTGATGGTGCGCGTAATCTCGGTGAAGTACGTACCGGGGTTGAGGCGAAAGTAAATAACAACCTTAGCCTGTGGGGGAATGTCGGTGTGCAACTAGGTGATAAAGGCTATAGCGATACTCAGGGCATGCTGGGAGTGAAATATAGCTGGTAAACCGTATAAGCCGCATGTCGAGATGGCATGCGGCTTAAGCCTTCCTTTTATCCGCGATCGCGGATATCGCAGCGTTTATCCCGTACAGCGGATAAGATGTGTTTCCTGATTGACTTTATCCCCACTAAAGGATAAAACTGATAATATCCCCTTGAGCGGATAAATATGCTGTGGACGTATGACATGATGAGCTTTCAGAAGATCTATAGCCCAACGCAATTAGCGAATGCAATGAAACTGGTTCGTCAGCAAAATGGCTGGACGCAGAGCGAGCTGGCGAAAAAAATCGGCATTAAGCAGGCGACAATTTCCAATTTCGAAAACAACCCTGACAATACCACGCTGACGACATTTTTTAAGATTTTACAGTCGCTTGAACTCTCAATGACGCTATGCGACACGAAAAATGCCTCGCCAGAATCAACAGAACAGCAAGATCTGGAGTGGTAATGCCTAAACTTGTCACTTGGATGAACAACCAGCGGGTAGGCGAGTTAACGAAGTTAGCCAATGGCGCGCACACCTTTAAGTATGCACCGGAGTGGTTAGCCAACCGTTATGCCAGACCGTTATCACTTTCGCTGCCATTGCAGAGGGGGAATATCACCTCTGATGCCGTATTTAACTTCTTCGATAACCTGTTACCCGATAGCCCGATTGTACGTGACCGGATCGTTAAACGTTATCATGCCAAATCCAGACAACCGTTTGATTTATTGTCAGAAATAGGGCGAGACAGCGTTGGTGCCGTGACGTTAATACCCGAAGATGAAACCGTAACGCATCCGATAATGGCATGGGAAAAGCTTACTGAAGCCAGACTTGAAGAAGTATTAACGGCTTATAAAGCAGATATCCCTCTGGGCATGATTAGAGAAGAAAATGACTTTCGCATCTCGGTTGCTGGCGCGCAGGAGAAGACAGCGCTGCTCAGAATAGGCAATGACTGGTGCATTCCGAAAGGAATAACGCCGACGACGCACATCATTAAATTACCGATTGGCGAAATCAGGCAGCCCAATGCGACGCTCGATCTCAGCCAAAGCGTTGATAATGAGTATTACTGTCTGCTGCTGGCGAAAGAACTTGGGTTGAATGTGCCGGACGCAGAAATCATTAAAGCGGGGAATGTGCGCGCGTTAGCGGTCGAACGTTTTGACAGGCGTTGGAATGCTGAGCGAACGGTTTTACTTCGCTTGCCACAGGAGGATATGTGTCAGACATTCGGTTTACCTTCATCGGTGAAATATGAATCAGATGGAGGCCCAGGCATCGCGCGGATCATGGCTTTTTTGATGGGGTCCAGCGAGGCGCTGAAAGATCGCTATGATTTTATGAAGTTTCAGGTGTTCCAGTGGTTGATTGGCGCAACGGATGGCCATGCAAAAAACTTCTCCGTATTTATTCAGGCTGGCGGCAGTTATCGACTCACGCCATTTTACGACATCATTTCAGCATTTCCGGTATTGGGTGGCGCAGGAATACACATCAGCGATCTCAAACTGGCAATGGGGGTTAACGCATCCAAAGGCAAAAAAACGGCAATCGATAAAATTTATCCGCGACATTTTCTGGCGACAGCAAAGGTGCTGAAATTTCCGGAAGTGCAGATGCATGAAATCCTGAGTGACTTTGCCAGAATGATTCCGGCAGCACTGGATAACGTGAAGACTTCATTACCGACAGATTTTCCGGAGAACGTGGTGACGGCAGTTGAAACCAATGTGTTGAGGTTGCACGGCCGGTTAAGCCGAGAATACGGTATTAAGTAAGATATGGGGTTTTGGTCGTTGTTAATGAGCAGGACAATCATGACCGCCAACGACTGGATTCTCCCTTGGTTTATGTTTGTCAAAGCTCAGTGAAAATGTCTAATCACTGGCTCATTAGAAATGTCCATATGTTGAAAAGGCCGCTGCGAAAATCCCTCCCGCAACGGCCTCTTTAGCATAACGTCATTATGCGAACCAATTATGGTTTGAGTTTATACTTCTGACCATTAATGATTTTTTTGATTAACTCGAATGCAGCGGGGGAATATTTATGAACACCTTCCTTCCCCGTTTTCACTAGCACATGATAGTTATTATCTGAGGATTTAATATTAAAACCAGTTTCCTTGTGTATTCTTTCTAATACTTTATGGACGTAATGCCAAGATCCCATATCAAGTAATTTTGCAAGTTCAGATATGGTGTAGGGATAGCTTGCGTTAAGTGCTTGCCCATTATTTAACTCTGCAATTCCATAAAGTTTCGCTAACACGTTATCTTGCTCAGCAATGTTCTTAAGCATTTCAAAATCATATGGAAGCTCTTGTTTTACAAGAGATTGAGAGGCAAATGTATAGGTTCTGGCTAATAGCGCCCTGACTAATTTTGGGTTAACACTGATTTCTGGCGTATTTGACGATAGGGCATCATAAATCCAACCGAAATCATTGGCATAGATCACTTTGATTCGGATGCTTTTATTTTCACCAACACCAATCAAAATCTCTTTCTGGTGTGAACCTGTACCTTCACATTCTGGACTAAAGGAAACCAAATAAATATTCGGAATCAAAGCGTTATTTGGCGCAATTATCTCATCAATATCAGACAGGATGGCTTTAATATTCTCATCATTAATACTATAGCCAATGAAGAACAACGGATGCTCGACGAAATATGTTAAAAGTTTTGCACTGATATACTTTTTACGCTTATAAAACTCAACATAGTCTTCATTTGTTATAATGATGCTTTCTGGTTCTTTACTACTGCCGTGAATCTTCATGATTTCACCGTATGTAGTATAGTTAACAGTCACAACATTATGGCCAACTATCGGTTGGTAGTTATCAAATATCTTTTCAAGCAGATCGTCATAGTTTGTTGTAATAATGGCATGGGGCCTTACTTTTTTTAACTTTTCAATTTCTTCAGTGTACTCCATTGCTGAAAAATCAACCGAGTCTGAAAGGTTATTCAACAATGTTGCAATCTCATGCTTGATATATATATCTTTAGAGCTTTTTCCATTGAAATACTGTTCAGGATAACGAGATGTCCCCACATCCCAAGCCCACTCAGCGTATGACTCAGAAAAATCACTTGCTATCATTGGTTTATTGTCATTTCTTGTTTGACTGTAGTAACCATACGGGCGAGTGATTAATGGGCAAGTTTCAGCGAGATACTTTAACAGGTTTTCCCAATCAGGAGCTTTCAAGTAGCGTTGAGATACCCCTGCACCCATAAAGAGAATTGGCTGTACCTGTAAACCTTCAAGACATGATTTGATATCTTCAATTATTTCTGTCTGATATTCAGAGAAGTCCATACTTTAGCCTTTAGGATGTGAGATGCTGGAGTAGTAAATCGCCGCGGAGCGGTTCGGGGTTCTGTGACACCCGAATTTTACCTCGGTTTCCTTTGTATATAATATCATTGAAGTTATTTGCATTTCTCAGAAATCTTCTCTGGCTTTGATTGCTATAGCCGAAAGATAGCGCACACTTCGCCGTTGGTCAGTTAGTACGAGGTTTCCGCCAAGTTCACCTTTTACCAAAGATGGCCTCAGAGCTTCCCTGAAGCTTTATCATGGTTTCAAGTAGGTCATCTTCGTTCAGTGAGCGCTGAGATTTGTTGATGCTAGGCGCGTGCCGTCTGCGGGAAGGCTCATCACCAGAACAAGGTAACGATAGTGAGCGATTATTGTCCCGTTTTCTCTGGACCTGACGGGCAACATCCAACACATGGCCAAGTCTCTTGTTATCTACAATGGCGACGGGCTCAACCTCAGAAAGCCGGTCATAGGTGGAGTAGGGTAGCAGCACGCCATTTAGTCGCAGCTCCTTATGTCCGTCAGGATAATGCCAGACATCAATATACTTGCCGATGGCTCTTCGACTGTACTCGTTGTCCTCAATCAGATAGAGCATTTTATCGTATTGTACAGTCAGATTTTTTGATACCCGGCGAGGCTCTCGCCAGGTAAATTCTGCATCAAGGTCATCGTCTAATGCCAGCGGCCGGTACGCGTTAAAATCATGCAAGGGTTCTTTGGCAAAGCGCCGGTTATAATCCGCCATGTATTCTTCTGCAAATGCATTGGCCGCTTCTATTGTACAGATCCCCTTAAGCCTGAGCTCCTTAACGAGTCGGTCCTGAAGTGTCAAATGAGCACGTTCAACGCGGCCTTTTGCCTGGCTGGTTTCAGCACACAAAGGAGTAATATTAAGGCAGCGCATGGCCCTGGCAAACTGGGTATCGCCGAGACCGGTGGTGGCGTGCTTATTATTGACTCTGAATACGCTGGCTTTATCGCTGTAGAGGATCATCGGTTTACCGTATTCAGTGGTGGTCGCAGCCATCAATTTGTATCAGCTCGCCAGTACAAGGACGCCGGTAACGAGGCTGATGAATTTTCGGTGCGCGTTGTCTGCGGGGGATCCAGAGTCCCGCGTTTATCATGAGACGTCGGATGGTTTCCTTTCCAAGGACCAGACCGTGAACTTCCTCCAGCTTTTCCCGCGCCAGCGTGGGGCCAAAATCACGGTAGTGCTCCCGGATTATACTGAGTGCCTCCAATGAGCCACAAATAGAACATTAGCATTGAGCCTCTATAATTTTGGTGCGCATAATGTATATTATGTTAAATGTGGTGGGTTTGTTCTTAAGTTCATGTGTTCCGCTCTTTCAGTAGCTTAACTGATGAATCAGTCAGCAGCTCTTGCCGTGCAAGCTACGCGGCGGTTCGTACCAGATTGGCCACCTCCATCTCCTGGTTCGCTTTCCCCTCCCCCCGGTAAACCTCACCCAACGTTAATTAATGATGTCAGTATGTGGGCGCTATCCTTGTATGTAAAATCCACTGACGTGTAGCCGAACTGGCCGAACGCCATCTGGTGTCAATGACGGAAATATCTCTCGCTTGGCTGCTGACAAAAGTCACATCACCTGTCGTAGGGGCTACAAAAAAAGCTCATGTCGATGGCGCGGTAAACGCAGTAAATCTTCAACTAAGTCCGGAGGAAATTCAGTTTCTGGAAGAAACCTACCAGCCGCATGTTCTGACGGGGGTCATGGCGCAAAATACGCCGCAAACGAAAGATGTTAAGCAGGTCTGGATGCGATAGCCCTTATTCACTTTTCCTCCTCTCGTCTTTGAGAGCGCCAGTAGCGGTCGGTTACGTTCTTACCAGCACCAGTTGATCGAACGTCTTAAACAGTAACGTCAGTAAAAAGATCATCGTGAAAAAGACTTTTATGCTTTTAATTTGCATGCAAATAAGCAGCCCTGTCTTTGCAACAAAACCGGACGCGCCGAATAAGCCGGAGATGAATATCTTCGAGCTCGGCATCAGACCCGATCGGGACAACGACTTTGCAGACGTGGCCAGACAGACGATTTCCGCTTCGGTTGATCATGAAGCAGGTACACTGGCGATGTATGCCCTGCAACGCAGCGACAATTCAGGTCAGGCATTCATGTTCGAACTCTATGAAAATGAGCGTGCTTATCGCAAACATCTCAATGCCGCCCCATACAAAGCATTCGCTGCTCGTGCACCTGACATTATTGACAGGAAGAAGAAAATTACCCTGGAGCCACAGTTTCTGGGCGACAAACACATCATACCGAATGAACGAACTATCAATAATCTGGTGATCGTCGAAGTAAAGCCTGAATTTCAGAGCGAATTTAGAAACATCGTCCTTCCTGAAATGGTCGAGTCGCTCAAAGTAGAGAAAGGCGTGTTAGCCATGTATGCCGGTACAGATTCAGAGACTCCAAAACGCTGGTATTTCTATGAGATTTACGCCAGTGAGGAGGATTATCAACTGCACCGACAAACGCTGCACTTCCTGGATTACCTCAGGCAAACGGCGCATATGAGCGCCAGGAAGGACGCAATCCCGGTAAAACCGGTATTTCTTCGTAACAAAGGCGGAATCAAACAGGAGCCGCAACGTTGACCAGTAAGGATTAACATGAAAAGCGTACTTGCAGCAGCGGCTATGTCGCTTGTTATTTCTGATTTTGCTAATGCTGAGGAAACAAGAGGTAAAGCTATGATGAAAATAGAACCGTCAGCGATTTCGGAAGCTGATATTCGTTCCGTCTCACCGGCTCTCGCGCGCTTTGGTCGCGAAGCTATTACTGAAGATCTGTGGACACGCGACGCCCTCTCACCGAGGGATCGTAGTGTGGTGACCGTCGCCATGCTGATTGCCCGCAACCAGCCTGCCGAGCTTAAGCACTATATTGACGTCGCTCTCGATAGCGGCGTGACGCCAGCGGAATTATCAGAAATCATTACCCATCTGGCGTTCTACTCAGGTTGGCCAAATGCAATGTCAGCCGTCAGCGTGACCAAAGCAGTATTTGAAACTCGTGGCGTCACGCCAGATGCGCTTCCTGACGCTTCTCCGGACCTGCTTCCTCTCAATCAGGAAGCAGAAAAGCAGCGTTCAGAGACAGTGGAAAAAAATGTTGGCCCAATATCTCCAGGCCTGGTTAAATTCACTGCTGATCCACTCTTCCTGGATCTATGGCAAAGACCCGCGCTGAAACCCCGCGACAGAAGCCTGATTACGGTCAGCGCCTTAATCGCATCCGGACAGAGCGCGCAGATTGGCTATCACCTCAATAGAGCAATGGATAATGGACTTTCTGTTGAGGAAGCTGGTGAGATCGTTACCCAGGCCGCCTTCTATGCTGGCTGGCCAAACGCATTTACCGCTGCTCCGGTTGTGGGAGAGGTGCTAAACAATCGATCATCGAGTAAAAGGTAACATTACCGAACACTAAAACCTGACGCACATCACAACATTAGAACGAACAGTTCATGAACCAATAAGCGTAACATCGAGTGATTTATGGACAGCGTTTAACACAGTTATGAACCAAAACTGAGTTCATAACTGTGAGTTTGAATCGCCATTTGATTAATATCCATTTAAAACAGTTTGTTATGCTGTTTCTGGTGCTGAAGTCAATTATGTATATCCCTCAAACCCAGAATAGTTAAATGGAATTTGAGTGATGCGAAGCGATTTTCCAGTCGTCGTTATTACTTCAGGGTTCCAGAACATAAAGCCTCTCCTCTTTCATGATTGGCCTGTGCATACCGGATATAGGCTGGCTGGTATGCAGGTTTGCCGTTTGCCGCATCTTCCCTGCGTTGAAGAGTCAGGCTGGCAAACCGCGTGCAAATGAACACCCCCACTTTCCATCAACACTTCAGACAGCTTGCGGGAATGAGTCCACTCCGGTATCAGAAATGGCTACGCCTCAATGAAGCCAGGCGACTGATGCTGAATGAACATTACGATGTCACCACTGCAGCCTATGCTGTCGGTTACGAAAGCTTATCCCATTTCAGTCGGGAATATTCGCGGATGTTTGGAGAGTCACCTAAGAGAGATATTACCGGGTTAAGAAAGTCTGTCGGTCAGCTTTAATAAACCCTGCACTTATCTGTTTAGAGCAATTCCGTGTTAGTTACACCAGTCAAACATTAACCATAGCTAATATTTTATAGCCATATAAACCATTGGCCGCTCTTGACCTTTCCTGACACTTCCCTTGTTCGCAATAATATTCTGTTTAGTCGCTGTTTATAAATAACATGCATAATGAAATCGTAATGTTATTTAGCGACATAAAATGTCTTTGCAAATACCCTCTACAACAAGTGCTGCAATAAACTTGTTGTGATTAGGTGTCCTTGTAATTTAAAGATATTATCGTTCTTCGTGAAATGTAATAACCCTGGAAACTATATTCTCAGGGCAATATCCCATCAAGAATGATTCTTGTTTTATAAGCAATAACAGAATGACTTAATTGTTAACTTTCTTTATTCAGCTACTTAAATATAAATTTTGGAGAATTATGAAACTCAAACATGTCGGTATGATTGTCGTTTCTGTGTTGGCGATGTCGTCTGCTGCGGTAAGCGCAGCCGAGGGTGATGAATCAGTAACGACCACTGTTAATGGCGGTGTTATTCATTTTAAAGGTGAAGTGGTAAATGCCGCTTGTGCGATTGATTCAGAATCAATGAACCAAACGGTTGAGCTGGGTCAGGTCCGTTCTTCTCGTCTGGCTAAAGCGGGTGACCTCAGCTCCGCCGTTGGCTTCAATATCAAGCTGAATGATTGTGATACCAATGTTTCCAGTAATGCAGCTGTTGCATTCCTGGGTACTACTGTCACCAGTAATGACGATACGTTAGCGCTGCAGAGTTCAGCGGCAGGCTCTGCCCAAAATGTCGGTATTCAAATTTTGGACCGTACGGGTGAGGTATTAATACTTGATGGTGCCACTTTTAGCGCTAAAACTGACTTGATTGATGGCACGAATATACTGCCGTTCCAGGCTCGTTATATTGCTCTCGGGCAGTCAGTAGCTGGTACTGCAAACGCTGATGCGACCTTCAAAGTTCAATATCTATAATTCAATCTTAAGGTGGCTATACGTCATCTGAAATTGAAACAGGGTGTGTGTGGCATGGCTACGCACACCCGAGCAATTCACCAATGTTCATCTCATTATTAATGAGGAATAGTTTGTGTTTTGGAGCGGTATGAAAAAATCACATAATATCTAAACGATCAATAAACAACAGTAGTTAAACTTACTGTTATTTAAAATATTTACTTTGTAGCAAGGTTTTCCTATTAAAAGAGAACCAACATTTATTACAAACGCATTAAGTCTGGAAACCCGGCGAGTCGCCAATGTATTAGCAACATTTACCGATTGTCTGATGTAACGGTTTCCCCGCTTATCCTCTTAACACATGGAGAATGCATCAGATGCAAACTAGGCGTACCCCCTACTCTATTTCCTTTATGGCGACAGTGTTACTTTTATTGCTCTTTGCTTGCCATAGCACCGTTGCCAACGCAGCTGTCGCACTGGGTGCGACGCGGGTAATTTATCCGGCAAACCAGAAACAGGTTTTATTGCCTGTCACGAATAATGATCCTGCCAGTGTCTATCTCATTCAGTCATGGATAGAAAATGAGGGTGACCAAAAAGACACCCAGTTTGTCATTACGCCACCGCTTTTTTCCATGCAAGGTAAAAAAGAGAATACGCTGCGGATAATCAACGCCACTAATCATCAGTTACCAGGCGACCGTGAAAGCCTGTTCTGGGTTAATGTTAAAGCTATTCCTGCTATGGAAAAAGATCAGAAGAATGAGAATACATTACAGCTGGCAATTATTAGCCGCATAAAAATGTTTTATCGCCCCACGAACCTGGCAATGGCACCTGAAGAAGCGCCTGCAATGCTTCGGTTTCGTCGCAGCGGCAGCAAACTCACTCTTATTAATCCAACGCCCTACTTCATTACCGTAACAAATATGAAAGCAGGAAATAGCAATCTCCCAAACACCATGGTGCCGCCAAAAGGTGAAGTATCGGTGGATATCCCGCATGCTGCAACCGGGGATATCAGTTTTCAGACGATCAATGATTACGGTGCATTAACTCCGCGTATTAAGGCAACCATGCAATAAGCCAGTGACCTAATTAATAATAAACTCAATCGGAATTAAAAATGACAGCCTTTCGTGCCGCATTTAAGGCATATCGTATGCATCAGGTGTTACTACTGCCTCGCTTTGCACGGCTTACCATTGCCCTTGGCTTAGCAACTGCGGTATTTCCCGTTGACGCAGAGTATTATTTTAATCCACGGTTTTTAAGCAATGATCTTGCTGAATCTGTCGATTTATCCGCCTTTACTAAGGGACGCGAGGCACCACCTGGTACATATCGGGTCGACATTTATTTGAACGACGAATTTATGACTAGTCGGGATATTACTTTTATTGCAGATGATAATAACGCAGATCTCATCCCATGCCTGAGTACAGATCTTCTTGTCAGTCTTGGCATAAAAAAATCAGCGTTATTAGACAATAAAGAACATTTGGCAGAAAAACATGTGCCGGACAACAGCGCATGCACACCACTTCAGGATCGTTTGGCCGACGCATCAACTGAGTTTGATGTTGGTCAGCAACATTTGTCACTCTCCGTTCCGCAAATTTATGTTGGCAGAATGGCTCGCGGCTATGTTTCTCCTGATCTGTGGGAAGAAGGAATAAATGCTGGGCTTCTAAACTATAGTTTTAATGGTAATTCTATTAATAATCGTAGTAACCATAATGCAGGAAAATCCAACTATGCATATTTGAATTTACAGAGTGGCATCAACATTGGTAGTTGGCGACTGCGCGATAACTCAACGTGGAGTTATAACAGTGGGAGTAGCAATTCATCTGACAGCAATAAATGGCAGCACATCAATACGTCGGCTGAACGTGACATTATTCCCTTACGCTCACGCTTAACGGTAGGTGATAGTTATACCGATGGCGATATTTTTGATAGTGTGAACTTTCGTGGCCTCAAAATAAATTCAACAGAAGCGATGTTGCCCGATAGCCAACATGGTTTCGCTCCGGTGATTCATGGTATTGCCCGCGGCACCGCACAAGTGAGTGTAAAACAGAATGGATACGATGTTTATCAGACTACTGTCCCACCCGGCCCTTTTACTATTGATGATATCAACTCTGCGGCCAATGGTGGTGATCTGCAAGTAACCATAAAAGAGGCAGACGGCAGTATTCAGACATTATATGTTCCTTATTCGTCTGTTCCGGTTCTCCAACGTGCTGGATATACGCGTTATGCGCTTGCCATGGGGGAATATCGTAGTGGAAATAACCTGCAAAGCTCCCCCAAGTTCATACAAGGTAGCTTGATGCATGGACTGGAAGGAAACTGGACACCTTATGGCGGAATGCAAATTGCAGAAGATTATCAAGCCTTCAACCTTGGTATTGGTAAAGATTTAGGACTTTTTGGTGCCTTTTCTTTCGATATCACGCAGGCCAATACGACACTTGCAGATGGCACCCGTCACAGCGGGCAATCGATTAAATCCGTCTACAGCAAATCCTTCTACCAGACGGGAACCAATATCCAGGTCGCAGGATATCGCTATTCTACGCAAGGTTTTTATAACTTATCCGACAGTGCCTACAGTCGAATGAGTGGTTACACCGTCAAGCCTCCTACCGGAGACAGCAATGAGCAGACACAATTTATTGATTATTTTAATCTGTTCTACAGTAAGCGTGGTCAGGAACAAATAAGCATCTCTCAGCAGCTTGGAAATTACGGTACGACATTTTTCAGTGCCAGTCGCCAAAGTTACTGGAACACGTCACGCAGCGACCAGCAAATATCATTTGGATTAAATGTGCCGTTTGGTGATATTACGACTTCGCTGAATTACAGCTATTCCAATAATATATGGCAAAACGATCGGGATCATTTACTTGCTTTTACGCTTAATGTTCCCTTCAGTCATTGGATGCGTACAGACAGTCAGTCGGCATTTCGTAATTCAAACGCCAGTTACAGTATGTCAAACGATTTGAAAGGCGGCATGACCAATCTATCGGGGGTTTATGGCACTCTGCTGCCGGATAATAACCTGAATTATAGCGTTCAGGTCGGTAACACCCACGGGGGTAATACATCGTCTGCCACCAGTGGTTACAGTTCTCTTAATTATCGTGGAGCTTACGGTAATACTAATGTCGGTTACAGTCGGAGTGGTGACAGCAGCCAGATTTATTACGGAATGAGTGGTGGGATTATTGCTCATGCTGATGGCATCACCTTTGGTCAGCCGCTGGGCGACACAATGGTTCTGGTTAAGGCTCCTGGCGCTGATAATGTCAAAATAGAGAACCAGACCGGAATTCATACCGACTGGCGTGGCTATGCCATATTACCATTTGCGACAGAATATAGAGAAAATCGTGTCGCTCTTAACGCGAATTCCCTTGCAGATAATGTTGAACTGGATGAAACCGTTGTCACTGTCATCCCAACTCACGGTGCTATTGCCAGAGCAACATTTAATGCACAAATCGGCGGGAAAGTATTAATGACGTTGAAGTACGGTAATAAGAGCGTTCCATTCGGTGCAATTGTCATACATGGTGAGAATAAAAATGGCAGCATTGTCGCGGAAAACGGTCAGGTTTATCTGACTGGACTTCCACAGTCAGGGAAATTACAGGTTTCATGGGGCAAAGATAAAAACTCAAACTGTATTGTCGAGTACAAGCTTCCTGAAGTTTCTCCTGGTACCTTACTGAACCAGCAGACAGCAATCTGTCGCTAAGGAACAATAGATTATGAAATACAATAACATTATTTTCCTCGGTTTATGTCTGGGGTTAACCACCTATTCTGCTTTATCCGCAGATAGCGTTATTAAAATTAGCGGGCGCGTCCTCGATTATGGCTGCACAGTCTCATCGGATTCGCTTAATTTTACCGTAGATCTCCAAAAAAACAGTGCCAGACAATTTCCAACGACCGGTAGCACAAGTCCAGCCGTCCCTTTTCAGATTACGTTAAGTGAATGCAGTAAAGAGACAACGGGGGTTCGGGTTGCATTTAACGGTATTGAGGATGCAGAAAATAATACTCTGTTGAAACTGGATGAAGGAAGCAATACGGCCTCCGGTTTGGGTATAGAAATACTGGACGGAAATATGCGTCCGGTGAAATTGAATGACCTTCATGCCGGGATGCAGTGGATCCCACTGATACCAGAACAGAACAATATTTTGCCTTACTCCGCTCGTCTGAAGTCAACTCAGAAGTCCGTCAATCCGGGACTGGTGAGGGCTTCGGCAACCTTTACCCTTGAATTTCAATAATCAGAGTCAGATATGAAAAGACTTCACAAGAGGTTCCTGTTAGCTACGTTTTGCGCGTTATTCACAGTAACTCTCCAGGCCGCCGATGTCACTATCACTGTTAATGGTCGGGTAGTCGCTAAACCCTGCACTATTCAAACCAAAGAAGCTAACGTTAATCTCGGGGATCTTTATACGCGCAATCTGCAACAACCTGGTTCTGCATCAGGCTGGCACAATATTACTTTGTCATTAACCGATTGTCCGGTTGAAACAAGTGCAGTGACGGCAATCGTGACAGGTTCAACTGACAATACGGGTTATTACAAAAATGAAGGTACTGCCGAAAATATTCAGATAGAGCTAAGGGATGACCAGGATGCGACGTTAAAAAATGGCGATAGCAAAACGGTTATTGTTGATGAGATCACTCGTAATGCACAGTTTCCACTTAAGGCAAGAGCTATCACGGTGAATGGAAACGCAAGCCAGGGAACGATCGAGGCGCTAATCAATGTGATCTACACCTGGCAATAACGTCGATTCGATTTTCTTAGCCTCCTTTTTAAATCAATTTTTTAACCTTAGGATATATCATGGGTAAAACAATAAGTATGAAGCTTCTGTTCGGTATTTATCTTCTATTAATGGCAGGCAAAGTTTTTGCCTTCAGTTGTAATGTCGATGGCGGGTCAAGTATTGGAGCAGGTACAACCTCTGTTTATGTTAATCTCGACCCTGTAATACAACCGGGCCAGAATCTGGTTGTAGACTTGTCTCAGCACATAAGTTGCTGGAATGATTACGGCGGCTGGTACGACACTGATCATATAAACCTGGTACAAGGCTCAGCTTTCGCAGGCTCTCTACAGTCATATAAAGGATCGCTGTACTGGAATAATGTGACCTACCCCTTCCCGTTGACGACAAATACTAATGTATTAGATATTGGTGATAAGACACCGATGCCATTACCGTTAAAACTCTATATTACCCCAGTCGGTGCGGCCGGTGGAGTTGTCATAAAAGCCGGGGAAGTTATTGCCCGTATTCATATGTATAAAATTGCCACGTTAGGAAGTGGAAATCCGCGTAATTTTACGTGGAATATTATTTCAAATAACAGTGTTGTTATGCCAACAGGCGGCTGCACCGTTGATAGTCGTAATGTCAACGTGAATCTCCCGGACTTTCCTGGAAGCGCAGAAATACCCCTTGGCGTATATTGCTCAAGTGAACAAAAGCTCTCATTTTATCTTTCGGGTGCTACCACTGACAGTGCCAGACAAGTGTTTGCTAACACAGCACCAGATGCAACAAAAGCATCGGGAGTGGGTGTCTCTCTGATGCGTAATGGAAAAATACTGGCTACGGGAGAAAACGTCTCCCTGGGGACAGTAAATAAAAGCAAAGTACCTCTGGGTTTAAGCGCAACCTATGGACAAACAGGAAACAAGGTTGCAGCCGGAACCGTCCAGTCAGTCATTGGTGTCACTTTTATCTATGAATAATTGTGATTTTGACATTGGTCTATGCGCTCCATTCACGAAAATTGCGCGGATATTTATTTTGTGAAGGCTATTATCCTACATCTGTAAGAAAATCCGCGCACAATTGAAGCCAGAGTCTTATTTTTTATATTGAAAAATATGTTAATTTAAACACTATGAGAGATGATGCTTAATTTATCGTATTTAATCTTTTGTTTAACGATAATAGATTAAAATAGAAAGAGAGTAGTCCCCTACTCTTATATATCCATGTTGACGATAATCCCTTTGTATATACTGTGCATCATCGCTATTACAAATCCTAATAATTCATTTCCACACAGGATAAGCAGATGAAGAAAAAAATTGAATCCTACCAGGGAGCTGCCGGTGGTTGGGGTGCTGTTAAATCCGTAGCGAATGCAGTACGTAAGCAGATGGATATACGCCAGGATGTTATTGCCATGTTTGACATGAATAAGCCAGAGGGCTTTGACTGTCCGGGTTGTGCATGGCCAGATCCTAAGCACAGTGCGTCATTCGACATTTGTGAAAACGGCGCAAAAGCAATCGCCTGGGAAGTCACGGATAAGCAGGTAAACGCCTCTTTCTTTGCTGAGAATACGGTTCAATCATTACTTACCTGGGGAGACCACGAGCTTGAGGCTGCGGGGCGTCTCACCCAGCCTTTGAAATATGATGCCGTCAGCGACTGTTACAAGCCATTAAGCTGGCAACAAGCTTTCGACGAAATTGGCGAACGCCTTCAAAGCTATAGTGATCCCAATCAGGTTGAATTCTATACTTCGGGCCGCACTTCCAATGAAGCTGCCTTTCTTTATCAGCTTTTTGCCCGTGAATACGGGAGCAATAACTTCCCCGACTGCTCCAACATGTGCCATGAACCGACCAGTGTGGGTTTGGCAGCGAGTATCGGTGTAGGTAAAGGGACCGTGTTGCTGGAAGACTTTGAGAAATGCGATTTAGTCATTTGCATTGGGCATAACCCTGGTACAAACCACCCTCGCATGTTGACTTCGTTGCGCGCTTTAGTGAAACGGGGAGCGAAAATGATCGCCATCAATCCTCTACAGGAACGTGGCCTGGAGCGATTTACCGCACCGCAAAACCCGTTTGAAATGCTGACGAACTCTGAGACTCAGTTGGCCAGTGCCTACTATAACGTGCGCATTGGTGGTGATATGGCGTTGCTCAAGGGGATGATGCGCCTGTTAATTGAGCGCGATGATGCTGCAAGCGCCGCAGGTCGGCCCTCATTGCTGGATGACGAATTTATTCAAACGCATACCGTCGGCTTTGACGAGCTACGCCGTGACGTGCTCAATTCCGAGTGGAAAGATATCGAACGTATTTCTGGATTAAGTCAGACTCAAATCGCCGAACTGGCTGATGCATATGCCGCTGCCGAACGCACCATTATCTGTTACGGAATGGGGATCACTCAGCACGAACATGGTACCCAGAATGTACAGCAACTGGTCAATCTGCTGTTGATGAAAGGTAACATTGGCAAGCCTGGTGCGGGTATCTGCCCACTACGAGGTCACTCTAATGTACAGGGCGACCGAACCGTCGGTATCACCGAGAAACCGTCTGCAGAGTTTCTGGCTCGCCTGGGTGAGCGCTATGGTTTCACCCCACCTCATGCACCTGGACATGCTGCAATTGCCAGCATGCAAGCAATATGTACGGGGCAGGCTCGAGCATTGATCTGCATGGGGGGCAACTTTGCTCTGGCAATGCCAGATCGGGAAGCGAGCGCTGTACCGTTAACACAATTAGATCTGACGGTACACGTAGCCACTAAGCTTAACCGCTCTCATCTGCTGACCGCACGGCATAGCTATATTCTGCCGGTTCTGGGACGCAGCGAGATTGACATGCAAAAAAGCGGTGCGCAGGCGGTAACCGTTGAGGATTCAATGTCGATGATTCATGCCTCGCGTGGCGTGTTAAAACCCGCCGGTGTAATGCTGAAATCAGAGTGTGCAGTGGTCGCGGGAATCGCGCAGGCAGCACTACCCCAGAGCGTGGTAGCCTGGGAGTATCTGGTGGAAGATTATGATCGCATTCGCAATGACATTGAAGCTGTGCTGCCAGAGTTCGCCGACTATAACCAGCGCATCCGTCATCCCGGTGGTTTTCACCTGATAAATGCAGCTGCTGAAAGGCGCTGGATGACGCCGTCAGGTAAGGCTAATTTCATTACCAGTAAAGGGCTGTTAGAAGATCCCTCTTCAGCGTTTAACAGTAAGCTAGTCATGGCGACAGTACGCAGTCACGATCAGTACAACACGACGATTTATGGTATGGATGATCGCTATCGAGGGGTATTCGGTCAACGAGATGTGGTCTTTATGAGTGCTAAACAAGCTAAAATTTGCCGTGTAAAAAACGGCGAAAGAGTTAATCTTATTGCGCTTACGCCAGACGGTAAGCGAAGCTCACGCCGCATGGATAGATTAAAAGTGGTCATTTACCCTATGGCTGACCGCTCACTGGTGACCTATTTTCCAGAATCGAATCACATGCTAACACTTGATAACCACGATCCATTAAGTGGCATTCCTGGCTATAAAAGTATTCCGGTTGAATTAGAACCATCAAATTAATTCGCCTCCTCATTTCTTCTGCTGTCATCCGCACAGCAGAAGAATTCCTCATTGACCATTGTCGCGCAATTTACTCACATGTGCTAAATTAAACTGCTCGTTATAAGATATATACCTCCGCCTACAGCTGTAAGAAACTCCGCTCAGTACTGAAGCGCCAGTCCTATTTCCTCTATTCTCCAGCCTGTTATATTAAGCATACTGATTAACGATTTTTAACGTTATCCGCTAAATAAACATATTTGAAATGCATGCGACCACAGTGAAAAACAAAATCACGCAAAGAGACAACTATAAAGAAATCATGTCTGTAATTGTGGTTGTCTTATTACTGACACTTACGTTGATAGCCATTTTTTCGGCAATTGATCAGCTGGGTATTTCAGAAATGGGTCGCATTGCAAGGGATCTTACACATTTCATTATCAATAGTTTGCAAGACTGAAAATAAACAGCAAATTATAAATATGAAATGTTAAAAAAGTATCGATAAAAACTTTATTGTTTTAAGGAGATAAAATGTCGCTCGTTTGTTCTGTTATATTTATTCATCATGCCTTCAACGCTAACATTTTAGATAAAGATTACGCCTTCTCTGACGGCGAGATCCTGATGGTAGATAACGCTGTTCGTACGCATTTTGAACCTTATGAGCGGCATTTCAAAGAAATCGGATTTAATGAAAATACCATTAAAAAATATCTACAATGCACTAACATCCAGACAGTGACGGTGCCTGTTCCTGCGAAGTTTTTACGTGCTTCAAATGTACCGACTGGATTGCTTAATGAAATGATTGCTTATCTCAACTCGGAAGAACGCAATCATCATAATTTTTCAGAACTTTTGCTTTTTTCTTGCCTGTCTATTTTTGCCGCATGCAAAGGTTTCATTACACTATTAACTAACGGTGTGCTATCCGTTTCTGGGAAAGTGAGAAATATTGTCAACATGAAGCTGGCGCACCCATGGAAGCTGAAAGATATTTGTGACTGCCTGTACATTAGTGAAAGCCTGTTGAAGAAAAAACTAAAGCAAGAGCAAACGACATTCTCACAGATTCTTTTAGATGCCAGAATGCAGCACGCAAAAAATTTGATACGCGTAGAAGGTTCAGTCAATAAAATTGCCGAACAATGTGGTTATGCGAGTACATCTTATTTTATTTATGCGTTCCGCAAACATTTTGGCAACAGTCCAAAGAGAGTTTCTAAGGAGTACCGTTGTCAAAGGCACACGGGTATGAATAAGGGCAACACGATGAATGCTTTAGCTATTTGATTATTTGCTAACGAGTAGTCAACCACGCACCCTACGTAAAAATTAAAATGGGGCAGCCATTCCCTGCCCCGCGTTGTTTTTAGGCGATATATTTATTGAAATAAACAAGTGACATTCATCACATATTTATGCATTTGCATAACCTGTTGCATGATTATTTATGATTTCAATTCGGAATTTTGTCAGTAAAATACAATAATTCATTAAATATCAATAGATTAGTTGTTTATCTGCGAGAAATTACTTAGTAGAATAGAAAGTAATGTCAACAGTTTATGGACTGTTATTTCTCTTTTTTTAGCTAAATCTGCTATCTCTTTATGTGACTAACTTCACTTACATTCACTTATTTCTCTTCGTAAAATTACTTTGGAATTAAGTACAATAAGAAGAGGAACATTTATGAAGTCTGCATTAAAGAAAAGTGTCGTAAGTACCTCGATATCTTTGATACTGGCATCTGGTATGGCTGCATTTGCTGCTCATGCGGCAGATGATGTAAAGCTGAAAGCAACCAAAACAAACGTCGCTTTCTCAGACTTTACGCCGACTGAATACAGTACCAAAGGAAAGCCAAATATTATCGTACTGACCATGGATGATCTTGGTTATGGACAACTTCCTTTTGATAAGGGATCTTTTGACCCAAAAACAATGGAAAATCGTGAAGTTGTCGATACCTACAAAATAGGGATAGATAAAGCCATTGAAGCTGCACAAAAATCAACGCCGACGCTCCTTTCATTAATGGATGAAGGCGTACGTTTTACTAACGGCTATGTGGCGCACGGTGTTTCCGGCCCCTCCCGCGCCGCAATAATGACCGGTCGAGCGCCCGCCCGCTTTGGTGTCTATTCCAATACCGATGCTCAGGATGGTATTCCGCTAACAGAAACTTTCTTGCCTGAATTATTCCAGAATCATGGTTATTACACTGCAGCAGTAGGTAAATGGCACTTGTCAAAAATCAGTAATGTGCCAGTACCGGAAGATAAACAAACGCGTGACTATCATGACAACTTCACCACCTATTCTGCGGAAGAATGGCAACCTCAAAACCGTGGCTTTGATTACTTTATGGGATTCCACGCTGCAGGAACGGCATATTACAACTCCCCTTCACTGTTCAAAAATCGTGAACGCGTCCCCGCAAAAGGTTATATCAGCGATCAGTTAACCGATGAGGCAATTGGCGTTGTTGATCGTGCCAAAACACTTGACCAGCCTTTTATGCTTTACCTGGCTTATAATGCTCCGCACCTGCCAAATGATAATCCTGCACCGGAGCAATATCAGAAGCAATTTAATACCGGTAGTCAAACGGCAGATAACTACTACGCTTCCGTTTATTCTGTTGATCAGGGTGTAAAACGCATTCTCGAACAACTGAAGAAAAACGGACAGTATGACAATACTATTATTCTCTTTACCTCCGATAATGGTGCGGTTATCGATGGTCCTCTGCCGCTGAACGGGGCGCAAAAAGGCTATAAGAGTCAGACCTATCCTGGCGGTACTCACACCCCAATGTTTATGTGGTGGAAAGGAAAACTTCAACCCGGTAATTATGACAAGCTGATTTCCGCAATGGATTTCTACCCGACAGCTCTTGATGCAGCCGATATCAGCATTCCAAAAGACCTTAAGCTGGATGGCGTTTCCTTGCTGCCCTGGTTGCAAGATAAGAAACAAGGCGAGCCACATAAAAATCTGACCTGGATAACCTCTTATTCTCACTGGTTTGATGAGGAAAATATTCCATTCTGGGATAATTACCACAAATTTGTCCGTCATCAGTCAGACGATTACCCGCATAACCCCAACACCGAGGACTTAAGCCAATTCTCTTATACGGTGAGAAATAACGATTATTCGCTAGTCTATACAGTAGAAAACAATCAGTTAGGTCTATACAAACTGACGGATCTACAGCAAAAAGATAACCTTGCCGCCGCCAATCCGCAGGTCGTTAAAGAGATGCAAGGCGTGGTAAGAGAGTTTATCGACAGCAGCCAACCACCGCTTAGCGAGGTAAATCAGGAGAAGTTTAACAATATCAAGAAAGCACTAAGCGAAGCGAAATAACTAAACCTTCATGCGGCGGATTTTTCCGCCGCCTTATTGAGCGAGATAGCGATGCACGTTACAGCCAAGCCCTCCAGTTTTCAATGTAATCTCAAATGTGATTACTGTTTTTACCTTGAAAAAGAGTCGCAGTTTACTCATGAAAAATGGATGGATGACAGCACTCTGAAAGAGTTCATCAAACAATATATCGCAGCGTCTGGCAATCAGGTCTATTTTACCTGGCAAGGCGGTGAACCCACTCTGGCTGGCCTGGATTTTTTCCGTAAAGTTATTCACTATCAACAACGCTATGCAGGCCAAAAACGTATTTTTAATGCATTACAAACGAATGGCATTTTATTGAATAATGAATGGTGTGCCTTTCTCAAAGAACATGAGTTTCTGGTTGGTATCTCGATCGATGGACCCCAGGAGCTACATGACCGTTACAGACGCAGTAATTCTGGTAACGGTACTTTTGCAAAAGTGATAGCAGCCATCGAGCGTCTGAAATCATATCAAGTAGAGTTTAATACGTTAACCGTCATTAATAACGTTAATGTCCATTACCCTCTTGAGGTTTATCATTTTTTAAAATCTATCGGCAGTAAACATATGCAATTTATCGAATTGCTCGAAACCGGGACGCCGAATATTGATTTCAGTGGTCATAGTGAGAACACATTCCGTATCATTGATTTTTCTGTGCCTCCTACGGCTTATGGCAAGTTTATGTCGACCATTTTTATGCAATGGGTTAAAAACGATGTGGGTGAAATTTTCATCCGTCAGTTTGAAAGTTTTGTCAGCCGTTTTTTGGGGAATGGGCATACCAGTTGTATTTTCCAGGAGTCCTGCAAGGATAATCTGGTTGTTGAAAGTAATGGAGACATTTACGAATGCGACCATTTTGTCTATCCACAGTACAAAATTGGAAACATTAATAAATCTGAACTTAAAACGATGAACAGTGTACAACTGACAGCGCAAAAAAAACGGATTTCAGCGAAATGTCAGCAATGTGCATATAAACCTATCTGCAATGGCGGTTGCCCTAAGCATCGTATTACTAAAGTAAACAATGAGACTGTTTCCTATTTTTGCGAAGGTTATAAAATCCTTTTTTCAACCATGGTACCTTATATGAACGCCATGGTGGAGTTAGCCAAGAACAGAGTACCGCTTTACCACATTATGGATGTTGCAAAACAAATGGAGAATAATTAATAACGCTCCTTCTTTGCTCCAGTCTTAGCCTCCGTCTTATGACCTTAACAAAGCACCCGACATAAATTCCTGTTGGGTGTTTCGTCATAATCATCTTCCCTTGCGAAAATTCTGGCTTACGTGGCATGCGTCAGGGCATTAGCAATACCCTTGATTATCAATAGCATAACCGTAACCATTGAAAATAAAAAAATTTCTTTATATTTCAAAATGTTAAATGACACTTAAATAAATTTCATCAGTAAATCATTGCCATAGATAATCATTGGATGGCACAATCAATTTTCGCTAATGATAACCATTCCCATTACGTTTCGTATGTTGATAGCAAAGTATCTCTGTCTGCTGAAGCCCTTTTGGCTGCGTAAGAATAATAAAACTTCAGTGCTGTTAATCATTATTATCCTCGCCATGATCCTTGGCGTGGTTAAAATTCAGGTCTGGTTAAACGACTGGAATAATGATTTTTTCAATGCGCTAAGCCAGAAAGAAACCGATAAGCTTTGGCAGCTTGTCCTTTGGTTCCCTGCCCTGCTGGGGATCTTTGTATTAATATCCGTAAACAAAACATGGTTAATTAAACTGCTGACTATTCGCTGGCGCGAATGGTTAACAGATTACTACCTTAATCGGTGGTTTGCAGATAAAAACTACTACTTCACGCAGATCTACGGCGAGCATAAAAATACAGATAACCCTGACCAACGTATCGCTGAAGACATTCTCTTACTGATCAGCAAAACGCTCAGTCTTTCATTTGGCTTCATCCAGTCACTTAGCATGCTGATCACCTTTACCGTTATTCTTTGGCAAAGCGCGGGTACGCTCTCATTCACTGTTGGTGGAACAGAATGGAATATCCAGGGGTATATGGTCTATACCGTTGTGCTCATTGTGATCGGTGGAACTTTATTTACTCATAAGGTTGGTAAACGTATTCGTCCGCTTAATGTGGAAAAGCAACGTAGCGAAGCGACATTTCGAACTAATCTTGTGCAGCATAATAAGCAGGCTGAACTGATTGCGCTAAGCAATGCTGAGTCTCTACAACGCCAGGAGTTGAGCGACAATTTTCATACCATTAAAGAGAACTGGCATCGTTTAATGAATCGTCAGCGCTGGCTTGATTACTGGCAGAATATTTATTCGCGCTCGCTTAGCGTTCTTCCCTACTTTCTGTTATTGCCACAGTTTATTAGCGGACAGATCAATCTGGGCGGACTGATGAAATCGCGCCAGGCATTTATGCTGGTATCGAACAATTTAAGCTGGTTTATTTATAAATATGACGAACTTGCTGAACTGGCTGCGGTTATCGATCGTTTGTATGAGTTCCATCAACTCACCGAACAGCGCCCTACGAATAAGCCTAAAAATTGCCAACATGCGGTACAAGTGGCTGACGCGAGTATTCGTACTCCTGATAATAAGATCATATTAGAGAACCTGAACTTTCATGTTTCGCCAGGCAAATGGCTATTACTGAAAGGTTACTCTGGTGCGGGAAAAACCACACTGCTTAAAACATTATCCCACTGCTGGCCGTGGTTCAAAGGTGATATTTCTTCTCCTGCTGACAGTTGGTATGTGTCACAAACACCGTTAATCAAAACCGGCTTACTGAAAGAGATTATTTGTAAAGCACTTCCCCTGCCCGTAGACGATAAATCGTTGAGCGAAATACTGCATCAGGTTGGTCTGGGGAAATTGGCTGCGCGTATTCATGACCACGATCGCTGGGGAGATATTCTTTCCAGCGGCGAAAAACAACGTATCGCCCTGGCACGATTAATTTTACGACGTCCGAAATGGATATTTCTTGACGAAACTACCTCTCATCTTGAGGAACAAGAGGCTATCCGCTTACTGCGTTTAGTGCGTGAAAAACTACCCACAAGCGGCGTCATTATGGTTACACATCAACCCGGTGTCTGGAACCTGGCTGATGATATTTGTGACATTAGCGCGGTTTTATAAAAACAATAAAAGCCCTGCTGTACGGAGATAAAAATAAATGAAGCGAGTTCTTATTCCTGGCGTCATTTTATGTGGCGCTGATGTGGCGCAGGCCGTCGATGACAAAAACATGTACATGCATGTTTTTGAAGAGATGACGGTCTATGCTCCTGTCCCTGTACCCGTAAACGGCAACACGCATTACACCAGTGAAAGCATCGAGCGTTTACCGACCGGGAATGGCAATATCAGCGATCTGCTGAGAACCAACCCTGCGGTACGCATGGATTCAACGCAAAGTACCTCATTGAACCAGGGAGATATTCGCCCTGAGAAAATCTCTATTCACGGTGCGTCGCCCTACCAGAATGCCTATTTGATTGACGGTATTAGTGCAACTAATAACCTGAACCCAGCGAATGAGTCCGATGCCAGTAGTGCAACCAATATTAGCGGGATGTCACAGGGGTATTATCTTGATGTCAGCTTACTGGACAATGTGACGCTTTATGACAGTTTTGTGCCGGTTGAATTTGGTCGCTTCAATGGCGGGGTAATTGATGCAAAGATCAAACGCTTCAACGCTGATGATAGCAGCGTGAAACTGGGTTACCGCACTACGCGTTCGGACTGGTTAACATCGCATATCGATGAGAATAACAAGAGCGCATTTAATCAAGGCTCTTCAGGAAGTACTTATTACTCCCCAGATTTTAAAAAGAACTTTTATACTTTGTCATTTAATCAGGAACTCGCTGATAACTTCGGCGTTACCGCCGGTTTATCGCGCCGCCAGTCTGATATCACCCGCGCGGATTATGTTTCGAATGACGGCATTGTCGCCGGTCGGGCACAGTATAAAAACGTTATCGATACCGCAGTGAGCAAATTTACCTGGTTTGCCAGTGACCGCTTTACCCACGATTTAACCTTAAAATATACCGGCTCCAGCCGTGATTATAATACCAGCACCTTCCCGGAGTCTGATCGCGAAATGGGTAATAAATCCTATGGTCTGGCATGGGATATGGATACGCAGCTCGCATGGGCCAAACTGCGTACTACCGTTGGTTGGGATCATATTAGTGATTATACCCGTCACGATCATGACATATGGTACACCGAACTTTCATGTACATATGGTGATATTTCAGGGCGTTGCACCCGTGGCGGATTAGGACACATTTCCCAGGCTGTAGATAATTACACCTTCAAAACACGCCTGGACTGGCAAAAATACGCCGTGGGTAATGTTTCGCATCAACCCTACTTCGGCGCGGAATACATCTATTCCGATGCATGGACTGAACGCCATAACCAGTCTGAATCCTATGTGATTAATGCTGCAGGAAAGAAAACTAACCATACCATTTACCATAAAGGTAAAGGCAGTCTGGGAATTGACAACTACACGCTGTATATGGCGGATCGCATTAGCTGGCGGAATGTGTCGTTAATGCCCGGTGTGCGATATGACTATGACAACTATCTGTCAAACCACAATATCTCCCCGCGATTTATGACGGAATGGGATATTTTTGCTGATCAAACCTCAATGATTACTGCCGGTTATAACCGTTACTATGGCGGGAATATTCTTGATATGGGATTACGTGATATCCGCAATAGCTGGACGGAATCGGTATCAGGCAATAAAACCCTGACGCGTTATCAGGATTTGAAAACACCTTATAACGATGAACTGGCAATGGGGTTGCAGCAGAAAATCGGAAAGAACGTTATTGCGCGTGCAAACTATGTTTATCGTGAAGCGCATGATCAAATCAGTAAAAGCAGTCGTACCGACAGCGCGACTAAAACCACCATTACTGAATATAACAACGACGGCAAAACCAAAACGCATTCGTTCAACCTCAGTTTTGAACTGGCCGAACCCCTGCATATCAGCCAGGTAGATATTAACCCGCAAATTGTCTTTAGCTATATCAAGAGCAAGGGCAACTTGTCGTTAAACAATGGTTATGAGGAGAGCAATACCGGTGATAACCGGGTGGTATATAACGGTAATCTGGTCTCTTACGATAGCGTTCCAGTGGCGGATTTTAATAATCCACTAAAGATCTCCTTAAACATGGATTTCACGCATCAACCGAGCGGGTTGGTGTGGGCGAATACGTTGACCTGGCAAGAAGCGCGTAAAGCTCGCATTATCCTGGGTAAGACGAATGCGCAATACATCAGCGAATATTCAGATTACAAGCAGTATGTTGACGAGAGACTGGATAGCAGCCTGACCTGGGACACCCGCTTGTCCTGGACGCCACAATTTCTGAAACAACAAAACCTGACGATCAGTGCCGATATTCTCAATGTACTGGATAGCAAAACCGCTGTTGATACAACGAATACCGGCGTGGCGACCTACGCCAGTGGCCGTACTTTCTGGCTTGATGTCAGCATGAAATTTTAATAGTTCGGATTTTACTTTACCGGGTAAATTCGCCCGGTTTTCGCATGGAGATAATTATGAGAAACCTCTGTTTCTTACTGACGTTAGTGGCAACTCTGTTGCTCCCCGGGCGACTGATTGCCGCCGCCTTACCGCAGGATGAAAAGTTAATTACCGGGCAACTGGACAATGGCTTGCGATATATGATTTATCCGCATGCTCAACCAAAGGATCAGGTAAATTTATGGCTGCAAATTCATACCGGTTCATTGCAGGAAGAAGACAATGAGCGCGGCGTGGCTCATTTTGTAGAACATATGATGTTTAACGGCACAAAAACATGGCCGGGTAATAAAGTCATCGAAACATTTGAGTCAATGGGCCTGCGCTTTGGTCGCGATGTTAATGCCTATACCAGCTATGACGAAACGGTGTATCAGGTAAGTTTGCCGACTACGCAGAAACAAAATCTGCAACAAGTGATGGCAATCTTCAGTGAATGGAGTAATGCCGCAACCTTTGAAAAACTCGAAGTAGACGCTGAACGCGGCGTAATTACTGAGGAATGGCGTGCCCATCAGGATGCGAAATGGCGCACCTCTCAGGCGCGCCGCCCTTTCCTGCAGGCTAATACCCGTAATTTAGACCGTGAACCTATCGGCCTGATGGATACTGTCGCTACGGTCACACCGGCACAATTGCGCCAATTTTATCAACGCTGGTATCAACCAAATAATATGACCTTTATCGTGGTCGGCGATATTGACAGTAAAGAAGCGCTGGCGCTGATTAAGGATAATTTAAGTAAGCTTCCGGCTAACAAAGCAGCTGAAAATCGCGTCTGGCCGACAAAAGCCGAAAACCACCTGCGCTTTAATATCATTAATGATAAAGAAAACCGGGTGAACGGCATCGCACTCTATTATCGCCTGCCAATGGTGCAAGTGAGCGATGAGCAAAGCTTTATCGAACAAGCTGAATGGAGCATGTTGGTTCAGCTGTTCAATCAGCGTCTGCAGGAACGCATACAGTCGGGCGAGTTGAAGACTATTTCTGGCGGCACTGCGCGCAGCGTTAGAATTGCACCCGATTATCAGTCGCTGTTTTTCCGTGTAAATGCACGAGACGATAATATGCAGGATGCTGCGAATGCATTAATGGCAGAGTTGGCAACTATTGATCAGCATGGTTTTTCTGCTGAAGAACTCGATGATGTCAAATCTACCCGTCTCACCTGGCTGAAAAATGCGGTTGATCAGCAAGCTGAACGTGATTTACGTATGCTGACCAGTCGCCTGGCATCCAGCTCATTAAATAATACGCCGTTCTTGTCGCCGGAAGAGACATATCAACTTTCGCAACGTCTGTGGCAGCAAATTACCGTGCAAAGTCTGGCGGAAAAATGGCAGCAGTTAAGAAAGAACCAGGATGCATTTTGGGAGCAAATGGTAAACAATGAGGTTGCTGCCAAAAAAGCATTGTCTCCTGCGGCTATCCTGGCGCTGGAAAAAGAGTACGCCAACAAAAAGCTGGCGGCTTACATCTTCCCAGGCAGAAATTTATCGTTAACAGTAGACGCTGACCCACAGGCGGAAATTAGCAGCAAAGAAACGCTGGCTGAGAATCTGACATCATTAACACTTTCCAATGGTGCCAGGGTTATTCTGGCAAAATCTGCGGGTGAAGAGCAAAAGCTACAAATTACTGCCGTATCTAATAAAGGCGATTTAAGTTTCCCTGCGCAGCAAAAATCACTTATCGCGCTGGCAAATAAAGCAGTAAGCGGAAGCGGCGTTGGTGAACTCTCCTCTTCCAGCCTGAAACGCTGGAGTGCGGAAAACTCGGTAACCATGAGCAGTAAAGTCAGTGGCATGAATACATTGCTCTCTGTTAGCGCGCGGGCTAATAACCCTGAACCTGGTTTCCAGTTGATTAACCAGCGAATCACCCACAGCACGATTAACGATAATATTTGGGCATCGCTACAAAATGCTCAAATTCAGGCGTTGAAAACGCTCGACCAGCGTCCAGCGGAGAAATTCGCCCAGCAGATGTATGAGACGCGCTATGCTGATGACCGCACGAAATTACTGCAAGAAAATCAGATTGCACAGTTTACTGCCGCAGATGCGCTGGCTGCCGATCGCCAGTTGTTTTCATCTCCAGCGGATATCACGTTTGTCATTGTCGGTAATGTCGCAGAAGACAAACTCGTGGCGTTAATTACGCGTTACTTAGGATCAATCAAACACTCTGATTCGCCATTAGCCGCAGGTAAACCATTAACTCGCGCGACGGACAACGCATCGGTTACTGTAAAAGAACAAAATGAACCTTTGGCACAGGTTTCACAGTGGAAGCGTTATGATTCCCGGACACCTGTAAATCTGGAGACGCGTATGGCGCTCGATGCTTTTAACGTCGCACTGGCAAAAGATCTACGCGTTAATATTCGTGAACAGGCCTCTGGGGCATACAGCGTTTCTTCTCGCCTCTCGGTTGATCCTCAGGCCAAAGATATCAGTCATTTGCTGGCTTTTACTTGTCAACCGGAACGACATGATGAACTGTTAACGTTAGCGAATGAAGTGATGGTTAAGCGTCTGGCTAAAGGGATCAGTGAGCAAGAACTGAACGAATACCAGCAAAACGTTCAGCGCAGCCTCGATATCCAACAGCGTAGCGTTCAACAATTAGCGAACACCATTGTAAATAGTCTTATTCAATATGACGATCCTGCAGCATGGACTGAGCAGGAGCAATTGTTGAAACAAATGACGGTAGAGAATGTTAACACTGCCGTTAAACAATATCTTTCTCATCCGGTGAATACCTATACCGGAGTATTGTTGCCAAAATAATAACAGCCCCGTCAACACCTCGTTGGCGGGGATTTTAGCAATATTCGCTATTTTTATGTAATAATTTTATAAATGCGTTCAAAATAATAACCAAGTACTAATAGTGATATTTTAAGGTCTGATTTTTACGTGATAATTCAGGAGGCGTAGAAAGCGCATAAAAATAACAACATAAAACACTTTACCACCACCAAAAAATTCTCTATTGCATTGTTTTTTAATGAAAAAACATTATTCTCGTAATATTTCACGATAAATAACATTAGGATTTTGTTATTTAAACCCGAGTCCTTTGCACTTGCTTACTTTATCGATAAATCCTACTTTTTTAATGCGATCCAATCATTTTAAGGAGTTTAAAATGGATAAGAAGCAAGTAACGGATTTAAGGTCGGAACTACTCGATTCACGTTTTGGTGCGAAGTCTATTTCCACTATCGCAGAATCAAAACGATTTCCGCTGCACGAAATGCGCGATGATGTCGCATTCCAGATTATCAATGACGAATTATATCTTGATGGCAACGCTCGTCAGAACCTGGCCACTTTCTGCCAGACCTGGGACGACGAAAATGTCCATAAGTTGATGGATTTATCCATTAACAAAAACTGGATCGACAAAGAAGAATATCCGCAATCCGCTGCAATCGACCTGCGTTGCGTAAACATGGTTGCCGATCTGTGGCATGCGCCTGCGCCGAAAAATGGTCAGGCCGTTGGCACCAACACCATTGGTTCTTCCGAGGCCTGTATGCTCGGCGGGATGGCGATGAAATGGCGTTGGCGCAAGCGTATGGAAGCTGCAGGCAAACCAACGGATAAACCAAACCTGGTGTGCGGTCCGGTGCAAATCTGCTGGCATAAATTCGCCCGCTACTGGGATGTGGAGCTGCGTGAGATCCCTATGCGCCCCGGTCAGTTGTTTATGGACCCGAAACGCATGATTGAAGCCTGCGACGAAAACACCATCGGCGTGGTGCCGACTTTCGGCGTGACCTACACCGGTAACTATGAGTTCCCGCAGCCGCTGCACGATGCGCTGGATAAATTCCAGGCCGACACCGGTATCGACATCGACATGCACATCGACGCCGCCAGCGGTGGCTTCCTGGCACCGTTCGTCGCCCCGGATATCGTCTGGGACTTCCGCCTGCCGCGTGTGAAATCGATCAGTGCTTCAGGCCATAAATTCGGTCTGGCTCCGCTGGGCTGCGGCTGGGTTATCTGGCGTGATGAAGAAGCGCTGCCGCAGGAACTGGTGTTCAACGTTGACTACCTCGGTGGTCAGATTGGGACTTTCGCCATCAACTTCTCCCGCCCGGCGGGTCAGGTAATTGCACAGTACTATGAATTCCTGCGCCTCGGTCGTGAAGGCTATACCAAAGTA
>NZ_JBJQJI010000015.1:0-92510 GCF_046487485.1 Escherichia sp. WS1368
GGTGGTCCCACCTGACCCCATGCCGAACTCAGAAGTGAAACGCCGTAGCGCCGATGGTAGTGTGGGGTCTCCCCATGCGAGAGTAGGGAACTGCCAGGCATCAAATTAAGCGAAAGGCCATTCGAAAGGATGGCCTTTTTGCGTTGGTGAAAAAAATGCCGGATGCGACGCTGGCGCGTCTTATCCAGCCTACTCTTGCTTATCCGTTCTGCTTTTGCATCCACTCCACCACAAAATCAGCCAGCCCCCCAACATCATTAATATCCAGTAACGCGACATCAAGATTAAGTGACACATCACTGGCTACAGCAATAACATGTCTGTCTATCACTAATTCTTCCGGTCGATGTCCGGCTCCATCGCGAAACAGCACAATCTTTGCGATCTCTTCATGCTTAAACCCTTCGACCAGAATCAAATCCAGCTTTGAGGTATCCATTCGACTTGCGAGAAAATGTAGATCCAGCTCTTCTTCGTCTGGTGTTTCCGTCATCAAGGCCCATCGCTGCTGGCTGGCAACGATGGTTTGTGCCGCGCCAGCCTTTCGCAGCTCATAGCTATCTTTGCCCGGTTTATCAACATCCATATCATGGTGCGTATGCTTAATCAGCCCTGGACGGATCCCTCTGGCGCATAATGCCGGGATCAGTTTTTTCAAAAGCGTAGTTTTTCCAGTGCCGCTCCACGCGGCAAAGGCGAGTAACGGTATCATCGTTTTTCCTGCCATCGGGCAAGCTCCTCTGGCGTATTCACGTTAATAAATGCATCTTTATTATCGCTGAAATCAACCGCATGACCGCCAGCCAGACGCATAAATGCCATTACTCGGCGTTCTCCTGCTTGCAGATATTCCAGTAATAAAGGCTCAATTGCGCGGTTTACCAGAGCAATCGTCGGGTGATCGCGTTCACCGTCGTGGACCCACACGACAGGTGCCTCTTTGCGCTGATGGTTAAGCCGGGCTGCTAAATCAGGGGGAATGTAAGGCGTATCGCACGGACAAAACAAAAACCACTCCCCCGTTTCCTGCTGCATTACTGAAAGCATTCCTGCCAGAGGGCCTGGGTAATCCGCCAGTGAATCTTCAATCACTTTCAGACCGCTTGCCTGATAGATTTCCTGATGACGATTGGCATTAACCACGACGTGCGAGAGCTGCGTCATAAGCGCGTCAGCGACATGTTGCCACAGCGGTTTGCCGTTTAATTCAAGCAATCCTTTATCTACGCCGCCCATTCGTCTGGCTTTACCGCCCGCCAGCACAACGCCTGTTATCGTCGTCATCAGATTCACCGATATCGCCTCTTTTATTGTGGGATTGACCCTGCTAACGTGTCTGTCTCAAGAGTAAGGAGCATTACTATGAAATGTAAACGTCTGAATGAAGTTATTGAACTCCTCCAGCCAGCCTGGCAAAAAGAGCCAGACCTTAACCTGCTGCAATTTTTGCAGAAACTGGCGAAAGAGTCAGGTTTTGACGGCGAACTGGCGGATTTGACGGATGACATTCTGATCTATCATCTGAAAATGCGTGATTCCGCGAAAGATGCGGTTATCCCGGGTTTGCAAAAAGATTATGAAGAAGATTTCAAAACGGCGCTGTTACGCGCTCGCGGCGTAATTAAAGAGTAAAAGCTTGTAAGCGGCGCCACCAAAATCATCGTGAAATGATATCCTTCATCATTCGTAATGTTTTCCGGATGATGGGATGAACAACAGCGCTTTTACTTTCCAGACACTACACCCGGATACCATCATGGATGCTCTATTTGAGCAAGGGATCCGGGTGGATTCCGGTCTTACCCCGCTTAACAGCTATGAAAACCGTGTCTATCAATTTCAGGACGAAGATCGTCGACGTTTTGTCGTCAAATTTTATCGCCCTGAACGTTGGACAGCCGACCAAATCCTCGAAGAACATCAGTTTGCGTTGCAGCTGGTAAATGATGAAGTTCCGGTCGCAGCACCTGTGGCCTTTAACGGTCAGACTTTATTGAATCATCAGGGATTTTATTTCGCTGTTTTTCCAAGCGTCGGTGGTCGCCAGTTCGAAGCTGATAATATCGATCAGATGGAAGCGGTTGGGCGTTATTTAGGGCGTATGCACCAGACGGGGCGCAAACAGCTTTTTATCCATCGCCCGACCATCGGTCTGAATGAATATCTCATTGAGCCTCGCAAGCTGTTTGAGGACGCTACACTGATACCTTCCGGGTTGAAAGCGGCATTTCTGAAAGCGACAGATGAGCTGATCGCCGCCGTTACAGCACACTGGCGGGAAGATTTCACCGTTCTGCGGCTACATGGAGACTGCCACGCTGGGAATATTCTCTGGCGCGATGGTCCAATGTTTGTTGATCTGGATGATGCACGTAATGGTCCAGCCGTTCAGGATTTGTGGATGTTGCTCAATGGCGATAAAGCCGAGCAGCGGATGCAACTGGAAACTATTATTGAAGCTTATGAAGAATTTAGCGAGTTCGACACCGCTGAAATCGGACTGATTGAACCTTTACGCGCCATGCGTTTGGTTTATTATCTTGCCTGGCTAATGCGGCGTTGGGCTGATCCCGCGTTCCCGAAAAATTTCCCGTGGTTAACCGGGGAAGATTACTGGCTGCGACAGACGGCGACTTTTATAGAACAGGCAAAAGTTCTACAAGAACCCCCTTTGCAATTAACACCTATGTATTAATCGGAGAGAGTAGATCATGAAAAAGATTTGGCTGGCGCTGGCTGGTTTAGTTTTAGCGTTTAGCGCATCGGCGGCGCAGTATGAAGATGGTAAACAGTACACTACCCTGGAAAAACCGGTAGCTGGCGCGCCGCAAGTGCTGGAGTTTTTCTCTTTCTTCTGCCCGCACTGCTATCAGTTTGAAGAAGTTCTGCATATTTCTGATAACGTGAAGAAAAAACTGCCGGAAGGCGTGAAGATGACTAAATACCACGTCAACTTCATGGGTGGTGATCTGGGCAAAGATCTGACTCAGGCATGGGCAGTGGCGATGGCACTGGGCGTGGAAGACAAAGTCACTGTTCCGCTGTTTGAAGGCGTACAGAAAACCCAGACTATTCGTTCAGCATCTGATATCCGCGATGTATTTATCAACGCAGGTATTAAAGGTGAAGAGTACGACGCGGCATGGAACAGCTTCGTGGTGAAATCCCTGGTCGCTCAGCAGGAAAAAGCTGCAGCTGACGTGCAATTGCGTGGCGTTCCGGCGATGTTTGTTAACGGTAAATATCAGCTGAATCCGCAGGGTATGGATACCAGCAATATGGATGTTTTTGTTCAGCAGTATGCTGATACTGTGAAATATCTGTCCGAGAAAAAATAATTCAATGTAAATTACATAAAGTCCGTGAATATTCACGGGCTTTTTTTATTATTTAATAAATATAAATACATTCTGATAATGCGTCCTGCCGCTGGACATTATTTCAGCATAAGTGGATATTCAAAGTTTTGCTGTTTTATCAGGGAATATTTATATGATACGTAAGTCAGCTACAGGTGTTATTGTTGCGTTTGCCGTAATCTGGGGTGGTGGCACATGGTACACAGGTACGCAAATTCAGCCTGGTGTCGAAAAGTTCATTAAAGATTTTAACGATGCTAAAAAGAAAGGTGAACATGCCTACGATATGACGTTAAGTTATAAAAACTTTGACAAAGGCTTTTTTAATTCTCATTTTCAAATGCAAATAACATTTGATAACGGTGCACCCGATCTCAATATCAAGCCAGGCCAGAAAGTTGCATTTGATGTGGATGTTGAGCACGGTCCGTTGCCCATCACAATGTTAATGCGTGGTAATGTCATCCCCGCACTGGCAGCGGCAAAAGTGAACTTAGTGAATAATGAACTGACACAACCGCTATTTATCGCCGCGAAAAATAAATCGCCCGTGGAAGCGACATTGAGGTTCGCGTTTGGTAGCTCATTCTCCACGACATTAGATGTTGCCCCTGCAGAGTATGGAAAGTTTTCCTTTGGTAAGGGCCAGTTTACTTTTAATGGTGATGGTAGTTCATTGTCTAACCTGGATATTGAAGGCAAAGTCGAAGATATTGTTCTGCAATTATCACCAATGAACAAAGTAACGGCGAAAAGCTTTACCATTGATTCTCTGGCGCGATTAGAAGAAAAGAAATTTCCGGTTGGTGAAAGCGAGTCGAAATTTAATCAGATTAACATTATCAATCACGGGGAAGACGTTGCCCAAATCGATACTTTCGTTGCAAAAACCAGGCTGGATCGCGTTAAAGACAAAGATTATATCAATGTCAATCTGACCTACGAACTTGATAAGTTAACAAAAGGGAATCAGCAACTCGGTAGTGGTGAGTGGTCATTGATTGCTGAATCTATTGATCCTTCAGCGGTGCGCCAATTTATCATCCAGTATAACATTGCGATGCAGAAGCAGCTTGCTGCACACCCTGAGTTAGCAAACGATGAAGTTGCTCTGCAAGAAGTGAATGCTGCATTGTTCAAAGAGTATTTACCGTTATTACAAAAAAGTGAGCCGACCATTAAACAACCGGTAAGATGGAAGAACGCACTCGGCGAACTAAATGCCAATCTGGATATCAGTATTGCCGACCCAGCCAAATCCTCATCATCCACAAACAAAGATATTAAATCGCTCAATTTTGATGTGAAGTTACCGCTTAATGTCGTCACAGAAACCGCAAAACAGCTTAATTTATCTGAAGGAATGGATGCTGAAAAAGCGCAAAAGCGGGCTGATAAACAAATCAGCGGGATGATGACATTAGGTCAGATGTTTCAGTTAATCACGATTGACAACAATACCGCCTCGCTGCAACTGCGTTATACACCGGGTAAAGTTGTTTTTAACGGACAGGAAATGAGCGAAGAAGAATTTATGTCTCGTGCCGGACGTTTTGTTCATTAAAATACTCACTCGCCTCTGCTCATTCAGAGGCGAGTAAAACTTACTTATTCTGACGCTGTGATGACATCAACGACGTCAGAAGTCGGTCTTTTTCCTGCCACAGTGAGTTCAGCCATTGCTGAAAATGGCGCTTAAAGCTTTTGTCATTGATGTAGTCGCCATGTAACTCATCGGAAATAGGCTGCAAATCCACATGTACGACAATTCGCGTCAGTTTACCGCTTAACATATCGAAGAACGGCTGACGGTTATTGTCCGGATAACACAGCGTAACATTAAGCAGTTTATCGAATTGTTTACCCAGTACATTTAGCGCCATCGCAATGCCTGCCGCCTTTGGTGGCAACAAGTTTTGAAAAGTGGAGTGGGTTTGCAGATGTTTTTCTTGCGTGAAACGGGAGCCTTCAACGAAATTGACAATGGTGGTGGGATGCAGGCGAAACTTTTCACAAGAACGCCGAGTGGTTTCGACATCTTTACCACGTCGCTCCGGATGACGTAATAAATAAGCGCGGGAATAACGCTTCATAAACGGCATATCCAGCGCCCAGCACGCCAGGCCAAGAAAAGGCACCCAGGCCAGCTGCTGCTTGAGGAAATATTTATTCATCGGAATGTGCTTACGAAACAGCACGCACAGTACGACAATATCTGCCCAACTACGGTGGTTACAAATAAGCAGATACCAGTTCTTCTTACTTAACCCTTCCAGCCCGTGAACTTCCCATTGCAGGTGTGGGTTCAGATGCAGTAATACCGCCAGACCTTCGCACCAGCAATACATCATAAAATCACAAAAACGCGAAACCTTTCGCCAAATGACTGGCACAGGAAGCAATAGTTTTACAATCCCGGCAATGATGATCGGGACGGAGCAAAAAATAGTGACCAAAATGGTCAATACGATACTCAGCAAAAGGGTTATCGCAGCGAGTATTCTCGTCATAATGAATTTATTCAAAAAGTTAGCCATAGACAGTGCGCTAAAGAAGCGCAAGGCGCAGATTTTAGCAGAAAACGACCCAAATAACGGATGATCCTTAAGGAGAAAAATAATTCATATCTATCCACATTAGAAAAAATCCCATTATCTCAATTATTAGGGATGGTCTTATTTTTAACTTCATGAAAAACAAAGACAAACATCATGCTGTAAAAAGCATGATAATAAATTAAAAGCGATGTAAATAATTTATGCACAAAGTTATCCACATGACGATTTGCGAGCGATCCAGAAGATCTACAAAAGATTTTCACGAAAAGCGGTGAAAAACTCATGTTTTCATCCTGTCTGTGGCATCCTTTACCCATAATCTGATAAACAGGCACGGACATTATGGTTCAGATCCCCCAAAATCCACTTATCCTTGTAGATGGTTCATCTTATCTTTATCGCGCATATCACGCGTTTCCCCCGCTGACTAACAGCGCAGGCGAGCCGACCGGTGCGATGTATGGTGTCCTCAACATGCTGCGCAGTCTGATCATGCAATATAAACCGACGCATGCAGCGGTGGTCTTTGACGCCAAGGGAAAAACCTTTCGTGATGAACTGTTTGAACATTACAAATCACATCGCCCGCCAATGCCGGACGATCTGCGTGCACAAATCGAACCTTTGCACGCGATGGTTAAAGCGATGGGACTGCCGCTGCTGGCGGTTTCTGGCGTAGAAGCGGACGACGTTATCGGTACTCTGGCGCGCGAAGCCGAAAAAGCCGGGCGTCCGGTGCTGATCAGCACTGGCGATAAAGATATGGCGCAGCTGGTGACGCCAAATATTACGCTTATCAACACTATGACGAATACCATCCTCGGACCGGAAGAGGTGGTGAATAAGTACGGCGTGCCGCCAGAATTGATCATCGACTTCCTGGCGCTGATGGGTGACTCCTCTGATAACATTCCAGGCGTACCGGGCGTCGGTGAAAAAACCGCACAGGCATTGCTGCAAGGTCTTGGCGGACTGGATACGCTGTATGCCGAGCCAGAAAAAATTGCCGGGTTGAGCTTCCGTGGCGCGAAAACAATGGCAGCGAAGCTCGAGCAAAACAAAGAAGTTGCTTATCTCTCATACCAGCTGGCGACGATTAAAACCGACGTTGAACTGGAGCTGACCTGCGAACAACTGGAAGTGCAGCAACCGGCAGCGGAAGAGTTGTTGGGGCTGTTCAAAAAGTATGAGTTCAAACGCTGGACTGCTGATGTCGAAGCGGGCAAATGGTTACAGGCCAAAGGGGCAAAACCAGCCGCGAAGCCACAGGAAACCAGTGTTGCAGACGAAGCACCAGAAGTGACGGCAACGGTGATTTCTTATGACAACTACGTCACCATCCTTGATGAAGAAACACTGAAAGCGTGGATTGCGAAGCTGGAAAAAGCGCCGGTATTTGCATTTGATACCGAAACCGACAGCCTTGATAACATCTCTGCTAACCTGGTCGGGCTTTCTTTTGCTATCGAGCCAGGCGTAGCGGCATATATTCCGGTTGCTCATGATTATCTTGATGCGCCCGATCAAATCTCTCGCGAGCGTGCACTCGAGTTGCTAAAACCGCTGCTGGAAGATGAAAAGGCGCTGAAGGTTGGGCAAAACCTGAAATACGATCGCGGTATTCTGGCGAACTACGGCATTGAACTGCGGGGGATTGCATTTGATACCATGCTGGAGTCCTACATTCTCAACAGCGTTGCCGGTCGCCACGATATGGACAGCCTCGCGGAACGTTGGTTGAAGCATAAAACCATCACTTTTGAAGAGATTGCTGGTAAAGGTAAAAATCAACTGACCTTTAACCAGATTGCCCTCGAAGAGGCCGGACGTTACGCCGCCGAAGATGCAGATGTCACCTTGCAGCTGCATCTGAAAATGTGGCCGGATCTGCAAAAACACAAAGGGCCGTTGAACGTCTTCGAGAATATCGAAATGCCGCTAGTGCCGGTGCTTTCACGCATTGAACGTAACGGTGTGAAGATCGATCCGAAAGTGCTGCACAATCATTCTGAAGAGCTCACTCTTCGTCTGGCTGAGCTGGAAAAGAAAGCGCATGAAATTGCAGGTGAAGAATTTAACCTTTCCTCCACCAAGCAGTTGCAAACCATTCTGTTTGAAAAACAGGGAATTAAACCGCTGAAGAAAACGCCGGGTGGCGCGCCGTCAACGTCGGAAGAGGTACTGGAAGAACTGGCGCTGGACTATCCGTTGCCAAAAGTGATTCTGGAGTATCGTGGTCTGGCGAAGCTGAAATCGACCTACACCGACAAGCTGCCGCTGATGATCAACCCGAAAACCGGGCGTGTGCATACCTCTTATCACCAGGCAGTAACTGCAACGGGACGTTTATCGTCAACCGATCCTAACCTGCAAAACATTCCGGTGCGTAACGAAGAAGGTCGTCGTATCCGCCAGGCGTTTATTGCGCCAGAGGATTATGTGATTGTCTCGGCGGACTACTCGCAGATTGAACTGCGCATTATGGCGCATCTCTCGCGTGACAAAGGCTTGCTGACCGCATTCGCGGAAGGAAAAGATATCCACCGGGCAACGGCGGCAGAAGTGTTTGGTTTGCCACTGGAAACCGTAACCAGCGAGCAACGCCGTAGCGCGAAAGCGATCAACTTTGGTCTGATTTATGGCATGAGTGCTTTCGGTCTGGCGCGGCAATTGAACATTCCACGTAAAGAAGCGCAGAAGTACATGGACCTTTACTTCGAACGCTACCCTGGCGTGCTGGAGTATATGGAACGCACCCGTGCTCAGGCGAAAGAGCAGGGCTACGTTGAAACGCTGGACGGACGCCGTCTGTATCTGCCGGATATCAAATCCAGCAATGGGGCTCGTCGTGCAGCGGCTGAACGTGCAGCCATTAACGCGCCAATGCAGGGAACCGCCGCCGACATTATCAAACGGGCGATGATTGCCGTTGATGCGTGGCTACAGGCTGAGCAACCGCGTGTACGTATGATCATGCAGGTACACGATGAACTGGTATTTGAAGTTCATAAAGATGATGTCGATGCCGTCGCGAAGCAGATTCATCAACTGATGGAAAACTGTACCCGTCTGGATGTGCCGTTGCTGGTGGAAGTGGGGAGTGGCGAAAACTGGGATCAGGCGCACTAAGATTCGCCTGAATATGCCCTTTTTTCGTAAGTAAGCAACATAAGCTGTCACGTTTTGTGATGGCTATTAGAAATTCCTATGCAACAACTGAAAAAAAATTACAAAAAATGCTTTCTGAACTGAACAAAAAAGAGTAAAGTTAGTCGCGTAGGGTACAGAGGTAAGATGTTCTATCTTTCAGACCTTTTACTTCACGTAATCGGATTTGGCTGAATATTTTAGCCGCCCCAGTCAGTAATGACTGGGGCGTTTTTTATTGGGCGAAAGAAAAGATCCGTAATGCCTGATGCGCCATGTTTATCAGGCCAACGGTAGAAGTGTAATCTATTGAATTTACGGGCCGGATACGCCACATCCGGCACAAGCATTAAGGCAAGAAAATTATTCGCCGTCCTGCGTTTCTTCTACAGGCTGCATCTCGCTAAACCAGGTATCCAGTTTCTGCCGCAGCTTGTCCACGCCTTGTTTCTTCAGTGAAGAGAACGTTTCAACCTGCACATCACCGTTAAACGCCAGCACCGCTTCACGCACCATATTCAATTGCGCTTTACGTGCGCCGCTTGCCAGTTTGTCCGCTTTGGTCAGCAGCACCAGCACGGCGATATTGCTGTCTACCGCCCACTCAATCATCTGTTGATCCAAATCTTTCAGCGGATGGCGAATATCCATTAGCACCACCAGACCTTGCAGGCTCTGACGTTTTTCGAGGTATTCGCCGAGCGCGCGTTGCCATTTGCGCTTCATCTCTTCCGGGACTTCCGCGTAGCCATAGCCGGGCAGGTCAACCAGACGCTTGCCGTCAGCCACTTCAAACAGGTTGATAAGCTGGGTGCGCCCTGGGGTTTTTGAGGTACGAGCCAGGCTTTTCTGGTTAGTCAGCGTGTTCAGCGCGCTGGATTTACCTGCGTTGGAACGGCCTGCAAAAGCCACTTCAATTCCGGTATCGGAAGGTAGGTGGCGAATATCAGGCGCACTCATCACAAAATGCGTCTGTTGATAATTCAAATTAGTCAAAGCGGTCGTCTCCGTCAGTCAAAGCTTTGCGGCGATTATACCTGAACCATAATAAAAGGCGGATTTTTCGGCGTGAGCGTTGTAAGTAAAAGCCATACGCTTTGTGAGACATTGCCGATAGTCTTTATGCGAAATAGCAGAGAAAATTCTGCGATGCATGTCAAATAAGCTATATAAATCAGTTAATTGCTTTTATATAAAACTCTGAAAATGTGCAAATACTGATGGCGGTTGATTGTTTGTTTAAAGCAAAGGCGTAAAGTAGCACCCATAGAGCGAGGACGCTAACAGGAACAATGACTCAGGATGAGGGTCAGGAGCGCCAGGAGGCGAAGACAGAGGATTGTCAGGAAGACAAACGTCCGGAGACGTAATTAAACGGAAATGGAATCAACACGGATTGTTCCGGCTAATGGAAAAACAGGGTGTGTTGGCGGCCTGCAAGGATTGTAAGACCCGTTAAGGGTTATGAGTCAGGAAAAAAGGCGACAGAGTAATCTGTCGCCTTTTTTCTTTGCTTGCTTTCTGTTAGATTCCGCCGCAAATCTATACTGAATAAAACGGCTAAAAGACGAACCATTATGAAACCATCATCTTCAAACTCACGCAGCAAAGGTCATGCAAAAGCGCGTCGAAAAACACGCGAGGAGCTGGATCAGGAAGCTCGTGACCGTAAGCGTCAGAAAAAACGTCGTGGTCATGCGCCGGGCAGCCGCGCAGCGGGCGGTAACACCACGTCAGGCAGTAAAGGCCAGAACGCACCGAAAGATCCACGTATTGGCAGTAAAACCCCTATTCCATTGGGCGTGACTGAAAAAGTCACCAAACAGCACAAACCGAAGAGTGAGAAACCTATGCTTTCACCGCAGGCGGAGTTGGAGTTACTGGAAACGGATGAGCGTCTGGATGCGCTGCTGGAACGTCTGGAAGCAGGCGAAACCCTGAGCGCCGAAGAGCAATCCTGGGTGGATGCCAAACTGGATCGTATTGATGAGTTGATGCAGAAACTCGGCCTCTCTTATGACGATGACGAAGAAGAGGAAGAAGACGAGAAGCAAGAAGACATGATGCGTCTGCTGCGGGGCAACTAACGGATTGCCGCCGTGGGTCTTCCCGTTCTGCTGATAACCCTTCCGGTTATATGTTATCTGGTGTGGTTATTCGTTAAACTACAGCGGTTGTCGCGGCGACAAAAGTGGCTGCGCAACCGGCTGATGACCCGAAACGGGCATCCGCCGGTACGCCGTAGCCGCCAGAGACGCCATCGGAAGGAGTGAGCATGTCTGTACAGCAAATCGACTGGGATCTGGCCCTGATCCAGAAATATAACTATTCCGGGCCACGATACACCTCGTACCCGACCGCGCTGGAGTTTTCAGAAGACTTCGGCGAACAGGCGTTTTTACAAGCCGTGGCGCGCTATCCTGAGCGTCCATTATCTCTCTACGTACATATCCCGTTCTGCCATAAGCTTTGTTACTTCTGCGGTTGCAATAAGATTGTTACTCGCCAGCAGCACAAGGCCGATCAGTATCTGGACGCGCTGGAGCAAGAAATCGTCCATCGTGCACCGCTTTTTGCCGGGCGCAAGGTGAGCCAGCTGCACTGGGGCGGTGGTACGCCGACGTATCTGAACAAAGCGCAAATCAGCCGTCTGATGAAGCTGCTGCGCGAAAACTTCCAGTTCAATGCCGATGCGGAGATTTCGATCGAAGTCGATCCGCGCGAAATCGAACTGGATGTACTCGATCATTTACGCGCCGAGGGCTTTAATCGTCTGAGTATGGGCGTGCAGGACTTCAACAAAGAAGTGCAACGTCTGGTTAACCGCGAGCAGGATGAAGAATTCATCTTGGCACTGCTTAACCATGCGCGTGAGATTGGCTTTACCTCCACCAACATCGACCTGATTTACGGCCTGCCGAAACAAACGCCGGAGAGTTTCGCTTTTACCCTGAAACGCGTGGCGGAGCTGAACCCCGATCGTCTGAGTGTCTTTAACTACGCGCATCTGCCGACCATTTTTGCTGCTCAGCGCAAAATCAAAGATGCTGACCTGCCGAGTCCGCAGCAAAAACTCGATATCCTGCAGGAAACCATCGCCTTCCTGACGCAATCGGGCTATCAGTTTATCGGTATGGATCACTTTGCCCGTCCGGATGACGAGCTGGCGGTGGCCCAGCGTGAAGGCGTGCTGCACCGTAACTTCCAGGGCTACACCACTCAGGGCGATACCGATCTGCTGGGGATGGGCGTTTCCGCCATCAGTATGATTGGCGACTGCTATGCGCAGAACCAGAAAGAGTTGAAGCACTACTATCAGCAAGTGGATGAACAAGGCAATGCGCTGTGGCGTGGTATTGCGCTAACGCGTGATGACTGTATTCGCCGCGATGTGATTAAGTCGCTCATCTGCAACTTCCGTCTGGATTACGCTCCCATTGAGCAACAGTGGGATTTGCACTTCGCTGATTACTTTGCGGAAGATCTCAAGCTGCTCGCCCCGTTAGCAAAAGATGGGCTGGTGGATGTGGATGAGAAGGGGATTCAGGTGACGGCGAAAGGTCGCTTGCTGATCCGCAACATTTGCATGTGCTTTGATACCTATCTGCGCCAGAAAGCGCGGATGCAGCAGTTCTCTCGGGTGATTTAAATAGTGAATGGCGCTTCGTTTACAAAGTAGAAAACGAAAGCGCCATCAATGTGCTGAGAACAAGATTGCCTGATGCGCTACGCTTATCAGGCCTACAAAACCTGTTGAAAATATTGCTTTTGTAGACCGGATAAGGCGTTCACGCCGCATCCGGCATGAACAAAGAGCACTTCATCAGCAATCTGAAACTCAACTAAACAGCCCAATCATTGCGGCACACAGCACGGCAGCAACGGCAGTTTGCGGTGTGTGGCTGTCAACTGCGCCACTCGATACCAGATTAATTATTGATTCCAGCATAATGACTCTCCCCGTTTTCCGGGCAAGATCATACTGAACTTATCGGAACAGTAAAGCGCAAAATACCAGCAATTTGCGCTCAATAATCAATCTTTACACACAAGCCGTGAATCACTCCATCCCCAGCTCTTTTAACTTCCGCGTCAGAGTGTTACGCCCCCAGCCGAGTAGCCGCGCCGCTTCCTGTTTATGCCCCTGCGTATGTCGCAGCGCGGTGGTCAGTAACGTCCGCTCCAGCTCAGGCTGCGCTTCGGAAAGCAGATTTTGATGACCGGAACGCAGCGCCCTGTCTGCCCACTGCGCTAACAGCGTCGCCCAACTGTCCGGTTGCATTTGCGAAGTACTCTCCGCAACCGTTGATTCAAACAGTTCGCCAGGCAAATCCTGAATCAACACTTCCTGTCCGGCAGCCATTACCGTTAGCCAGCGGCAGGTGTTTTCCAGCTGGCGCACGTTGCCTGGCCACGCCAGACGCGTCAGCGCGGCTTCGGTTTCCGGATGCAGTAACTTCGCTTCTACGCCCAGTTCGCGCGCGGCAACCTGTAAAAAATGGCGTGCCAGGCGGGGAATATCTTCCCGACGCTCACGCAGTGGTGGCAGATGAACGCGGATGACGTTCAGGCGGTGGAACAGATCCTCACGGAACTTACCTTCCTGCACCCGCTGTTCAAGATTCTGGTGAGTGGCAGCGATAATCCGCACATCCACTTTCACCGGCGCATAGCCGCCAACGCGATAAAACTGACCGTCTGCCAGCACGCGCAGCAAACGCGTCTGCACATCCAGCGGCATATCACCAATTTCGTCGAGAAATAACGTGCCGCCATCGGCCTGTTCAAAACGCCCCTGACGAATGGTATTCGCGCCGGTAAACGCGCCTTTCTCGTGACCAAACAGTTCTGATTCGATCAAATCCTTCGGGATAGCCGCCATATTCAGCGCGATAAATGGCGCTTTGGCTCTCGGACTGTGGCGATGCAGGGCATGAGCGACCAGTTCTTTACCGGTGCCGGATTCGCCGTTAATCAGCACGCTAATAGAAGAACGCGAAAGCCGACCGATAATACGGAACACGTCCTGCATGGCTGGCGCTTCGCCGATGATATCGGTCGTTGGGCCGTTAAGCTGAACATTACGCGGCTGCTGCTGTTCCTGATAATGGCTGATGGCGCGCTCAACCAGCGCCACGGCTTCGTCGATATCAAACGGTTTGGGCAGATAATCAAACGCCCCTTGTTGATAGGCGCTGACGGCAGCATCCAGATCGGAATGTGCGGTCATAATGATGACCGGAAGCATCGGATGGCGCTGTTTAATCTGCTTGAGCAGCGCCAGCCCGTCCATTCCCGGCATACGGATATCTGAAAGCAGCACATCCGGCGTTTTGCTCGCCAGCGCCTCCAGTACCTCCGCGCCGTTCTCAAATGTTGTACAGGTTAAACCCGCTCCAGCGAGCGCACGTTCAAGCACCCAACGGATGGAACTATCGTCATCGACTACCCAGACTATCCCTCGTTGCATAAACGTCACCTTTATTTCCTGATAGGCAGGTAAACCGAGAACTCGGTATGACCTGGCCAACTGGTAAATTCAATTTTGCCTGAATGCTGATCAATCAAATTACGGGCGATGGATAAGCCAAGCCCGGTGCCACCTTCGCGGCCGCTGACCATCGGGTAAAACAGTGTATCCTGCAAATGAGGCGGAATACCTGGCCCGTTATCTTCCACATCAATTCGCGCCGCCAGCCGATAACGCTCGCCGTGTAAGGTCAGTTGGAAAGCTGTGCGGGTACGCAGAATGATTTCACCACCCTCTGGCCCCAGCGCCTGTAGCGCATTGCGCACAATATTCAGGAGCACTTGCTCAATTTGATCCGGGTCGTGCGCCAGTTCCGGCAGGCTGGGGTCGTAATCACGAATCAACCGCACGTTGTCCGGCAGTTCCATCGACACCAGCGTCACCACGCGTTCAGCCACTTTATGAATACTTTCGGTAACGCGCGTACCGGGCAGTTGCGGTCCCAACAGACGGTCGACCAGATTTCGCAGCCGGTCCGCCTGTTCGATAATCACTTTGGTATATTCGAGTAGTGACGGGTCAGGTAATGCTTTGCTGAGCAGCTGCGCCGCGCCACGTAAACCGCCAAGCGGATTTTTAATCTCATGTGCCAGGCCGCGCACTAAATCACGGGCAGCAACCTGCTGGGCGTGCTGTAGCTGTTCCTGACTTAAGCGGCGCTGGTTATCCATCGGTGCCATCTCCAGCAGGATCATGCCGTCCGGCATACGCTGGGCCGTCACAGAAAGGATATGCGAACGCCCGTCGATGACCAGCGTCACTTCGTTATCAGTAAAACCTTGCCCCGCCTCCAGACTTTCTTGCATCAGCTCGATATTTAATGAGAAGTAGCTCAACAGTTCCGGTAACGGTGTACCAAACAATTTGCGGGAGCTTTGGGCGAGCAGTTGTTGCGCGGCGGGGTTGGCGTAATGGATCGCCAGGTTGTCATCGATTAACAAAATACTGTTAATCAGCGAGTTGAGGATCTGCCCAGCATCGGGCTGCGTGCCTGTTGCCATAAAGCAGTCTCCTGAACAGGTTGCACCATTTTAGTGCATTATAGCTTTTTACGGATAAAAAGCGCGAAGCATCAGAGAATTGACGGAGAAAAAAGCCCATGCAGAGATGGGCTGAAAGTTTCCACGGCAACTAAATCCCGGCGTTGTTGCGCCGGGTAGTACAACTTCAACTATTAGACGCTGTAGTACAGCTCAAACTCTACCGGATGCGGAGTCATACGCACGCGGTCATCTTCTTCGCGACGCAGAGCGATGTACGCATCGATCGCTTCATCAGTGAACACGCCACCGGCTTTCAGGAACTCGCGGTCCAGATCCAGTTCGTTCAGTGCTTCTTCCAGAGAACCAGCAACCTGTGGGATCTCTTTCGCTTCTTCCGGCGGCAGGTCATACAGGTTTTTGTCCATGGCTTCGCCCGGATGGATCTTGTTCTTGATACCATCAAGACCGGCCATCAGCAGGGCAGCAAAGCACAGGTACGGGTTAGCCGCCGGATCCGGGAAACGTACTTCGATACGACGTGCTTTCGGAGAAGAAACCACCGGAATACGGATAGACGCAGAACGGTTGCGTGCAGAGTAAGCCAGCATTACCGGTGCTTCGTAGCCCGGGACCAGACGCTTGTAAGAGTTGGTGGTCGGGTTTGCCAGGGCATTAATCGCTTTCGCGTGTTTGATTACGCCGCCAATATAGTACAGCGCCTGCTCAGACAGACCTGCGTATTTGTCGCCTGCGAACAGGTTGACGCCGTTTTTAGACAGCGACATGTGGCAGTGCATACCGGAGCCGTTATCACCGAACATCGGTTTTGGCATAAAGGTCGCGGTTTTACCGAAGCGGTGCGCTACGTTGTGCACAACATATTTGTAGATCTGAATTTCGTCAGCTTTTTTGGTCATGGTATTGAAGCGGGTAGCCACTTCGTTCTGACCAGCAGTCGCTACTTCGTGGTGATGGGCTTCAACCACCAGACCCATCTGTTCCATCACCAGACACATTTCAGAACGAATATCCTGAGCAGAGTCTACCGGCGGAACCGGGAAGTAACCGCCTTTCACTGCCGGACGGTGACCTTTGTTACCACCTTCATATTGGGTGGAGGAGTTCCATGCGCCTTCGATATCGTCGATAGCAACGTGGGAACCGGAGATAGAAGATCCGAAACGGATGTCATCGAACAGGAAGAATTCAGGTTCTGGCCCGAACAGTACGGTGTCGGCAATGCCAGTGGAACGCAGGTAATCTTCAGCGCGCTTCGCGATGGAGCGCGGGTCACGGTCATAGCCTTGCAGGGTACCAGGTTCAAGGATGTCGCAACGGATAATCAGGGTAGAATCGGCGAAGAACGGATCAATCACTGCGGTGGATGCGTCTGGCATCAGCACCATGTCGGATTCGTTAATGCCTTTCCAGCCGCCAATCGAGGAGCCGTCAAACATTTTGCCTTCTTCGAAGAATTCAGCATTCACCTGATGAGCAGGGATAGTGACGTGCTGTTCTTTACCTTTGGTATCGGTGAAGCGCAAATCAACAAACTTCACTTCGTGCTCGTTCAGCATCGTCAGTACGTGTTCAGCGGACATACTTTAACTCTCCTGGATTGGTCATGGTCGTCGTGGTAACGAAATCTGCAATTATTTTGGCCGTGTCGCCGTAAAAAAGATAAAGCGAAATCTGTGCCAACTTTTAAATTGCCCCTAAAAGGCGTTATCATGCGCACCATCGTGCAAAAGGGCTGCACCACGATGTGAATGTTGCACCAATATAGTGCTTCAATGGAAACATTAAGCACCATATTGGTGCAATGACCTTTGGATAACCCTTTTTATGCTCCGTGAAAGCGATCACAAAGGGACTCTGCAATACTTGTTTGCGGAGGATGTTTGTGATCCTGTTTTGTAGTGCGATTAATCCGTGTACAATAACGCGCTATTTCTAATGCCTGAGGCAAAGTTGTGATCGAAAAATTGCGTAATATCGCCATCATCGCGCACGTAGACCATGGTAAAACCACCCTGGTAGACAAGCTGCTCCAACAATCCGGTACGTTCGACTCTCGTGCCGAAACCCAAGAGCGCGTGATGGACTCCAACGATTTGGAGAAAGAGCGTGGGATTACCATCCTCGCGAAAAACACCGCTATCAAATGGAATGATTACCGTATCAACATCGTTGATACCCCGGGGCACGCCGACTTCGGTGGTGAAGTTGAACGTGTAATGTCCATGGTAGACTCAGTGCTGCTGGTGGTTGACGCATTTGACGGCCCGATGCCGCAAACGCGCTTCGTAACCAAAAAAGCGTTTGCTTACGGCCTGAAGCCGATTGTTGTTATCAACAAAGTTGACCGCCCTGGCGCGCGTCCTGATTGGGTTGTGGATCAGGTATTCGATCTGTTCGTTAACCTCGACGCGACCGACGAGCAGCTGGACTTCCCGATCGTTTACGCTTCTGCGCTGAACGGTATCGCGGGTCTGGACCACGAAGATATGGCGGAAGACATGACCCCGCTGTATCAGGCGATTGTTGACCACGTTCCTGCGCCGGACGTTGACCTTGACGGTCCGTTCCAGATGCAGATTTCTCAGCTCGATTACAACAGCTATGTTGGCGTTATCGGCATTGGCCGCATCAAGCGCGGTAAAGTGAAGCCGAACCAGCAGGTCACTATCATCGATAGCGAAGGCAAAACCCGTAACGCGAAAGTCGGTAAAGTGCTGGGCCACCTCGGTCTGGAACGTATTGAAACCGATCTGGCGGAAGCTGGCGATATCGTTGCGATCACGGGCCTGGGCGAACTGAACATTTCTGACACCGTTTGCGACACGCAAAACGTTGAAGCGCTGCCGGCACTCTCCGTTGATGAGCCGACCGTTTCTATGTTCTTCTGCGTTAACACCTCGCCGTTCTGCGGTAAAGAAGGTAAGTTCGTAACGTCTCGTCAGATCCTGGATCGTCTGAACAAAGAACTGGTACACAACGTTGCGCTGCGCGTAGAAGAAACCGAAGACGCCGATGCGTTCCGCGTTTCTGGTCGTGGCGAACTGCACCTGTCTGTTCTTATCGAAAACATGCGTCGTGAAGGTTTCGAACTGGCGGTATCCCGTCCGAAAGTAATCTTCCGTGAAATCGACGGTCGTAAACAAGAGCCGTATGAAAACGTGACGCTGGACGTTGAAGAACAGCATCAGGGTTCTGTGATGCAGGCGCTGGGCGAACGTAAAGGCGACCTGAAAAACATGAATCCAGACGGTAAAGGCCGCGTACGTCTCGACTACGTGATCCCAAGCCGTGGTCTGATTGGCTTCCGTTCTGAGTTCATGACCATGACTTCCGGTACGGGTCTGCTGTACTCCACCTTCAGCCACTACGACGACGTACGTCCGGGTGAAGTGGGTCAGCGTCAGAACGGCGTACTGATCTCTAACGGTCAGGGTAAAGCGGTAGCGTTCGCGTTGTTCGGTCTGCAGGATCGCGGTAAGCTGTTCCTCGGTCACGGTGCAGAAGTTTACGAAGGTCAGATTATCGGTATTCATAGCCGCTCTAACGACCTGACTGTAAACTGCCTGACCGGTAAGAAACTGACCAACATGCGTGCTTCCGGTACTGACGAAGCCGTTGTTCTGGTTCCGCCTATCCGCATGACTCTGGAACAAGCTCTGGAGTTTATCGATGATGACGAACTGGTAGAAGTGACTCCGACCTCTATCCGTATTCGTAAACGTCACCTGACGGAAAACGATCGTCGCCGCGCCAACCGCGCACCGAAAGACGATTAATTTCGCTTTTCAGTCATAAAAAACCTGCCATCGCTGGCAGGTTTTTTTTTACCTGTCGTGAGCGCACACCAATGCGAGTATCTCCCTTATAAGTCTGTGATTACGTCAATAGAGAGCTTTGTCACAATTATCTGCAAAGTCATACACCGTTAATTGCTTTCTTTTTTGGCGTAAGCGTAAGATGCTTCATCTGGTTTAAACCAAAAGGATTAAACAATGGCGGAGAATCAATCCACCGTAGAAAATGCAAAAGAGAAACTGGATCGGTGGTTGAAAGATGGCATCACCACGCCGGGTGGAAAACTCCCTTCAGAAAGAGAGCTGGGAGAACTGCTGGGCATTAAACGTATGACGCTGCGCCAGGCGTTGTTGAACCTCGAGGCAGAATCCAAAATCTTCCGTAAGGATCGTAAGGGGTGGTTCGTGACCCAGCCGCGATTTAATTACAGTCCGGAGCTGTCAGCGAGCTTTCAGCGGGCCGCAATTGAGCAAGGACGAGAGCCTTCCTGGGGGTTTACCGAGAAAAAACGTACCAGCGATATTCCCGAGACGCTCGCGCCACTGATTGCAGTGACACCATCAACTGAACTCTATCGCATCACCGGCTGGGGGGCGCTGGAAGGACATAAAGTTTTCTATCACGAAACATATATTAATCCTGAAGTTGCTCCGGGTTTTATTGAACAACTTGAAAACCACTCATTTTCTGCAGTCTGGGAAAAGTGCTACCAAAAAGAGACGGTAGTAAAAAAATTGATTTTCAAACCCGTCAGAATGCCGGGCGATATCAGCAAGTATCTTGGCGGTTCTGCGGGTATGCCAGCGATCTTAATTGAAAAGCATCGCGCCGACCAGCAAGGCAATATTGTCCAGATAGATATTGAATATTGGCGATTTGAGGCCGTAGACCTCATCATTAATCTGTAGGTGTTTTATGGTGACAATAAATAACGCAAGAAAGATTCTACAACGTGTCGACACTCTTCCTCTTTATTTACATGCTTATGCCTTTCATTTAAATATGCGGCTGGAAAGAGTGTTGCCTGCTGATTTACTTGATATCGCAAGTGAAAATAATCTACGTGGCGTCAAAATCCATGTTCTGGATGGCGAGCGTTTTTCTCTTGGTAATATGGACGATAAAGAACTCTCTGCCTTTGGGGATAAAGCCCGCCGTCTGAACCTTGATATTCATATTGAAACCAGCGCTTCAGATAAGGCATCTATTGACGAAGCCGTCGCCATTGCGTTGAAAACTGGGGCATCGTCCGTACGTTTTTATCCACGTTATGAAGGTAATTTGCGCGACGTATTATCGATCATCGCTAACGACATTGCCTATGTACGGGAAACGTATCAGGACAGCGGCCTGACTTTTACGATCGAACAGCATGAAGATTTAAAAAGCCATGAGCTGGTGTCGCTGGTCAAAGAAAGTGAGATGGAATCTCTTTCCTTACTGTTTGATTTTGCGAACATGATCAATGCAAATGAGCATCCCATCGACGCTTTAAAAACGATGGCACCGCATATTACCCAGGTCCATATCAAAGATGCCTTGATCGTTAAAGAAGAGGGTGGCCTGGGTCATAAAGCCTGTATTTCAGGTCAGGGTGATATGCCGTTCAAAGCGTTATTAACGCACCTTATCTGCCTGGGTGATGATGAGCCGCAGGTGACGGCATATGGCCTGGAAGAAGAGGTTGATTACTATGCGCCGGCGTTCCGCTTTGAAGACGAAGATGATAATCCGTGGATCCCTTATCGCCAGATGAGTGAAACACCCCTACCAGAAAATCATTTACTGGATGCGCGGTTACGTAAAGAAAAAGAAGATGCAATTAATCAGATAAATCATGTGCGTAACGTACTACAACAAATCAAACAAGAGGCAAACCATCTTCTGAACCACTAATAAGTTTTAACTCATACGCAGTTAATAAAACCATTCCATATGAATGGTCGGTATCTTATTGCCTTTAAAACAGTGATTTTAAAAATCGCTTAGGGGATGTTATGCTCACGAAAAAGAAATGGGCGTTATTTAGTCTATTAACATTGTGTGGCGGTACAATTTATAAATTACCGTCGCTGAAAGATGCGTTTTATATCCCGATGCAGGAATATTTCCATTTGACCAATGGTCAAATTGGTAATGCTATGTCGGTAAACTCATTTGTCACGACAGTGGGCTTTTTTCTGTCTATTTATTTTGCCGATAAACTACCGCGCAGATACACCATGTCATTCTCACTCATTGCGACAGGATTACTGGGTGTTTATTTGACGACAATGCCGGGGTATTGGGGCATCCTCTTTGTCTGGGCGCTATTTGGCGTTACTTGCGACATGATGAACTGGCCGGTCTTGCTCAAGTCGGTAAGTCGATTGGGCAATAGCGAACAACAAGGTCGGTTGTTTGGCTTCTTCGAAACAGGGCGTGGCATTGTCGATACCGTGGTGGCATTTTCTGCGTTGGCAGTATTTACCTGGTTTGGCAGTGGCTTATTGGGTTTTAAAGCAGGCATCTGGTTCTATTCCCTTATTGTGATTGCCGTAGGCATTATCATTTTCTTTGTTCTGAATGACAAAGAAGAGGCACCGTCCGTTGAGGTGAAAAAAGAAGACGGAGCATCGAAAAACACCAGTATGACCTCGGTGCTGAAAGACAAAACTATCTGGCTTATCGCTTTCAACGTCTTCTTCGTTTACGCGGTTTACTGTGGCCTGACATTCTTCATTCCATTCCTGAAAAACATCTATCTATTGCCCGTTGCGCTGGTGGGGGCTTACGGCATCATTAACCAATACTGTCTGAAAATGATTGGTGGACCGATTGGTGGCATGATTTCAGATAAGATCCTGAAATCGCCGAGTAAATATCTATGCTACACCTTTATCATCAGTACCGCTGCGCTCGTACTGTTGATTATGCTGCCGCACGAAAGTATGCCGGTATATTTAGGGATGGCATGTACGCTGGGCTTTGGCGCGATAGTCTTTACACAGCGAGCCGTATTTTTTGCACCTATCGGCGAAGCAAAAATTGCTGAAAATAAAACAGGCGCGGCGATGGCGTTGGGTAGCTTTATTGGTTACGCCCCGGCGATGTTCTGCTTCAGTCTGTATGGCTACATTCTGGATTTAAATCCGGGGATTATTGGCTACAAAATCGTGTTTGGCATTATGGCCTGCTTCGCATTCTGTGGTGCGGTGGTTTCCGTAATGCTGGTTAAGCGTATTAGCCAACGTAAGAAAGAGATGCTGGCGGCTGAAGCTTAATTAATGGCCGGATGTGGCTTAATCCGGCCAACGGAAACCGTATCAACCGTAGGCCGGATAAGGCGTTTTCGCCGCATCCGGCAGTTTTACATCAGAAGAAATACTTCGTCCCGATACGAATCTGGTTTTGCTCGCGGTGGTACGGTTCGACATTACGATCTAACCAGCGTAATTCGAAATAAGGGAGCCAGTGTTCATTAATGCGATAACGGAAGGTGTTAGTGATTTCCCAGTGATGATCTTTTCCATTGCTGCTATTAAAGTCATTTACTCGCATGAAGTAATGTGGTTCAAATGTATAGGAGAATTTCTCGGTGATTTTAAAATTCCAGTAGGTGCCAACTTCATAGGTGTCGTTATTATCCAATTCGCCGTTCAAATCTGTAGAGCTGTAATTATTATGGTTATAGCGATTACGCACCGTCAGGTTAAACCACGGAGTAAATTTGTAGTTAACATCCAGATAAACGGCACCACCCGAACCGATACTCTTGTCATTAATTAAGCCACCGGGCTGGATGGTTAATTTATCGGTTGGTTTAAATAAAGGATACCAACCTTCAATTTCATTATAGCCATGTTTGAGTTCATCTTCTCGCTGAAAGGTGTAGGTATTGGTTAACATAATACCCGCGCCCATATCGAAGTTATAACCCACGCGTAGCATAACTTCGCCCTGATCGGAGGCGAGATTATATGCCTCCCTGTTTTCGACGTATGCGCCAGCAAATACCGAGGCAGAGGTCAGAGAGGATAATAGAATTATTGCATTAATCTTTTTCATAATAAGTCCATTTTTAAACGTAGGGAGGCCGCCACCCACCAGGATGGAAATAGCGGCTATTGACATTTATAACGTTACGGAAGCTGTTTTTTCTTCTGTCGCCATCTCTTTATTTTTGCGTTGGTTGATTTCCTCAATAATCAATGCAAACCGTTTTTCATTGAGTGTGTAAAAGAATCCCATCGTTAATGCAGCAATAATTGCCAGCGCACAAGGCCAGATAAAAATGAGCTGACGCAAACCCTGTAATGTCGCATCACTTTGCGCGATGTTGGGAACATAACCGATTTGCGTCAGCATAATGCCTGGCAAGAAGCCAGCAAGTGCGGCAGAAATTTTACGAAAGAAGGTATAACCGGTATAAACAGAACCTTCGGCACGAATACCGGTTTTCCATTCACCGTAATCTACGGTATCTGGCACCAGTGCCCAGTTCAGGCTGTTTACAAAGGCCGTGCCAAAAAAGGCGACACAAGAGAACATGACGAAAGTGAAAGAGTTACTTCCCCAGAAATAATTCAGGATATCACCAACCGCCCATAGCACCATGCCAGCTAAATAAACCTGTTTTTTACCAAAACATTTTACAGTTAATGGCACCAGTAATACGCCGACGAGGATACATCCCATACTGAAAAATCCCATCCACGACAATAAATTAATATCATTCAGCACATACTGGGTGTAATAGACCTGAATCGCCAGTTTGATATTAAATGCCGCCAGGGTACACAGGTTAGCAATGCACAAAACCAGTAATGGCGGATTACGAAATATCGCGCAAAAAGATTTGAGAATACTGGCTTTATGTCCGCTTGGCGTCGTGTCCACATAATGCTCTTTGACGCCTCTGTAGCACAGCATCATAAAAATAAAGCCACCAATGGAGAACATCAGTGCCGCGCAGGCATAACCGACGGTGGAGTCAGAAAAAAGCGACTGCAACGGAATAAACGCCACGGTACAAATCAATAGCCCTATGGTTGCACCACCCTGGCGGTAAGCTGCGAGCTGCGCGCGCTCATTGGGGTTTTTGGTAATTGCCGGGATCATCGCACCATACGAGCAGTTCATCAGACTGTATGAAAGTCCAAACATCATAAACAGTGCTGTGGCAATCGTCGTTTTAACCGGCAAACTAAAGGTGGTGGCGATAAACTGGAGCGTTGCAATTAACGCCGCCGGAACCGCTGCATATAAAATAAAGGGACGAAATTTGCCTTTAGGCCCAATATTTTTCCGCGAGTCGAGTAAAAATCCGGTGAGCATATCGGTAAACGCGGTAAAAAACTTCGCTACCAGAAAGATAATCCCGCCATAGTAAGCAGGCATCCCTAATTCATCGGTATAAAATTTGAGGAGATACAGAGTGCCGATGCTAAGCATTAAATTCGAACCGACGTCGCCCATGCCATAGGCGATTTTTTCCCGCAGATTCAGTTTTAATGTCAGTGGATTATGGTCAGACATAATCACTCCTTATAACGCCCCGCAGGGCGTTGTTTATTATTTATTCCGTGCGTTTACGGGCTTCTATTTCTTCAACAATGCGGACGTACATTTTCTCGTTCAGACTGTAGAAACAACCCATCGCAACAATGGTGACTACCGCCAGTGCGCTTGGGTAGATGAAGATCAGCTGGCGTAAACCTTCGATGGTATGGTCAGCCTGGGCGACGTTTGGCACATAGCCGATTTGCGTCAGCATCCAGCCTGGGAAGAAACCTGCCAGCGCCTGAGATACTTTGCGAAAGAAGGTGAAGCCGGTGTAGACCGTACCTTCCGAACGCACACCGGTGCGCCACTCGCCGTACTCGACGGTGTCGGAAACCAGCGCCCAGTTCAGGCTGTTAACAAACGCCGAGCCGAAGAATGCCAGGCAGGAGAACGCCACAAAGCTGACCGAGCCGCCGCCGAAGAAATAGTTGAGCAGATCGCCCAGCACCCAAATCAGCAGGCCGCCGATATAGACCTTCTTCTTACCAAAACGTCTGACTGCGCCAGGCATCAGGAACACGCCGATGAAAATACAGCCCATGCTGAAAAATCCCATATACGACAACAGGATGGGATCGTTAAGTACGTACTGGGTGTAATAGACCTGGATGGCGAGCTTGACGTTAAACGCCCCTAAAGTGCAGAGGTTGGCAATGCACAGAATGAACAGCGGGCGGTTACCGGCAATTGCGCGGAAAGATTGCAACAGGCCTGGCTTTTGCGCCGGATTGGTAGGTTGGGTTTCGACATAACGCTCTTTCACGCCCGAGTAGCAGATCCACATAAACAGCAGGCCGAACAGTGAAAACAGCGTGGCAGCGAAGATATAGCCAATTTGCTGATTACCTTCGATAAGATTCATAACCGGCACGAATCCCACCGTACACAGCAGTAAGCCCAATGTAGCGCCACCCTGACGCCATGCTGCCAGCGATGCGCGTTCGTTGGGGTTTTTGGTAATAGCGGGGACCATTGCGCCGTAGGAGCAGTTCATCATGCTGAAAAACAGCCCGTAGAGCATAAACAGAATAGTGGCCATCACCGTTTTACCGGTGACATCAAACGGTGTGCCGACAAAGTTGGCGATCGCCAGCAGAGTGACCGGGAATGATGCATACAGAATAAAAGGGCGGAATTTGCCTTTTGGACCGATCTTGCGCCGGGAATCGAGCATGATGCCGGTACCCATATCGGTAAAGGCGGTAAAGAATTTCGAGATCAAAAAGATAATGCCGCCATAGGTGCCGGGCAGCCCCAGAACGTCGGTATAAAACTTCAAAAGATAAAGCGTGCCGATATCCAGCAGGATGTTAGAGGCCAGATCGCCGATACCGTAAGAGAGTTTCTCTTTAAAGGGCAGACGTAAAGTAGCCGGATCTTCCGTTGTGATGTGACTCATCGTTGTTCTCCCTTTGCCCGTGAGTTTCCCCACGGGCGGACGTGATTAGATGCTTTTTAACGACGCGAACAGTGCCGCCCATTCGCTATCGGCGCGATAAAAGACCGGCGGTTTACCGATGGGCGCATTAACGGTCACTTCCCCGCCCCGGAACGCTTCACCTGTCCAGGCGTGGACCCAGTTATCCTCCGGAAGATAGAGCGTCCAGTCGCTACGGCCTTGTTCATGCACCGGAGCGACCAGAATGTCGCGGCCTAACAGGTACTGATATTTCAGGGTGTAGGTCTGCGCATCGTCTTCGTAATGCAGGAACAGCGGGCGCATAACCGGCAGGCCGGACTTCGCATTCAGCGCGACGGCCTCTTTCAGGTAAGGTTTCAGGGTGGTGAAGACGGTGGTCATACGGGCAAAATGGGCAATAGTTTCCGCGTCGCCGTCAAACTGCCAGTTGTCGCCCGGGCGGTTGCCTTCGTGGGTGCGCATCATCGGCGTGAAGGCGCTGAAATCACACCAGCGCAGCAGCAGCTCTTTGCTACGCTTCATCTCAAACAGGGTGGTATAACCGCCAATGTCACTGTGATGCAAACCATGTCCGGTCATTGCCAGCGACAGCGCTGCCGGGACGACCGACGCCAGGCCATCGTCGAGACTCCAGTCGACGTTCTGGTCGCCCGCCCACATCATAGTGGAGTATTTCTGGCTATCGGTAGAACCGGCGCGCATAAAGAAAAGGATCTCGCCAAGCTTGCCCGTTTCTTCAAGGGCTTCGTAGTTACATTTCGCCCACAGTGCGGGCCAGGCGTTATGCATAATTTCCGCGCTGACGCCGTTATGCAGGTAAGTGTCGGTGGGCAGATACTCGCCGAAGTCAGCCATCCAGCCGCCGCAGCCGAGTTCAATCATGTTCTTTTTGATCACTTCCTTGAACCAGGCGTAGGCTTCCGGATTAGTGAGATCGACAACGCCGCCGTAAAACTCGCCAAACTCCACCAGATAGTCACCGCCAGAGGCATCTTTTGCCAGATAGCCGTGTTGTGCCGCTTCTTCGCAGAGATCTTTATCGCTGGCGACATATGGGTTGATATAGGCCAGGAACTGAACGCCCTCTTTGTTCCACTGCTTAATACGTGAGTCCAGTTGCGGATAGTTTTCGCTGTTCCACTTCCAGTTCCACATTACGCGTTTGCCAAAAGAGGTCATACGGATCCCGGACCAGTCCTGCGCCCAGATACCGTTAACCTTCACACCCGCGTTACGCATGGTGTCCAGTTTCTTCTGACACACTTCCGTCCCACCCTGAATGCCGAGCGTTACCCCGTCATAAATCCAGTCGGGCAGTTCTGGCTGGCGTCCCAGCAGGGCAGTTAATTTTTCCAGCAGGGAGATGTATGTGTCAGCACATTCAAAACGTAGCGTAGCTTTGTCTTCCCACAGCGCCAGTTCATGGTATTCCGGGGCGCTAAAGTCGAAGTTCATGTAGCAACTGTTATCAACATGGCAGTAATACTTCTGCGTGCTGACAAACGTAGGCTGTGGGAAGAAAGTCCAGTAATAGTCGCCGCCCGCATTTTCTTTGCAGTCGGCCTGCCAGGTGACATAGGTTTGTTTGTTGCGACCAACGCCTTGTTCACTGGTCCATAGCGGGAACGGTTTGCCGCGCAGATCGAAGTAGGAAAACTGTTCGCCGCAGCCGTAGATATGGTCCTCTGGTTGAGCGGCAAGGCGCAGCCAGATGCGGTTGTGGTTAAGGTTGTCGTTTTGTAGTTCCAGCAATAAACGGCCCTGATCGTCAGCAGAGATACGCAGCGTGGCGCTAATGTCAGAACCACGGCTGAAATGGATTAACCAACCATCCGGTGACTGGCTGACGATGGCGTCGGTAAGCGCAATTTTCTCCTGTAGTTTATCTTTAATGCTGAAATTGCCGCGGAACATATCGATATCCGCAATACCTGAACCAATCCATAAACAAGGATTATCTTTGCTATGGGTTAAAATAAGACGCTGTTGAAAATGTAGGGTAAAACTGTCGTTATTCTGATGAAACTGAAAATCTGGTAATTGTGGGCGTGGCGTATCCATAAATAATCTCCATAGAGTATAAAGCTAATATTTCATGCCATCCTGTTGTTACAGGTTTCATTAATTAAAGAATGTGTGCGGGTATAAATTAAAACCCGCATAAGTGATTATTTACTTTCTTCAGCCCGGCGGATTGCCGCCACTTTTTTACCAAATGCCAGTTGCAGTATAACTAACAAGGTAAACGGAGGCAGAAGTGCGGCAGCGGCGGGAATTCCCAGTGCGCCTTTTATCAACATAGAACCGGAGGCAATCAGCAACAAAAAGACCATCACACGGAACACTTTGACTGAAATGCGTTTATGCACATATTGTCCAACCAGTGAACCGAGGATCATGGTGGGAATACAAAACAGCACCAGTTTAAAGATAGAAACAGTCAAAATTCCGCTGGTCGCCAGCCCGCCGATCACCGCGATGTTGTTTGCGGTGAAGAAAGCGTTCAGAGTGCCACGAAATGCCGCCGGGCCTAAGTTACGCAGCATACCGTAGATAACCATCGGCGGTCCGTTGGTTGAGAACGCCGCGCCTAATGCGCCAGCTACTGCGCCGATAGGTGCGGCGATCCAGTTACGGTCATAAATCGGCAGGCGAGGAATAAACATGCTGTAAAACGAGTAAAGGATAAGGAATCCGCCTAAGCCCACTTTCATAAAATGGTCGGGTAAATACGACAGCGCATATAAACCGACGGGTATTCCCAGAAACGAGAAAATAATCAGTACCATTGCCGATCGCCAATCCGTTTCTTTACGTGACAGCCAGGTGGCGTACAAGGCGGTCGCGGTGCCGACAATCACCGAGAGCGGAGTTGCCATTTTTACGGGGAGCATTAACGTGACGAGCGGCATAGTGGTTAAACCACCGCCAAATCCCGCGCATATCCCCACAAAGGTATAAAGAAACATTAACGCGATAACGATACATACCACGCTTGTTTCCACCATGGCCCCATCCGGCGAAAATAACGTAAAAAAGTCCATAATATTTCCTGTTGTGTAAATACAACCCTAAACAATGATCTCGTTCTTTTCTTAATAAAATTAATTGTGCTGCCCGTGAATATTAAAAAACAGGCGGTGCGTTTTTCCTGGTTCCAGTAATAATAAGTCGATACCTGAATTAAAGGCGTTAGGCGGGCAACTCATAGGTTCAACTGCCAGTCCCTGACGCTGTAATTTTTCACCGCTATAAACCTGCACCCAGGGTTGATCGGAACAGAGGCTCACCGAAAGCGCCTGTTGTGGATGGGTAATGGTTATTTCCCACAGATCATTAGCGGTTTTAAAGGTATGGTCTATTTTTGTCGCGGCTATTTTTGTCGCCCGCGTGAAATTTAAATTCAGCTCATCAACGTGGTGAAGCGTTGTCGGATTTGCGTGCTCATCGACGGCATAAACCTGTTCTGCCGGAAGCTGGAAAAGATAGTCATCAACAGATGTTAAGTTGCAGGTTAAATAAGGATGAATACCCACACCATAAGGTGCGGTCACAGTACCAATATTCTGGCTTGCGATCTCAACGGAAAGGCCCGTGCGAGCGTTGAGCGAATAAACAACCTGCGAAGCCAGCATAAACGGATAGCCGTAACTGGGCGGCAGAAAAGCTGTCAGGGTAACGCTGGTGGCGGTTAATTCGCTAATTTGCCAGTCACGCCAGGCAAGCAGCCCGTGAATAGCGGCTTTTGAACTATGTTCATTAATGGGTAACTGATAGTCCTGCCCCTGATAGCGGTAACAGCCGTTGGCGATCCGGTTCGGCCACGGAATAAGCACTTTACCCAGATGCGCCAGCGGCATCTCTTCGGGTTTGTGCGGGATGACTAAATGACAACCCTGAAAGGTTAATTCAGCCAGACCAGCACCAACCGTCACGATAGTCGCGTGATAATCCCCCGCGGCAAGTGAAACGGTTTGTCCACTGCAATGCATGTTGGTGATTTGCATACGAGGCACCTTTATTGAATAACGACATACCCGGCATGTAGCCTGATATGCCGTTATTTCAGCTCAGTTATTTCGCGTTAATGTCCAGCAGGCCTGCGGCAACAGCCGGTGCCAGACCAGGGGCTAACGGGATACGCGGGATCACCAGGCAATGCAGCAGGTGATAAATATCCTGTTTGCCGTCCCAGACTTTCGTGGTGACTTTATTGTCCGCATCCAGCTCCTGCCACCAGGAACCATTTTCATAGTCCATCAGGTACTTAATGCAGTAGTCCCACCATGTCTGATACCAGGTTTCATACTGGCGATCGCCGGTGACGGTGTAGAGCGCGTAAGCCGTACCCATCGCTTCGACGATAGGCCAACGCACACGTTCGCGAACCACCGGTTTGCCTTCCCAGTCAACGGTATAAACAATCCCGTCCGCGCCATCGGGTGCCCAGGCATCGCGCACGGTGGCGTTAAATAGACCTTTGGCATCTTCTAGCAGCCAGGCAGGCGGCTGTTCACAACGGGCTTCCAGGGCCGCGTGGATGTGCAGCATTAAACGGCCCCATTCGATCCAGTGGCCCGGCGTGCCACCGAATGCGCGGAAGCGGTGCGCCGGGTTATCTTTGTTGTAATCCGGCAGCGGATTCCACTGGGTATCGAAGTGCTCGTTAACGCGATAATGATTATTTCTGGCGACGTCGTGGATAATCACGGAAGCCACGCGAATCGCGCGATCCAGCCATTTTTTGTCATGGGTGACGTCATAGACAATCAGGAAGGCTTCCACCGCGTGCATGTTGGCATTGCCGCCGCGGTACTCTTCGGTTTTGCTGAAGGCTTCGTCCCAGGACTCCAGGCACATCTGCTCTTCTTCGCTCCAGAAGTATTTCTCAATAATTTCAATGGCGTAATCGAGAAGTTTACGGGCTTCCGGGTGACCGGTAGTGACGGCGCTGGCAGCACCCAGCAGAGCAAAGAAGTGTTGATAGCCCTGTTTGGAGGCATCCACCACGCCCTCGTCATTCACGCAGGCATACCAACCGCCATATTTTTTATCGCGCAGTGCGCCGTTCATGGCTTTGATACCGTGATCAACCAACGAGTAAGCGCCAGGTCGACCCATCGCCGCAGCAACGGAATAAACGTGCAACATACGAGCGGTGATCCACAGATGGGTGCCCATCTCTTCTTTGATTTGCCCTTTATTGCCTAACCAGCCAAATCCGGTCGGTACTACGGAATTTTTACCAAAATCAAAGATGCGGTCGGTTTCCTGTTCCAGCCAACGGTTGTGACTTAAGGTGTTAAACCATTTCATTTTTGTATCCCCATCTTAACGGCGTTTAGCCATCATTTCGTCGACGATATCGCCAAGTTGTTGTAATTTAGGTGCGCAAACGTCACGCAGCATCAGCTCGTTGTCTGGTAAACCGACAACCGATGCCCAGACGGCACGACCAGCCAGGAAGCCCGATGCACCCGCTGTCATTGCCACGCGTACGGCACGCGGGAACAGTTTTTCGTCGACACCGGATGAGAGGATCACCCACGGCATATTGATATGGTCATTCAGACGTTGTGAAGCACTGAGAAGCTCTTGTTGCGGACCTTTGCCATAAAGCGGCATTTCAACTTTGTAGAGGTCAGCGCCACTGTCGCCCAGTTCTTTGGCGGCATCGATGATCGCTTGTTCGCGATCGAATTTATCGCCACGACGTGGTGGGCGGACGACTGGCTCAATAATGCTTACCAGGCCGTGTGAGTGGCACAGTTCGTTAAACTCTTTCACCATATCCAGACGTTGCTGCGCATCTTCATCACTACGCCACAGCACCAGCAGTTTTAAGGCTTTGCCACCGTCTTGTTTGATTTGTAGCGGATTGATTCTGCGGTCAATGACCACGCTATCTACCGGAATACCGTTGCCAGGAATGAACTCATCGGCGGCGACAATCATGGCGCAACTTTTGGCAATCGCGTTTTGCTCAACCACCTGGCGGTAACAGAATTGCTGATCCACCAGAATCGCCGAGGCATAAGGCGAGAGGGCCTTTGCAGCGTTAACTTTGAAATCAGTTAAAACGCTATCGGCTACTGGAGCGGGTGCCCCAGCCGCGGCAAACATCATGCGCATGGCTTCGCGTTGATCGACCGCCAGCATGGCAAAACCGCCCGATGCGCGTGTAATGTCGTTGATGGTGTACTTATTCATTCATTTATTCCTTTATCCAGTCGTTACATTTTTACTTTGGCAGTCATCCCGGCACTGACACGGACCTGTTCCAGAATGGCGGACCAGTCCTGGCGACCGCGACCCGCTGCGCGCGCCTGGCTATAAACCTCCCGTGAGGCGGCCCCCAGCGGCATTGGCACATGCAGCTGGTTGGCGACATCAAGGGCGATACCAAGATCCTTATGGGCAAGATCGATCATGAAGGCGGGAGAAAGATCCCCGCTGAGGACTTTGTTTGGCCAGGAAGTGGTGAAGTGGCCTTTACCGGCGGCGGTGCCGCTCATCACCTTGACGGCAACATCGAAGGGAAGATTCAGGGCTTCGCACAAAACAGCGGCTTCTGCCGAAAGCGCATTGAGCGCGATGCTCATGTAGTTGTTGATGAGCTTAACGCGGATCCCCATGCCCGGACCGCCCGCGTTGATCAACTCACTGCCCATCGCCATCAGGATCGGTGTGGCGCGTTCAACTTGTTCAGCGGTGCCGCCAGCCAGCAGTAACAGAGTACCGGTAATGGCATTTGCAGAAGTACGGCCTACCGGAACATCCATCATGCTGAAGCCTTTGGCTTGCATATCGGCAATCAATTTATCGGTTTGCAGCGGGTGGATGGTCGACATATCGATGACCAGCGCATCGGTAGATAAGCTTTCGCAAACGCCGTTTTCACCGAACAACACGCTGCGCACCAGATCGCCATTCGGCAACATGGTAATGATAAATTCGGCATCTTTAGCGGCCTGCGCCGGGTTGGCGGCGGGAGTCGCACCTTTGTCTACCAGATGCCGCACAGCTTCGGCGTTCACATCAAAGACGCGAAGTTGATGCCCTTGCTGCAATAAATTGCTCGCCATTGGCGAACCCATTTGTCCTAAACCGATAAACGCGATTGCTGCCATAACCCTCTCCTGAATACAGTGATGTCACTTTTTGTCATTTATGACATGCTTTGCTTGTCTGTTTTTGATCGTATTTGTAATTTATCGTCAAAAAATTGACAGCCGTCACTTTTTAAACAATTGGTGAAATTAAAATGAACGCATCCCAAAATGCTTAAGGAATGACCATGATTCGTGTTGCTTGTGTAGGTATTACCGTGATGGATCGTATTTATTACGTGGAAGGATTACCGACGGAGAGCGGTAAATACGTGGCGAGAAATTATACGGAAGTTGGTGGCGGGCCAGCGGCGACGGCAGCGGTTGCGGCGGCAAGGCTGGGGGCGCAGGTCGATTTTATTGGTCGCGTCGGTGATGACGACACGGGCAACAGCCTGCTGGCAGAGCTGGAATCCTGGGGCGTTAACACCCGTTACACCAAACGGTATAACCAGGCGAAATCTTCGCAATCCGCCATCATGGTGGATGCCAAAGGCGAGCGGATAATCATTAACTACCCCAGCCCGGATCTGCTGCCTGACGCAGAGTGGTTGGAGGAAATTGATTTCTCTCAGTGGGATGTTGTGCTGGCAGATGTACGCTGGCACGACGGTGCTAAAAAAGCCTTCACTCTGGCCCGGCAGGCGGGCGTGATGACCGTTCTGGACGGGGACATTACGCCGCAGGATATCAGCGAGCTGGTGGCATTAAGCGATCACGCGGCCTTTTCAGAACCGGGTCTGGCGCGCTTAACGGGCGTGAAAGAGATGGCCAGTGCGCTAAAACAGGCACAAACGCTCACAAATGGTCATGTCTATGTGACCCAGGGGAGTGCCGGCTGCGACTGGCTGGAAAATGGCGGGCGTCAACATCAACCGGCTTTCAAAGTTGATGTGGTAGATACCACCGGTGCGGGTGATGTTTTTCACGGTGCGCTGGCGGTGGCATTGGCAACCGGTGGGAATTTAGCGGAGTCAGTTCGCTTCGCCAGCGGTGTGGCGGCGTTAAAATGCACGCGTCCCGGTGGACGAGCCGGGATCCCTGACTGTGATCAAACCCGATCTTTTTTGTCACTTTTTGTATAAAATGCCCGGGTGATGGTTTTTCGAGGAATTTTCATGAGCCTTACCGAACTAACCGGTAACCCGCGGCACGACCAACTCCTCATGCTGATCGCCGAGCGTGGGTATATGAATATTGATGAGCTGGCAAATCTGCTGGATGTCTCCACGCAGACGGTCCGCCGGGATATTCGTAAATTAAGCGAGCAAGGACTGATTACGCGCCATCACGGTGGCGCGGGTCGGGCTTCCAGCGTCGTTAATACGGCGTTCGAGCAGCGTGAGGTTTCGCAAACCGAGGAAAAAAAAGCGATTGCCGAAGCGGTGGCAGACTATATTCCTGATGGATCGACAATATTTATCACCATCGGTACGACTGTTGAACATGTTGCCCGGGCGTTACTTAACCACAATCATTTGCGGATAATCACCAACAGCCTGCGTGTGGCGCATATTCTTTACCACAACCCGCGCTTTGAAGTGATGGTGCCCGGCGGTACGTTGCGCTCTCATAATAGCGGGATCATTGGCCCTTCAGCGGCGTCCTTTGTGGCTGATTTTCGTGCTGATTATCTGGTAACAAGCGTTGGGGCGATTGAGAGCGATGGCGCGTTGATGGAGTTTGATGTTAACGAAGCTAACGTGGTGAAAACGATGATGGCGCACGCGAGAAATATCCTGCTGGTCGCCGATCACACTAAGTATCATGCTTCGGCGGCGGTTGAAATTGGTAACGTGGCACAGGTTACCGCGCTCTTTACCGACGAGCTGCCGCCCGCTGCGCTAAAATCACGCTTACAAGACAGCCAAATTGAAATCATCCTTCCCCAGGAAGACGCGTAGAATTTTGTGACCGTTGACCTTGCTTCATACCTGACCACATAGCCAAACCCATCCTTTCCCGCTACAGTTAATTTCTTGTGGCGCGAAAGGAGGCAAAAATGCTCTATATCTTTGATTTAGGTAATGTGATTGTCGATATCGACTTTAACCGTGTGCTGGGAGCCTGGAGCGATTTAACGCGTGTTCCACTGGCTACGCTTAAGAAGAGTTTCCACATGGGCGAGGCGTTTCATCAGCATGAGCGTGGGGAAATTAGCGACGAAGCGTTCGCAGAGGCGCTGTGTCATGAGATGGCCCTGCCGCTAAGCTATGAGCAGTTCTCCCACGGCTGGCAGGCGGTGTTTGTTGCGCTGCGCCCGGAAGTGATCGCCATCATGCATAAACTGCGTGAGCAGGGGCATCGCGTGGTGGTGCTTTCCAATACTAACCGCCTGCATACTACCTTCTGGCCGGAGGAATACCCGGAAATCCGTGATGCTGCTGACCATATCTATCTGTCGCAAGATCTGGGGATGCGCAAACCTGAAGCACGAATTTATCAGCATGTTTTGCAGGCGGAAGGTTTTTCACCCAGCGATACGGTCTTTTTCGACGATAACGCCGATAATATAGAAGGAGCGAATCAGCTAGGCATTACCAGTATTCTGGTGAAAGATAAAACCACCATCCCGGACTATTTCGCGAAGGTGTTATGCTAAAAACCATTCAGGACAAAGCCAGGCACCGTACCCGTCCACTATGGGCCTGGCTAAAACTACTCTGGCAACGCATTGATGAGGACAACATGACAACCCTGGCAGGTAACCTTGCCTATGTTTCGTTGCTCTCATTAGTGCCGCTTGTTGCCGTTGTTTTTGCGCTTTTCGCCGCTTTTCCCATGTTTTCCGACGTCAGCATGCAGTTGCGTCACTTTATTTTTGCCAACTTTCTGCCTGCTACTGGCGATGTTATTCAGCGGTATATCGAACAATTTGTTGCCAATTCCAACAAGATGACCGCCGTTGGGGCGTGCGGGCTGATCGTCACCGCGTTATTGTTGATGTACTCCATCGATAGCGCGTTGAATACCATCTGGCGCAGTAAACGAGCGCGACCAAAAATTTACTCGTTTGCCGTGTACTGGATGATTTTAACGCTGGGGCCGCTGCTGGCAGGGGCCAGTCTGGCGATCAGTTCCTATTTGCTCTCCCTGCGCTGGGCGAGCGATCTCAATACTGTCATCGACAACGTGCTGCGTATTTTTCCGCTGCTGTTGTCGTGGATCTCCTTCTGGTTGCTGTACAGCATTGTTCCTACTATCCGCGTACCTAATCGCGACGCGATTGTCGGCGCGTTTGTCGCCGCACTCCTGTTCGAAGCAGGAAAGAAAGGTTTCGCGCTTTATATCACCATGTTCCCCTCATATCAGCTCATTTACGGTGTGCTGGCGGTGATCCCCATTCTCTTTGTTTGGGTCTACTGGACATGGTGTATCGTCTTGCTTGGTGCGGAAATTACTGTCACTCTCGGGGAATACCGCAAACTAAAACAAGCAGCTGAACAAGAAGAAGACGACGAACCATGATTGCATTAATTCAACGCGTAACCCGTGCCAGCGTCACCGTGGAGGGAGAAGTGACGGGCGAAATTGGCGCGGGACTTTTGGTGTTATTGGGTGTCGAAAAGGATGACGACGAACAGAAAGCAAACCGTCTGTGCGAGCGTGTGCTCGGCTATCGCATCTTTAGCGATGCCGAAGGCAAGATGAACCTCAACGTGCAACAGGCGGGCGGCAGTGTACTGGTGGTTTCCCAGTTTACCCTCGCCGCAGATACCGAACGGGGGATGCGTCCAAGTTTCTCCAAAGGTGCATCACCGGATCGCGCAGAGGCGTTATATGACTATTTCGTCGAACGCTGCCGTCAGCAAGAGATGAACACGCAAACAGGACGCTTCGCTGCCGATATGCAGGTATCGCTGGTCAATGATGGCCCCGTGACATTCTGGTTGCAGGTATGAGCCAGCTTCCAGGGTTGTCACGGGAAACAAGAGAGAGTATCGCTATGTATCACCTTCGGGTTCCACAAACAGAAGAAGAATTAGAGCGTTACTATCAGTTTCGCTGGGAAATGTTGCGTAAGCCCCTGCATCAACCGAAAGGTTCGGAACGCGACGCGTGGGATGCGATGGCGCATCACCAGATGGTCGTCGACGAGCAGGGTAATCTGGTGGCGGTAGGCCGACTGTATATTAATGCCGACAATGAAGCGTCCATTCGCTTTATGGCCGTTCATCCCGACGTGCAGGACAAAGGGTTAGGAACGCTGATGGCGATGACCCTCGAATCTGTGGCGCGTCAGGAAGGTGTTAAGCGCGTGACCTGTAGCGCCCGCGAAGACGCGGTGGAGTTTTTCGCCAAGCTGGGGTTTGTCAATCAAGGGGAGATCACCACGCCAACCACCACGCCGATTCGCCATTTTTTGATGATAAAACCTGTCGCCACTCTGGATGACATTCTGCATCGCGGCGACTGGTGCGCGCAGCTGCAACAGGCGTGGTACGAACATATCCCGCTGAGTGAAAAAATGGGCGTGCGCATTCAGCAATATACCGGGCAAAAATTTATCACCACCATGCCGGAAACCGGTAATCAGAATCCGCACCATACGCTGTTTGCCGGGAGTTTATTCTCACTGGCAACGCTCACCGGTTGGGGGCTTATCTGGCTGATGCTGCGTGAACGCCATCTGGGCGGAACGATTATTCTGGCGGATGCGCATATTCGCTACAGCAAGCCGATTAGCGGTAAACCTCATGCGGTAGCCGACCTCGGTGCCTTAAGCGGCGATCTCGACCGTCTGGCGCGCGGGCGCAAAGCGCGAGTACAAATGCAGGTCGAAATCTTTGGCGACGAGACGCCGGGTGCAGTGTTTGAAGGCACGTATATCGTTCTGCCCGCGAAGCCATTTGGCCCGTATGAAGAGGGCGGGAACGAAGAAGAGTAGCTGATGGAGAGGGGCGGTGCTGCCTCTCTCATTCTTTCAGGTCATTTACTTCAGTCTCTGACTATTCCGGTTATATTGAATAAGAACTCTATAAATTTTTATTCTTCGTTGGCACCATACGTGTCTTGCTACATCACTGTTCAGGAGCATTTAAATATTATTTGTAGAGCTGAGTGGCAATTATCGCTGATAATGCTTAATTCATCATCTTAGTTCAGGTTTGAGCGATTTTTGATAGTCAAAACCCCCTCTGGTGCCATACTTTTCTCATAAATATTTTTAAAATCTATAGCTAACAAACATTATGCAAAGATAATGGACTGGCGTCATTGTCAGTATCATTCATTTACTGCTTCTGGATGTTGTAAATAATTATGTGGCATGTTTGCTCTTAAACCGTGGGAAGGAGGCTGTAATGGTTGCCAATATTAATCTCATTAAACAAGAAAGTTATTCTATTGTTAATTTAGAAAAACAACTAATGAGTAATGAATCACCGAAGCAAACGCTATTAAATGATTTTTCACATCGCCTTAAAATGGAAGGTGAGGAGCAACTGTGCGATTGTGTTAACGAACTTAAACTCGGGTTGTCGAGTAATAATAAATATGACCTGTTTAAAAATAAAGAAACCTCACTGTGGAAACGCAAAGTACCAGAAAGTGCAGCGCTGGCAATGACGGGAACAGTATATAAATTATTTGGTAGTCGCTTACTCAACGCCCGCAATCAGTTAGATAAAAATCTCCTCGAAATGGCTATGCAAATGGTTTATGGCAAAGATATGGTGACAAAGTCCGGGGATATATTGATTGATATACAATTAAACAAGGATGGCAGCCTCCAGAGTAAGCACTACACATTTGATGTAGGTGAAGTCATAAACAGTTATAATATTGACCTCTTTGTGAATGCTTCGAGTATTAATCAAACTTACTTACATGATAAAAATCCTGGTGACGTTATTAGCCTGTATGGCACTTTAGATAACATTCCTCTTGTAGTTAAGGAATGCACGGGTAAAAATCATCAAATTAACGTTAAAGCCAAATTGCCTCAAGAACGAAGTGAAAAAGTTGAGGGTATGTGTGAAAGAATGAGAGGTGGCATCTCTATGTTTAATCACACTACAAAAACAGCTGGTAATATAGAGCATAATTTGCAGCTAAGTTTTCTCGTGGATTCACGACCATCGATCACAAATAAATACTCAGCCAAAGATGTAGGGGAAGATATACTTGCATTGCCCGTCAACGTATATCATGCAGATTTTAAAATTAAAATCAATAACGCAGTAGAGAAGGCTTCGTCAATTGTGTTATGTGCTGTGCAAAAAAATCTCCATGCAGCAAGAAAGGTTCTTAGCGGGATAATAGGAAATGTGCCAAAAAATAATAAACCAAAAACAATCATTTTTGATTTACGTTTTCTTAGTGCAATTAAGCAGAAAGTTTTTTTGGGCAGTGAAAAAACGTTGTTTGTAAAGCATACCGCAATGATGAGGGAGGCATGTAAGGAATTACCGCAGTCAGTGGAATATGTTCCTTTAGCCTGTGAAGCGCATAGCCATCGCAGCGTCGCCCTTGCCAAAACCGTAGCTGCGCCCATCATGGCGACAGGCGTGGGATCGGCTTTAATGTATGCAACATCATCAGGACCGTATTATGCGCAAAGTCTTTCTGGTTCGCCGGATATCGAGATGATAAAAAATCGCATGGCTGAATTGTTTAACCAGTTGGATATTTCTGCGCGCAACAAATATCGCCCGGCTTTTGATAAATGGAATGAGCTGGTAGATAAATTAAATCACGAAAGAAATACAGTTCCGTTTGCGTGTTTGACCACCATTTTAGCGACGGCGATAAATGAAACTCCTGAGGGGGATACGAATGTTGCCGTTGTGATGGGGTGTAAATCTGCGAAAGATCGTACGATATCCATTGTCCTTGGCAACTCGATGTTGCAAACACTCCTTGAAAAACGCCTCGCCGATGGTAGAGAAATAGAAAAGCTTTTTGATCAACAGGGATATTTTAGTTGCGATTCATTAACAGCCAAAGAATTAATGATGTTAAAAGACCTTTTTGATATTCGAGTTCTTCATCTCTCTAACAAATTTAATGTTGGGTTGCAAGGTAATATCAACACGGATGTTTTACAAGATTCGTTTTTTAAAAATGTCGATTTCATTCATGAATCTAACTCGTATACCGTAGGGATGGGAGTCTGAAGAGTAAAACTCATTAGAATTACCAGAATTCGGCCAATGCATTGCAAAAATGACATTCAAAGAGAGATGTGTGCAGGCGCTTAGCCGCGAGGGGCATGGCGAAGCCATACAGAAAGCACCAGCATTCAGAACTCCTGTGAAAGCGGCATAGTGCCGCTGCTCAGGAGTTACCTTCCCGCTCTCCAGGCCACATCCCGCAGCGCCGATCGCGCAGCCTCACTGATACCACCTAACTGAAAAAATCCGTGGATAACGCCAAGGTAGCGTTGGCAGGTGCATTGCACTCCTTGCCCTGTCATGCGGTGATACAACGCTTCACCTTCATCGCAAAGTGGGTCGTATTCAGCGGTAATGATATGTACAGGTGGCAAGCCATTGAAATCATCGCGCCAAAGAGGGCTGGCTTCAGGATGCCTGCGTTCAATGCCTGGCAGATACATCTCAAAGCCGCTCAGTAAAGTGTCGCGTGTGATGATGTAATCGTGACCATTGCGTATGTAGCTTTCGAAATGCGCAGTCGCATCAAGCATGGGATAAATTAAGATGAGTTGTGCCGGTTGCCACTCGCCAGCACGCTTTAATCGCAAAGCAGTTACCAGCGCCAGATGTCCGCCCGCACTGTCACCGGCAAGAGTTATCCGTTGTTTATCAACGCCGAGTCGTTCGGCGTGTTGCCAGACTAATTCTGCACCTCGTTGCGCATCATCATGGGCGGCGGGGAAAGTCTGTTCCGGTGCCAGCCGATACTGGACGGCAATAACCCGATATTGCCCGTAATAGGCTAACTGGCGCAGCTGGTTGTCGTGAGTTGCGAACCCGCCGCTAACAAAACAGCCACCGTAGTAATAAATTATCGTCGGGAGTAATGTCGGGGCATTCAGCGGTGACACTATTCGTAAGATCATCCCTTCAAGTTCGATAGTCTGAATATCTACCCGCGTTTCTGTCTCACCCGCAAGGACAGCGCTGGCGATATAGCCCTCCCTGCGCTGCGCAATACTTTGTTGACGCGATGAGGGGCGACCCGCAGCGATAAACTCTTCGACTAACTCTGCAATTCCTTTTTCCAGTGCCATAGTAGAACTCATTTTGCTGTATGAATGTACAGTTTTATACACCCGTTTTTGCTGGATGGATACAGGGAAATTCACGGGCGTGAAAAATCTGGAAAGCGCCTCGCAAATGTAAAGACAAACCCGGCAGAGACGTGGTTTTGCTGGAGCACTATCAGTAAGCTAGTGGTTTCAAGGGTACGTCAATGACGTACAAAAAGGATTGTTACTCTAAGCCAATGGCGTATAATTATGCTCTTCATCGAAACGGAAATTTTTACTGAAGATGTTCAAAAACTGCTGACCGACGATGAATTCAGTCGTTTTCAGTTTTTCCTGGCCTTGAATCCTGACTATGGTGAGGTAATACCTGAAACTGGTGGGTTAAGAAAGGTTCGATGGGTGTCAGGAGGAAAGGGGAAACGTGCTGGTGTCAGGGTTATTTACTTTCATCAGGTTAAACATTATGAGATCAGATTACTGCTTATTTATCGTAAGGGTATTAAAGATGATCTGTCTCCCCAGGAAAAAGCAATGCTCCGGTTGTTAAATACGAGGTGGTAAATGGATAAGGCACTTTTTGAGCGGTTGACTCACAGCATGGCCCAGATGAATGAAATTATTGAAGGAACGCGACACCCTTCACGGACTTTTGAAGTTGATGCTATGAAAATCAAAGAAATACGCCGCGCTTCAGGGTTGTCACAATCTAAATTTGCCGAACTTATTTCCGTAAGCGTAGACACGTTGCGTAACTGGGAGCAGGGGCGACGTTCACCGACTGGGCCTGCAAAGGCTTTGCTGCGAGCGATTGCCAATGATCCGCAACATGTGCTGCAGGCACTTAACCGTTAGAGGCATGGTTATGCCATACAGAAAGCACCAGCATTCAGAACTCCTATGAAAGCGGCATAGTGCCGCCTGCTCAGGAGTTTTACTATGACCCGTAATCGTGCTGAACGTCGCCATCATATGGCGCGATTAAAAAAATCCGCTGCCGTTATCGCACTGCAGGCGATGGAAGCAAAAAAGCATCAGGTATTTGCTTTCGTACTCCCTGTATTTGTTCTTGTTGGATGTGTGGGCATCGACGCTATCATAATGGTCCCCGCGTATCGGAAATTCGTGCAAAAGCACGCTATGCGAATTAAGGGAAAATGATGAACTATTTTAAGGAAGCACATTTTTAGAACTCTTAACAGGAGACTAAAAATGTCCACGCTTAATACGCGTAAAGATAGGGATCGTAATGGTAAAGCGAAGCTGCATAATCATTCAGGGATCCCAACACTTACAGGTAAATGGCGTCACCCTTCAATGGATTGTTGGGTAAACTACAGTACACCGGGCGATCATGAATGGAAGCGGCTCTATACTACGCTTCGCCGTCGCGCAGATGATCGACGCCAATGTCATCGGGTAATGCAGGGGGATGATCCAGAAGGAATCGTCTGGTTCCCGGACTGTTATCCACAAATTTACTACTACTAACAATTAAAGACCGGTTGGTGCGGCACTGACCGGTCAGTTATGAATGGTAGATTTCACCTTAAACCCTGGTGCGGTAAAGCTGCTGACTTTTTCGGGTACACCATCCTGATGAAGCAAATGAACACCCAATCAAAAAAATATTCTTGAATATAAAATATTTATAGCACCCATAATTCATCCTTATTATTTGTTGTTTCTTTTCTGTAGATGTGTCCCCGCTTAATTAAAAGTAATAAACCATCCTGGGTTATTACTAAACCATTTTTGAGTAACAATTGAAATAACTGCAACTGTTACATTATCTTTGGATGCCGTCTCGCAAAAACAAAACAGCATGCAAAAATCCGCTTTTTTTAAATGATTTTTCAGCGTAATTTTCGCACATACATTAATGAGTAATATATGTAAGGTATTGGTAATGGCGATGAATACGGTTTTTCTTCATTTATCAGAAGAGGCAATTAAACGGCTGAACAAGCTTAGGGGCTGGCGTAAGGTTTCACGATCTGCAATTTTACGCGAAGCGGTAGAGCAATATCTGGAACGTCAGCAATTCCCGGTGCGTAAAGCAAAGGGAGGCAGGCAAAAGGGGGAGGTAGTTGGTGTTGATGATCAGTGTAAGGAGCATAAGGAATGACAAAAATTTTTTTATTCTTGAATATAAAAACCAGATACCCTTATTGTGGTATTAATACAAGGTTGTTTTACTTGAACTTATAATAACTGCAACTGTTACATCATATCTGGAAAACGCCTCGCAAAAATAAAAAATGATGCGTAAATGAGCTTTCTTTAAAGATTCGGCAAGGGTACTTTTCTCTCCATAGATTCAAAAATGATATTGGCGAAATATTTATGAACTCTCTGGCAGGTATAGATATGGGCAGAATTTTACTCAATTTATCGAATGAGTTGTTTAAGCAACTTGATGATCTCGAGGTGCAGCGTAATCTTCCTCGTGCGGAGCTATTACGGGAAGCGGTAGATCAATACCTGGTAAATCAATCGCAAACAGCAAGAGCCAGTGCTTTTGGCATCTGGCAAGGGAGTGAGGAAGATGGTGTCGAATACCAGCGTAAGCTGCGCGAGGAATGGTAATGGCAAAAAGATTTGGCTATTTGATATCGATATTGTTATCGATTTGTTCAGTGTGAAAATTGAGGCAAAACAGGCACTGGCAGCATAGCTTGAGGTGGTAACGCGGAATAAGAGAGATAGTGTCGTCACACCCTATGAGCTGTAATCCGGGCGACCAGCGCCACCCGGAAAACGTCAGAGATTACTCCCCTTCACCCGGGAACAGGAACGGGTTGATGGAACTGCGGGCGTAGCCTTCTTGCTCCATTCGCGCGTCCAGTACCAGAGAGGCGAGGTCATCTGCCACGGCTTCAACTTTCGGTTCTTTTTCCTGATAAAGAATCTTCAGGTAAGTGCCGCAGTCATCGCAGCTTTCGGCTTTAATCGCGGCCTGTTCGTCATCCAGCGACCAGTAATGCAGTTTGCCGCTCTGCTCGCAGTTGCTGCATTTTACGCGCACTACGTGCCATTCGGTTTCACACAGGTTGCAGTGCAGGTAACGCAGACCCTGAGTGGTGCCAATTTGCACCATGCTGGACACCGGCATAGAGCCACATACCGGGCAATATTGACGTTGTTCGCCGTATTCAGCGCGGGCTTTGCCGGGGATCAGATTAGCCATCTGCGCCCAGTAGAGCGACAGCGCAGCCCAGATAAACGGCGCTTTATCGCTGCTGACGGGCGAGAAATCAGAGGCAAACAGTGCGCTGGCCATATCTTCCAGCTCCTGAGTCGATGCCTTCTCCAGATTCTCAATCACTGCCAGCGCCGGGCCGCTCATTTCAGGTTTCAGCTCAGCAATTAGCGCCATCAGCAGCTTTTGCCAGTGCTTATCACGCGGCAGAACGTGAATATCCAGCGGGGGCTTGCCTTGTGCGCTGGCTTCTTTAATGCGCGTGGTCAGATCCATCTCCAGCGGATGGTCGTACAGCACCACTTCCTGGGCGTGGGCGATAAGCGCAGCAAAGCGCAGGTAATCACCCAGCGGATTATTTTCTGCCAGCTCGCGCAGACGCTCGGCGCGGCGGTTGTATAAATTCTTGAGCCGAGGGAACAATAACGGCGGAATCATATCCGCCGTACGTTTCTCGCTCGAACCCAGCTCATCTTGCGGGATTATGCGAATACTCATTCAGCTTTCTTTTCCGTTGTCTTGCGGACCTCACGGTACCAGCGCGGGTGATGTTTCTTCGCCCAGGCGCTGGTAACCCATCCTTCCACCATGGCGGTAATCGTGCCTTTCACCCAAAGGGCGGCGTAGATATGCACCATGATAACCACAATTAACGCCACTGCGGCAAATGAATGCAGCATTAACGCGAATCGGATCACCGGGATTGAGAAAGCAGGCGCAAAATAAGGACGCCAGATAATCACGCCGCTCACCAGCAGCAGAACCAGGAAAATAATCGCCGCCCAGAAAACGCATTTCTGACCGAAGTTATAACGCCCGGTGTCACCTACTTCCTCGTTGACGACGATCTTACGAATATTCTTCGCCCAAAAGATATCATCCCGATTGATTAGGTTGTGATGCCAGTAACGGAAAAACATGATGATGAACGAGGCAAACATAACCACGCCGACAAACGGGTGCAGAATTCGCGCCAGCTGCGGTGTGCCCATGATTTGCATCAACCAGTTGAAGGACGGGAACAAAAAGCCCAGCCCGCTCACCGCCGCCAGGATGAAGCAGAAGGCGGTGATCCAGTGGTTGATACGTTCCGGCGCGGTGTAGCGCACGATGGTGTCACGTCGTTTCATTTGCGCTCCTCGTCTTTCTCTTCGTGCAGATTATTCTCTTCCTCATCCGCACGGTTCGGACCGACACCCACGTAGTGGAAGATACTGGCTGCGAAGGTAGCCGCAAAGCCAACAGCTGCGAGCGGTTTCCAGATGCCTTTCCAGAATTTCACGGTTTCGCTGATTTCCGGGTTCTCCGGCAAGCCATGATACAGATTTGGCTTGTCAGCATGGTGCAGCACGTACATAACGTGTGTACCACCAACGCCTGCCGGATCGTACAGACCCGCATTGTCGTAACCGCGAGTTTTCAGCTCCGCCACGCGCTCGCTCGCCAGCGTTTTCATCGACTCTTTCGTACCGAAGTGAATCGCGCCCGTTGGGCAGGTCTTCACGCAGGCCGGTTCTTGCCCAACCACCACGCGGTCAACGCACAGCGTACATTTGTAGACGCGGTTGTCTTCCGGGTTGAGGCGCGGAATGTCGAACGGACAGCCCGCAATGCAATAACCGCAGCCGATGCACTGCTCGGACTGGAAGTCGACGATACCGTTGGCATACTGAATAATTGCTCCTTCCGCCGGGCACGCTTTCAGGCAGCCTGGATCGGAACAGTGCATACAGCCGTCTTTGCGGATCAGCCATTCCAGTTTGTCGTTCTGTTCCACTTCCGAGAAGCGCATCACCGTCCACGATTTGGCACTTAAATCATTGGGGTTGTCGTACACCCCAATGTTATTGCCGACGGTATCGCGAATGTCGTTCCACTCTGAACACGCCACCTGACAGGCTTTACAGCCGATACAGGTGGTGACGTCGATGAGTTTCGCCACTTCTTCCTGGAAGTCCCGCGCCTGAGGCGCGGGGGTCAGACCGTTAGTCGCGGAACGACGAATGATATCTTGAGATTGATAAGCCATATGTCGTCTCCGTTACACCTTTTCCACATTCACAAGGAAGGACTTAAACTCTGGCGTCTGCGTGTTCGCATCACCAACGAATGGCGTTAACGTATTGGCAATAAAGCCTTTTTTCGCAACACCTTCATAGCCCCAGTGAATCGGGATACCGATGGTATCGATATCTTTGCCGTTCGCTTTCAGCGTGCGAATACGTTTGGTCACCACCGCTTTGGCTTTTATATAGCCACGGTTGGAGGAGACTTTCACTGTATCGCCCTGGGCAATGCCAAGTTTATTCGCCAGCGACTCACCGATTTCCACAAACTGCTCTGGTTGCAAAATCGCGTTCAACAGCGCGTGTTTGGTCCAGTAGTGGAAGTGCTCGGTCAGACGATAGGTGGTTCCGACATACGGGAACTTATCGGCTTTACCCAATGCTTCGGCGTCGTCTTTAAAGATACGTGCAGCCGGGTTCGAGATAACGTTTGGATGCAGCGGGTTAGTTCCCAGCGGCGTTTCAAACGGCTCGTAGTGTTCCGGGAACGGACCTTCCGCCATCTTATCGAGGGCAAACAGACGCCCCATGCCTTCCTGCTGCATGATAAACGGCCCAACGCCACTGCCCGGAGGCGCTGCGCTGTAGTCCGGAATATCCCAGCCGGTCCACTTAGTGCCGTCCCATTTCAGCAACTGACGCTTCGGATCCCACGGGTTACCCTGCGGATCTGCGGAGGCGCGGTTATACAGAATGCGGCGGTTAAGCGGCCATGCCCATGCCCAGCCCAGCGTGTTACCGAGGCCAGACGGATCGGCGTTATCACGACGCGCCATCTGGTTGCCCTCTGGCGTCCAGCTACCGGCGAAAATCCAGCAGCCACAGGAGGTGGTACCGTCATCGCGCAGTTGGGCGAACGAGCTAAGTTGTTGGCCTTTCTTGACGATAACCGCACCGGTTGCCGGATCGGTAATATCGGCCAGCGCCTTACCGTTGCTCTCCATCGCCACTTCTTCCGACTTCGGCTCATGCGGGATGGCGTAGTTCCAGGTCATGTTCAGCACCTGGTCCGGGTTCGCGCCACCCTGTTCGGCATACATCTTGCGCAAGCGCAGGAAGATACCGGAGAGGATCTCGCCGTCAGTCAGCGCAATCCCAGGGGCGTCCGCACCTTTCCAGTGCCACTGCAACCAGCGACCTGAGTTAACGATTGAACCGTTCTCTTCCGCGAAGCAGGTCGATGGCAGACGGAACACTTCGGTCTGGATCTTCGACGAGTCAACTTCGTTCAGCTCACCGTGGTTCTGCCAGAAGTTAGAGGTTTCAGTGTTCAGCGGGTCGATAGTGACGAGGAACTTCAGTTTCGACAGACAACTGATCACTTTGTTTTTGTTCGGGAATGAGGCAACAGGGTTAAAGCCCTGGCAGATATAGCCATTGACCTTGCCTTCTTTCATCATCTCGAAGTATTGCAGGACGTCGTAGCCTTTATCCCACTTCGGCAACCAGTCAAAGCCCCAGCTATTTTCCGCCGTCGCTTTATCACCAAAGAAGGCCTTCATCATAGAGACGAAGAATTTCGGGTAGTTGCCCCAGTAGTTTACCTGGCCTTCCAGCAGCGGTTTTGGCGTGTTGGCGGTAAGGTAGGTTTGCAGATCGGTCTGCTTCTCGCTTGGCAGCGTCATGTAACCTGGCAGGCTCTGCGACAGCAGCCCCAGGTCCGTCAGCCCCTGAATATTAGAGTGACCGCGCAGGGCGTTAACGCCGCCGCCTGCCATCCCCATGTTGCCGAGCAGCAGCTGGATCATCGCCATCGTACGAATGTTTTGCGCACCAACGGAGTGTTGCGTCCAGCCGAGGGCATACAGGAACGAGGCAGTTTTATCGTGAGCACTGGTTTCTGCGATGTATTCGCAGACTTTCAGGAACGCGTCTTTTGGCGTACCACAGATGTTTTCAACCACATCTGGCGTGTAGCGGGAAACGTGCTGTTTCAGCAAGTTCCACACGCAGCGCGGATGTTGCAGCGTGGTATCGCGTTTGGCGAAGCCGTTTTCGTCCAGTTCGTAAGTCCAGGAGGATTTATCGTACTTGCGTTTTTCCGCGTCATAGCCGGTGAACAGGCCATCTTCAAAGCCGTAATCCTCACGCACGATCAGGCTGGCGTTGGTATAGGCTTCGGTGTATTCGCGGTTGAATTTTTCATTGTTCAGCAGGTACAGCAATACGCCTGACAGGAAAGCAATGTCAGTACCGGAACGAATAGGGGCATAGTAGTCAGCCACCGCCGCCGTACGCGTAAAGCGAGGATCGATCACAATCAGCTTCGCGCCGTTGTGAATTTTGGCTTCCATCGCCCAGCGGAACCCGACCGGGTGAGCTTCAGCGGCGTTACCGCCCATCACCACGACGAGGTTGGCGTTCTTGATGTCGACCCAGTGGTTGGTCATCGCACCGCGACCAAATGTTGGAGCAAGACTTGCTACCGTTGGTCCGTGTCAGACACGCGCCTGGTTGTCGACCGCGAGCATACCCAGCGCGCGGGAGAATTTTTGCGTTAAATAGCCGGTTTCGTTACTCGACGCGGAAGCACACAGCATCCCGGTGGAGAGCCAGCGGTTAACGGTCACGCCTTCGGCGTTTTGCGCAATGTAGTTAGCATCGCGGTCTTCTTTCATCAGTTTGGCGATGCGATCAAACGCCTCTTCCCAACTGATTTGCTGCCATTTATCAGAACCTGGCGCACGGTATTCCGGAAACTTCAGACGGCTTTCGGAGTGGATGAAATCCACCAGGCCAGCGCCTTTCGGACAAAGTGCACCGCGGTTGACCGGGTGATCCGGATCGCCTTCGATATGGAAGATAGATGCTTTGGCGTTTTTTGCTCCGTCACCGAGGCTGTACATCAACAGCCCACAGCCTACGGAACAATAGGTGCAGGTATTACGGGTTTCGCGGGTGCGCAGCAGTTTATACTGCCGGGTTTCCGCGAGTGCTACGCTGGGGGCAAAACCCAGTGCCGCCGCCGTGGTGCCTGCCATACCGCCAGCGCAGATCTTAAAGAACTGCCTTCTGCTGACCTGCATGGATTGCTCCTTGTTTCGACATTGTCACGTCCCATTTACATTCGCTTGCTGCGTGTGCAGGGAGTGGGAGTTATTTTTCTTTGCGGAAGGGGCCGCAAAGGTCCAGAATTGGCTCAATTTCCCTCCATCCAGGAAGGGTTTGTAACAGAATACCATAATGTTGGTGTGTGTGTTCTTATCTGGTTAAGAGAAAGTGAAAAAAACACAGCAAAAAGAAATCGAAAATGTGACAAATATCACAGGTGTTCGTCAAATTGAGTTATGGCGGCGTGATGATTTACAACACCCACGGTTAGATGAGGTCGCGGAAGAAGTTCCCGTTGCGCTGGTCTACAACGGCATTTCGCATGTGGTGATGATGGCGTCGCCCAAAGACCTTGAGTACTTTGCGCTCGGTTTTTCGCTTTCCGAGGGGATAATCGAAAGTCCGCGCGATATCTTTGGCATGGATGTCGTTCCTTCCTGTAATGGTCTTGAAGTTCAAATTGAGCTTTCCAGCCGCCGCTTTATGGGGTTGAAGGAACGCCGCCGGGCGCTGGCGGGACGTACGGGCTGTGGCGTATGCGGTGTAGAACAGCTTAACGATATCGGGAAACCGGTGCAGCCGCTGCCGTTCACCCAGACGTTTGATCTCAACAAACTGGATGATGCATTACGTCATCTCAATGATTTCCAGCCAGTGGGGCAACTGACTGGTTGTACTCACGCCGCTGCATGGATGTTGCCATCTGGCGAACTGGTCGGCGGGCATGAAGACGTGGGTCGCCATGTGGCGCTGGACAAACTGTTAGGCCGCCGGTCACAAGAAGGGGAAAGCTGGCAGCAAGGTGCGGTGCTGGTTTCCAGTCGTGCCAGTTATGAAATGGTGCAAAAGTCGGCGATGTGTGGCGTAGAGATTTTGTTTGCGGTGTCTGCCGCGACCACACTTGCTGTAGAAGTGGCTGAACGCTGTAATTTGACGCTGGTGGGCTTTTGTAAACCGGGTCGGGCAACGGTTTATACCCATCCGCAGCGTTTGAGCAATTAATTAAAATAAGTCCTGCGATATATATTAAATTGCAGGACTTATTCATTTCGTGAATTTTATTATTTTATTTATAAACAAAATGCGTGTAGTGGCGTTAACGCCTGCGCTGCAACCTATTGATGGCGTGGCGGTGAGTTATATTGATGCTGCCGTGGCGTTGGGTAATACCATTAACGAAATGGATAAATATTACACCCAGGAAAATTATAAAGACGATGCGTTTGCGAAAGGGAAAACGCTGCACCAGACATTCTTAAAAAATCTTGAAGCCTTTGAACCTGTAGCAGAATCTTATCATGCGGCGATTCAGGAAATTAACGATAAGCGCCAGCTTGCGGAACTGAAAAATATTGAACAAAGAGAAGGGAAAACATTCCACTACTACTCTCTGGCAGTCATGATTTCAGCGAAACAAATTAATAACCTGATTTCGCAAGAGAAGTTTGATGTTGATGCGGCAATGAAGAAAGTCTCTGAACTGGAAACGCTGGTGGCGCAGGCCAAAGAAGCGGATAAAGGCGGTATGAATTTCTCGTTCATTAATTCGGCAGACCAGTATCAACTCGAGGCTAAAAAATATGTTCGCCGCGTCAGAGATAAAGTTCCGTACTCTGACTGGGATAAAGAGCAACTTCAGGATGCAAACACCAGCTGGATGGTCGACGACTCATTTCCGCGAGCGTTACGCGAGTACAACGAAATGGTCGATGACTATAATAGCCTGCGTTAAACGTTTTTGATTTTGGTGATAAATGCAGTGTCGGATGCGGCGCATCCGACACAGTTCACCCCTTGTGAAGTAACTCCATAAATGCCTCATATCCTTTTAACCCGGCAATAACCTCTGCCGGATGCTGACACAATACGCTTGCCAGATAGCTAAATATTTTTAGCTCATGACGCGCATCGGCGGCGGCACAGGCGATCAGCACATGGTTAACTACTTCGTTATTCACCTCAACCGGTTGGGCGAGGGTAATAAAAAATCCACGAAAACGGCGTTCCTGTTCGCTCCAGCAATGTGGGATGGCGAGACGATTAACAATCAGGTTTTCACCTTCGCCTTCGCGGGCGATGATCCGTTGTGCTTCATCGGCGGTAATGTGGTGTTGCGTCACTAATTGTGCACATATTTGCTGGGTAATATGTTGCCAGTTTTCACCGCGTACATTCGAAAAATGAAAACTTCCGGGGGCAGAGAAAAAACGCTCCGGCTGCTGGCGAATAAATGCCGTGGCAAGAAAATGTTTAATTTGCTCAATCCCGGCGGCGGTAATGATATTTTTGATGGTAATACTATTTTTTACCGCGTCATCCAGCAAATAGTGGCTGTTATTGACGATCAATAACGGCGTAATCTCCTGGCTAATGGCGGTAATATCGCTCAGGCTGCGGGCAATAATCACCCGACAATTCAGGACATCGCGCTCAATGGCGAGCTGATTAATAGTGGCAATCGCGTTCTGGTCCGAGAGCAAAATGATCGGCTGGCGTTCGTTTTGATGTCGTTCCAGCGCACAGGCAAAATACAAACCGATCAGATCGCTGTCGAAAAGGGGAATATCGAGCTGTTCACGCAGTAGCGTAATAAAGTGCAGACTCATATCAAAGGCCGCAGGCCAGGCGGCTTTCAGGTTATTCATGCTGCTTTGGCGGTGCTCAGCAATCCATACTGGTGCGGCAAGGCAACGTAATAAATGCCCGGTAATATTCTCAACCAGTTGCGTATCAATAATATTCAATGACGCAATGCCCGGCACCCTTTGCAGCAATGCCAGCACATTATCGACACAAATAACCTGCGCCTGTTGATGCTGTTTTTCTATCAACCCCGTCAACGTTCTTACAGCGTTATCACCAAGAAACAGGCCGCTATATTCAACGATCTGTTTTATCTCGCTACCGGGATATTGCGGCCACTCATCGGTCAGTTGATTACGCAGGGCGTAAATCGCCAGAATCAGGCTGGAGAGATAATCACCCTGCATCAGCGGCCAGCGGTGTTGGTTGTCGCAGACCGTGGATAATTGCTGAAGGTTGTCTCGTGTTACGCCCGCCAGAGGAATTAAAAACGGATCTTTGCGTAAAAGATTCGCCAGCAAAATAATGCGTTTCTCTTCTGTCTCATCAATGAAATGGCCCAAACCAGGGCGACTAGCGAGACAAAAACCGCGTTCATAGCGCTGTTTCAGGCGGGGCAGGCGCTCTGCTACCCACGTTTCTGGCAAATTAAGCGCCGAGGCGAGTTGCGCACGGGGAGTGAAGGTATTCAGTAATAGCAGCGCCAGCAGCCGATCGTCGTTATCGTGCTTTTGCAGCAACTGAAAAAAGCTGCGGCGCTCGAAGATTTCCAGCTGATAGCCCGCGTTGCCACTGGCGGAAATGCGGGCTTTGCCGTTAAGGGTAAAGTTGAGATAGTCAATGTCGCGCAGGATGGTCCTGCCCGAAACGCCAGTCTGTTGTGCCAGCTCGCCAGGCGTGCGCGGCTGTTGCTCCAGCAGATCGACAATCTTTAACTGGCGTTCGTTTAGCATTAATCCACCTGACGGAACTGGCTAAACGCGTTGATTTTCTCCGCAGTTAAGGTCGTCAGAAAACCCCGTATCAGCGTGAGCAGAGCATCGTAATCGGCTTTTGAAATCATGCCGCTGTTGGCGTGCAGATAACGCGTTGGCAGGCACAGCGCGACAACCGGACGCCCGCCGCCCATCACGTTGTAGCGCCCGCCATCCGTCGCACCGGTTTTCATGGTGGAAAATTGCAGCGGTAAATCGTTATGTGTGGCACAGCTTTTTAACGCCACCACCAGCTTCTGGTTGGGGAAGTAGCGTTTATCAAACAGCATCAGCCCCGGCCCCTGGCCCAGTTTTAGCGGGTATTTAATGTTATCAATGCCCGGAACATCGCCTGCGACGGCGGTATCCAGCACGATCACAACATCCGGTTTAATGTGTTCAGCCGAGGTTTGCGCCCCGCGCAGGCCAACTTCTTCTTCCACACTGCCAACGCCATACAGCGTAATTTCGGGATTATTCACCGTCTGCAATAGCTCAGCCATCATTGCGCAGCCGATGCGGTTATCCAACGCCTTGCCGACCACTTTATCTTCGCCCCAGCAGGCAAAATTGGCTTCCGGGCTAATAAAATTACCAATTTCCACGCCGCGTTTTTCCGCTTCTTCGCGACTGTTCGCGCCAATATCAATGAACATCTCATCAAATGACAGCGGTTGTTGCTTTTGCTTTTCCGTTAACGCATGAGGCGCGACGGAACCAATCACACCAGGGATTTTAAATCCCTTGTGTGTGCGTATGGTTACCCGGTGGTTGAGTATCGACTGATTCCACCAGCCGCCAATGGTGGTAAAACGCAGAAAACCGCTCTCGTCGATGTGGGTGACCATAAAGCCGACTTCATCCATATGCCCGACAACGGCAACTTTTGGACCTTTATTCCCCTTACGGGCAACAAAGCTGCCCAGACCATCAAAGGTGATCTCATTAACGCAAGGTTCCAGCGTGTTGATCAGAATGTCGCGAACTTCCTGTTCATCGCCGCTAACGGCGCTGGCTTCGCACAACTGTTGCAGTAACTCAATGTTCATGGGCAAGCTCCTGTTGCGCGGCTTTCGCTTTGCGGCGTAACCATAATCCTTTCAGGACGATAATGAATGAAATGTTCAGCGCGAGACCAATCGCCAGCACCAGATAAAACGAACCCACCGGCGACATCAGGCCGATCAGCGGGTCAAAGATACCCAAACCAGGTGCCAGTCGTTTGATTCCGAAAGCGATCACCAGCACGCCGGTAATGCCGCCCGCCAGCGTATTGGCGGTAATCATTGGCAGTGGTGCCGCCAGAGCGTAAGGAATAGCCGGTTCGGTCGCGACCGTGGCACCGACCACAATGGCGCTACTGGCGGCTTCTTTTTCCTGTTGAGTAAACAGCTTGGGCGCAATGAACGTCGCAAGACCCGCCGCGACAGGCGGCATCAGCGCGACAACGCCGACGATGGCGTACCAGTCGTAAATGTGTTTTTCCAGCAGTGAGAAGCAGAAGAACCAGGCGGTTTTATTGATAGGGCCGCCCATATCGAACGCCAGCATTGCACCGACCAGAAACGCCGCCGCAAACTTCATTGACGGAGGAATGGTGTTCAGGAAGTGCAGCAACCCGCCCATGAGGTCGGACATCACCGGTCCGATAACGTAGTAAGTCAGTACGCCAAAAACCAGCAGAGTAACGAACGGGATCAGCATGGAACCGAGCAGCGGTTGTAATGCTTTGCCAAGGCGCACTTTACGGAACCAGAAGACGAAATAGCCAATCGCCAGCCCAAGCACCACCGCACCGAGGAAGCCCGCGCCAGACTGGGTGCCGAGCAGGGCTTTGTCGTTCGCCAGATAGCAAACCAGAAACGCCGGAGCGAAAGCGGGTTTATCGGCAATCGACGAGGCAATATAAGCGCCCATGATGGGGATCATAAAGGTGAAGCCGAGATAACCGATGGATTCAACCACCCAGGTAAACGACGGCGCGCCTTTCGACATATCGGTATACGGCAAACCGAACTGCACCAGCATGTTGGCAAGCGCCACCAGAATACCGCCACCGATGACAAACGGCAGCGCCGCAGAGACGCCCGCCATCAGGTGGCTCATTACGCTGCCACTTTGCACTTCCTGTTTGCCGAGCTTCACGCCGCTATCTGCGGCAAAAAATTGTGAGTTTGTCGGTAATTCACTGAAAATATGGTCGATATTTTTCAGCGCCTGGGAGATGGCAATTTCATAAACCTTTTTCCCGGCAAATCGCGCGCGATCATCACCGCTCAGGCCACGCCCGGTAGCGAGAATCACGTAATCGGCAGCGGCAATCTCTTCGCTGGATAAGCGGTTTTCGATGCCGCTTGATCCTTGAGTTTCAACTTTAATGGTATGACCGAGAGAACGGGCTTTCTGTTCCAGGGCTTCCGCCACCATGTAGGTGTGAGCGATCCCGGCGGGGCAGTTGGTGATCGCGACAATACGTAAGGATGACTCCATCGCCACTTCCTTATGAGCTGAGGGTTTGATTTAACAAAGCAAGCACCTGGTCGGCGTCGCCCTGTCGCAGTTGGTTGATAAAATCCTGGTGGATAATTTTGCGACACAGTGTGCCGATGATTTTGACCTGATCCTCTTCGCCACTTTGCGGCACGCCGAGGCAGATCCAGCAATTGACGTCTTCGCCGTCGCTGGCTTTCCAGTCAATGGCCTGCGCTTTGCGGGCGAATAACACGAACGGTTGTTTAACGCAGGCGCTTTTACCGTGCGGCACGGCGATGCCGGAACCAAAACCGGTGGAGTGCATTTTTTCGCGCAGCAGCAGAGTTTGCAGGAACTGGTGTGAGTCGGTGATAAAACCGTTTTGTAACGCCATTGTCGCCAACTGCTTCAGAACGGAATAAGTGCCATTGCCCTGAATATTCAGGTCAATACAGCTTGCAGTAAGTGCTGCCATTATTGGATTCCATGAAAAAATATTATAGTTAATTGTAACGGCGGAGCGGTTTTGTGATGAGCGCGGATATGTCGTGAAGTCGTGACAATATAAGGCAGAGTGAAGGATAAATTTTGCGGAGTAAGGCACATATTGATGGGCAAAATAAATGCAGTGAATAAGAAATCATTATTTAATGATGTTGTGAATGTTTAACTGTCGCACATGTTTTGCAGCAAGGTTATTTATATTTGTGGCTTATGAGTCAGCGTGAATTATATCTAATATTTTTTACGATATTTAGTTAAAAACGGCACTATTGTTATATTCCTCACGTTCCAGGAAATCAGCGGATTTACTCATATTATGCAGCGGGATACTATCCATCGGCCTGCTGAAGTTGGATTAAAAATTCGAAAGTGCACACCTTATATTTCTCTATATACGTATTCCTTTTGGAAAGCGTAGGGTCTCTTTTATTTCAGGGAACGTAAATAATGAAAAAATCGACATTATCTTTAGCCATCGGTTTATTATTGGCATGTAGTACCGGAATGGCAAAAACACAGCATTTAACGCTGGAACAACGCATGGCATTGCTGGAAGAACGCCTGGAAGCGGCAGAAATGCGGGCAGCAAAAGCAGAGAGCCAGGTTAAACAGCTGCAGACACAACAAGCCGCTGAGATCCGCGAAATTAAGGCTGCCCAGGGCAATACGCCGGTAAATGGACAGGCAACGGCGGAATCTGCAAAGAAAAATTCCACCTCACCTAATCTTTTGCTCTCAGGTTATGGCGATTTAAAAATCTACGGCGATGTAGAATTTAATATGGATGCGGAAAGTAATCATGGCCTGCTGGCAATGACCAACGCTGATGTGAATAGCGATCCCACTAATGAACAGTGGAATCTCAATGGTCGTATTCTGTTAGGTTTTGATGGTATGCGAAAACTGGATAATGGCTATTTCGCCGGGTTCTCCGCACAACCGCTGGGGGACATGCACGGTTCAGTAAATATCGATGATGCGGTATTCTTCTTTGGCAAACAAAACGACTGGAAGGTCAAAGTAGGCCGTTTTGAAGCCTACGATATGTTCCCGCTGAATCAGGATACCTTTGTTGAACATTCCGGTAATACTGCGAACGATCTTTATGACGATGGCAGCGGTTATATCTATATGATGAAAGAGGGCCGCGGGCGCTCTAACGCTGGCGGTAATTTCCTCGTCAGCAAACAACTTGATAACTTGTATTTTGAATTAAACACGTTACTTGAAGACGGAACATCTTTATATAATGACGGTAATTATCATGGACGCGATGTGTAGCAGCAGAAAAATGTTGCTTATCTGCGTCCGGTAATTGCCTGGTCGCCGACGGAAGAATTTACCGTTTCCGCAGCGATGGAAGCGAACGTGGTAAATAATGCTTATGGTTATACCGATAGCAAGGGTAATTTTGTCGATCAGTCCGATCGTACCGGCTATGGTATGAGCATGACCTGGAATGGCCTGAAAACGGATCCGGAAAATGGCGTCGTTGTTAATCTTAATACCGCCTATTTAGATGCTAATAATGAGAAAGATTTCACTGCCGGGATTAACGCGCTGTGGAAACGTTTCGAGCTGGGTTATATCTACGCGCACAATAAGATTGATGAATTCAGCGGTGTAGTTTGTGATAACGACTGCTGGATTGATGATGAAGGGACGTACACCATTCACACCATTCATGCGTCTTATCAGTTCGCTAATGTGATGGATATGGAGAACTTTAATATTTACCTCGGGACGTATTACTCCATTCTGGATAGCGACGGTGATAAAAAACACGGTGATGATACTGATGACCGTTACGGCGCACGCGTTCGCTTTAAATACTTCTTCTGATGAAGGCGCGGTGCTGGATATTTTCCGGCACCGCAACTCATTAGGGCAGGTAAAACACTTCTTGCAGCTCGCTACTGACTGGGCTGTTATCCGGGTTAGCTGGCATAACGTCGGTCATATATTTCCACCAACGTTGGCAAACATCAGTGCTGGCTACCGCATTCCACCGTTCTTCAGATTCAATCTCTACCGTGGCAAACAGCAGATTACGCGCTTTGTCGAGGTAAATGGCGTAGTTATGCGCACCGTGAGATTTCAACACTGCTTCCAGTTCCGGCCAGATGGGGTTATGCCGACGCTGATACTCTTCGTGGGCGTCGGGGTTAACCTGCATTACAAAGGCTTTGCGGATCATGTTTGCTCCTTACAGCGCCAGCGCACTGGCGAGTGGTGTAACGCCGAAACGCTGGCCGAGCGCTATCAGCTCTTCACGACTGATGGTCTGTTTCATGCCGCCCATCGAATAAACCTTCACTAATACTTGTGCTGATTTTTCTGCGGTGTCGATTAAACCGAATGTTTCATCCAGTGTCGGACCGCTGCCGAAGACGCCGTGGAAGGGCCACAACACCAGCGAATGTTTTTGCATTTCCTGTGCGGTCGCCTGGCCGATTTCGTCCGTGCCGGGCACCATCCACGGCAAAATGCCGACGCCATCCGGGAACACTACCAGACATTCGGTGCTGCCTTCCCACAGTTGGCGAGTGAAGACCGCGGTGTCGTTTTCCAGTACGTAGGTAAGGGCGATCAGGTTGGTGGCATGGCAGTGCATGATCACCCGATCTTTACCGTTGGTGGCTTTAATGCGTTCGCAGTGGGAGAGGAAGTGCGCCGGGAGTTCAGAGGTTGGAACGGCTTCGTGAGTTAGCCCCCAGAGAATGTGGTAGCCCGCGCCGTCGCTGTCGACTTTTACGACGCCTAAGTTAGCCGCAGGATCAAGCTGGACGTTGCGGAAGAATTTGCCGGAGCCGGTGACAATAAACGGTGTATTTGCCAGTAAAGGCATGGGCTGGCTGAGCGGGATATAGCGCGGTTGTTGGTGGAAGTTGTCGTGATACGGTGCGATATCGGCGTCATCCAGGCGCAGTGTCAGGTTACCACCATTGCGCTCGTCCCAGCCTTTCAGCCAGGCGTCGGTGGTGGCTTTGATCATTCCCTGGACAAACCAGGACTGGGTAATGTTTTGCATGTTCTGTGTTCCTGTAAATTCGGTGTTGTCGGATGCACGACCCGTAGGCCGAATAAGGCGCTCGCGCCGCATCCGGCAGTGTTTACCCGCGGCGACTCAAAATTTCTTTCTCATAAGCCCGCACGCTCTTCAACCATTCGCTACCCGCTGGGGTATCGTGACGTTGGCAATACATTTCCCAGACCGCCTGCCACGGCAACGATTTCTGCTCTTCCAGCAGTGCCAGACGCGCAGTGTAATCGCCCGCCGCTTCCAGCTTGCGCAGCTCAGCGGTAGGTTCCAGCAACGCACGCAGCAGGGCTTTTTTCATATTGCGTGTACCAATGACCCACGCGGCAATGCGGTTGATAGAGGCATCAAAGAAATCGAGACCGATATGCACACGGTCGAACAGATCGTGACGAACAATCTCACTGGCAATCGCCTGAGTTTCATCATCCAGCAGCACCACGTGATCGCTGTCCCAGCGAACCGGACGACTGACGTGCAGTAGCAACTGCGGCACATACAGCATGGCGGCGGAAATCTTGTCGGAAATCACTTCAGTCGGGTGGAAATGCCCGGCGTCCAGGCACAGCGCCGTCTGGCGGCTGGTGGCATACCCCATGTAAAACTCATTGGAGCCAACCGTGTAGCTCTCCGCACCAATACCAAATAATTTGCTCTCAACGGCGTCGATATGGTGCGCCGGATCCAGCTTCTCGCTGATCACCTCATCCAGTGCTGCCAGCAAACGCTGGCGCGGAGCGAGACGGTCAACGGTGATATCTTTCATGCCATCCGGGATCCAGATGTTCATCACCGATGGCGTGCCAAGTTGCTCGCCAAAATAGGCCGAAACGCGGCGGCTGGCCTTGCAGTGATCAATCCAGAACTGGCGAATGCTGTCGTCGGCATGGGAAAGCGTAAAGCCATCGGCGCTTAGCGGATGCGAAAAACAGGAGGGGTTAAAATCCAGACCGAGCTGATTGGCTTTCGCCCATTCAACCCAGTTTTTGAAGTGCTCTGGTTTGATCTGGTCGCGCGAGACTGGCGTGTCTGATTCCAGATAGATGGCATGTAAATTAAGCCGTTTCGGCCCCGGAATCAGCCGCATAGCCTGTTCCAGATCGGCACGCAGCTCGCTGGCATTACGCGCTTTACCCGGATAATTACCTGTGGCCTGAATCCCCCCGGTCAGCGAACCTTCCGGGTTTTCAAAACCGGAAACATCATCGCCTTGCCAGCAGTGCATTGACACGGGTAAACGATCAAGTTGGCGCAGCGCCTCCTCGACATCAATCCCTACCGCTGCGAAACGCTGTTTCGCCAGCTCCCAGGCCTGTTCCAGTTGAGTGGTCATGCGCAAAGCTCCTTTGTCTGTCGTGTAGAGTGAATCTGCGCCACATAGTGGGCAATTTCACTGTCAGGATTAGGGGTAAAGGTGGTCAGATTCGCGGTGGTGCTGACGACCTGACGGAAATCATCCACATTGTTGAGTTCATCCAGCGTCATTAACTGGATGCCGATATTGCCGAGCGTCGAGGCTTCAACAGGCCCGGCGATCACCCGAATACCGCAGGCATCAGCACATAACTGGTTGAGCAGCGCGTTCTGGCAGCCACCGCCGACAATATGCAGTTGCGAGAAATCTTCACCGCGCAGCTGCGCCAGCTCATGCAACACATCGGCATACAGCAACGCCAGACTGTCGAAAATACAGCGCGCCAGTTCAGCATCACTTTCCGGGATTGGTTGCGCCGTTTCCCGACACGCAGCCTGAATTTCGCTGCACATCGCCTCAGGATTAATAAAGCGATCGTCATTGGGATTGATGGTGAAGCGGCAAGCCGGCAGTGCCTGTGTCGCGGCGATAAGCGCCGGGAGATCGTTGATTTGCCGCTCCTGAAGCACCCGCTGAAGCAGCCATAAGCCCATAATATTTTTCAGCACCCGATAGCGACCTTCCGCCCCACCTTCATTGGTGATATTGGCGGCCAGCGCCGTGTCATTGGTAAATGGCGTCTGGCTTTCGAAGCCCATCAATGACCAGGTGCCAGAAGAGAGATAAGCGGCGCGTGAACCGTTTAACGGCGAGGCGATAACCGCGCTGGCGGTATCATGGCTGGCAACGGCGACCACCGGAATCTCATTACCCTGCGGGCAAATCCAGTGACCTATGACATTACCCGGATGCGTCGGGCGACCAAACCAGGCTTTGTTGGCACCGCTCCACGCCAGTAGCGACTCGTCCCAGTCGTCGCTATTGATATTGACCAGTTGCGTGGTCGTGGCGTTGGTGTACTCCCAGTTCATCTCGCCGGTCAGGCGATAACTGAAGTAATCCGGCATCAGCAGAGCGTGAGCAATGTGTGGAATAAGCTCAGGTTGTTGCTCTGTCAGTGCATGCAACTGATAAAGCGTATTGAAGGGCAGAAACTGGATGCCGCTACGTTGATAAATATTGCGTTTGCCGAGTTGTTGTTGTGCCTGCGCCATCAGGCCATTGGTGCGGCTATCGCGATAAGCAACGGGCAGGCCCACACGCTGACCCTGTTGGTCGAGCAGCACAAAGTCCACGCCCCAGGTATCAATCCCAATGCTATCGATACGAATCCCTTCCTCGCACACCTTGTTTAATCCAAGGCGAATGGCACTTTCCAGGCTACCCACATCCCAGGTGACATAACCGTTCTGGCTATGCAGCCCATTGTTAAAACGATGGATTTCGCGCAGCGTCAGGCTGCGGCATTCACGCTCGTAACGCGCCAGCATCACGCGTCCACTGGATGCGCCGAGATCGACGGCGACACAATTGCGAAAGGTCATAATGTGATCCTGCTGAATTTCATTACGACCAGTCTAAAAAGCGCCTGACTTCGCGACCTTCTCGTTACTGACAGGAAAATGGGTCATTGGCAACCAGGGAAAGATGAACGTGATGATGTTCACAATTCGCTGAATTGTGGTGGTGTGATGCTTACCGCATTTCCTGAAAATTCACGCTGTATCTTGAAAAATCGACTTTTTTTACGTGGTTTTCCGTCGAAAATTTAAGGTAAGAACCTGACCTCGTGATTACTATTTCGCCGTGTTGACGACATCAGGAGGCCAGTATGACCGTATTACATAGTGTGGATTTTTTTCCGTCTGGTAACGCGTCCGTGGCGATAGAACCCCGGCTCCCGCAGGCGGATTTTCCTGAACATCATCATGATTTTCATGAAATTGTGATTGTCGAACATGGCACGGGTATTCATGTGTTTAATGGGCAGCCCTATACCATCACCGGTGGCACGGTCTGTTTCGTACGCGATCATGATCGGCATCTGTATGAACATACCGATAATCTGTGTCTGACCAATGTGCTGTATCGCTCGCCGGATCGATTTCAGTTTCTCGCCGGGCTGAATCAGTTGCTGCCACAAGAGCTGGATGGGCAGTATCCGTCTCACTGGCGCGTTAACCACAGCGTATTGCAGCAGGTGCGACAGCTGGTTGCACAGATGGAACAGCAGGAAGGGGAAAATGATTTACCCTCGACCGCCAGTCGCGAGATCTTGTTTATGCAATTACTGCTCTTGCTGCGTAAAAGCAGTTTGCAGGAGAACCTGGAAAACAGCGCATCACGTCTCAACTTGCTTCTGGCCTGGCTGGAGGACCATTTTGCCGATGAGGTGAATTGGGATGCCGTGGCGGATCAATTTTCTCTTTCACTGCGTACGCTACATCGGCAGCTTAAGCAGCAAACGGGACTGACGCCTCAGCGTTACCTGAACCGCCTGCGACTGATGAAAGCCCGACATCTGCTACGCCACAGCGAGGCCAGCGTTACTGACATCGCCTATCGCTGCGGATTCAGCGACAGTAACCACTTTTCGACGCTTTTTCGCCGAGAGTTTAACTGGTCACCGCGTGATATTCGTCAGGGACGGGATGGCTTTTTGCAATAACGCGAATCTACTCACCGTATTTGTACGCCATATTGCGAATAATCAACTTCGTTCTCTGGCCGAGGTAGCCACGGTGGCGCATCAGATAAAACTTCTCAAAGATGATTTTTTTGCCAGCGACCAGCAGGCAGTCGCTGTGGCTGACCGTTATCCGCAAGATGTCTTTGCTGAACATACACATGATTTTTGTGAGCTGGTAATTGTCTGGCGCGGCAATGGTCTGCATGTACTCAACGATCGCCCTTATCGCATTACCCGTGGCGATCTCTTTTACATTCATGCTGACGATAAACACTCCTACGCTTCCGTTAACGATCTGGTTTTGCAGAATATTATTTATTGCCCGGAGCGGCTGAAGCTGAATCTTGACTGGCAGGGGGCGATTCCGGGATTTAGTGCCAGCGCAGGGCAACCACACTGGCGCTTAGGTAGCGTGGGGATGGCGCAGGCGCGGCAGGTTATCGGTCAACTTGAGCATGAAAGTAGTCAGCATGTGCCGTTTGCTAACGAAATGGCAGAGTTGCTGTTCGGGCAGTTGGTGATGTTGCTGAATCGCCATCGTTACACCAGCGATTCGTTGCCGCCAACATCCAGCGAAACATTGCTGGATAAGCTGATTACCCGGCTGGCGGCCAGCCTGAAAAGTCCCTTTGCGCTGGATAAATTTTGTGATGAGGCATCGTGCAGTGAGCGCGTTTTGCGTCAGCAATTTCGCCAGCAGACTGGCATGACCATCAATCAATATCTGCGGCAGATCAGAGTGTGTCATGCGCAATATCTTCTCCAGCATAGCCGCCTGTTAATCAGTGATATTTCAACCGAATGTGGCTTTGAAGATAGTAACTATTTTTCGGTGGTGTTTACCCGGGAAACCGGGATGACGCCCAGCCACTGGCGTCATCTCAATTCGCAGAAAGATTAATTCGCCATGCCCATGCCGACGATGTTGGCGGCGACAATAATCACCACACAACCGAGGCTCAACACCGTTACCGGACGGCGACCTGCATTGTTCCACTCTTTCAGTACCAGCCCGACGATACCGCCGCACAATACATAGAAGCTCATATGCAGCATCCAGCTGATGTAGTCATACTGCGCCGGAATACGCGCGTGGCCCCAGGCATAGAAAAAGAATTGCAGATACCACATCAACCCGCCCAGTGCTGAGAGTAACACATTGTGAATGATCAGCGGTTTTGCCAGCGAAAAGTCGGCTTTTAGCGACAAATCCTTCACTTTTGCCAGACGAATGAAGCAGAAACCGAGGTTGATGATCGCGCCGCCTCCCATGATGACAACATAGCTTGGTAGAGCGACATACAGTGGATCGACGCCAAGTGCGGCAGCGGCTTCATGCATCGGTTTTGCGGCGTTCATCGCAAAGGACATTCCGGCAGAGAAAATGCCGCACATCACCGCCAGCACCAGCCCTTTTTTCAGGTTGAACTCTTCGGCTTTAATGCCCATCTTGCGCTCTTTCAACTGCCCGGCGCGAGTCACAATCCCTACGCCAATCAGCGCCACCAGAACGCCGAGCAACGTCATGCGTCCGCCTTCGGTATTAATCAGAACATCGAAATTGCCGTTGATAATTGGCGTCATCAGCGTACCGACAATCAACGTAATGCCAATGGCGATGCCAATTCCCATCGACATGCCGAGATAACGCATGGTCAGGCCGTAGTTGATATTACCGATCCCCCACATAGCGCCGAACAGAAAAACAGGCAGCAGCGTAGAGAGACTAAACGAGCTGTAATACGCCCAGAAATTCGGTAGTAACAGGGCGCTGATGGCCCACGGCAGAATAATCCACGAATCAATCCCACCAACTGACCACATGGTTTCCCATGACCATTTTTTTACTTTTTTGAACGGAGCGTAAAAACAGGCTGCACTGGCCGCGCCGATCAAATGCCAAAATATCCCCATCGTAATCGCGTTACTCATCTTCTTATCCTCATCATTTTTCGTCGCGTCACATCTCCGACGAGATGAGTGTAAAAATCGTGCTGTCGATTAACCTTTCGCCTGTTGCCGCCGTTGTCGATTTACTGGCAATCACGGCATTAAGTGGGTGATTTGCTTCACATCTCGGGCATTTTCCTGCAAAACCATACCCTTACGAAAAGTACGGCATTGATAATCATTTTCAATATCATTTAATTAACTATAATGAACCAACTGCTTACGCGGCATTAACAATCGGCCGCCCGACAATACTGGAGATGAATATGAGCTATACCCTGCCATCCCTGCCGTATGCTTACGATGCCCTGGAACCGCACTTCGATAAGCAGACCATGGAAATCCACCACACCAAACACCATCAGACCTATGTCAACAACGCCAACGCGGCGCTGGAAAGCCTGCCAGAATTTGCCAACCTGCCGGTTGAAGAGCTGATCACCAAACTGGACCAGCTGCCAGCAGACAAGAAAACAGTACTGCGCAACAACGCTGGCGGTCACGCTAACCACAGCCTGTTCTGGAAAGGTCTGAAAAAAGGCACCACCTTACAGGGTGACCTGAAAGCGGCTATCGAACGTGACTTCGGCTCCGTTGATAACTTCAAAGCAGAATTTGAGAAAGCGGCAGCTTCCCGCTTTGGTTCCGGCTGGGCATGGCTGGTGCTGAAAGGCGATAAACTGGCGGTGGTTTCTACTGCTAACCAGGATTCCCCGCTGATGGGTGAAGCTATTTCTGGCGCTTCCGGCTTCCCGATTCTGGGCCTGGATGTGTGGGAACATGCTTACTACCTGAAATTCCAGAACCGCCGTCCTGACTACATCAAAGAGTTCTGGAACGTGGTGAACTGGGACGAAGCAGCGGCACGTTTCGCGGCGAAAAAATAATCATTTGCCGCCTGCTGCAATGAGGCGTTTACGTCGCATATCAGCTTAAAAAATGAACCATCGCCAACGGCGGTGGTTTTTTTGTGATCAATTTCAAAATAAAAACAATGATCCGATAAAAATAAAACAGTGTTTCAATTGATGTGGTTTTGATCACTTTTATTGATTAAATGAATGTCTATCTTCGTTTCCATCAACACTGATGCTCCATTGAGGAATGACGCATCAGCCCTTAAAAATATGCCGACAGGTGATGGAAATGCAGATAAAACGCTCGATTGAGAAAATCCCGGGGGGGATGATGCTCGTCCCGCTATTCCTTGGCGCACTGTGCCACACCTTCTCGCCGGAGGCGGGGAAATATTTTGGATCATTCACCAACGGGATGATTACCGGTACGGTGCCCATTCTGGCGGTGTGGTTTTTTTGCATGGGGGCGTCAATAAAATTAAGCGCGACGGGAACGGTATTGCGTAAATCCGGTACGCTGGTGGTAACTAAAATTGCCGTCGCGTGGGTGGTTGCGGCAATTGCCTCGCGCATTATTCCGGAACATGGTGTTGAAGTTGGATTCTTTGCCGGACTTTCAACGCTGGCGCTGGTGGCGGCGATGGATATGACCAACGGCGGACTTTACGCTTCCATCATGCAGCAGTACGGCACAAAAGAAGAAGCTGGGGCATTTGTGTTGATGTCATTGGAGTCCGGGCCGCTCATGACGATGATTATTCTGGGCACTGCCGGGATTGCCTCGTTTGAACCGCATGTTTTCGTCGGCGCAGTATTACCGTTTCTGGTGGGCTTTGCCCTTGGGAACCTTGACCCTGAATTACGAGAATTTTTCAGCAAAGCGGTGCAGACGCTGATTCCATTCTTTGCCTTCGCACTGGGTAATACCATTGATTTGACTGTAATTGCCCAGACAGGTTTGCTGGGGATCCTGTTGGGTGTGGCAGTAATTATCGTGACCGGTATTCCGTTGATTATCGCTGATAAATTGATTGGCGGTGGCGATGGCACTGCCGGAATTGCCGCTTCCAGTTCCGCAGGGGCCGCGGTAGCGACACCTGTGCTGATTGCAGAAATGGTGCCTGCGTTTAAACCGATGGCTCCGGCAGCAACTTCGCTGGTCGCGACGGCGGTCATTGTGACTTCGATTCTGGTGCCAATTCTTACCTCTATCTGGTCACGTAAAGTCAAAGCCAGAGCAGCGAAAATCGAAATTTTAGGTACGGTGAAATAAACCTGCTTCCTTAATCCCCACAGCCGGATGAACTAACGTTCGTCCGGTTTGCTATTGAGTTCCTGCCTGGATACTTACCGCGAAAACAGCACGCCTGACATAAAATAAATATGGTCTAATGGGGAAATTTCTCGTGGAGAGGGAACAGATGCGATATCCGGTTGATGTATACACAGGCAAGATTCAGGCTTATCCCGAAGGCAAACCCAGCGCAATTGCCAAAATCCAGGTTGATGGTGAGTTGATGCTGACGGAGCTGGGGCTGGAAGGTGACGAGCAGGCGGAGAAAAAGGTTCACGGCGGGCCAGACAGAGCGCTGTGTCATTATCCTCGTGAGCATTATCTTTACTGGGCGCGGGAATTTCCGGAACAGGCGGAGTTGTTTGTTGCGCCTGCGTTTGGCGAAAATCTCTCAACCGACGGTCTGACGGAAAGTAATGTTTATATTGGCGATATTTTCCGCTGGGGAGAGGCATTAATTCAGGTCAGCCAGCCACGCTCACCTTGCTATAAACTCAATTACCATTTTGATATCAGCGATATAGCGCAGTTGATGCAAAACACGGGTAAAGTGGGGTGGTTGTATAGCGTGATTGCGCCAGGGTTGGTATCTGCTGATGCTCCGCTGGAGTTGGTTTCCCGTGTCAGTGATGTGACCGTGCAGGAGGCTGCCGCCATCGCATGGCATATGCCGTTTGATGACGAGCAGTATCACCGTTTACTCTCCGCTGCCGGGTTATCGAAAAGCTGGACGCGGACGATGCAAAAGCGCCGACTGAGCGGCAAGATCGAAGATTTTTCCCGCCGGTTGTGGGGAAAATAAGTCTGCCTTAATACGAAATCTGGCATGGTTTCCGGTGAGAGCAGTGCCGTTTGCATTGTGCTGAATTTTTCCCCTCACCCTAACCCTCTCCCCAGAGGGGCGAGGGGACTGTCCGGAGCGGTGCTCAGCTCCGTTGCTGAACAGGGCTACGTTTTTCCCCCTCGCCCTTTCAGGGAGAGGGCCGGGGTGAGGGTATCAGTTCGCACAGTGCTGACCTGTTGCCTTCACCCCGAAGGGGACGGCTCTGCGCCGAGTTTAACTCCGCTTATACAGCGGCAACCAAATCACCAGCCGTAAACCGCCCAGCGGGCTGTCTTCCGCTTTAACCCAGCCACGATGCTGCTGAATGGCGGTTTCAACAATTGCCAGCCCCAAACCTGTACCGCCAGATTCACGATCGCGTGCTTCATCGGTACGATAGAACGGACGGAAAATCTGTTCGCGATCTTCCGGGCTAACGCCAGGACCATCGTCGTCCACCGTAATGGTGATACCGTCTTTATCTACCGCAAAGCCCACTTCAATCTTCGTATGGGAATAACGCAGGGCATTACGAACAATGTTTTCCAGCGCACTCTCCAGGGCGTTCGGGTTGCCGTACAGCGGCCACGGCCCAGGCGGGAAGTTAACCGTCAACGACTTGCCCATCTGCTCGGCTTCGAACGCCGCGTTATCCAGCACTTCACTCCACAACTGGTTGGCTTTGATGGTCTCGCTAACCAGCGCATTTTTCTGCTGATTACGTGACATCACCAACAGATCGTTGATCATGCTGTCCAGACGTTGCGCTTCGGTTTCAATACGCTCCAGTTCCTTGCTTTCACCGCTACGACGGCGCAGTAACGCCGTACCCAGTTGCAGACGCGTCAGCGGGGTGCGCAGTTCGTGAGAGATATCAGAAAGTAGACGCTGCTGAGAGGTCATCATGCGCTCCAGCGCGGTGACCATCTGGTTAAAACTGGCACCGGCGGCAAGGAATTCCTGTGGCCCCGCTTCCAGTTCCGGGTGCTGGCGTAAGTTTCCCTGGGCAACTTCATCGGCAGCGTTTTTCAGCTTACGCGCCGGTTTTGCCAGACTCCAGGCCAACCACAACAGCAGCGGCGTACTGACCAACATGGTGACAATCAGCAGTAATAGCGGGCGGTCAAACAGTAAGTTAATGAAATCGGATTGAGAACTGCTGGCCGGACGAATCAGATAAAGTTGGTAATTATCTTCGCCATCACGCACGGAGAACGGACCGACCAGTTCCACGCGCCCATACTTTTTCTTCTGCGGATGATCGGCGTTATCGGCCTGACCAATAAAGTTACGAATGATCTGCATTTCGCTGCGTTCAGCGCCGATCACGCGGCCTTCGGTGGTCACCAATAACAAACGCTGTCCTGGCGGTGCCCACTTATCAATCGCCCGGAACAGACGCCGCCACCACATTAAATCGTTGGGCGGATCGTTCGCCAGCTCCGCTTCGACATGCTGCTCAATCATCAGACCCTGACGCTGTTCGCTATCCAGAAGCTCGGTCATCTGGCGTGAATCGAGCTTGGGTAACATCAAAACCAACATCAACACCAGCGCCAGCGTCAGCCAGAAGATGGCGAAGATGCGCGCGGTTAAGCTGCCTATCATGAAGCAGAAACCATCAGATAGCCGCGACCACGCAAGGTTTTAAACCACGGGTGACCATCTTTACGATCCGGCAGTTTACGACGCAGGTTGGAAATGTGCATATCGATAGCGCGGTCGAAAGGCGTCAGGCGTTTGCCCAGCACTTCCTGGCTTAAATGTTCACGGGAAACCACCTGACCCAGATGCTGTGCCAGCAAATAGAGCAGGGTAAACTCAGTACCGGTTAACTCCAGCGTTTGCCCGTCGAAGCTGGCTTCCTGACGGCCTGGATTTAGCACTAAGGCATCAACTTCCAGTGTCGGTGAACCGTTGTCGTTGTTTTGCTGTTGCTCGCTCCAGTGCGAACGGCGCAGGATCGCGCGAATACGTGCCACCAGCTCACGATCATTAAACGGTTTCGGGAGATAGTCATCTGCGCCCAGCTCAAGGCCGAGAACGCGATCAAGTTCACTGCCGCGCGCCGTCAACATAATGACAGGCGTCTGGTGTGTCTGGCGAAGTGCTTTTAATGTGTCGATACCATTTTTCTTCGGCATCATTACATCAAGCAAAAGTAAATCAATGCTGTCGTCCAGAAGATCAAGCGCCTGTTCCCCATCGTGGGCAACAATCACGTTGAAGCCTTCCATCTCGAGCAGCTCCTTTAATAGGGAAGTCAGCTCTCGGTCATCATCAACTAACAGGATTTTATTCATTGTTTAAATACCTCCGAGGCAGAAATTACGTCATCAGACGTCGCTAATCCATGACTTTACGTTGTTTTACACCCCCTGACGCATGTTTGCAGCCTGAATCGTAAACTCTCTATCGTTGAATCGCGACAGAAAGATTTTGGGAGCAAATGATGCGCATAGTTACCGCTGCCGTCATGGCCTCAACGCTGGCAGTCAGTTCATTAAGCCACGCTGCTGAAGTCGGTTCAGTCGATAACTGGCATCCGGGTGAAGAACTTACGCAGCGCAGTACGCAGAGCCATATGTTCGACGGCATAAGTTTAACCGAACATCAGCGTCAGCAGATGCGAGATCTTATGCAACAGGCCCGGCACGAACAGCCTCCTGTTAATGTTAGCGAACTGGAGACAATGCATCGCCTTGTCACCGCAGAAAATTTTGATGAAAACGCTGTGCGCGCACAGGCAGAAAAAATGGCGAATGAGCAAATTGCTCGTCAGGTTGAGATGGCAAAAGTCCGCAACCAAATGTATCGCCTGTTAACGCCGGAGCAGCAAGCGGTTTTAAATGAGAAACATCAACAACGAATGGAGCAGTTGCGTGACGTGACGCAATGGCAAAAAAGTTCATCGTTGAAGCTATTGAGTAGTAGCAACTCACGTTCCCAGTAGTAAACCCTGTTTTCCTTGCCATAGACACCATCCCTGTCTTCCCCCACATGATGTGGGGGTTTTTTTTATCCTCAATTTGCCTGCTGCTTAATGCATTGCAGATGATTTGCTTCCGTTATACTAGCGTCAGTTGATAGCGGGAGTATTTATGAATCAATCTTATGGACGGCTGGTCAGTCGGGCGGCGATTGCTGCAACGGCGATGGCTTCACTGCTATTGCTGATTAAAATTTTTGCATGGTGGTATACCGGGTCGGTGAGTATTCTCGCCGCGCTGGTGGATTCGCTGGTGGATATCGGCGCGTCGTTGACGAATTTACTGGTGGTGCGATATTCCCTGCAACCTGCCGACGATAATCACTCGTTTGGTCACGGTAAAGCTGAGTCCCTCGCGGCGCTGGCGCAAAGTATGTTTATCTCCGGTTCGGCACTATTCCTCTTTTTGACGGGTATTCAACATCTGATATCTCCAACACCGATGACAGATCCAGGCGTCGGGGTAATCGTGACAATTGTGGCGCTAATTTGTACGATTATCCTTGTCTCGTTTCAGCGGTGGGTGGTGCGCCGGACGCAAAGCCAGGCGGTGCGGGCTGATATGCTACATTACCAGTCTGATGTTATGATGAACGGCGCAATTCTGCTGGCGCTGGGGTTGTCCTGGTACGGCTGGCATCGCGCCGATGCTCTGTTTGCATTGGGAATCGGCATCTATATTTTATATAGCGCGTTACGCATGGGATATGAGGCGGTACAGTCATTACTGGATCGCGCATTGCCTGATGAAGAACGGCAAGAAATTATTGATATCGTGACTTCCTGGCCGGGTGTTAGCGGCGCTCACGATCTTCGCACGCGGCAGTCAGGGCCGACCCGCTTTATTCAGATTCATTTGGAAATGGAAGACTCTCTGCCTTTGGTTCAGGCACATATGGTGGCGGATCAGGTAGAGCAGGCTATTTTACGGCGTTTTCCGGGATCGGATGTGATTATCCATCAGGACCCCTGTTCCGTCGTACCCAGGGAGGGTAAACGGTCTATGCTTTCATAATCAGTATAAAAGAGAGCCAGACCCGCATTTTGTGTATAAAATACCGCCATTTGGCCTGACCTGAATCAATTCAGCAGGAAGTGATTGTTATACTATTTGCACATTCGTTGGATCACTTCGATGTGCAAGAAGACTTCCGGCAACAGATTTCATTTTGCATTCCAAAGTTCAGAGGTAGTCATGATTAAGAAAATCGGTGTGTTGACAAGCGGCGGTGATGCGCCAGGCATGAACGCCGCAATTCGCGGGGTTGTTCGTTCTGCGCTGACAGAAGGTCTGGAAGTAATGGGCATTTATGACGGCTATCTGGGTCTGTATGAAGACCGTATGGTACAGCTAGACCGTTACAGCGTTTCTGACATGATCAACCGTGGTGGTACGTTCCTCGGTTCTGCGCGTTTCCCGGAATTCCGCGACGAGAACATCCGCGCCGTGGCTATCGAAAACCTGAAAAAACGTGGTATCGACGCGCTGGTGGTTATCGGCGGTGACGGTTCCTACATGGGTGCAATGCGTCTGACCGAAATGGGCTTCCCGTGCATCGGTCTGCCGGGCACTATCGACAACGACATCAAAGGCACTGACTACACTATCGGTTTCTTCACTGCGCTGAGCACCGTTGTAGAAGCGATCGACCGTCTGCGTGACACCTCTTCTTCTCACCAGCGTATTTCCGTGGTGGAAGTGATGGGCCGTTATTGTGGCGATCTGACCCTGGCTGCGGCCATTGCCGGTGGCTGTGAATTCGTTGTGGTTCCGGAAGTTGAATTCAGCCGTGAAGACCTGGTAAACGAAATCAAAGCGGGTATCGCGAAAGGTAAAAAACACGCGATCGTGGCGATTACCGAACATATGTGTGATGTTGACGAACTGGCGCATTTCATCGAGAAAGAAACCGGTCGTGAAACCCGCGCAACTGTGCTGGGCCACATCCAGCGCGGTGGTTCTCCGGTGCCTTACGACCGTATTCTGGCTTCCCGTATGGGCGCTTACGCTATCGATCTGCTGCTGGCAGGTTACGGCGGTCGTTGCGTAGGTATCCAGAACGAACAGCTGGTTCACCACGACATCATCGACGCTATCGAAAACATGAAGCGTCCGTTCAAAGGCGACTGGCTGGACTGCGCGAAAAAACTGTATTAATGATTTCGGAAAAAGGCAGATTCCTTTAGCCTGAAACCGATGACAGAAGCAAAAAGGCCTGATGCGCTTCGCTTATCAGGCCTACATGAATTCTGTAATCTATTGAATTTGCAAACTTTTATAGGTCGGATAAGGCGTTTGTGCCGCATCCGGCATGGACAAAGCGCACTTTGTCAGCAATATGAGGCGGATTTCTTCCGCCTTTTTAATCCCCCAACATATACCCGCAAGTTATAGCCAATCTTTTTTTATTCTTTAATGTTTGGTTAACCTTCTGGCACGCTTTGCTCATCACAACACAACATAAGAGAGTCGGGCGATGAACAAGTGGGGCGTAGGGTTAACATTTTTGCTGGCGGCAACCAGCGTTATGGCAAAGGATATTCAGCTTCTTAACGTTTCATATGATCCAACGCGCGAATTGTACGAACAGTACAACAAGGCATTCAGCGCCCACTGGAAACAGCAAACTGGCGATAACGTGGTGATTCGTCAGTCACACGGTGGTTCAGGCAAACAAGCGACGTCGGTAATCAATGGTATTGAAGCTGATGTTGTCACTCTGGCTCTGGCCTATGACGTGGACGCGATTGCGGAACGCGGGCGGATTGATAAAGAGTGGATCAAACGTCTGCCGGATAACTCCGCACCGTACACTTCCACCATTGTTTTCCTGGTGCGTAAGGGCAATCCGAAGCAGATCCATGACTGGAACGATCTGATTAAACCGGGTGTTTCGGTGATCACGCCTAATCCGAAAAGCTCTGGTGGCGCGCGCTGGAACTACCTGGCAGCCTGGGGCTACGCGCTGCATCACAACAACAACGATCAGGCAAAAGCACAGGATTTTGTTCGGGCACTGTATAAAAACGTCGAAGTTCTGGATTCTGGCGCGCGCGGCTCCACTAATACCTTTGTCGAGCGCGGGATTGGCGATGTACTGATCGCCTGGGAAAACGAAGCTCTGCTGGCAGCGAATGAGCTGGGGAAAGATAAATTCGAAATCGTTACGCCGAGTGAGTCTATCCTCGCAGAGCCAACCGTGTCGGTGGTCGATAAAGTGGTCGAGAAAAAAGGCACCAAAGAGGTGGCGGAAGCCTATCTGAAATATCTCTACTCGCCAGAAGGTCAGGAAATTGCCGCGAAAAACTACTACCGTCCGCGCGATGCTGAGGTGGCGAAAAAGTACGAAAATGCGTTTCCAAAGCTGAAGTTATTCACCATTGATGAAGAGTTCGGCGGCTGGACGAAAGCGCAAAAAGAGCATTTTGCTAACGGCGGTACGTTCGATCAGATCAGCAAACGCTGATTTCCCCAGGATAATTATCAAACCCGGTGGTTTCTCGCGACCGGGTTTTTTATTTGTCACGATTTTGCGTTACCCTTGCATCTCTTTGAGGTACAGGGAAAAAAAGATGAAAAAAGCGGGTCTTCTTTTTTTGGTGATGATAGTTATCGCCGTTGTGGCTGCCGGTATTGGTTACTGGAAATTAACCGGTGAAGAGTCGGATACACTACGTAAGATTGTCCTTGAGGAATGTTTGCCCAATCAACAGCAAAATCAAAATCCTTCGCCATGTGCGGAAGTCAAACCCAATGCCGGATACGTGGTTTTAAAAGATCTTAATGGCCCACTGCAATATCTGTTGATGCCAACGTATCGTATTAACGGCACGGAAAGTCCTTTGTTGACCGATCCTTCAACGCCGAACTTCTTTTGGTTGGCCTGGCAGGCGCGTGATTTTATGAGCAAAAAATACGGCCAGCCGGTTCCCGATCGCGCGGTTTCTTTGGCGATCAACTCTCGCACCGGGCGTACGCAAAACCATTTTCATATTCATATCTCTTGTATTCGTCATGATGTGCGCGAACAGCTGGATAACAATCTGGCTAACATCAGCAGCCGCTGGTTGCCACTGCCAGGTGGTTTGCGTGGGCATGAGTACCTGGCGCGTCGGGTAACGGAAAGCGAACTGGTACAACGCAGCCCATTTATGATGCTTGCAGAGGAAGTGCCTGAGGCGCGGGAACATATGGGAAGCTACGGGCTGGCGATGGTGCGGCAGAGTGATAATTCGTTTGTTTTGCTGGCGACACAACGAAATCTACTGACGCTGAACCGTGCTTCAGCCGAGGAAATCCAGGATCATCAGTGTGAGATTTTGCGTTAAGGCGAGGAGTTAAGGAAAGTAAGTGCCGGATATGAAATCCGGCACCTGTCAGACTTAAGCCTGTTTAGCCGCTTCTGCAGCTTTAACGATCACTGCGAAAGCGTCAGCTTTCAGAGAAGCACCGCCAACCAGCGCGCCGTCGATGTCTGGCTGAGCAAACAGTTCTGCAGCGTTAGACGCGTTTACAGAGCCGCCGTACTGGATGATCACTTGTTCAGCGATGTTAGCGTCAACTTTAGCGATGTGGTCACGGATGAATTTGTGAACAGCCTGTGCCTGCGCCGGAGTTGCAGATTTGCCAGTACCGATTGCCCATACGGGTTCGTAAGCGATTACCGCACCTTCGAATGCTGCAGCACCCTGAGTTTTCAGTACCGCGTCGATCTGACGTGCGCAAACTTCTTCAGTTTTGCCCGCTTCGTTTTCAGCTTCGGTTTCACCGATGCACAGAACCGGAGTCAGACCCTGCTCTTTCAGCACCGCGAATTTTTTCGCGATCAGTTCGTCAGACTCTTTGTGGTAAGTACGACGTTCAGAGTGGCCGATGATGATGTACTGTGCGCCGATGTCTTTCAGCATAGCAGCAGAGGTTTCACCGGTGAATGCGCCGGACAGGTTCAGGTCCACGTTTTGCGCACCCAGCATGATGTGGCTGCCTTCAGCTTCACGCTTCGCCATATCGATGTACATTTCCGGTGGTGCGATTGCAACCGCACAGCCAGCAACACCTGCCAGCTCTTTACGCAGGTTAGAAACCAGCTCGTGAACCATGTGGCGGCTGCCGTTCAGTTTCCAGTTACCCATCACTAAAGGATGTCGCATTTTAATTCTCCACGCTTATAAGCGAATAAAGGAAGATGGCCGCCCCGCAGGGCAGCAGGTCTGTGAAACAGTATAGAGATTCATCGGCACAAAGGCTTTGCTTTTTGTCATTTATTCAAACCTTCAAGCGATTCAGATAGCGCCAGCTTAATCGGTTCAACAGCGAAGGTCAGCCCCTTTTCGCCGTTGTCCGCGACAACATAACGCAGTGCACCTTCTGTCTCGGTGTAATAACGTTTGTTTTTCCCCGCCGTTAGTAGCGACTGCAGTTTTTTCTGGCTTTGTGTTTTGGTCATTAATGGGGTGAGTGTGCGGATCACCGCTGCCATGTATTCCTGAGCTTTCGCTTTCGCGGCTTTTTGCTCTGGCCCCTGGATGGGTAGCCAGGTCATTTGAATGCTTTTGATTTTTAAGGTACCGCGCTCCAGCGCTGTAGAAGCATACAAGTTCTCATTAATTTTACTGGCAGCACGAGTGAGATTGGCTTTGTCGGGACTGCTGTCGATGGCACGAAATTCGTTCAGTGGCAGGCTGGGATTCTGGCTGTTAAAGTCTTCTCTAAACTGGCTGATGGAGAGATCGAAAGTAGGGGCTCCAGCCAGCAGATAAGGCGCGGTCGTTGCCGTATCTGGTGTTTGTGCATGCGCCGTTGTTGTAACGGTTAATGCAGAACATAAGAGAAAAAACAGCGTACACCCTGGCTTCATTGACAGTACCTTTTGTTATGACTGGCTCCGATTAAAACGATATCTGTCGCCCTTGTCAAAAGGGTAGAATCCTGGAAAAGACAACCATCAAGGAACTTACATGACCATACAGCAATGGTTATTCTCATTTAAAGGGCGTATTGGACGCCGTGATTTCTGGATTTGGATAGGCCTGTGGTTCGCAGGCATGCTGGTGCTTTTCTCACTGGCGGGTAAAAATTTACTCGATATTCAGACTGCGGCGTTTTGCCTTGTGTGCTTGCTCTGGCCAACAGCGGCAGTAACCGTTAAGCGCTTGCATGATCGCGGGCGTTCCGGCGCATGGGCATTTCTGATGATTGTGGCGTGGATGCTGCTGGCGGGTAACTGGGCGATTTTACCGGGTGTCTGGCAATGGGCGGTGGGGCGTTTTGTCCCGACGTTGATTCTGGTGATGATGCTTATCGATCTTGGTGCGTTTGTTGGCACACAAGGCGAAAATAAATATGGTAAAGATACCGAGGATGTGAAGTATAAAGCCGACAATAAATCAAGTAATTAACCTTTAATATATCTCTTACTGCTATTTTTTTCCGGGATTGTTATTTCCACGATGCAAATGACAATACCCGGAAAATCCTTCTGAACTCTTCACCTTAAGCAATATCAAAAAAAATGGTAATCCATAAGATCATTACTTGTTTGTTCTTCCCTTAACGGCGCATTATTCTTAAGTCGTAATCGACAGAGAGGCGAATATACAGAGGTGCCCTATGAAAGATGTCGTAGATAAATGCAGTACTAAAGGATGTGCGATTGATATCGGTACGGTGATTGATAACGACAACTGTACCAGTAAGTTTTCGCGCTTTTTTGCCACCCGCGAAGAAGCAGAGTCCTTTATGACCAAACTGAAAGAGCTTGCCGCCGCTGCATCCTCTGCAGATGAAGGGGCCAGCGTGGCCTATAAGATTAAGGATCTGGAGGGGCAAGTTGAGCTTGATGCGGCCTTCACCTTCTCATGCCAGGCCGAGATGATTATTTTTGAGTTATCACTGCGTTCGTTAGCTTGATGGAGTTGCTTTAGAAGGAGTTAAACATGGCTTATAAACACATTGGCGTGGCAATTTCCGGGAATGAAGAAGATGCCTTACTGGTGAATAAAGCCCTGGAGCTCGCCAGACATAATGACGCTCACCTGACGTTAATTCATATTGATGATGGCTTAAGCGAGTTGTATCCGGGTATCTACTTCCCTGCAACAGAAGATATTCTTCAATTGTTGAAGAATAAGTCGGATAACAAGCTGTATAAACTGACGAAAAATATTCAATGGCCGAAGACAAAACTGCGTATTGAACGCGGAGAAATGCCGGAAACACTGCTGGAAATTATGCAAAAAGAGCAGTGCGACCTCCTTGTCTGTGGTCATCACCACTCATTTATCAACCGTTTGATGCCGGCATATCGCGGGATGATCAATAAGTTGAGTGCGGATTTGCTCATCGTGCCGTTTATCGATAAGTAACCGCTTACCAGTAATGCTCCGCTGTCATATGGCCCGGTCGGCGACGTAAATGTTTCGTCATCTGCCGGGTCTCTTTCAGCAACTGTTGCGTATCGCGCACCATCTGTGGATTGCCGCACAGCATCACATGGCTGGTTTCTTTATTCATCGGCAGGCCAACCGCGCTTTCCAGTTCACCACTTTCAATTAACGCTGGTATCCGTCCGGTGAGCGACCCCGCTGCCGTTTCCCGACTGACCACCGTCTGAATGCGCAGTTTGCCTTCGTAGCGTTTTTCCAGTTCTTGCATCAGTGGCAAATAGCTTAAGTCGGCGGCATAACGTGCGGCGTGAACCAGGACCAGATTTTTGAAGCGATCTAAATCTTTGCCCAGTTGCAGAATCGATAAATAAGGGCCAATCGCTGTACCGGTTGCCAGCATCCATAGCGTTTCGCAATCTGGTACTTCATCCAGAACAAAGAAGCCAGCTGCTTCGCTAACCACCTGCACTTCATCGCCTGGTTTCAGTGCCGCCAATCGTGGGCTTAATTTGCCATCGGGGACGGTGACCAGGTAAAACTCCAGATCGGGATTATCGGGCGAGTTAACATAGGAGTAGGCGCGCTGGACGCGTTCACCGTCGATTTCAAGGCCAAGCTTGGTAAATTGCCCGGCGGTAAACGGAAGCACGGGGGCGTGAACGGTGAGACTAAACAGGGCGTCGGTCCAGTTCTGCACTTTAGTGACTTTGCCTGTTACCCAATCAGCCATGTTTTTCTCCTGTTTTGATTGACTTGCCTTATCTTCGTTCTCCGAACAAAAAAATTCCAGTCCCGAAGGACTGGAAGGCTCAATCGATCAAATCAATCAGAGGATGTGCACCTGCATTTCTGGGTCTTTGCGATCCAGATAGTGGATGGACTGAATGCGGCGAATAGTGCGTGACTTGCCGCGGATCAGCAGCGTTTCGGTAGTCGCGATATTGCCTTTGCGGCTAATGCCTTCCAGCAGATCGCCTTTGGTAATACCGGTGGCAGAGAAGATGACGTTATCGCTGCGCGCCATATCGCCCAGACGCAATACTTTACCGGCTTCGATGCCCATCGCTTTGCAGCGTGCCAGCTCCTGCTCGCCAATGCGACGATTCTCTTCGTTGTCGCCTTTGACGTCATGACGCGCCAGCAGACGACCGTTCATGTCACCATCTAATGCGCGGATCACCGCCGCAGAAACCACGCCTTCCGGCGCGCCACCAATACCGTACAGCACGTCAACTTCGCTGTCTGGCATACAGGTGAGAATTGAGGCCGCAACGTCGCCATCCGGAATAGCAAATACGCGTACGCCGAGTTGCTGCATTTCAGCGATAACGGCATCGTGGCGTGGTTTAGCCAGAATCGTTACCGTCAGTTCGCTCAACGGTTTGCCGAGCGCCGCCGCTACATTGCGCAGATTATCCGCCAGCGGCAGGTTCAGATCAATGGTGCCTTTGGCTCCCGGTCCGACGATCAGCTTCTCCATATACATATCTGGCGCGTTGAGGAAACAGCCTTTATCGCCTACTGCCAGCACCGCCAGCGCGTTAGCCTGGCCCATCGCCGTCATGCGCGTGCCTTCAATCGGATCAACAGCAATATCTACCGCGTCGCCGCGCCCAGTACCGACTTTTTCACCAATGTAGAGCATCGGTGCTTCGTCGATTTCACCTTCACCAATAACGATGGTGCCGTCAATGTTGACCTGGTTGAGCATAATACGCATGGCGTTTACCGCCGCGCCGTCCGCGGTGTTTTTATCGCCGCGTCCTAACCATTTGTAGCCAGCCAGCGCCGCTGATTCGGTGACGCGGGAAAATTCGATGGCAAGTTCTCGTCTCATAGCAAACTCTAAGCAGTAAGGAATGGCGCGAAGTGTAGCACAGGGGAAGGGCGGGATTATTGATGTGTGCGGGGTTGCCCCCGCACGATTCAGGACTACCGGATGCGGCATAAACGCTTCATCCGGCATTTACATTACTCGTCGTGTTCTTCCCACGCCATCGCGCGTTTCACCGCTTTTTTCCAGCCTGCGTAACGGTAATTACGCTCAGTGGTTTCGATGCCTGGACGGAACTCGCGTTCAATCACCGCTTTCTCTTGCAGCTCGTCGAGGTTCTGCCAGAAGCCAACCGCCAGACCAGCAAGATAGGCCGCACCCAATGCGGTGACTTCGCGCACTTCCGGGCGCTCAACGCGCGTACCGAGAATATCGGACTGGAACTGCATCAGGAAATTGTTCGCCACTGCGCCGCCATCCACGCGCAGGGCGTGCAGACGAATACCAGAATCGGCCTGCATCGCTTCCAGCACGTCACGCGTTTGATAAGCAATAGACTCCAGCGTCGCGCGGATAATGTGGTTAGCGTTCACTCCACGAGTCAGACCGAAAATCGCCCCGCGCGCATACGGATCCCAGTATGGCGCACCCAGCCCGGTAAATGCCGGAACCACATATACACCATTGGTGTTTTGCACTTTCGTGGCGAAATATTCGGAATCGTACGCGTCGTTAATCAACTTCATCTCATCGCGCAGCCACTGAATGGATGCGCCCGCCATAAACACCGCACCTTCCAGCGCATAGTTTACTTCGCCAGTTGGGCCACAGGCGATGGTGGTCAGCAGGCCGTTTTCTGATTTCACCGCTTTCTCGCCGGTGTTCATCAGCATAAAGCAGCCAGTGCCGTAGGTATTTTTCGCCATCCCTTCTTTCACGCACAACTGACCAAACAGCGCGGCCTGCTGGTCACCGGCGATCCCGGAGATTGGAATACGCGTGCCGCCTTTGCCGCCAATGTTAGTCTGACCGTACACTTCGGAAGAACGACGCACTTCTGGCAGCATCTCGCGCGGAATATCCAGCACTTCCAGCATTTTGTCGTCCCAGTCCAGGGTATGGATGTTGAACAACATGGTACGAGAGGCGTTGGTGTAATCGGTCACATGGACACGGCCCTGAGTCATTTTCCAGATAAGCCACGTATCAACCGTACCAAACAGCAATTCACCACGACGCGCACGTTCGCGAGAGCCTTCCACATGGTCGAGGATCCACTTCACTTTGGTACCAGAGAAGTACGGGTCAATCACCAGACCGGTATTGCTGCGGATATAATCTTCTAAACCGTCACGTTTTAAATGCTCGCAGATTTCTGCGGTACGACGGCACTGCCAGACAATGGCGTTATAGATAGGCTTGCCGGTTTCTTTTTCCCAGACAATAGTGGTTTCACGCTGGTTCGTAATACCGATAGCTGCAATTTGATCGGAACTGATATCGGCTTTCGCCAGCACTTCTACCAGCGTGGAGCTTTGGGTGGCCCAGATTTCCATTGGGTCGTGTTCTACCCAGCCTGGTTTTGGGTAGATTTGCTCAAATTCGCGCTGCGACACGCTAATGATATTGGCATCGTGATCCATTACGACCGCGCGGGAGCTGGTGGTGCCCTGGTCGAGCGCAACGATATATTTTTTTTCAGTCATGTTTAATTGTCCCGTAGTCATATTACAGCGAAGCTTTTTGTTCTGAAGGAGTTGTGGTCTCCTTTTCTTCCACAACACAGATATCGCAAGGCAAATGGCGACCAATCAGTTTGCGGTAGGCAAATGCACCTACAATCGCGCCAACGATAGGGCCAAAAAGCGGCACCAGGAAGTAAGGAATGTCTCTGCCGCCAGTAAAGGCGACATTGCCCCAGCCCGCCAGCCAGGCAAAGACTTTCGGACCGAAGTCACGCGCTGGGTTCATGGCAAAACCCGTCAATGGGCCCATAGATGCGCCAATGACCGCAATCAGTAGACCAATCAGCAAGGGAGCCAAAGGGCCGCGTGGTACACCGTTGCCATCGTCCGTTAACGCCAGGATCAGCCCCATCAGAATAGCGGTAATCACCATCTCAACTGCGAAAGCCTGCACAAAATTGATATGAGGATTAGGGTAAGTAGAGAAAGTGCCAGCCAGATCAACACTTTCAACGCTGCCGCGAACAATGTGATGAGTCTGCTCGAAGTCGAAAAATAAATTGTAGTAAAGCCCGTAAACTAAAGCCGCAGCGCAGAAAGCGCCGGCAACTTGTGAAACGATAAAAGGAATAACTTTACGCTTGTCGAAACAGGCAAACAGCCACAATGCAATGGTAACAGCGGGATTAAGATGCGCGCCGGAAACCCCTGCGGTCAGGTAGATGGCCATTGCCACTCCCAGTCCCCAAATGACACTGATTTCCCACTGACCAAAAGACGCACCAGCGACTTTTAGTGCTGCAACGCAACCCACCCCGAAAAAAATCAACAACCCGGTACCGAGGAATTCAGCAATGCACTGGCCTTTCAAGGTTGATGTTTGACTCATAATCGGATCCTGAAGAGTTAATGTTTGTTGTATGCGTGAAAGTCACGGACCTCCACGATGCTTGTAGGCATGCTGTAAACTTATCGTTAACGAGCAAAAACGAGAAATATCGAACTTAAAATGTGTGTGCTTCGTCATAAAATGAGCGTTATCGCGCCATTTATTCCATCTGATTGTACATGATGCATGTTTGTTAGATCATTCGCGCAACAAATTTATTAACATTTTCGATTGATGTGGATTATGTCACCAGGAGAAGGATGAAAAGTGTGGCAAACCGTAATCTGCAAGGCGTGCCGCTGGACAGCGATGGCGCGGCTTCATACAATCGGAGCTAACTAAAGTGCGCTCGTATTTATTAAGGCGTCACCGGTAATCGGGACGAGGATTTTTATCCATCAACGCCTTGCAATTCAGGAGAGGTATGACAATGTCATTAGAAGTGTTTGAGAAACTGGAAGCAAAAGTACAGCAGGCGATTGATACCATCACTCTGTTGCAGATGGAAATCGAAGAGCTGAAAGAAAAAAACAACTCACTGTCGCAGGAAGTTCAAAATGCCCAGCATCAGCGCGAAGAGCTGGAGCGTGAGAACAACCATCTGAAAGAACAGCAGAACGGCTGGCAGGAACGTCTGCAGGCCCTGCTGGGTCGCATGGAAGAGGTCTGATTACGCTTCATCTTCCGCGTAATTTCTTTACTGTGTAGGCCAACAGGTAACGCAGAAAAAAGGCACCTTGCGGTGCCTTTTCTATCATTCAATATCCAACGGATCTTCTGAAAGAATAATCCCGGTATTGTCGGCATAAAGATGGTCGCCGGAGAAGAAGGTGACACCGCCAAAATTGACGCGGACATCGCTTTCGCCAATACCTTCGCCAGCAGCACCAACCGGAATTGCCGCCATCGCCTGGATGCCGATATCCAACTCTTCCAGGTCATCTACCTGACGCACCGCGCCGTAAATGACCAGACCTTCCCATTCATTTTGTACTGCCAGACGCGCCAGTTCAGCATCGACCAGTGCGCGACGAACAGAACCACCGCCATCGACGACAAGAACACGACCACGGCCATTCTGTTCGAGCAGATCGTACAGCAACCCGTTGTCCTCGAAACATTTTACCGTGATTATTTGTCCGCCAAACGACGCCCGTCCGCCAAAGTTGGAGAACAGCGGTTCCACGACGTTAACATCTTCTTGATAGATGTCACAAAGCTCGGAAGTATCGTATTTCATAGGCTTAACATTCAGTTGCTGCGAGAATTTTCAGTATATCGCGCTATGTAGGCTGTTGGCAAAATCATCAATTGTTAATTGATATTTGTCAGTTATGCTGCCCACTGGCTTAGGAATATCCCTAAAACAAACAGCAGGTTAGTCAGTAACGCTCCCTTGACAGTGCGTTCCAGCATCGGTCGCATCGCCACCGGGTCCATTTCCCGCATCACATAACGGGCTTGCTTCACCAGTAATGGTGCCGCCAGCAGGAACAGCCAGCCCCACAGGCTATGCAGCGAAAAGAGATTAAACAGCGCCAGGCACACCAGAGAGCCCATCAGCAGGCAGGCATGATAACGACGCGCGTTCACTTCACCTAAGCGCACCACCAGCGTGTTTTTGCCATTTTCGCGGTCGCTATTGATATCACGCAGGTTATTAATGTTCAGTACTGCCGTTGCCAGCAGGCCGCATGCGGTCGCCGGAAGGATCAGTGCCGGAATCAATGTATGAGCCTGTAAATACCAGCTGCCCATGACGCTCAACCAGCCAAAGAAAACCAGTACGGAAATATCACCCAGACCGATATAACCATAAGGACGATTGCCCACGGTGTAGGTGATAGCGGCAATGATCGACAACCCGCCAAGAATCAGGAAGCCGACAAAATCGGCCAGCGTATGGCACGCCACTGCAACCAGTGCCAGCCCGGAGAGACAGATGAGCACGACGGTAATAATGAGCGCCCGTTTCATCTCTTGCTGGGTAATGACCCCTTTTTGCATGCCGCGTAGCGGTCCGATACGGTCAGGTTTATCGCTGCCTTTTACCGCATCGCCGTAATCATTGGCGAGGTTAGAAAGGATCTGTAATAGCCCGGCGGTAATCAGTGCCAGCAGGGCGACCAGCGGATCGAAGTGACCTTGCCACCATGCCAGCGCCGTCCCGACGATAATTGCAGCAAAGGCGAGGGGGAGGGTTTTAGGTCGTAAACTTTCCAGCCACGCCTGAGTTCGGCTAATTTGTTGTTCAGTCATAATACGCGCCAATAAAAATGGGGCCTTTCAGCCCCATCAAACAATGATGAAAATGATTGAACGCGATTATAGGATAAAACGGCTCAGATCTTCATCTGCCACCAACGCATCCAGATGTTTGCTCACATAATCTGCGTCAATAGTGATGGTTTGACCGCTTAAATCGCTGGCGTCGTAGGAAATCTCTTCCATTAAACGCTCCAGAACGGTATGTAAACGACGAGCACCGATGTTTTCGGTAGATTCGTTCACCTGCCATGCCGCTTCCGCGATGCGCTTAATACCGGAGTCGGTAAACTCGATATTTACGCCTTCAGTCGCCATCAGTGCTTTGTACTGCACGGTAATAGAGGCATTCGGCTCGGTCAGAATACGCTCGAAGTCGCTGGTGGTCAGTGCCTGCAGCTCAACGCGGATTGGCAGACGACCTTGCAGTTCCGGGATCAGGTCAGACGGTTTCGCAATCTGGAACGCGCCAGAAGCGATAAACAGAATGTGGTCAGTTTTGACCATCCCGTGTTTGGTGGAAACGGTGCAACCTTCTACCAGCGGCAGCAGGTCACGCTGAACACCTTCACGAGAAACATCCGGACCGGAAGACTCGCCGCGCTTACAGATTTTGTCGATTTCGTCGATAAACACGATCCCGTGCTGCTCAACAGCGTCGATAGCGTCTTGCTTCAGCTCTTCCGGATTCACCAGTTTCGCCGCTTCTTCTTCAATCAGCAGCTTCATGGCGTCTTTGATTTTCAGCTTACGCGCTTTTTGCTTCTGGCCGCCCAGGTTCTGGAACATGGACTGCAGCTGGCTGGTCATCTCTTCCATGCCCGGAGGAGCCATAATTTCAACGCCCATCGGTGCTGCGGCAAGATCGATCTCGATTTCTTTGTCATCAAGCTGGCCTTCACGCAGTTTCTTGCGGAATGCCTGACGAGCAGCGGACGGTTCCTGCTGCTGTTCGGTCTGTCCCCAGTTGTTTTTAGCAGGTGGGATCAGCACGTCGAGAATACGTTCTTCTGCCAGTTCTTCAGCGCGATAACGGTTTTTCTCGATAGCCTGGACGCGTACCATTTTCACGGCGGCATCGGTCAGATCGCGAATAATAGAATCCACTTCCTTACCGACATAGCCCACTTCGGTGAATTTGGTCGCTTCAACTTTGATGAACGGCGCATTCGCCAGCTTAGCCAGACGACGGGCGATTTCAGTTTTACCGACACCGGTCGGGCCGATCATCAGGATATTTTTCGGGGTCACTTCATGGCGTAGCTCTTCGTTGAGCTGCATGCGACGCCAGCGGTTACGCAGAGCAATCGCCACAGAACGCTTGGCGTTGTCCTGGCCGATGATGTGCTTATCCAGTTCGCTGACGATTTCGCGTGGGGTCATTTCAGACATGGGAGATCCTTACGCTTTGTAGCTTAATTCTTCGATGGTGTGGAAATGGTTGGTATAGATGCAAATGTCGCCTGCAATATCCAACGCCTTTTCAGCAATTTCACGGGCGCTAAGTTCAGTGTTTTCTAACAGCGCGCGCGCCGCAGCCTGGGCGTAAGGGCCGCCGGAGCCGATAGCAATAAGATCGTTTTCTGGCTGCACCACGTCACCGTTACCGGTGATGATAAGCGAAGCGGTTTCATCCGCGACTGCCAGCAGTGCTTCAAGTTTGCGCAGCATGCGATCGGTACGCCAGTCTTTCGCCAGCTCAACGGCGGCTTTGACCAGATGGCCCTGATGCATTTCCAGTTTACGTTCAAACAGTTCGAACAGCGTAAAAGCATCCGCAGTACCGCCCGCAAAGCCCGCGATGACTTTGTCGTTGTACAGACGGCGGACCTTTTTCACGTTGCCTTTCATTACGGTATTGCCCAACGTGGCCTGACCATCACCAGCGATGACCACATGGCCGTTACGGCGTACGCTTACTATAGTTGTCACGAGCTGACCCCTTGGTTACGAATACAGAGTACAAACCCCGTACAAAAGTACGGGGCATAATGCAATTATAGATGGGGGGGATTTTGAGGGTTTCAACCCCCGGCGGCGAGCCGAATGCAGTTTGTATGACCCGCCATCTTCAAGCGATTGAGGGTGCTGTCTGCGTTCTCTTTGCCTTTCACCGGGCCAATGACCACACGATTCCAGCCATTGTTGGTGGTGATCTTCGAGTCAAAGCCTTCAAACGCCAGCTGAGCACGTACCGTCTCTGCCTGTTCCGCGCCTCTGAACGAACCGCACTGCACCATCCAGCGGCGTTCGTCTTTTTTCTCCGCCGTCGGTTTTGGCGCGTCAGCGGCACGAGCAACCGGCGCAGCTTGCTGCGGCTTCGACTGCGCGGTCGTGTGCGCAGGAGTTTGCAGCAGATCCTGGTACGGCTGCTGAGTAGAAGCCGGTTTAGACTGGCGCGGTTGCGCCTGTACCGGTGCGGCTTGCGACGTACGCGTCTGCTGCTGCCAGCTTTGTTCAGTCGTACGCGACTGCTGAGCCAGGCGTTGCTGCTCCGCTAATTGCTGCGCCTGACGCTGGCGCTGTAGCGTTTGCTGACGCTGTTCCGGCGTCTGCTCATTCCACGGAACTTCAACCAGCTGCGTTGGCTGCTGGCGCATATCAGCCTGCATTTGTTCAAGAAGCTGGCGTTGTTCTGGTGTCAGTTGCTCCGGCGTTTTCACTTCACCACCGGCAGAAGGTTCTGTGGGCGCACGCACACCCGGCTGGCGACTTTCCAGCTCTTTAATGTAGCGCCAGCGTTCTTCTGGTTTTGGTGGTAGTCCGTTTCCGGTCACTTTCTGGCTTTGCAGCGTCTCGGACTCTTCTTTCTTGTGATGCGTAATGAAGTACAGACCACCGATAAAGGTCACAAGAACGGCGGCAGCAATAGCGACCATAGCGGGAGAAACCGCAGGCAGATTTCGTTGCTTTTTCCGTGAGGTGCTCTTTTTTCGCCGCGAAGGTGCCGGTTGGCTGCGGCGTACATAATCTCGTTGTGCCACTATCGTTTCGCTGTATTTATTCGTTCGTCAGCCCGCCATGTTACTTAAGCGGCGGGCCTTTGACCAGTCACGGCAGTCTTAAAGGTTTACTTTAAGGTAACGCGCGTGTTGATCCCCGGATGATAAGTTCGCAGTCCATTAAACGAGAGCCACTGCCAACGTGTTGCCCCTGCATTTGATCAAGCAATAACAGCATAGCTTCCCGACCGATTTCGTAACGCGGCTGCGCGATGGTTGTCAGCGGCGGATCACAAAATTGCGTCAGGTCGATGTTATCAAAACCGATTATGGAAAGGTCTTCCGGGACTTTCAGCCCCTGACGTTTTGCCTGAGAAAGTGCGCCGAGCGCCATCACATCGCTATGGCAGAAGACAGCAGTAGGCGGTTGTGGAAGATCAAGCAGCTGTTGCATTGCTCTGCTTCCGGCTTCGAAGGTGAAGTCGCCACGGGCGATGTATTGCGGATCAACCATAATGCCGCAGCGACGCAGCGCCTGAACATAGCCTTGCAGGCGGTAGTGACACAGCGGCATCTCTTCGGGACCGGCTATACAGCCAATCCGTTTATGCCCTTGCTCATATAAATAATTTACTGCATCAAATGCGGCGGTCAGATTGTCGATATGAACGGTAGGCAGCTCCAGTTCCGGTGCAAATTCGTTCGCCATCACCATCGGCGGCAGATTACGCTGTTCCTCAATGCTGGCATCAAACGGCAGCCTTGAACCCAGCAACAACATGCCATCAATTTGCTTGGTGATGATCAAATCGATAAAGGTTTTTTCCTGCTGATTTTGATGCGCACAGTCGCCAATCAGCACCAGATATCCGTGATTTGCCGCCGTAACTTCGATACCGCGAATAATTTCGCTAAAGAAGGGATCGCAGATATCCGGGACAATCACCAGAATGGTGCGGGATTCATTACGCTTGACGTTGCGCCCCATAGGCTGCGGTAAATAACCCACTTCCCGGGCCGCTTTTTCAACCCGATTACGGGTGGCCTGGGAGACTTTATCGGGATTCATTAATGCTCGGGAGACAGTCGCTGTAGAGACTTTTGCCTTGAGGGCAACGTCTTTCATGGTCGCGGCAGTTTCCTGCTTCTTCGCTTTCACACTCACTCCTCGCCTGGCACGTCAGGCGTACTACTTCCATGTTTACTTCACATCGGCAACATTTTTAGCAGATAGCGCGTGAAAACGGTTACAGAATTTTCATGAAAAGTGTGATGAATATTGAATTTTTCGATCCGCCTCGCATCGTGAGCGCATTAGCCCTCGATGGGATCGACATCCAGCACCCATTTCACCTTACGGGAATCCGGTATTGTATTAATAAGCGCCAGCGTACCATTGATGATGTGCTGTAATCGCACGCGGGAAGGGTGCTGCAACAAAATTTGCCAGCGCCAGCGGCCGCCACGTTTAGGTGCCAGTGCCGGAACGGGACCGAGAACCCACAGTTTGTCGTCTGCCAGCGGGCTGGAGAGGATCAGATTACGCAGTTGTTGCAGGAACAGCGGCGCGTGCTGATTGTTATGATCTTCCGCACGCACAATCACATGGCTGGTCCACGGCGGCAGTTGCATCATGCGTCGTTCAGCCAGCGCCTGTTCGGCAAAGGCGTCGTAGCCTTTATAGAGCAATGTTTGCAAGAGAGGATGTTCCGGATGGTGCGTTTGCAGCACCACTTCGCCCTGTTTACCCGCACGCCCGGCACGACCGGCGACCTGGGTGTAAAGCTGGGCGAAACGCTCTGCCGAGCGAAAATCGGCAGAAAACAGCGCGCCGTCTACGTCCAGTAACGCCACCAGCGTCACATCCGGAAAGTGGTGACCTTTCGCCAGCATTTGCGTGCCGATCAAAATCCTCGCGCCACCGCGATGTACTTCCGCCAGTTGTTGTTCCAGTGCGCCTTTGCGGCTGGTGGTATCGCGGTCGATACGAGAAATGGGGACACCAGGGAACAACGGCGCGAGTGTCTGTTCAAGCTGTTCGGTGCCCAGCCCCACGGGTACCAGGTGCGTGGAACCGCAGGAAGGGCACTGGCGCGGCACCGGACGCTGACTGTCGCAATGGTGGCAGCGCAAATGCTGTTGCGCCTGATGCAGCGTGTAGTAGTGATCGCAACGTGGACATTCGGCAATCCAGCCGCAGTCGTGGCACAGCAAGGCAGGCGCAAAGCCACGGCGGTTAAGAAAGAGGATAACCTGATTGTTTGCCTGTAAATGCTGGCGCATACGGGTGATTAACGCCGGAGCCAGACCAGCCTGCACCTTCTGACCTTTTAAATCCAGCACGTGTTGAATTGCCGGACGCGCATTCCCCGCCCGATGCGTCAGGCGCAGCAGGCGGTATTTTTTCTGCTGCACGTTGCATAACGTTTCCAGTGCGGGCGTTGCGGAGCCAAGAATAATTGGGATTTGCTCGCTATGCGCGCGATACACCGCCAGGTCGCGGGCATGATAGCGCCAGCCTTCCTGCTGTTTGTAGGAACTGTCGTGCTCTTCATCAATAACAATCACGCCGAGATTTTTAAACGGCGTAAACAGCGCGGAGCGGGTGCCGATGACAATCGCCGCCTCGCCATTTTTCGCTTTCAACCACGCCGAAAGACGCTCGCTGTCGTTCAGGCCGGAATGCAGAACTTCCACGGGGGCATTAAAACGTTCACGAAAACGGGCGATAGTTTGCGGCGTCAGGCCGATTTCCGGCACCATCACCAGCGCCTGTTTGCCCTGAGCGAGCACGTTTTCCAGTACACTGAGATAAACCTCCGTTTTACCGGAACCGGTAACGCCCGCCAGCAGCCAGGCAGAGAAGGTATCCGCCGCACTATGAATTGCGCCAACGGCGGTGGCCTGTTCAGTATTCAATCGCAACCGCTCACCAGAAACGGCATAATTCTTTCGCCAGTCACTAAACTCTGGTGTTTCACTTGCTAAATCACACAGACCTTTTTTGCGCAGCGCCTGCAACGCGGCATCATTAAATTCGAGCATGGCAACCTGGTCGCGCCAGATTTTGCCTTGCCGTAACGCTGCCAGCGCCTGTTGTTGCTTGGGTGAGCGTTTCAGGCTGTTCAGATCCACCGCCTGACCTTGTTCAGTGGCAAACCAGTACCACATCGGCGCGTTCGCCGCAGGCCGCCCCTGGCGTAGTAAAATCGGCAAGGCATGAAACAGCACATCGCCAATCGGATGATGATAGTAATCTGCCGCCCAGAGCAGTAATCGCCAGACGGAGTGAGTAAATACCGGCTCAACGTCCAGCACTTCAACTACCGCTTTCAGCTCGTTAAGCGGCAGCTCGCTGACATTGCTAACTGACACCACAACCCCGATGCGCTCCTGCTGTTTGCCAAACGGCACGCGCACGCGACACCCGGCTTTGACCGTCATGCCTTCTGGCAGCAGATAGTCAAAGGTACGGGGAAGCGGAACGGGCAAGGCAACGTGGGCAACGGGCATAGCATCATCCTGACTTGAAATTCGGTGGGTTAGTATACACATTGCCGTAGAAGAGTGCGGATCAGTTTGCATACGCTGGTTAATTTCTGTATGATTTCGCGCCTTCGTACGAAATGATCGTATTGAAGCTATACTTTTAACATCGCGTGGTGTCTGGCGTTAGGGCTGGAAGAGCGACGCGGCCTTAAACCGAGGTTTTCCCATGAAAAAAGATATTCACCCGAAATACGAAGAAATTACTGCTAGCTGCTCTTGCGGTAACGTAATGAAAATCCGCTCCACCGTTGGTCATGACCTGAACCTCGACGTGTGCAGCAAGTGCCACCCGTTCTTCACTGGCAAACAGCGTGATGTTGCTACCGGTGGCCGTGTTGACCGCTTCAACAAGCGTTTCAACATCCCGGGCAGCAAATAAGACCGGATTTCCGAAAAAAGCGCCGCACGGCGCTTTTTTTGTGCCTGTAATTTGCCTTTTATAAATTCTGAAAAATTCCGGGGTGTTAACTCATTATCATTTCCTGTTGTTGACTGGCGCTAGGCTTCTGGTTCTTATTTATTTCAAAAGGATTTTACGATGAGCGGAAAACCGGCGGCGCGTCAGGGCGACATGACGCAGTATGGCGGTAGCATTGTTCAGGGTTCTGCCGGGGTACGTATTGGTGCCCCCACCG
>NZ_JBJQJI010000016.1:0-91975 GCF_046487485.1 Escherichia sp. WS1368
CTCAGGAGAACCCCGCTGACCCGGCGGCGTGTTTGCCGTTGTTCCGTGTCAGTGGTGGCGCATTATAGGGAGTTATTCCGGCCTGACAAGAGGAAATTTAAAATAATTTTCCGACCGCGCATTTTTTATTCTTTATGCTTATTTCAGCGTCGATTTGTCGGTTAAATGGGCGATTTCTCGGGCGAAATTCGCCACCTGCTCCCAATCGGTATAGACAACTTCTTTACGCGTATCCGTTTCACCGCCTGACATCTTCATAATTAGCTTGATCATAAAACGGTCGTACCAGCGGTAACGTGGATAACGCAGCGCCCCGGCAATGACGGCACAGCGATCGGGACGCCATTGTGAACTCATCAGAAACTTCCGCGCGTAGCTGTTGGTCTGTGGAGTACGCTTCTCCGGTTTACGCGCCACCAGGTTTACGGAGTAAAAGGCGCTCGGCATCGAATTCAGCCGCGTCGCATGCTTTTTGACAAACTCCTGGAACGCAGAGTGGTAGTGACCATAGCGAATAGAAGCACCAATGACCACACGGTCATAGTTTTCCCATTGTGGTTCTTCAATGCGGTGCACATTGGCGACATCCGCCTGGATCCCCAGTTCTTTCAGTTCCGAAGCCAGGTAGGAGGCAATCTCGCGCGTTTGTCCGTCCCTTGTTGAGAAAAGAATTAATGTTTTCACGTATTACTCCATCATTCACGCCAGAAAGTCGGGGTAAAGAGCACCAGCAATGTAAAGACCTCGAGACGACCAAACAGCATGTTGGCAATCAGGATCCATTTAGCCACCGGGTTCATACTGGTAAAGTTATCAGCAACCACGCCAAGCCCTGGCCCCAGGTTATTCAATGTCGCAACAACTGAGGCAAAGGCAGAAAAGTCATCCACGCCCGTGGCGATAATCGCCAGCATACTGACAATAAACACCAATGCATAGGCGGAGAAAAATCCCCAAACGGCTTCGAGGATACGTTCCGGCAGTGCGCGATTCCCCAGCTTAATGCTATAGACGGCGTTCGGATGCACCAGTCGTTTCAGCTCACGGTTCCCCTGCTTAAACAGCAGCAGGATGCGGATCACTTTCAGGCCACCGCCCGTTGACCCGGCACAACCGCCGATAAAAGCTGAACATAAAAGCAGTACCGGTAAAAAGAGCGGCCAGCGAGCAATGCTGTCAGTCGTAAACCCGGCGGTTGTCGCCATCGACACCACCTGGAAAAACGCCTGGTTAATTGTCATCAGCGCCGAACTGTAGACATTATGAAACCACAGTACGAGGGTACAAATAACCACCAGCGTAAACTGTACGCCGATAAACATGCGAAATTCCGGATCGCGCCAATAAACCTTCAGACTACGCCCACTTAACAGCGAAAAGTGCAGACCGTAGTTACAGCCGGAGATCAGCAGGAAGATAGCAATGATAGTGTTAATAGTCGGGCTGTCGAAATAACCGATACTGGCATCATGTGTCGAGAAGCCGCCAATAGCGATAGTCGCAAAGCTATGGCCGATGGCATCAAAGGCATCCATTCCGGCAAACCACAACGCCAGCGCACAGGCGACGGTCAGCAAGACATAAATCAACCACAGGGTTTTCGCCGTTTCCGCAATTCGCGGGCGCATTTTGTTATCTTTCAGCGGGCCGGGCATTTCTGCGCGATAGAGCTGCATCCCACCCACGCCGAGGATAGGCAGTATCGCAACCGCCAACACGATGATCCCCATCCCGCCAAACCATTGCAGCATCTGGCGATAAAATAGGATGGCGTGAGGGAGCGAATCCAGCCCCACCAGCGTAGTGGCCCCCGTGGTGGTCAGGCCAGAGAAAGATTCAAAAAACGCATCGGTAATCGTGAGGTTCGGGCTTTCCGAGAAGATAAAAGGGAGCGCACCGACACTACCCAGCACGGTCCAGAACAGCACCACTATCAGAAACCCCTCACGGGATTTCAGTTCGCCCTTCTCTTTACGGTTCGGCCACCACAGCATAGAGCCAATGGCGAGGGCGACAAAAAAGGTCTGGGTAAAAGCGCGGCCCGCTCCATCCCGGTAGATGAGTGCTACCAGCCCAGGGATAATCATGGTCCCTGAAAATAAGATGACCAGTAGTCCAACGATTCGGGTAATGGCGCGAAAATGCATCTCTGCCGCTTCCTTAGTTCTGCAAAACGAAGTGGGGATTATTCTTCAATCGCTAACAATTGCAATGAACCACGGCTAAAATCCGCCAGTTTTGCGGAAAATTCAGCCACTTTCGCCGCCGGAAGCGCCACCCGCAGCAGAACGAATGCCTGATAATCACTGTTGATAATTTTGCCGTCACACTGCCCCAGCAACGCTTCAATGCCGGTTAACTGACTATATTCACATTGCAAAGTATATTCGGTTAATGGCGTCTTGCGTTGGGTCGTTAGCTGGCGCAGCGCCTGATTCACTCCGCCGCCATACGCTTTCACTAACCCACCGGTACCAAGCAATATGCCGCCGTAGTAGCGCACCACCACAGCGGTAATTTCCCCGACGCCGCTGCCCATTAGTTGGGCGAGCATCGGTTTACCGGCCGTTCCCGCCGGTTCCCCGTCGTCAGAGAAACCGAGCTGTTGAGAATCATCCGGCGCACCCGCCACCCACGCCACGCAATGGTGGCGGGCATCGGGGTGTTCTGCCCGCACCGATTCAACAAACGCTTTCGCCGCCTCAACGCCATCGGTATGCGCCAACATCGTTATGAAGCGGCTCTTTTTGATCTCTTCAACGACCGTGACTGGTGCCGCAGGAATTAACCAGCTTTCCATCACGCCAGTTTCAGATCCCGGGTCATGTTTTCCACGTTGTTTTCGTGGATCACCACGTTGTCTTCGATACGAATGCCGCCGAACGGTTTCAGTGCTTCAATTTTCTGCCAGTTAAAGTGTTTACTGAACTGCCCTTCACGCCACGGTGCCAGTAGCGATTCGATGAAGTAGATACCCGGCTCGATGGTTAACACCATGCCCGGCTGGAGAATACGGGTGCAGCGCAGGTACGGATATTTTGCCGGTGCCGCGAGGTGTGTACCGCTATCATCCTGCATAAAACCGGCGACGTCATGCACCTGCAGGCCCAGCGGATGACCGATACCGTGCGGCATAAACGGTCCGGTGAGATCGTTTTCGACCATCGCTTCTTCACTCATATCGGTGATGATTTGATGTTTACGCAGCAGTTTGGCGATGCGCTGATGGAACTGGATGTGGTAATCCACATAGCTGACGCCTGCTTTCATGGTGGCGATCAGCGCCAGTTGTTCATCATTTACGTCTTTCACCAGCTGTGCGTAGTCGTTATCGCTTTTTGCCGACCAGGTACGGGTCAGGTCAGCCGCATAGCCGTTATATTCGGCCCCGGCATCCAGCAGGAAGCTGCGCATCTCTTCCGGTGCCTGGTGGTCCAGTTTGGTGTAATGCAACACCGCAGCGTGTTCGTTAAGCGCCACAATGTTGCTGTAAGGTACGTCGGTATCACGATGACCGGTCGCGGTCAGATAGGCAATATTGATATCGAACTCGCTCATGCCAGAACGGAACGCTTCTTCTGCCGCGCGATGACCGTTGACCGCCATTTTCTGCGCTTCACGCATACAGGCCAGTTCGTACTCGGTTTTGAAGGAGCGGTAGTAATGCAGGTAGTCGATCACCCCTTTCGGGTTGATATTGCTGGCCTCAATACCCAGTTGCAGCGCACGCTCCGGCACCGGACCGATATAACCGATATTCCCGCGCGCAGCAGGCAGCAGGCTACCAATGCCATCGGCTTTCGGCAGCGCGATCACTTCTACATCTTCAGTCCAGAAGGAGGTCGGCAGCGGTTCGACGTTGTGCCAGTAATCAACCGGCAGATAAAACCACAGTTTCGGCTTGTTCACGCCATCCACCAACAGCCAGCAGTTTGGCACCTGAGTTACCGGCACCCACGCTTTGAATTGCGGATTCACTTTAAACGGATAGGGATGATCGTCGAGAAAAACGTTGAACAGTTCGCCGGAGTGAATAAGTAACGCATCCAGCTTGAAGCGCGCCAGCGCATCGCGAGTCCGTTCTTGTAAGGTAGCTATATGATTTTTATAGAGTGAGGCCAGTGATTCCATTTTTTACCCTTCTGTTTTTTTGACCTTAAGTCTCCGCATCTTAGCACATCGTTCATCCAGAGCGTGATTTCTGCCGAGCGTGATCAGATCGGCATTTCTTTAATCTTTTATTTGCATATTTTTAACACAAAATACACACTTCGATGCATCTGGTACGACCAGATCACCTTGCGGATTCAGGAGACTGACATGCTTTACAAAGGCGACACCCTGTACCTTGACTGGCTGGAAGATGGCATTGCCGAACTGGTATTTGATGCCCCAGGTTCAGTTAATAAACTCGACACTGCGACCGTCGCCAGCCTCGGCGAGGCCATCGGCGTGCTGGAACAGCAATCAGATCTAAAAGGGCTGCTGCTGCGTTCGAACAAAGCAGCCTTTATCGTCGGTGCTGATATCACCGAATTTTTGTCCCTGTTCCTCGTTCCTGAAGAACAGTTAAGTCAGTGGCTGCACTTTGCCAATAGCGTGTTTAATCGCCTGGAAGATCTCCCGGTGCCGACCATTGCTGCCGTCAACGGCTATGCGCTGGGCGGTGGCTGCGAATGCGTGCTGGCGACCGATTATCGTCTGGCGACGCCGGATCTGCGCATCGGTCTGCCGGAAACCAAACTGGGCATCATGCCGGGCTTTGGCGGTTCTGTACGTATGCCACGTATGCTGGGCGCTGACAGTGCGCTGGAAATCATTGCCGCCGGTAAAGATGTCGGCGCGGATCAGGCGCTGAAAATCGGTCTGGTGGATGGTGTAGTCAAAGCAGAAAAACTGATTGAAGGGGCGATGGCGATTTTACGCCAGGCCATTAACGGCGACCTCGACTGGAAAGCGAAACGTCAGCCGAAGCTGGAACCGCTAAAACTGAGCAAGATTGAAGCCATCATGAGCTTCACCATCGCTAAAGGGATGGTCGCACAAACGGCGGGGAAACATTATCCGGCCCCCATCACCGCAGTAAAAACCATTGAAGCTGCGGCCCGTTTTGGTCGTGAAGAAGCCCTAAACCTGGAAAACAAAAGTTTTGTCCCGCTGGCGCATACCAACGAAGCTCGCGCATTGGTCGGCATATTCCTTAACGATCAATATGTAAAAGGCAAAGCGAAGAAACTCACCAAAGACGTTGAAACGCCGAAACGGGCCGCTGTGCTGGGCGCAGGCATTATGGGCGGCGGCATCGCTTACCAGTCTGCGTGGAAAGGTGTGCCGGTTATCATGAAAGATATCAACGACAAGTCGTTAACCCTCGGCATGACTGAAGCCGCGAAACTGCTGAACAAGCAGCTTGAGCGCGGCAAGATCGATGGTCTGAAACTGGCTGGCGTGATCTCCACAATCCACCCAACGCTCGACTACGCCGGATTTGACCGCGTGGATGTTGTGGTAGAAGCGGTTGTCGAAAACCCGAAAGTGAAAAAAGCCGTGCTGGCAGAAACCGAGCAAAAAGTACGCCCGGATACCGTGCTGGCGTCTAACACTTCAACCATTCCTATCAGCGAGCTGGCCAACGCGCTGGAACGTCCGGAAAACTTCTGCGGAATGCACTTTTTTAACCCGGTACACCGGATGCCGTTGGTAGAAATTATTCGCGGCGAGAAAAGCTCCGACGAAACCATCGCGAAAGTCGTCGCCTGGGCGAGCAAGATGGGCAAAACGCCGATTGTGGTTAACGACTGCCCCGGATTCTTCGTTAACCGCGTGCTGTTCCCCTACTTCGCGGGTTTCAGCCAGCTGCTGCGCGACGGCGCGGATTTCCGCAAGATCGACAAAGTGATGGAAAAACAGTTTGGCTGGCCTATGGGTCCGGCATATCTGCTGGACGTTGTGGGCATTGACACCGCGCATCATGCCCAGGCTGTCATGGCAGCAGGCTTCCCGCAGCGGATGCAGAAAGATTACCGCGATGCCATCGACGCGCTGTTTGATGCCAACCGCTTTGGTCAGAAGAACGGCCTCGGTTTCTGGCGTTATAAAGAAGACAGCAAAGGTAAGCCGAAGAAAGAAGAAGACGCCGCTGTTGACGACCTGCTGGCAGAAGTGAGCCAGCCGAAGCGCGATTTCAGCGAAGAAGAGATTATCGCCCGCATGATGATCCCGATGGTCAACGAAGTGGTGCGCTGTCTGGAAGAAGGCATTATCGCCACTCCGGCAGAAGCGGATATGGCGCTGGTCTACGGCCTGGGCTTCCCTCCGTTCCACGGTGGCGCGTTCCGCTGGCTGGACACCCTCGGTAGCGCAAAATACCTCGATATGGCACAGCAATATCAGCACCTCGGCCCGCTGTATGAAGTGCCGGAAGGTCTGCGTAATAAAGCGCGTCATAACGAACCGTACTATCCCCCGGTTGAGCCAGCCCGTCCGGTTGGCGACCTGAAAACGGCTTAAGGAGTCACAATGGAACAGGTTGTCATTGTCGATGCAATTCGCACCCCGATGGGCCGTTCGAAGGGCGGTGCTTTTCGTCAAGTGCGTGCAGAAGATCTCTCCGCTCATTTAATGCGTAGCCTGCTGGCGCGTAACCCGACGCTGGAAGCGGCGGCCCTCGACGATATTTACTGGGGTTGTGTGCAGCAGACGCTGGAGCAGGGTTTTAATATCGCCCGTAACGCGGCGCTGCTGGCAGAAGTACCACACTCTGTCCCGGCGGTTACCGTCAATCGCTTGTGTGGTTCATCCATGCAGGCACTGCATGATGCAGCACGAATGATCATGACCGGCGATGCGCAGGCATGTCTGGTTGGCGGCGTGGAGCATATGGGCCATGTGCCGATGAGTCACGGCGTCGATTTTCACCCCGGCCTGAGCCGCAATGTCGCCAAAGCGGCGGGCATGATGGGCTTAACGGCAGAAATGCTGGCGCGTATGCACGGTATCAACCGTGAAATGCAGGATGCCTTTGCCGCGCGGTCACACGCCCGCGCCTGGGCTGCCACGCAGTCGGGTGCATTTAAAAATGAAATTATCCCGACCGGTGGTCACGATGCCGACGGCGTCCTGAAGCAGTTTAATTACGACGAAGTGATTCGCCCGGAAACCACCGTGGAAGCCCTCGCCACGCTGCGTCCGGCGTTTGATCCCGTCAGCGGTACGGTAACGGCGGGTACATCTTCTGCGCTTTCCGATGGCGCAGCTGCCATGCTGGTGATGAGTGAAAGCCGCGCCCATGAATTAGGTCTTAAGCCGCGCGCCCGCGTGCGTTCGATGGCGGTCGTTGGTTGTGACCCATCGATTATGGGTTACGGCCCGGTTCCGGCCTCGAAGCTGGCACTGAAAAAAGCGGGGCTTTCTGTCAGTGATATCGGCGTGTTTGAAATGAATGAAGCCTTTGCCGCGCAGATCCTGCCATGTATTAAAGATCTGGGACTGATTGAGCAGATTGACGAGAAGATCAACCTCAACGGTGGCGCGATCGCGCTGGGTCATCCGCTGGGTTGTTCCGGTGCGCGTATCAGCACCACGCTGCTGAATCTGATGGAGCGCAAAGATGCCCAGTTTGGTCTAGCGACGATGTGTATCGGTCTGGGTCAGGGTATTGCGACGGTGTTTGAGCGGATTTAACCACTTGCCGAATGCGGCGTGAACGCCTTATCCGGTCTACCGATCCGGCACCAATGTAGGCCTGATAAGACGCGCCAGCGTCGCATCAGGCATCGTGTGCCGAATGCCGGATGCGACATAGATCTAAATGCCACTGTATAAAGTTTTAGTTGCCGTTCTTCCCGCCTGTCAGGGGCGGGTTTTTTATATCTCAGATAAATGCAAACGCATCGCCAAACAGGCGATCTTCCCGCGCATTACGCTCACTGCAAAACAGGTCACGGGCAATTTTCGCCATCTCAAAACGTCCGGCAATATAGATATCATGCTCTGCCAGCGTACCATGATCCTGCAATACCGCCGTTAACACGGTGCCAGTACGCCCACGCCAGCCCGCTTCCGGTTGTTCAACCACCGGCACCACTTGCAAACCTGGATGCTTAAGCGAAAGCGCCTCAAGCTCGGAGAGATCATAAAGATGCTGCTCTTCACGCCCGCCCCAGTAAATGGTGATATCACGGTTTGGGTTACGCGCCAGCGCCGTCAGCAAAATCGAGCGCGCATAAGAGAACCCGGTGCCGCCCGCGATGAGAATCATTGGACGTTCTTCATCATCGCGCAGCCATGCCTCACCGTGCGGAATATCGACCACGATTTGATGATCTTTAAGAATGCGGTCCATGACTGCTTTCGCGTAAAGGTTGATTTCAGAAGCGCCAATATGCAGCTCGATAAACCCTTTTTCATCCGGCGTCGAGGCCATTGAGAACGGACGTTTGTCGCGCTCATCCATCACTACCATCAAATACTGACCAGCACGAAAAGAAAAGGCCGCGTCTGGCACGATGCGGACACGATATACGGTATCCGTGATAGCTTCTACCGAGGTCACTTTACAGCTTAAGGTTGTCATGCGCTTTCTCTGTCGGATCGATAAATAGGGCAAAACAAACGCGCATCAGGCGCTTTTACCGTTGTTAAAAATAGCCAGTTCATCCCAGATGGCGTCAATATGCGCGACAACATCTGGATCTTTTTTGATGGGACGTCCCCATTCACGCTGGGTTTCCCCCGGCCATTTATTCGTGGCATCCAGCCCCATTTTTGAACCCAGCCCGGAGACAGGCGAGGCAAAATCCAGATAATCAATAGGCGTATTTTCTACCAGAACAGTATCCCGCGCCGGGTCCATACGGGTAGTAATCGCCCAAATCACATCGTTCCAGTCGCGTGCGTTGACGTCATCATCGCAAACGATCACAAATTTAGTGTACATAAACTGGCGTAAGAACGACCAGACGCCCATCATGACGCGCTTCGCGTGTCCGGCGTACTGTTTTTTGATTGTCACTACCGCCAGGCGATAAGAGCAGCCTTCCGGCGGCAGGTAAAAATCGACAATTTCCGGGAACTGTTTTTGCAGAATCGGCACAAACACTTCGTTCAGTGCGACACCCAGCACCGCAGGTTCATCCGGCGGACGCCCGGTATAGGTGGAATGATAAATCGCATCTTCACGCTGGGTAATATGCGTCACAGTAAATACCGGGAAACTATCGACTTCGTTATAGTAACCGGTGTGGTCGCCATACGGCCCTTCCGGCGCAGTTTCGCCTTGTTCGATATACCCTTCCAGCACAATCTCCGCACTGGCGGGCACTTCGAGATCATTGGAAATACACTTTACTACTTCGGTTTTGGTGCCGCGCAGCAATCCGGCAAACGCATACTCTGAAAGCGTATCCGGAACGGGGGTGACTGCACCGAGAATCGTGGCGGGATCGGCACCCAGCGCCACAGAAACCGGGAAACGTTCGCCCGGATGCGCCGCACACCACTCCTGGAAATCCAGCGCGCCGCCGCGATGCGACAACCAGCGCATAATCAGTTTATTTTTACCAATCAACTGTTGACGATAAATACCCAGATTCTGCCGCTCTTTATGCGGGCCACGCGTCACGGTCAACCCCCAGGTAATCAGCGGCGCGGCGTCTTCCGGCCAGCAGGTCATAATGGGGATACGGTGAAGATCGACGTCATCGCCGGAGATAATTTTTTGCTGACACGGCGCACCACGCAGTCGCTTTGTCGGCATGTTCAATACTTGCTTGAACTGCGGCAGTTTATCAAACAGGTCGCGAAAACCTTTTGGCGGTTCAGGTTCCTTGAGAAAGGCTAATAATTTACCGACTTCACGCAGCGCAGAAACATCTTCCTGCCCCATGCCCATCGCCACGCGCTTTGGCGTACCGAACAGGTTGCACAGCACCGGCATTGAGTAGCCTTTAGGGTTTTCGAACAACAGCGCAGGCCCACCGGCACGCAAAGTGCGGTCAGCAATTTCAGTGATTTCCAGATGCGGATCCACCGGGAGCGTGATACGTTTTAGCTCACCCTGCTGTTCAAGCAGCGTCAGGAAGTCGCGTAAATCGTTATATTTCATGGCGTCCATTGTAGCCTCTTAATCTGCGCCCATTATACGGCGTTCATCTTTGCGATGCTGTAAATTTGTTAAATTAGCGTGAACTCTGACGGTATAACGCAAACCGGGGAATATAATTAACTTAGCGTAAAGCTTTTGCTATCCTTGCGCCCCGATTAAACGGATAAGAGTCATTATGCAATCCTGGTATTTACTGTACTGCAAGCGCGGGCAACTTCAACGTGCCCAGGAACACCTCGAAAGACAGGCTGTGAATTGCCTGGCACCGATGATCACCCTGGAAAAAATGGTGCGTGGCAAACGTACTGCAGTCAGTGAACCATTGTTCCCCAACTACCTGTTTGTGGAATTTGATCCAGAAGTGATTCATACCACGACTATCAACGCGACCCGCGGTGTCAGCCACTTCGTGCGCTTTGGCGCATCGCCAGCGATAGTCCCATCGGCGGTGATTCATCAGCTATCGGTATATAAACCGAAAGACATTGTCGATCCGGCAACCCCTTATCCGGGTGATAAGGTGATTATTACCGAAGGCGCGTTCGAAGGTTTTCAGGCCATTTTCACCGAACCCGACGGCGAGGCTCGCTCCATGCTGTTACTTAATCTTATCAATAAAGAGATTAAGCACAGTGTGAAGAACACCGAGTTCCGCAAACTCTAAAACGCAATCCCAAACAGTGTCTTAACATTGGCATCCGTGATGGCAGCCAGCCATGCGGCATCTTCTCCACGCCAGTGCGCAATTCGTTGCAAAATATGGGGCAGATGGGCTGGCTCGTTGCGCCGGGATGATGGCTTTGGCGTGAGATCGCGAGGGAACAGATACGGCGCATCAGTCTCGATCAGCAATTTTTCCGCCGGAATCAACGGCAAAAGTTCCCGCAGCTCCAGTCCGCGTCGTTCATCGCAAACCCAACCGGTAATGCCGATATAAATTCCATGCGCCACGCACGCCTGCATCTCTTCGCGTGTGCCGGTAAAGCAATGAAGAACCGCACCAGGCAGTTTATCCAGCCACGGCTCCAGCAATGTCATAAACCGCTCGTGGGCATCGCGACAGTGCATAAATACCGGCATGTTTAATTCTGCGGCAATGCGTAGCTGGGCAACAAAAGCGCGTTCCTGCTCTTCCGGCGTCGAAAAGTTGCGGTTAAAGTCGAGACCACATTCACCAATCGCCACCACTTCTGGCTGCGCGGCCAGCTCAATAATCGCTTCTTCAGTCGCAGCTTGCCACTGGCTGCTGTCGTGAGGATGTACGCCCGCCGTTGACCAACAGGATGAATACTGACGCGCCAGCTTTTGCGCCTGCTGGCTTTCACGCAGGTTAGTACCGGTGATGAGTAGCCCATTAACTCCCGCGTCAAGAGCGCGTGCTACAACATCATCACGGTCTTTCGCAAATTGCGAACTGGTCAAATTAACGCCGATATCAAACATCCTGTACTCCATATGACAACCGCCCTGACGGGCGGTTGAATTTATTCTTCAGTTTTTTCGCTTTCTGCTTCAGCGTCGTTTTCCTCTTCCCGATTTCGCCCTTTACCAACGTAAAAGCGTGAGAAGAAGACACCGATTTCAAACAGACAGTACATCGGGATCGCCAACAGCGTTTGCGAGAAGACATCCGGCGGTGTCAGCAGCATCCCGACAACGAATGCACCAACCAGCACATACGGGCGTTTTTTGCGTAAGTCTTCTGGCGAGGTAATCCCCATCCAGCACAGCAGCACTATTGCCACAGGCACTTCAAAGGAGACACCAAACGCCATAAACAACGCCATAACGAAGCTTAAATAACTGGCGATGTCGGTGGATACCTGTACCCCTTCCGGCGCGGTATTGGCAAGGAAGCCAAATGCCAGCGGAAAGACCACAAAGTAGGCGAACGCCATGCCGATATAAAACAACAGAGAGCTGGAAACCAGCAGCGGCACCACCAGGCGACGTTCATGCTTATACAGCGCTGGGGCGATAAACGCCCACACCTGATAGAGAATCACCGGCGCTGACAGAATCAGCGACACCATAAAGGTCAGCTTGATCGGCGTAAAGAACGGCGAGGCCACGTCGGTGGCGATCATCGTTGAACCTTGCGGCAACTGCTTGATCAATGGCGCGGATACCAGGTGATAGATGTCATTGGCGAAATAGACCAGACACAGGAATATCACGATCACCGCGATAATGCAGTTCAGCAGACGCTTACGCAGCTCAATCAGATGCGTGATAAGCGGTTGAGTATCTTCTACAGACATGTTTACGGTTTATCACTCGACGAAGGGGAAGGTGCAGCGGTTTTCGGTTCAGCGTCCGCAGCAGGTTTTACCACCGGCTCTGGCGTGGTTTCTGGCTTCTGTTCCGGCGAACTGGCCTGCGTTTGTGCAGCAGCAGGCGTTACGCCTTCATGCGCAGCTTCATTGTCTTTCACCACCGGGTTGTGGATGGTGTGCGCTTCATCGCTCGCCTTTTCAGGATCGTTTGCAACGTAGGAACGCTTCATCGACTCCGCGGCCTGGCGTAGTTCATCCATCGACGCTTTCAGTTCGGGCGTCAGGTTAGTGAGGCTCGCCTTTTCAACCTTTTTCAGACTGTCCTGAAACTCCTGGAGTTTTAACTCCTGGGTCAGTTCGTTCTGCACCGTTGTCGCCAGTGAACGCAACGCGCGAATCCAGCCCGCGACCGTTTTTACCGCCACAGGCAGTCGTTGCGGCCCCAGAACAACGAGGCCGATGATGAACACCAATAGCAGTTCGCTAAAACCGATATCAAACACGGATTACACCTGCTCTTTATCGTGGCGCTTCGCGTCTTCTGTTTTAGCCTGTTCCTGATTCGTATCCGCCTGCTTATCGGCGATAGTTTTCGCAGTAAAATCAGCATCCTGACTGGTTTTATCCTGCTTTGGTTCATCATCGCTCATTGCTTTTTTAAAGCCTTTGATCGACGCACCAAGATCGGAACCGATGGAGCCGAGCTTTTTGGTGCCAAAAAGCAGTACAACGATGACGGCAATAATCAATAACTGCCAAATACTGATACCACCCATACATGTTCCTCTGTGGTAGATGATGATTAAACAAGGCCGCATTATACGTTACACGGCCCGCCTTGAGCGATGAAAAAATCAGCGTGTTTTGCGCCAACCGACAAACCAGGCGATCAGACCACCTGCCATTAACCAGCCGGGCATCAGCCCCCATTCAGGTCGGCTGACCAACAAGAATGTGCCACTTAATACTAACGTAGCGCCAATTCCGAGAAAATAACGCGATTGTCCCTGACGTACATGATTTGACTGAAGCTCGCGGGCAATCTTATCAACACTGTGCTGTAAATACTTGCCCTGGCGCAAACTGTCGTAAACCAGTTCAGGCAGTTCTGGCATTTTTTCGACCCAGAACGGCGCTTTTTCTTTAAATGCTCTCACCAGCGCAGGAATACCGACCTGATCTTTAATCCACGACTCCAGGAAAGGCTTCGCCGTTTTCCATAAATCGAGTTGCGGATAAAGCTGGCGTCCTACCCCTTCGACGTAGAGCAGGGTTTTCTGGAGTAACACCAGTTGCGGCTGCACTTCCATATTGAAGCGACGCGCCGTATTAAACAGATTTAACAGTACATGTCCAAACGAAATTTCGGCCAGCGGTTTCTCAAAGATAGGTTCACAGACCGTACGAATGGCAAATTCGAACTCTTCAACGTTGGTATCTGGTGGCACCCAGCCAGAATCGACGTGTAGCTCTGCCACTTTGCGATAGTCGCGATTAAAGAAGGCGATAAAGTTTTCTGCCAGATAGCGTTTATCTTCTTTGTTTAGCGAGCCAACAATCCCGCAATCAATGCCGATATATTTCGGGTTTTCCGGGTGTTCATAGCTTACGAAGATGTTGCCAGGGTGCATATCGGCATGGAAAAAGCTGTCGCGAAAGACCTGAGTGAAGAACACCTGCACGCCGCGTTCCGCCAGCAATTTCATGTTAGTGCCGTTTTTCTCCAGCGCTGCAACATCAGACACCGGAATGCCGTAAATGCGCTCCATCACCATCATCCCTTCACTACAATAGTCAGGGTAAACTTCCGGGATGTAGAGCATCGGGCTGTCTTCAAAATTGCGCCGAAGCTGAATGGCGTTGGCAGATTCCCGCAGCAAATTCAGTTCATCAATCAAGGTCTTTTCGTACTCGCGCACCACTTCGGTTGGGCGCAGACGGCGACCATCCGGCAGCAAACGCGGCACCCAGCGAGCCAGACGGTAGATAAGTTTCAGATCCGCTTTAATAACCGGCAAAATATCCGGGCGGATGACTTTAATCACCACCTCTTTACCATTCGATTTCAATCGCGCGGTATGAACCTGGGCGATAGAAGCAGAAGCCAGCGGCTTGATTTCAAAATCGTCAAACCACGCTTCTACCGGCAAGCCGCCCATTGCAGCTTCAATCTGCTGCTTCGCCAGCTTGCCATCAAACGGAGCGACTTTGTCCTGCAATAACGCCAGCTGATCGGCAATATGCGGCGGAAAAAGATCGCGGCGGGTTGATAACATTTGCCCGAACTTGATCCATACCGGCCCCAGTTCTTGCAGGGCCAGTCGTAGTCGCTCACCTAAAGGTTTGTCTTTATGCCGATTTGGCATCCAGAATAATGAGTATCGCCATAGCCGTAGTGGCAGGGTGATACGCATTTTGGGGATCAGTTCATCAAGTCCGTAGCTTAAAAAAGTGCGAATGATGAAATATAGGCGCCGTACTTCACCTGGCGTCATTTAGCCTCCAGTTTTTCCAGCCGTTTGGTCAGGGCATCAACAGCACGCTCGACGGCAGCCGTCTCTTCCGCAAACCAGGCCACTTCAAGCGGACCAGGTGCCATACGCCACTCTTCAGTAATGGCTTCTGCCACATAACGTTGCTGGCGCTTAATGCCGTGATGCAGGAACTTTGCGCCTCCGCGCATGGCTTTGCTGATACCTTCAGCGGCGATATCACCGGTATAAGGGGCCAGCAGTTCCGCAGGGTCGAACTCTGCCAGATCTGCCAGCGCAACGAAGTTTTGCACCACCTGAATATCGCCCTGTACTTCCAGCTCACCACTGCGAATCAGTGCGGCAAGCTGCTGGCGATCGCGAAGTTTCGGCAACACGCTGGCGTAGGCGATAACGGTGCAGTCAGCATCGCCTGCCCATTCGCCCAGTACATCAACCTGGCGTTCGCTGAACACCAGAATCAATGATGTCGAAAAGCCTTTTACCTCCACGCGCAGCACTTTGCCCAACAGACGCGAGCGGGCCGTTTTCAGCGCGGGTGAGCGATACAGGAAGGTGTTGAGCAGACTTTCAATTCCTGCCGTCACTAAAGGTTTAAAAGGCATTTCCGGTCTCCTGTCAGAACTTATAACCACGATGCAGCGCCACAACCCCTGCCGTCAGATTGTAGTAGTCGACACTTTCGAATCCGGCATCCTGCATCATGGCTTTCAGGGTATCCTGATCGGGATGCATACGGATGGATTCTGCCAGATAACGGTAGCTGTCGGCGTCGTTCGCGACCAATGAGCCAATACGCGGCAGCACATGGAAGGAGTATGCATCATAGGCTTTGCTCAGCGGCTCGATAATTGGCTTCGAGAACTCAAGCACCAGCAGGCGGCCGCCGGGTTTCAGCACGCGATACATTGAACGCAGTGCTTTATCTTTGTCGGTGACGTTACGCAGACCAAACGAAATAGTGATGCAATCAAAGGTGTTATCCGGGAACGGCAGCGCCTCAGCGTTCGCCTGAACATACTCAACGTTGCCAATCACACCGATATTACGCAGCTTCTCGCGGCCCATTTTGAGCATGGATTCATTGATATCAGCAAGGACCACTTTGCCAGTTTCTCCGACCAGGCGGGAGAATTTCGCTGTCAGGTCGCCGGTGCCACCAGCCAGATCCAGCACGGTCTGCCCACGGCGTACGCCGCTGCAATCAATCGTGAATCGCTTCCACAAACGATGAATACCAAATGACATCAAATCATTCATGACATCGTATTTTGATGCCACGGAATGGAAAACGTGGGCGACCATATCCGCTTTTTGTTCCTTCGCGACGGTCTGAAAACCAAAGTGCGTCGTTTCTTGTGACTTATCCACCATCTCAATGCCTGCTCATCAAAAAATTGTTCCAGAAGTGTAACAGATTGGGCGTCGATGCCCTAGATTTCTACCCGGCTTAACTACCCCCAATGGGCTAGCGCGACTGCTGATTATATTCATCATCGCGTTGATAAGCTTCATCATTCGGCTGCTCCGGAACCGACCGCAGTCGATACTCTTCATCCTGGCTCACCGCTTGTTCAGCCAAATCCGGATTAATCTCGCGTTTAATTTCTACCCCTAAACCGCGAAACGCTTCTGCCTGCGCCAGCACATTTCCGCGACCTGAAGAGAGTTTTTTCATTGCCTGGCGATAGTTATCCTGCGCTTTGTCGAGACTTTGACCAATCGCTGACATGTCATCGACGAACAAACGCATCTTGTCGTACAGCTTGCTGGCGCGATCGGCTATTTTCTGGGCGTTACGACTTTGATGCTCATAGCGCCAGAGGTTGGCGATAGTGCGCAGCGCCACCAGCAGCGTGGTCGGGCTAACCAGCATGATATTGTTTTTCAACGCTTCGGTGATCAGCTCCGGCTGGCGGTCAAGCGCCAGTAAAAAAGCGGGTTCAACGGGAATAAACATCAGCACGTAATCCAGGGTTCGCAGCCCCGGCAGCTGTTGATAATCTTTGCGTCCCAGCAAACGGATATGGTTACGCACCGACGCGATATGTTCCTGTAGCGCGCTTTCGCGGGTGTAGTCATCTTCGGCGTTGAAATAGCGTTCATAGGCGACCAGCGTCATTTTGGCGTCGATCACCACATCTTTTCCCTGCGGCAACCGCACGATGACATCCGGCTGCATCCGCGAGCGGGCGTCATTTTCGATGCTGACCTGGGTTTCATATTCATACCCTTCACGCAGACCGGAAGCCTCCAGCACCCGCGTCAATACTACCTCGCCCCAGTTGCCCTGGGTTTTATTGTCGCCTTTCAGCGCGCGCGTCAGGTTGATCGCTTCCTGGGCCATTTGCGCGTTGAGCTGCTGGAGATTGCGAATTTCGTGGGTCAGGGTATGGCGTTCTTGTGCTTCTTTACCAAAGCTGTCCTGAACCTGACGGCGGAAACCGTCCAGTTGTTCACGTAGCGGCGACAACAGGCTGTTCAGACTCTGACGGTTTTGCTCATCAACCCGGCGATTGCTGTGCTCAAAAATACGGTTGGCGAGGTTTTCAAACTGCTCACTGAGGCGCTGCTCGCTGTTAATCATCTGGCGAATTTTATCGTCAGCATGTTGCTGTGCGGCTTCCATCCGCGTGGTTACTTCACGCAGATCGGCCTCCAGAGAGGTGTTAATACTTTGCAGGCTGCGCACTTCGTTATTGAGTAACTCGCACTCAGCGCGCCAGTGCTCGCTTTGGGTAATTTGTTGTTTTGCCGCGCTTAACTCCGCGACCATCTCTTCACGTTCAGCTAATTGCTCGGCTTTTTGCTGCGCATGTTGATAACTGGCAAACAGCCAGCCAATTGCCACACCCACCAACGCAATAACTGCGTAAACCATGATTGAGAAATCCACAACGCCTCCTGACGCAACAACTTACCCGCACAAAATAGAATTGTGCTGTACAAACGTCCAGTTGGAAAGGCATTTCCTGCGAGGCGCTACGCAAAAATACAAAAGGCCGAACGCGTCGGCCTTCAGACAGGAGAAGAGGATTACAGCAGACGACGCGCCGCTTCCACCACGATTTTCACCGCTTGGCTTTCAGTTTGTTTCATCGTCTCAGCATTCGGGATCTCTTGCTGGGTGCGGTTAACGATAACACCCGCTACCATACCGGCACGTAGGCCCTGACTTGCACACATGGTCAGCAGGGTTGCAGATTCCATTTCATAGTTCATTACGCCCATCGCCTGCCACTCTTCCATAGAACCTTTAAAGTGACGAACTACGCGACCAGAGTAAGTATCGTAACGTTCCTGACCTGGGTAGAAGGTATCAGAAGAAGCCGTCACGCCAACGTGAGTCGTCGCGCCGATGGATTTCGCAGCCTCAACCAGCGCAGTCGTACATTCGAAATCAGCGACAGCCGGGAATTCCAGCGGTGCGAAGTGCAGGCTCGCGCCATCCAGACGAACAGACGCCGTGGTAACCAGGACATCACCCACATTAATATGCGGCTGAATAGCGCCCGTTGTACCGATACGCAGGAAGGTGCGAATGCCCAGCTGTGCCAGCTCTTCAACAGCAATAGAGGTAGACGGGCCGCCGATACCGGTAGAGCAGACGATAACAGGTTTACCATCCAGCTCTGCACGCCAGGTGGTGAATTCGCGGTGAGATGCCAGCTTAACCGGCTTATCCATCAGCGCGGCGATCTTTTCCACACGATCCGGGTCGCCAGGGACGATGGCAAGCGTAGCCCCTTGTAAATCGTTTTTAGTGAGGCCGAGATGAAAAACATCAGACTTGGACATATACAACTCCTCTGTGAATCGGTTTAGTCAGAAGAAGCAAAAAGACACTTTACCGAAGGGTTTAACATTTTTTCGTGATACTCATCACCATGACGCAAATGCGTTGCATAAATTTACCCACCAAAAGTGATGCAAATCACATAAATCACTCTTCATTCTGCAGGACTGCATAAAAGATGAGCCGATTCAGGCAATGTGATTTGTTGCATGCTGACTATAGTTAACATTGCGCAACATTTTTATAAGGGTACGGAGAATACCATGGCAACAACACAACAATCTGGATTTGCACCTGCTGCATCGCCTCTAGCTTCGACCATCGTTCAGACCCTGGACGACGCGATTGTGGCGGGCTTCACCTCTATCCCTTCACAAGGGGATAACATGCCTGCTTACCATGCCAGACCAAAGCAAAGCGATGGCCCACTGCCAGTGGTCATTGTAGTGCAGGAAATTTTTGGCGTGCATGAACATATCCGCGACATTTGTCGCCGTCTGGCGCTGGAGGGGTATCTGGCTATCGCACCTGAACTTTACTTCCGCGAAGGCGATCCGAATGATTTTGCCGATATCCCCACGTTACTTAGCGGTCTGGTAGCAAAAGTGCCTGACTCGCAGGTGCTGGCCGATCTCGATCATGTCGCCAGTTGGGCTTCCCGCAACGGCGGCGATGTTCATCGTTTAATGATCACCGGATTCTGCTGGGGTGGACGTATCACCTGGCTGTATGCTGCGCATAACCCGCAACTGAAAGCGGCGGTGGCATGGTACGGCAAACTGACAGGCGATAAGTCGCTGAATTCACCGAAACAACCTGTTGATATCGCAACCGATCTTAACGCGCCGGTTCTCGGCTTATATGGTGGTCAGGATAACAGCATTCCGCAGGAGAGCGTTGAAACCATGCGCCAGGCGCTGCGGGCTGCTAATGCGAAAGCAGAGATTATCGTCTACCCGGATGCCGGGCATGCATTCAACGCCGATTATCGCCCGAGCTATCATGCCGAATCTGCGAAAGATGGCTGGCAGCGTATGCTGGAGTGGTTTAAGCAGTATGGTGGGAAGCGGAATTAGTTTCCTCTTAGTCTATATTTGAGATGGTGAGTGAACGAGTGCGTTTTGCTGCCATCTCTGTCCCCCAAAAAATAATCAGTATGAATTGATTGGAGAGCACGACTCCGCTATTTGACCTTAAGAAAGTCGGCAAGTAATAGTCATAAGTGAGTCTCTTCACTGGCAGACACCTTAGAGATTTACCATCAACTCCCATTCTCAAACAAACATTAATTATTATCAACACATTCACATTAATTATAAATTATCTCAGACCTTCCTGATAAAAAGATATTAAAGTGAAACATTTTGTTTTTCACATTTTAGTTCATCCCTTTTAGGCGTAAATAAAGGTAAAAAATAACAATACTATTTTTCTTTCACAAAAGAATTAACAAAAGGTTTTTCAAGGATGAGTGATATTATTTACCTGAACATAACCGGAGAACAACAAGGATGTATTTCCTCTCGTTGTGGAACGAGCGCATCAATAGGTAATCGCTGGCAGATTGGCCATGAAGATGAAATCTTCGCGTTCTCGCTCTCTAATAGTATTACGAATACAGGCAAAGGGTCACAATTGCATGGCCTTAGTTTCTGTAAATTGATTGACAAAAGCTCCCCGTTACTTATTAACGCTATTAACAATAACGAGCAGTTGTTCATGGAGTTTGACTTCTATCGGATCAATAGATTTGGTCGATGGGAGAAATATTACAACATTCAACTTCGCGGCGCGCTCTTATCAGCAATCAATCACCTGTTTACTGAGAACAATCTGGATACAGAAACCATCACTGTCAGTTATGAATATATACTCTCCAGGCATCTGATTGCTAATACTGAATTTAGTTATTTGGCATTTCCCGATAACTACAACCGTCTGTTTATACCACGGCCAAAAACTAAAGATGATAATGGCCTCAAAACACTCAATAGTAAAGCGGTTGGCAGACTGCTTGCTGCTGGCGGCATATACAATGGGAATATCGAAGGATTCAGGGAAACAGCAAACAAGTTGGGAGGAGATGCACCTGCTGGTTACGATCAAGTTATGGATAACAAAGGGTTACTCATCGCTGGTGCTTCAATAGTTGCTGGAGTTGTTCTGGGAAGAATGAGATTCCCTGATTTGGAATCACTTGAGCATTTCGGAGCCAGAGGAGCAGTATCAGGAAGACCATTTAATCCCGACCTTGCCGGTGGTCCAATTGAAAACCTGACGATAGATGGCGTAACAATCAACAGGGAAGGTATCGCTATTGTTGAAAAGCATATCTCCAGATTTGATCATGATCCAGCTAATGATGTAATGATTTCAAGGCTAAAGAAAATAGCAAATAAAGAATTGCTTCCTGAAAAATACGATCTGAACTACTATACTCATGAATGTCGCGAGTATCAGCGTTATTGTAATTTAGGATGGGAAACAGGTGAACCGAAAGGTTTAGATGGATATGAATTATGGAATAATGTACATACTGCAACTCTAGAAGACTTTAAAATTAAAGATACTGACTTATTTCATCCGGATGCAACAAAATGACGATTACGATAGTTGAATTTAACGTGCTGAAAGTTATGGCTGAGAAAGATATTGACTGGAGCTGGATGGTGCTGGATCGTACTTTAGCTATACGAAATATTCCAGGATTTGGCAACGTAGCGAATATCGTAACAAAGCTGGTTAATCATGGGTTGGTTGATATCGTAAATGGTGAGGGCAACTCTAGACCACGCTACAGAGTTTCTCAATATGGATTGAATCTTATCAAAGAACAACAAGACAACCTCTTCTGATCCAGCCATTACAGGAGCATGATTTACATTGTGATCTTTCAATAAGATACTCATCAATTTTGGTACAGAATATCGTGATCACTAAAAATGAACTTAACGTGCTGAACGTTATGACTGAGAAAGATATAAACTGGAACTGGATGAATCTCGATCGCACACTATCCATAAGGCAAATTCCAGGATTCGGGAATGTTGTTAACATTGTTAACAAATTAGCTAACGAAGGTTTGGTTATTATTGAGGATAGCGGGAATAAGTCTATGCCTCACTACCACGTTAGTGAAAAGGGATACAATCTCGTGCAACGTGAGAATAAATAACGTAGCGTTGATTACTGAACGGAATCACTCAAAACTGTGTTTTGCGAAAAAAACGATTCGGTTATTTCTGCTCCTGAAGATCAGCTTCAATCTGGCACTCATGCAAAATGGCTTCCAGTGCTGGAAGCCATTATCGTACTGCAATTTACAGTGACTCGTTAATATTCGTCATCCCCGACGCAAATTCTGCGCCGCCTGCACCATGTTCGCCAGTGCCGCGCGGGTTTCTGGCCAGCCGCGCGTTTTCAGGCCACAGTCCGGGTTGACCCACAGACGCTCTGCCGGAATGCGTTTTGCCGCTTTCTTCAGCAAGGCTTCAATCCATTCTACGCTCGGTACGTTTGGCGAGTGAATGTCATAGACGCCAGGACCGATTTCATTTGGATAATCAAACTCTTCAAACGACTCCAGCAACTCCATGTCGGAACGCGAGGTTTCGATGGTGATGACGTCTGCGTCCAGCGCCGCAATCGAATCCATGATGTCGTTGAACTCGCAGTAACACATGTGAGTGTGGATTTGTGTGTCATCTTTCGCCACGGCGGCGTTGATACGGAAAGCCTCCACGCCCCACTGGAGATAGGCATCCCAGTCGCCGCGACGCAGCGGTAAACCTTCGCGCAGTGCCGGTTCATCAATCTGGATGATGCCAATTCCAGCGGCTTCCAGGTCCGCCACTTCATCACGCAGCGCCAGCGCAATTTGTTTGGCGATGGTTTCACGGCTGACATCTTCACGCGGGAACGACCAGCAGAGAATAGTCACCGGGCCGGTCAACATCCCTTTCACCGGTTTATCAGTCAGGGATTGCGCATACTTCGCCCACTCAACGGTAATCGGTGCCGGGCGGCTAACGTCACCAATAACAATCGGTGGCTTCACGCAGCGTGAACCGTAGCTCTGTACCCAACCGTTTTGCGTAAAGACAAAACCGTCGAGGTGCTCGCCAAAGTATTCCACCATGTCATTACGCTCAGCCTCGCCATGTACCAGCACATCCAGTCCCAAACGTTCCTGCTCAACAATGGCCTGCTTGATATGTTCCGCAATGCCCGTGCGGTAGTTATTGGCGTCGAGATTACCCTTTTTAAAATCCAGACGCAGGGTACGAATCTCCGTGGTTTGCGGGAAGGAACCAATCGTGGTGGTCGGCCACGCGGGCAGTTTAAAACGCGCACGCTGGGCTTCAGCACGCACTTCATAGACATTCGCACGCTGACTGTCCTGGGCGGTGATCGCCGCCAGACGCTTTTCTACTGCCGGATTATGAACACGAGTAGAGTGACGACGCGCCTGAATCGGAGCGCTCCACTCTGCCAGAGCAGCCGTGTCACCACTGTTCAGCGCATCGCGCAGCAGTGCCAGTTCATGACATTTTTGCAGGGCGAAGGCAAACCAGCTTTTCACTTCTGCATCAAGACGCGTTTCCACGCTCAGGTCGATGGGGCTGTGCAGCAGTGAGCAGGAAGATGCCACCCACAAATCGCGTTTGCCGACAATGTCCTTAATTTGCGCATACTTCTCGGTAAGATCGGCGCGCCAGACGTTACGACCATTGATCAGACCCGCAGACAGCAGCCAGTCAGAAGGCAGACGCTTGTGCAGTTCAGCAACGTCATCTTTACCATGTACAAGATCGACATGCAGACCCTGAACAGGCAGCGCAGTAATCGTGTCGAGATTTGGCGTTACGCCTTCAAAATAGGTGGTCAGCAGCAGTTTCACCTGTCCCTGGAGCGCGTCGTAAGCGGGTTTGTATGCGTCCAGCCACGCCTGCGGCAGTTCCAGTACCAGCGCGGGTTCATCAATCTGTACCCACTCAATGCCGCGTTTTGCCAGTTCTGCCAGCACTTGCTGATAAATCGGAAGAATGTCGTTCAGCAGGCTCAGGCGATCAAACTGTTCACCTTTCACTTTACCCAGCCACAGGTAGGTAACCGGCCCCAGCAGCACAGGTTTCACCTTGTGGCCCAGCGCCAGCGCCTCGTCCACTTCGTCCAGCAGCTGCGTCCAGGTCAGTTTGAACTGTTGGCCTTTAACGAATTCCGGCACCATGTAGTGATAGTTGGTATTAAACCATTTGGTCATTTCCGCTGCCGCCGCAGGTTCGCCAGTCGGCGCACGTCCACGACCAATACGGAACAGGGTGTCGATATCTACCGAACCATCTTTGTTCTGATGACGCGCCGGAACGTTACCCAGCAGCAGACTGGTGGTCAGTACATGATCGTACCAGGCAAAATCGCCCACCGGCAGCAGGTCGATACCCGCTTGCTTTTGTTGATCCCAGTGACGAGCACGCAATTCACGCCCTACCGCCAGCAGTTCTTCACGCGTGGAGTTCCCCGCCCAATAACTCTCTTGCGCTTTTTTCAGCTCGCGACGCAGGCCAACGCGAGGGAAACCGAGGGTGTGATTAAGAATTGTCATTATATGCCCCTTATGGAATTTTTAGTATTTAGCCGTCCAGATGTTTACACATCCATAATTGGCGGTTACTGTATATTCCTCAAGCGCAAATTATTCATGCCGAAGTGAAGGACTTTCATGATCGAAGTAAAACATCTGAAAACGCTACAAGCGTTGCGGAACTGCGGCTCGCTCGCAGCCGCTGCGGCGACGTTGCATCAGACGCAATCCGCCCTGTCTCACCAGTTTAGCGATCTGGAACAACGCCTTGGCTTCCGGCTATTTGTGCGTAAGAGCCAGCCGCTTCGCTTTACACCGCAGGGAGAAATCCTGTTGCAACTGGCAAACCAGGTGCTGCCACAAATTAGCCAGGCACTGCAAGCCTGCAATGAACCGCAGCAGACGCGTCTGCGCATCGCCATTGAGTGCCATAGCTGTATTCAGTGGCTGACGCCCGCGTTAGAAAATTTCCATAAGAACTGGCCGCAGGTCGAGATGGACTTTAAATCGGGCGTGACGTTTGACCCGCAGCCTGCGTTGCAACAGGGCGAGCTGGATCTGGTGATGACGTCAGATATTCTGCCGCGCAGTGGCCTGCATTATTCGCCGATGTTCGATTATGAAGTGCGTCTGGTGTTGGCACCTGACCATCCGCTGGCGGCAAAAACGCGTATTACACCGGAAGATCTCGCCAGCGAGACGCTGTTGATTTATCCGGTGCAGCGTAGCCGACTGGATGTCTGGCGGCATTTTCTTCAGCCGGCAGGCGTCAGCCCGTCACTGAAAAGCGTCGATAACACCTTATTGTTGATTCAGATGGTTGCCGCGCGGATGGGTATTGCCGCCCTGCCGCATTGGGTAGTAGAGAGTTTTGAGCGCCAGGGTCTGGTGGTGACCAAAACCCTGGGCGAAGGCTTGTGGAGCCGACTGTACGCCGCCGTGCGCGATGGCGAGCAGCGTCAGCCGATTACTGAAGCGTTTATTCGCTCAGCGCGCAATCACGCCTGCGATCATCTGCCGTTTGTGAAGAGCGCGGAGCGACCCACTTACGATGCACCCACAGTGAGGCCAGGATCACCAGCGCGCCTGTAATGAACGTTGGCCAGTGCGGCTGTTGGTGCCAGATAGCCAGGTTTACCAGCAGCCCTGCCGGAACGTGCATATTATTCATAATACCCAGCGTTCCGGCGTCTACTTGGGTTGCGCCGTAGTTCCACATAAAGTAGCCAATCCCGGAAGCCACCACGCCAAGAAACACCAGAATGCCCCATTGCAACGTGGTTTGTGGCATTTTCTGCGCATTTCCCAGCAAGAACCATGCAATCACCGCCACCAGGAACGCGCCAAGATAGAACCACGCAAAGGCGTTATGCTGCGGCATCGGGCGAGTTTCCATCAGACGTTTGTAACCCACCATGCCGATGGCAAAAGTGATATTGGAGAGCTGCACCAGCAGCAGGCCAATCCAGAAGTGGTCGGTGACCTGATCATAGCGAATAATCCCGGCACCAATCACCGCCAACAAGGCGCTAAAAGCATAGCCCCAGCGCAGACGGCGCTTACTCATGATGTCATAAATCAACGTAATGTAGAGCGGCGTCAGTACGGTGAACAGCAACAATTCGGAGACCGTCAGGTAGAGATAGGCGCGAAAACTCAGCATATACATCACGCCGAGCTGCATCGCGCCCACCAGCATATACAGGCCGACCGTTTTCAGGCTATTGCCACGGGTACGCAGAAACGGCAGAAAAACGAGTGCCGCCAGGCCAACGCGCACCAGCACCGCAAAATAGCTATCGACGTGCCCCGCAAGGTACTCGCCATAAAAGCTAAAGGAGAAGGCCCACAGAATCGTGGTGATGATAAGTAGCGCCACAATGGAAAACTCTTTGATTAACGAGTATCCATTGTAGCGAAGTATCAGGTTGACAACTGGCCAAATAAAGAACGATTACGATAAATAGAGCTTACGCAGATAATGCGGCACCGCGTCGTCGGCATTAGTACCAATCACTTCCAGCTCCGGATGCAGATCTTTCAGACGCTGGTGCGCACTGCCCATAATGCAGCCTTTCCCCGCCATCGACAGCATTTCGGCGTCGTTCATCCCGTCACCAAAGGCAATACAATCCTTCAGGCTGTAGCCCAGTTTCTTCGCCACCGCTTCCAGCGCATGACCTTTCGACACGCCGCCCGCCATCACTTCCAGACAGGTTAAGGTAGAGAAACTAACGTTGACGCGATCGCCCCAGCGAGCGTTGATCGCCTGCTCCAGCGGCAGAAGTTGTTCATGGGAATCGCAGGTGAAGAACACTTTGCTGACGCCTTCCGGCTCCAGTAATCCCGGCTCATACAGCGCATATTTGAACACCGCTTCTTTAAAAAAGCGCATCTCTTCCGGGCGATGGCGATTCATAAACCATTCGTCGTCGCGATAAACGTTAGTAATGATGTCCGGATTGTCGTTGACTACGCCAAACAGATCGCTGGCAATGTCGCGATCCAGGTTATGAGCAAAAATCAGATTGCCATCCAGATCGTGAACGCGCGCGCCATTGGAGGTAATCATGTAAGACTTAATCTCCAGATTATCGCGAATTTGCCCCACATCAACGTGGTGACGACCGGTCGCAAACACAAAGTTGATGCCGCGCGCGGTGAGCAGCTTCAGAGTTTCTTTGGCGTAAGGGGATAACGTATGGTCGGGAGAAAGTAACGTGCCATCTAAATCAGACGCAACAACCTGGTACATAAGAAATTTAAACCTCTGTAGAGCGGTTTCCGCTGGGTGAGTTATGCCTGTTGAAAAAATCAACGATGGCGTGGAGCGCGACTGAGCGCATTGCGTCCTTTTCAAAAAGGATCTCATGGTAAGCACCTTTAATTACCAACGGCCGTCCTCCTTCGACAGGATGGCCCGCGGCGGTGCGGAGTTCACAAAAACGGTCGTGCATGCGGTTATCCACCACGCGTTCCTCTTCAGCTTGTAAAAGAAGCGTTGGCGTGGCGTCATCACCCGCACCGGCTAACACCTGTTCGCCAGCCAGAATACTTTCGCGTACCCAATGGTAGGTTGGCCCACCGACGCGAATCGTTGGGTCATCAGCATAGAAGCGTAAGTTACGTCGATATCGCTGTCTGCTGTGGGTCAGTACGTTGATAGCAAACGGCAACGCGCGCCAGCGCCCGGTGCCTATTGCATAGCCATCACGGAAACGTGGATGCGCTTCGGCCCAATTGAGGATCTGCCGTGCCATAAATGACGGCATACGAATCACGATCCCAAACATTGGCGCAGTTAGCGCAATAGCGTCACATACACCTGGATGGCGTTGCAGAAATAATGTGGAGATCGCACCGCCCATCGAATGTGCCAGTATATAGCGTTTACGCCACGGACCGGGCTGGACCTCCTGTTGCCAGAATGCCGCCAGATCATCAACATAATCATTAAAGCGATTAACATGCCCGAGATGCGGATCGGCTAACAGGCGACCGGAACGTCCCTGCCCGCGATGGTCGATGATTAAGACATCAAACCCCAAATGGAACAGGTCGTAGGCCAGTTCCGCATATTTTACGTAGCTCTCAATACGCCCCGGGCAGATGACTACCACCCGGTCATGGTGCTGTGCGCGAAAACGGACAAAGCGCACCGGAATGTCATCCACACCAGTAAACTCTGCTTCATCTCGCTGACGCCAGAAATCAGTCAGCGGTCCCATGGTAAAAGCAGCAAACGCGTTTTCTCTTGTTTCCCAGTCTTTTTGCTGCTGAAACATCGGGTAATCTGCCTCTTAAACCACGTAAAATCGTTTTTTTAAGCGTGCCTGACACAACGCTGCGACAGTAGCGTATTGTGGCACAAAAATAGACACACCGGGAGTTCATCATGACCTTAGAATGGTGGTTTGCCTACCTGCTGACATCGATCATTTTAAGCCTGTCGCCAGGCTCTGGCGCAATCAACACCATGACCACCTCGCTCAACCACGGTTATCGCGGCGCGGTGGCGTCTATTGCTGGGCTTCAGACCGGACTGGCGATTCATATTGTGCTGGTTGGCGTGGGGTTGGGGACGCTATTTTCCCGCTCAGTGATTGCGTTTGAAGTGTTGAAGTGGGCAGGCGCAGCTTACTTGATTTGGCTGGGAATACAGCAATGGCGCGCCGCTGGTGCAATTGACCTTAAATCGCTGGCCTCTACTCAATCGCGTCGACATTTGTTCCAGCGCGCAGTTTTTGTGAATCTTACCAATCCCAAAAGTATTGTGTTTCTGGCGGCGCTATTTCCGCAATTCATCATGCCGCAACAGCCGCAGCTGATGCAGTATATCGTGCTCGGCGTCACGACTATTGTGGTCGATATTATTGTGATGATCGGTTACGCCACCCTTGCTCAACGGATTGCTCTATGGATTAAAGGACCAAAGCAGATGAAGGCGCTGAATAAGATTTTCGGCTCGTTGTTTATGCTGGTGGGGGCGCTGTTAGCATCGGCGAGGCATGCGTGAAAAATAATGTCGGATGCGGCGTAAACGCCTTATCCGACTTACTCTGATGACGCGTCTGGCATCAACGCGAAATAATCAAATGAATGCCAAATCCGGCAAATAACGCCCCGGCAAAACCATCAATCCACTTCGCCAGACGTTGATAACCACGGCGCATTTGCGGCAGGGCAAACAGGCTGGCAACGACGGTAAACCACGCCAGTGTTTCGATAATAATCAACGCGAAAATGCCCCAGCGCTCAGTGGTGCCGACGTTATCGCCGACAAACAGCGAGAATACCGAACCAAAGTAGATAATCGCTTTCGGATTGGCGAGATTGGTCAGTAAGCCTTTCAGGAAACTGCGTCCGCTTTTTGCCAGTTCTACCTGTGGCGCAGGCGCAGAAACGACCTCTTTTTTCAGTGCGCTACGCAGCATCTGATAACCCATCCAGCAGAGATACAGGCCACCGCCCACCATAATCAGCGTATGCAGCCAGGCCATTTTTTCGATAATCAAATGTAGGCCAAGCAACGCAATCCCAGCCCAAACCATTACGCCGCAGGTAATGCCCAGCACGCCCATCATCGCTTCTTTACGGGAACGACTAACAGCGGTCTGAGAGACAAAAAAGAAATCGGGACCGGGGCTCATAAGCGCCACAATGTGCACCATGGCGACGGTGAGGAATAACATCAACATACATTAGACTCGCGGGGGAAACGTTTACGGAGTCTTCATCCTGGCACTTTTTTATGCTGCTGACTACTCTTCGTCATCGCCATCAACATGCGCACGAATCAGCGCCATAAACGGTTTGCCAAAGCGTTCCAGCTTGCGCATCCCAATGCCGTTAACGCTGAGCATTTCGCTGGCAGTGATCGGCATCTGTTCCGCCATCTCAATCAAGGTCGCGTCGTTAAACACCACGTACGGCGGGACATTGCTTTCATCGGCAATCGATTTACGCAGTTTGCGTAATTTGGCGAACAGTTTGCGATCGTAGTTGCCGCCGAAGGATTTCTGCATCGCTTTCGGTTTGAGCGCCACGATACGTGGCACGGCAAGTTGCAAAGAGGATTCGCCGCGCAGCACCGGACGCGCAGCCTCTGTCAGTTGTAGGGCAGAATGCTGGGCAATATTTTGCGTCACCAGGCCGAGGTGAATCAGCTGGCGGATCACGCTCACCCAATGTTCATGGCTTTTATCACGGCCCATGCCATAGACTTTCAGTTTGTCATGACCATAGTCGCGGATACGCTGGTTATTAGCGCCACGAATCACTTCCACCACATAACCCATCCCAAACCGCTGATTCACACGACCAATGGTGGAAAGGGTAATCTGAGCATCGGTTGAACCATCGTATTGTTTCGGCGGATCGAGGCAGATATCGCAGTTCCCGCACGGCTCCTGCCGCCCTTCGCCAAAATAGTTTAGCAGCACCAGACGGCGACAGGTTTGCGCTTCGGCAAACGCGCCCATCGCATTGAGTTTATGACGTTCGATATCCTGTAACTGCCCCTGCGGTTTCTCTTCCAGACAACGACGCAGCCACGCCATATCCGCCGGATCGTAAAACAGCATCGCTTCCGCGGGCAGGCCATCACGCCCGGCGCGTCCGGTTTCCTGATAATAGGATTCAATGTTGCGCGGAATATCAAAATGCACCACGAAGCGAACGTTTGGTTTATTGATGCCCATGCCGAACGCCACCGTCGCCACCACAATTTGCAGGTCATCGCGCTGGAATTTCTCCTGCACATCAGCGCGAACATTATTTTCCAGCCCGGCATGATAGGCCGCCGCGCTAATTCCCTTGCTTTGCAGGCGCGCAGCGGTGTCTTCTACTTTCGCACGACTATTACAGTAAATAATCCCCGACTTACCGCGTTGTTCCTGTACATAACGCATCAACTGATCGAGCGGTTTGAATTTCTCCATCAGCATGTAGCGAATATTCGGACGGTCAAAACTGCTGATTTGAATCAGCGGATCGTTCAGCCCCAGCAGGCGCACGATATCCTGGCGCGTGGTGTCATCGGCTGTGGCGGTCAGCGCCATAAACGGCAGCGTCGGGAACCGCTGGCGCAACTGACCGAGCGCGGCATATTCCGGGCGGAAATCGTGGCCCCATTGGGAGATACAGTGCGCTTCATCAACGGCTAATAACACCGGATTCCAGTGCGCCAGATGCTCAAGAAAGTTATCCAGCATCAGGCGTTCCGGCGCGATATAAAGCAGGCGGATTTGCCCGGTGCGACAGCCTGTCATAACTTCAAGTTGCTGCTCGCGGGTTTGCGTCGAGTTAAGGCACGCCGCCGCCACGCCGTTGGCTTGCAGTTGATCCACCTGATCTTTCATCAACGAAATCAGCGGTGAAACAACCACGGTAAGGCCGTTTAGCAATAAAGCAGGAATTTGATAGCAAAGGGATTTTCCGCCACCAGTGGGCATGACGACCAGGCAATCGCGACCGGAAAGCACAGTGTCGATAATCTCTTCCTGGCCGGGGCGAAACTGTTGGTAGCCAAAGGTTTCTTGTAAAACCTGTTTAGCTCCGGACTCCAGATTCAACACTTCCGCCTGCGCCACATTCACCCCGATTGCCTGAAATAAAAACAGGCGCTATTTTCAGCGCCTGCGCGAGAAACTGCAATGCTTTTAGTCTCTGAGAGGGTAATCCTGGATACTGGATTCCAGATTTGCCAACCACTCAACCGTTCATCAAAACAAATCGTTTAGCATAACCCCCACACCGACACGGGTCTGGTTGAAGTTATAGTCGATGAGCGATTCGCCATAGCCGCTGTAAACCTGAGTATAAAGGCGCACATGTTTGGTGATCGGGTAACTTAAGCCTAACTCCGCGCCGCCGTAGCCGGTGTTCCAGTTGTACTGTCCTTTCGCACTCAACACCGCATCACCGAGGTGATAGCCGATTTTAAGCTGGTAATAGCCCATATATTTGGTGATGTCCGGGTTATCGTCCGTATTCCCCACCACATACCACGGCTTCACCTCTACCAGCCAGTTACCGTTTTCTGCCATCAGGCGGGTATAAAGGCGGTTCCAGCTGCGGGAAGTCGGGTCTGAACGCCCGTTTGAGTCGTGGTTGTAGCCCATTTCCACATCGCGCAGCGTCCAGCCAGCAAAGTTGTAATCCGTGGCAAAACCGAGGAACAATTGCGGTTCGTAGTTAGTTTCACGAAACGGTGAAGACTCTTCGCTATTGGACAGTTGCCACCAGGATTTTTGCGTATAAGACGCACCCAACACCGAGTTCGGGCCTAAAATCCCACGCCACAGCGGAAACGCCAGGCTCAACTGAAACTTTACTTCATCCTTACGCGCATTTTCCGCCCAGTCGTAACTGGCAATCGCTTCTTTATTCAGATCGCTGGTTTGGGTATAGATGATGTAGTTGGTGTCATAAGGATAAAGGGTGAACGGATTGTCATGCTCCTGCAGCATATTGGCGATAATACTGCCACGCACCGCTGGCGCGTCATGCACCTCTTTCACCGTTGCCTCTTGTGCATATACTGCCATAGGCAACATAAACACCGGCAACAACCAGCCCTGCAGAGTCCGCATCGCTCGTGTTCTCCGTAACGAATTATTGATAAGGTGAATATTTTTCTGCGGGCTATTTTACATACTTAACTCCATAGCCGTTAGTTATCCCTTCCTAAAGTAGAAACCAACAACAAAGAAGCATAAAATCAACATTTCATTAACTAATGAAGTGTAAGGATGATATGTCTGCCGTACTGACCGCTGAACAAGCCCTGAAATTAGTGGGTGAGATGTTTGTTTATCACATGCCATTTAACCGCGCATTGGGGATGGAACTGGAGCGTTACGAAAAAGAGTTCGCACAGCTGGCCTTTAAAAATCAGCCAATGATGGTGGGTAACTGGGCGCAAAGCATTTTGCACGGCGGGGTCATTGCGTCGGCGCTGGATGTCGCCGCCGGTCTGGTGTGCGTGGGAAGTACCTTAACCCGCCACGAAACCATCAGTGAAGATGAACTACGTCAGCGGCTATCGCGAATGGGGACCATTGATCTTCGCGTCGATTATCTGCGCCCAGGCAGAGGCGAGCGTTTTACTGCTACCAGTAGCCTGTTGCGGGCAGGCAATAAAGTCGCCGTCGCCCGCGTTGAATTACACAATGAAGAACAGCTTTATATTGCCAGCGCTACAGCCACCTATATGGTAGGTTGATAACGTAAAAGCAGGTAAACTGCTGTTACCAATTAAAAATGAGTATTCCCGATGGATGCAAAACAAACGCGGCAGGGCGTATTACTCGCTCTTGCCGCTTATTTTATTTGGGGTATTGCGCCAGCGTACTTCAAGCTGATTTACTACGTGCCCGCCGATGAGATCCTGACGCATCGCGTGATCTGGTCGTTTTTCTTTATGGTGGTGCTGATGAGCATCTGCCGCCAGTGGTCCTATTTAAAAACGCTGATTCAGACGCCACAGAAAATTTTTATGCTGGCAGTCTCTGCCGTGCTGATTGGTGGCAACTGGCTACTGTTTATCTGGGCGGTGAACAATCACCATATGCTGGAAGCGAGCCTTGGTTACTTTATTAACCCGCTGGTGAACATTGTGCTGGGGATGATTTTCCTCGGCGAGCGATTCCGCCGGATGCAATGGCTGGCGGTGATTCTGGCGATATGTGGCGTGTTGGTTCAGTTGTGGACTTTTGGTTCACTACCGATTATCGCGCTGGGGCTGGCGTTTAGTTTTGCCTTCTACGGCCTGGTACGCAAGAAGATTGCTGTTGAAGCGCAAACCGGCATGTTAATCGAAACTATGTGGTTGCTGCCCGTGGCGGCGATTTACCTGTTTGCTATTGCCGACAGCTCAACCAGCCATATGGGGCAAAACCCGATTTCACTGAATTTACTGCTGATCGCCGCCGGGATTGTCACTACCGTACCGCTGTTGTGTTTTACTGCGGCTGCGACACGCCTGCGTCTCTCAACGTTAGGCTTTTTTCAGTACATTGGCCCGACGCTGATGTTCCTGCTGGCTGTGACGTTTTATGGTGAAAAACCGGGTGCCGATAAGATGGTGACCTTCGCCTTTATTTGGGTGGCGCTGGCAATTTTTGTGATGGATGCGATTTATACGCAGCGTAGAACGTCCAAATAAAAAATAAATATATTCTGAAAAAATATGCCGACTCTTGCATGAGAGTGGGCATATTGCCATGCTGACAGGAGACTCACATAAGGAAAGGCAGAATTTCCAGACGTCGTTGTATATTTTCATTTGCTTTAATAAATTTCATTTTTAGTAAATTCAGCATTATGTTATTAGCGATAAGCAAGACCAATCATTAACCAAGCTCTCTTCAGAATGTAATGAAAAATGTGAAGTGCATTTCTTTTTTAAAATTTTTTTACCCTATTATTTCTTATCAAATTAACATTGCCCTTAATTATAAGAAAGGAGAATATAAATGAACAACATATTAGGCTCATCAATTAATATGCCCTGTACACTTTTCGAAACTATTACTTTATTCGATGATTTTTCTGCTGATGATATGCAATATGGGGATATGGAAGAACAAGATTTTCTCTCACTCGGCTTAAGCGACATCTCTGCAAAAGTTGATCCTTACCGCCTCATTAAATACCATTTTCCTGGGCCGAATTCTACTTATGGTGCTTTTAGTGTTCCAACTTCCGGAACAAAAATATCACAAAGTGAATGTATTGATATTTTATTTGCAGAAATGAAAGATCTGGCAAAAATGTTTTCCTTTTTTGGACAATACAAAACACTCATCCAGGATCTGATTGATCATTTTAGATATGGAAATGGCAACAGTTTCCATAGCCAGGAATTGAACTTATCTTTTCATGAACGAATAAACAAATATGATTATAATAGCCCAATACGTGTAATCAAAGAATGTATCGAAAATGATATTTCTTCAACACCTACGACAGGATACCGGCCTCTTCTCCTACAAAAGATTAAGATCGAATTACTTTCATCAAGACTAAATAAATTCAATGATTTTAAAGATAATTTTAATGGCCTGGGAATCAGCATTCATGATATCTCAGCTCAAAAAATATCTCTTTTAAATTTTCAAAAATATCCTATGGGCTGGAGCGCTACCATTCATTTCATAGCACAAGACCACTTTGGTTTTGATGTAACTGATATAAAAAACAAGACTTACAGCAAATATAGATTTTTTCGCATATGGTTCTTTTTACAACGGCATAAAGACTTTGCTTTCAAACCTTTTTTCACCAATTTTAACACTATCGAAAGAATCAAAAATTATCTATGAAAAGTAAACTCCAGAAAATTATATTATGTTTATTTCTTCTATGCTGCATCTATAATTTATGGACATTGCGTCCTGTACAGATGTTGTATACATACTCTGATGCTGGCAATTCAGTCTTTCTGGTCGTTGATCATCTGCCATGGACTGACAGCGATAAAATAAATTGGTATCTGAAGCATCAGAATGAAATTAAAAATCAACATCCCCTACCAGAAGGTAGTTGGCATACCTGGTATGTCATTGATATCGGTAATGGCTTCACTGACTATAAAAAATATATCGAAGGGCCGTATGAAGATCTCTACTGTTTCCCGACAATTAAGAGCAATGATAATTGCATCGTGAAAAATTACTTAATGGTTATTAATGAATACCCTTATCGTAACACTCATATTGGTATTAACGATTTTACTGAGTATCAATTAACACAAGAAAATAAAATAGAGCGAGTTTTCAATCCGCATGACTTTAAAAAAGACAATTTTTAGAAATAAGCCGGATAAAAAATAGCTTTATCCGGCACTCATATTACAACCAGTTCTTCCGCTTAAAGTACAGATACGGTGCCAGGCCCGCGAGGATCATAAAGATAATCGCGCCTGGGTAGCCGAAACTCCACTTCAGTTCTGGCATAAACTCAAAGTTCATCCCGTAGCTGGAAGCAACCAGTGTTGGCGGCAGGAACACGACGGATACCACCGAGAAGATTTTGATGATGCGGTTCTGCTCGATGTTGATAAAGCCCATCGCCGCCTGCATCAGGAAGTTCACCTTCTGGAACAGAGATTCGTTATGCGGCAGCAGGGATTCGATATCTCGCAGGATTTCACGCGCCTGCTCTAGTTGCCCGCCCGGTAAACGCGCCTTACGCACCAGGAAGTTGAGCGCACGCTGGGTATCCATCAGACACAGGCGAACTTTCCAGCCGATATCTTCCAGTTCCGCCAGCGTGGAGAGCGCCTCGTCGTACTCATCGCCCTGATGCCCTTCCATAATTACCCGGCTCAACTGCTCCAGGTCGCTGTAGATATTTTCAATTTCATCTGCCAACTGTTCGATTTTGGTTTCGAACAGATCCAGCAGCAGCTCGTAGGCATTACCGTCTACCATCGACTGGCTACGGGCACGCATACGATACAGACGGAATGCAGGCAGTTCACGCTCACGCAGAGTAAACAGACGACCATCACGGATGGTAAATGCCACAGTGGAGTTACCGGCGTGATCTTCCGCATCTTCAAAGAAGAAGAAGGAGTGAATATGCAGGCCGTCATCGTCTTCAAAGAAACGTGCCGATGCTTCGATGTCTTCCAGTTCCGGGCGGGTTGCCAGGCTCTGACCAAGTTCAGATTGTACGCGCAGTCGCTCGTCGTCGTCCGGTTCGACAAGATCAATCCATACTGCATTTACAAGGGGTTGTGACTCTTCGACTTCCAGCCGGGTCAGTCGGTTATTTTCCAGTTGAAATGCGCTCAGCATGACCGGGACTCCCAATGCTTAAAATATCGGACAGTTCGGTGGGCACACAGAAACAAATTGGGTTTCAGACCATTAAACAGCCTGACTCAGCGCGACGGGAAAAATTGAGGTCGCTGACAACCGCTAAGGCTATCAGCAAAAAGGGATAGCCTTAGGAGTTGATCCTGGATGACAGGATAGTGAGCCAGTATCTACTGGGTGTGTCCAAGGCGAATGTCCTCTTAGAGTGATCGTGCGCGCATGTTACGCCAGCAAAATTTTGCCGTCAACACGCAACAGAACACCACAGAACAATAGTTGAACTTCGCGCTTTTTGGTACTCGTCAAGGTCGCTAACAGGATAAAGAAATCCCACATCCAGGACCTATAATGGCGCATCGGCTACTCATTGGTAAAGGAATGATCACCTTGAATCTCAAACGGATTTTTCTCGCCCTCACCTTACTTCCCTTGTTTGCTGTTGCCGCTGATGATTGCGCACTCTCAGATCCGACGCTGACCGTACAGGCGTATACCGTTAATCCTCAAACAGAGCGGGTGAAAATGTACTGGCAAAAAGCCAATGGCGAAGCGTGGGGAACGTTACATGCTCTGCTGGCGGATATGAATAGTCAGGGTCAGGTGCAGATGGCGATGAACGGCGGCATCTATGATGAAAGCTATGCGCCGCTCGGTTTGTACATCGAAAACGGTCAGCAGAAGGTGGCGTTAAATCTCGCTTCAGGTGAAGGGAATTTCTTTATTCGTCCTGGCGGCGTGTTTTATGTCGCGGGAGATAAAGTCGGCATCGTTCGTCTGGATGCCTTTAAAACCAGTAAAGAGATTCAGTTTGCGGTGCAGTCAGGGCCAATGTTATTAGAAAACGACGTAATTAATCCACGCATTCACCCGAATGTTGCCTCGCGTAAAATTCGTAACGGTGTAGGATTAATAAACAAGGGAACGCCGTGTTTTTGTTGAGCCAGCAGGCGACAAATTTTTATGATTTTGCCTGTTATGCCAAAGCGAAACTGAACGTTGAGCAGTTGCTTTATCTTGATGGCACAATTTCACATATGTATATGAAAGGCGGGGCAATCCCGTGGCAACGCTATCCTTTTGTCACCATGATTTCCGTCGAGCGGAAAGGTTAAGCATTGTACACTCGAGGAGGCCAGACAAACTGGGACTGGCTACACAGCTGGAAAATCATCAGATAAATGAAGGGAAACAAAAATGAAAAAAACGCTCGCAACGTTATTTTTATTAACGTGTCTGGGATCATCATCCGCCTATGCGGATAACGCTTTGATTTTACAAACTGATTTTAGCCTGAAAGATGGTGCCGTCTCGGCGATGAAAGGGGTCGCATTCGGCGTTGACCATAATCTTAAAATCTTTGATTTAACACACGAAATTCCACCGTATAACATCTGGGAAGGCGCTTATCGCCTGTATCAGACTGCCAGTTACTGGCCGCAAGGTTCGGTGTTTGTTAGCGTGGTCGATCCGGGCGTAGGCACTGACCGTAAATCGGTAGTGCTGAAAACCAAAAACGGTCAATACTTCGTTTCACCAGATAACGGTACGCTCACTTTGGTGGCACAAACTCTGGGTATTGATAGCGTCCGGGAAATCGACGAAAAAGCTAACCGCCTGAAAGGTTCTGAAAAGTCATATACCTTCCATGGTCGCGATGTATATGCCTACACTGGTGCGCGTCTGGCTTCCGGAGCGATTACGTTCGAACAGGTGGGGCCAGAGCTTCCTGCAAAAGTTGTCGAACTTTCTTATCAGAAAGCAAAAGCAACAAAAGGTGAAGTGAAGGGCAATATCCCGATTCTCGATATTCAGTACGGCAACGTCTGGAGCAATATCAGCGACGAGTTGCTGAATCAGGCAGGAATCAAACTCAACGACACGTTGTGTGTGACCATTTCCGAAGGTTCCCAGCAAAAATACGCAGGGAAAATGCCGTATGTCGCAAGCTTCGGCGATGTGCCGGAAGGCCAGCCGATGGTGTATCTGAACAGCTTATTGAATGTTTCCGTGGCGCTGAATATGGATAATTTTGCGCAGAAACATCAGGTTGCGTCTGGTGCTGACTGGAATATTGATGTGAAGAAGTGCGCTAAGTAAGGTGCTGATGCGGAATGCGGTGTGGCGCACCGCATCCCGCAACGTCACACCGTCTCCAACCGGGCATAAGCCGCCACCAGCCATTTAATACCCTGGCCCTGGAACGCCACCTGCAAACGGCTATGCTCACCGCTGCCTTCCATATTGACAATGGTGCCTTCACCAAACTTAGCGTGGCGTACGCGCTGGCCGAGCTTGTAGCCGCTGTCGTTCTCGACCATCGGCGTACCCATCCGTTGATGGCTGACCGGGCGGCTTACCGTGGCGCGCAGGCGCACCTCTTCCACACACTCTTCCGGCAGCTCGCCGATAAAGCGCGACGGGCGATGGTAAACTTCTTTGCCATACAGACGGCGGGTTTCCGCGTAGGTCAGCGTCAGTTTCTGCATCGCGCGGGTTACGCCAACGTAGGCCAGACGGCGTTCTTCTTCCAGACGCCCACCTTCATCCAGCGACATCTGGCTTGGGAACATGCCCTCTTCCATACCGACGATAAACACCTGCGGGAACTCCAGACCTTTCGCCGAGTGTAGCGTCATCAACTGCACCGCATCCTGCCAGGTATCCGCCTGCCCCTCGCCCGCTTCCAGTGCCGCATGGGAGAGGAACGCCTGCAGCGGCATTAAATCTTCGTCTTCTTCGTTGTAGCTGAACTGGCGCGTCGCCGTCACCAGTTCCTCTAAGTTTTCGATACGCGTCTGGCCTTTTTCGCCTTTCTCCTGCTCGTACATTGTGCGCAGGCCGGAGTCTTTAATTACCCGGTCAGTCTGTACATGCAGCGGCATATCGGCAGTTTCCTGCGCTAAGGCGTCGATCAGTTCCATAAACCGCTGTAAGGCACTGGCAGCACGTCCGGCGAGGGCTTTTTCCTGCAACAGTTCACGACATGCCTGCCAGAGTGTTAACTGGCGATCGCGCGATGTCTGACGTACCACGTCCAGCGTCCGGTCACCAATACCCCGCGTTGGTGTATTCACCACGCGCTCAAAGGCCGCGTCGTCATTACGGTTGGCAATCAGGCGCAGATACGAGAGCGCATCTTTGATTTCCTGGCGTTCGAAGAATCGCATCCCGCCGTAAATACGGTACGGCATACTTGCCTGTAACAGTGCTTCTTCCAGCACACGCGACTGGGCGTTGCTGCGGTAGAGAATGGCGCACTCGGCAAGCGCCCCGCCGTTGTCCTGCCAGGTTTTGATACGGTTAACCACAAAACGCGCTTCATCGAGTTCGTTAAAAGCGCAATAGAGGGAAATAGGCTCACCATCCGCGCCATCGGTCCACAGTTTTTTACCCAAACGCCCGTTGTTGTTTTCAATCAGGGCGTTCGCGGCGCTCAGAATATTGCTGGTAGAGCGGTAGTTCTGCTCCAGACGGATAGTTTCAGCACCGGGGAAATCATTGAGGAAACGCTGAATATTCTCGACCTGCGCCCCACGCCAGCCGTAGATTGACTGGTCGTCATCGCCAACGATCATCACTTTGCCGGTGTCGCCCGCCAGCAGGCGGATCCACGCGTACTGAATGTTGTTGGTATCCTGGAATTCGTCTACCAGGATGTTAGTAAAACGTTCGCGGTAGTGTTGCAGAATATGCGGCTTGTTAAGCCACAGCTCGTGCGCGCGTAGCAGCAGTTCCGCGAAGTCCACCAGGCCCGCGCGGTCACACGCTTCCTGATACGCCTGATACACCTTCTGCCAGGTCTGCTCCACCGGATTACCGTAGCTTTGAATATGATGTGGACGCAGGCCTTCATCTTTCTGGCTGTTGATGTACCACATTGCCTGGCGCGGCGGCCACTGCTTCTCGTCGAGGTTCATCGCCTTGATTAGGCGTTTGAGCAGGCGTAGCTGGTCCTCGCTGTCGAGGATCTGAAAATCCTGCGGCAGATTGGCGTCCATATGGTGCGCACGCAGCAGACGGTGCGCCAGCCCGTGGAAGGTGCCGACCCACATGCCGCCCTGGCTGGTGCCCATCAGCTGCCCGATACGATGACGCATCTCCGCCGCCGCTTTGTTGGTAAACGTTACCGCCATAATCGAATATGGCGAGCAGTTTTCCACGCTCATCAGCCAGGCGATACGGTGCACCAGTACGCGCGTCTTACCACTGCCCGCGCCCGCCAGCACCAGAAGGTTGCTGCGTGGCGCGGCCACCGCTTCGCGCTGTTTGTCATTAAGGCTGTCGAGCAGGTAAGAAACGTCCATTGGCACCGCCGCGTAAAAATAGGTTGGGCGGAGAAGCGCAACGCCCTCCGCCAAAAAGCTGGGTATATATACAGATTTGCTGATTATATCAGCGAGGTCAGAGATGCCAACCGGGAAATTTCCAGATGCGGGAGTAAACGGCTGTCCCAGGTTTGCATCAGATCGCCATTTTCCGGTCTGATCCAACAAGCCTGCATTCCGCTGCGAATTGCCCCACCCACGTCAGTGGTGAGATCGTCCCCAACATGTAAGATCTCGCCGATCGGCACGTTGAGTTTTTCCGCAGCCAGAAAGTACATATCGCTGAACGGTTTTGAGCGCCCGTGCGGGCCAGCGCGCAGCACAAACTCAAAATAATCCCCTAAACCAAACAGCTCCGGCTGGGCGTTACCGTTGGTGATCGCCACCAGCGGCCATTTCTTCGCCAGCTGTTTTAAGGTGTCGTGGGTTTGCTGCGGAACATCGATTCGGCTGCGCCATTTGGCAAAGTTGATCATTGCTGCGTGTGCGCCTGCACTGGCTTCTTCGGCACTCAGCCCGGCGTCGAGCATGGCTTGTTCAATCGAACGAAAACGCCAGCGCGTCACGTCGTGATAAATCTCGGGTTCCGCTTCCCGTACCGCCTGGCGCAGGCGTTGCAGATCTTCATTCTGGAAGCTGCGCAGCGCCGGATGATAATTTTGCACAAAGGTAAGCGCCTCTCGCTCGGTGCGCAAAATCACCGGACGGTTATCGTAAAGGGTATCATCCAGGTCAAAGGTGAGCGCCGAGATGCGCCCCAAAGGCCGGTAAAAACGCATTATTTCCCCCGTTTGGCGCGTGGATGCGCCGCATCGTACACCGAGGCAAGGTGTTGAAAATCAAGATGAGTATAGATTTGCGTGGTGGAGAGGTTGGCATGACCCAGCAGCTCCTGCACACCACGAAGATCGCCGCTCGACTCCAGCATATGCGTAGCGAACGAGTGACGTAATTTATGCGGGTGAACGTGATTATTCAGCCCTTGTTTTATGCCCCATTCGGCAAAGCGTTTCTGCACATTACGCGCGGAGATACGCTTGCCCAGTTTCGACAGAAAAAGCGCATCGTCTTCGCTTCCAAACAGGTCGCGCAAATCAAGCCAGTGCTCAATCCACGCCACAGCGTTGCGACCAATCGGCAGGCGGCGCTCTTTGCTGCCTTTTCCCATCACCCACACTTCACCAGACTCCAGGTCGAGGTGTTTGATATCGAGCCCCACCAGCTCGGAAAGACGCAGACCCGCGCCGTACATCACTTCCAGCATTGCCCGATCGCGCACAGCGAGGGGATCGTTGATATCAATATCCAGCAGCCGATTCATATCGTCGACGTCGATGTTTTTCGGCAGATGACGCGGCGCTTTCGGTGCCGAAACACCTTTCGCCGGGTTAGCTTTGAGCTCGTTCTGGCTGACCAGCCAGTCAAAAAAGCTACGTAGCGCAGAAAGCCGTAACGCCAAACTTGCAGCTCCCAGCCCTTTACGGCGACTGCGTACAGCGAAATTGCGCACCATCGTCACATCATATTGCTGCCAGCTTTGCAGGCCGTTTTCGCTGGCAAAATTGATGATCGCCTCAAGCTGACGCTGGTAGTTAAGCAGGGTTATCGGGCTTAGCTGGCGCTCCACGCTCAGATAACGTAGGTAGCGTTCTACATCGGTGTGTAAATCGGTCATACGCGTTCAATCCAACGCTCCAGAAGCTCCGGCAACATCAGCGCAATTTCATGAAGTAACTGCGTTCCCTGCCCTTGTTGATAGTGACTGGCATCGCGACTGGTAAACAGCACAACACCCAAATCAGCATCGCTTCCCAGCATCGACATCGCCACCGATCCCACCGCTTTCGCTTCCGGTAGCACCACCAGAAGCTCCGGTCCGTTAAGCGGCCCCAGATAGTGCTGTTCCTGCCCCAGACGCTGAATACGCAGCGGTTCGAAAGACTGACGGCTTAATGCCAGATGAGTGTGGTTCGACGGCGCACCTAAGCGCCAGCGATCTGGAAACAGGCGCAGACTCGCACCTGCCAGGCCGAGATCGCGCGCCCAGCGGTGAAAGCGCATCAGCATATCGTCGAGACTGCTGGCGGCGGTGAGACTACGCTGCAGGTAGAGTAAGCGATAAAACAGGCCTTCGTTGGCGATAGCCTGTTCCATCAACAGCGCCATGTTCTCTTCCAGAACATGAATATGATTACGTGCGCGGGCCATGTGCCATTCGACCAACGAAACGGTGCCGCGTACCGGATGCGGCACACGTATCGCTTCAACTGCGCGCGCATTGCGGATAAAAAACTCAGGATTTTTAATCAGATAATCGACAACCGCCCGGTCATCAAGCTCCGTGAGTGTTTCCTGCAGTTCTTCCCCTGGTTGCTTCATAGATGAATAAATCCGTCGTAGACATGTACCGCCGGGCCAGTCATATATAACGGGTGACCCGGACCTTTCCAGGCGATATCAAGACGACCGCCGGGGAGTTCCACGCGTACTTCTTCGGCCAGCAAACCTTGCTGGATCCCTACCGCCACCGCCGCACACGCGCCGCTGCCGCAGGCCTGGGTTTCTCCTGCCCCACGCTCATAAACGCGTAAACGAATATGCTCGCGCTTAACCACTTGCATAAAACCGATATTGGCGCGCTCCGGAAAACGCTCGTGGCTTTCCAGAACAGGACCAAGCGTTTCTACCGCCGCGGTATCGACATCATCGACCTGAATCACGCAGTGCGGATTTCCCATCGACACCACGCCGCATAAGATTGTCTGCTCGGCGGCGCGCATAATATAGGTCTTTTCCGCTTTGTTAGCGCGAAATGGCACGGCAGAAGGTTCGAAGTTGGGTTCGCCCATATTGACGCGGACCAGATCATCATTGGTGACGGTCAGAACCATCCGTCCGTTGGCGGTGCTGACGCGGATATCGCGCTTATTGGTCAGCCCTTTCAGACGCACAAAACGGGCAAAGCAGCGCGCGCCGTTGCCGCACTGCGCCACTTCACTGCCATCAGCATTGAAAATGCGATAGTGAAAATCCAGTTCAGGATCATACGGTGGCTCAACCACCAGCAGTTGGTCAAACCCTACCCCCAGGTGCCGATCCGCCAGGCGACGAATCAGCTCCGGTGAAAAAAAGACATTCTGCGTTACCGCGTCGACGACCATAAAATCGTTGCCAAGGCCATGCATTTTCGAGAACTGCATCATTTACTCCAATCACGCGGGTACAGAAACTGACTTTTAGTAATTCACCTGGGATGGACCATCGCCAGTGGCGCGGTCGTTTTTATCCGGCACTGTGGATTGCGTTTGCGTCTCTACCGGTTTGGTCGGCGGCGGTGCGTTTTTATCTGCAGGCGGGAAATAGAGCGGACCTTTCAGACCGCAGCCCGTCAGGCTGAAGAGAGTAAGTAATACAGTGAGTGCCTTAAACACGTTTTTCATTATGGATTGCCTGTAAAGTTCATCGCTTTCTGCTTTCTATCATCGCAGGAGAAGGCGTAAAAGCAAGCGTTTAGCGACTCTTTATGAAGTCTGAAAAGTGAGGAAATGCTGCGAGTATAACGCTTACTCGTGGCGATTTATGTTTTGCTGGTAGTTTCGTGATCGGCACCTCGCGCCAGGATGGCTTTATGCACTATCGCAATGTGGTTTGTTTGTTGGCTTGTTCGTTGTTTTTATCGTCGGCATGGGGATGTCGGCTTGATGAGCCGGAACATAATATTTACCAGAAACAGGGAAAAGGCGTGGTGTATTTGCGCCCTTATGAAAAGACCAATCTTTCGCTATATAGAGACATTATTATTCCGTTGACGGATGATTCATGCCAGAACGCAGAAGACGAGCAAACTTTGAAGCCCTGACCCCATGCCGCTATACTGCCGCCATCACTTAAAAACAGGATACAACAATGAACGACAGTGAATTTCATCGCCTGGCTGATCAACTGTGGCTGACCATTGAAGAGCGTCTGGACGACTGGGATGGCGACAGCGATATCGACTGTGAAATCAACGGCGGTGTACTGACCATTACCTTTGAAAACGGCAGCAAAATCATTATCAACCGCCAGGAGCCGCTGCACCAGGTATGGCTGGCAACCAAACAAGGCGGCTACCATTTTGATCTGAAAGGCGATGAGTGGATTTGCGATCGTAGCGGCGAAACCTTCTGGGATTTGCTGGAACAGGCGGCGACGCAGCAGGCGGGTGAAACAGTCAGTTTCCGCTAAGATTGCATGCCGGATAAGCCTCGCTTTCCGGCACGTTCATCACGAAAAATACTGCTGTAATAGCGGCGTATCGTGATCCTGATTGGCAGGCGGCATGTTGCCAATCGATTTGGTGCGGAACGGAATCACCTGTTCACGACCATCAACCTTCACAATCTGATAGAACTGCGGCAGGTTGAAGTTGATGAAGCTTGAGCCGTAGGTAAAACGGTCGTGCGATGACGAGTAGAAGCGACTGACGTCACGCACCAGCTCCTCTTTGCTGCCTTCGCAGTGGTGATACACCTCAACCCGGTTGCTTTCGTCGAGAATGTAGATATTAAAGCCATTCTCGTCTTGCGTTTCTTCGAAGAAGAACTGGATGATCCCTTCGCTGGCAAAGCCGTCCACCACCGCCGGTAATTTGACGTGATTGGTTTCAACCTGCACTGACAGGCCGTGCAGTTTGTTATGCGAAATAGCGCCATAAAACTCGATGGCATTTTCTAGTTTCTGTACCGATACATTCAGGCGCTCGAAGAATAAGCCCCAGGTTTGACCAGAAACGCGCAGCGCCTTGAAGCGCCCGGTTTCCTGGCGGGTGCTGGAAAGACGCAGTTCAATGCACTCAGAAACCAGTTGCTGCACGCGAGTACGGATTAATCCGCGCAGATGCTGGCTGTAGCAGAAGACTTCCACGCTATCTGGCGGTGCGGCGTCCTGATGCATTTTACCGAGAATGGTTTTCAGGGCTTCGATCATCGACTGCTCGCCGTTGAAGTGCAACGTACGCACTTCGTTCCACGAGTTGCGGTACAGCAGGTCCACGCTACCTACCAGGCAATTTTGATTCTCGCCAAAGCTGAAGACGTCCAGCTTACGGAAATCAAAATGCACCACCTGATTGCGGAACGCAGCTGTCGGGTCATATTCCAGGTTAACGATAATCGCCAGATGGCGAATTTCACACGGGCTGTAGAGCGCTTTTGGCGTCGGTGCAGGCAGGCGCAGCGGGAAATGGTGTGACACATCGGCGACCATCTCCTGCAACTTAGGCAAATCGACAATGCCGTTGCCTTTAATATACAAGCGGGTACGCGAGGTCAGCAGGCCGTTAAACCATGCCCACGCCACCAGTTTATTCAGGTAACGGTTATATTCCAGCGGCTGATGGCTGATGATCGACTCAATATTTGGCGCGCGGTTATACAGATACCAACCTGAACGGTTAGCCCGGCCCGGCGGCACATAAATAAAGGTCAGATTCGGTTCCGAGAGATCGGGTGAAATCTGCGGGTTTACCAGCGTCACTTTACCCGGCAATGCTTCAAACGCGGCATACAGCTTACGCGTCAGCACGCCGATATCCTGCGGACTGGCGGAGACGCTAAGGTTATTGCGGCGCGCAAAGCGAATCAGATTACGGTAGCTCTGCATCATCGCGTCGAGCAACTCGTTGTGCGCCTCACGTACCTGATCAATCTTCCAGTTAGCGCGGTTATCGAGCATTGCCAGACGAGCATCGTCCCATTCCCACTCTTTCACTAACTGGGTTAGCACTTCACGACGCCAGCCTACGCAGGCGCGTTCACGGCTGAGTTTTTCGCACACTTTTAAATAGAAGCAGCGGCGTACTAAATCCAGACGAGTGAAATCTTCAATCGCCGTCAGGTATTCAGTAACACGCTCCAGCATCATGCAGTAAGGATCGAGGCCAAACGACACAATCTCGCCGTCGTGCAAACGCTGTTTGATATCTTTCGCCAGCAGACGTGGGTTCGGGTATTCCCAGGAATAGGCTTCCAGCAGCAGTGTTTTCAGCACCGCTTTGTATGGGGAATCAATACTCTTGTAGAGCTGCCAAAGGCTGGCACCAAAGTACTCTTCAGCAGAAAGCGAGCTTAAGCCACCGAGATCCAGCCATTCATTTGGCGTCAGCACGCCCTGCGCGTAAAGCGTCATCACATAGTCGTCGTAATGCTCTTCTTCGTCGCACGGCACCATATTCCACAGAATACGCTTACCAGCGAGACGCACGGCGGTACGGTAAAATTCGTCAAGCAGCAGTATATGCTGGGTGGAGCCACAATCTTCGCCCCCCAGGCTGCCGCTTTCATTATGACGGAAGCGATTTTCATCAATCAGGAAGAAGCTAACTTCCACGCCCAGCGAGGCGGCCCAGCTTTCCAGCAGGCTGCATTTACGTTGTAGTAACTGGCGCTCTTCGCTATCAAGCCAGGATTGATGACAGACCCAGATATCCAGGTCAGAGGAACAACTTTGCCCTACGGACGAGGTGCTGCCCATGGTGTATACACCAGTAATTGGAAGCTCACCTTTCGGCGGATCCTGTACTGACATTCCACGATACAGTTCAAGCTCGTTCAGGTAGTGGCGTTGAGTTTCATCAGGCGTGTAAAGGCAAATGCCTTTGGGAACGTTACCATCAAGGTAACCCGGCATTAGCGGATGGTGATAGTGCAACAATGTCGGCAGTAGACTGTAGACCTGTTGGAATGCAGGCCCCATAGCAGCAAGCGCGCGATCCACACGCAATTGATTTATGGCATCCAGTCTCTGTTTCAGAGTCTCAATATAGAGGTACAAGACGTATCGCCTGATTTGCTACCCGTCATGACTGTGATTCCGCCAACATCAACGGTAACACGCGGCATTCGGGATATTTCGTATGTCAAAGGTAACCGTTACCACTTTTCGCGCCTGGTTTTTTTAGTTTCACGACGAAAAAATGGTCTAAAACGTGATCAATTTAACACCTTGCTGATTGACCGTAAAGAAAGATGCGCTACATACAAGTGTAGCACCGTTTATTCTCTGTAAATTCCTTATTACGACGGCGTGAAACGCCTGTCAGGATCCACTGCCAGACCTCATTTTACGGTTTGCGCAGGCGTCTACGTTTCACCACAACACTGACATCGCTCTGGCAAGGATGTTAGGATGGGCCACGGATGATAATGACGGTAACAAGCATGTTAGACAATGTTTTAAGAATTGCCACACGCCAAAGCCCACTTGCACTCTGGCAGGCACACTATGTCAAAGACAAGTTGATGGCGAGCCATCCGGGCCTGGTCGTTGAACTGGTACCGATGGTGACGCGCGGCGATGTGATTCTTGATACGCCGCTGGCGAAAGTAGGCGGAAAAGGCTTATTTGTAAAAGAGCTGGAAGTCGCGCTCCTCGAAAATCGCGCCGATATCGCCGTACATTCAATGAAAGATGTGCCGGTTGAATTCCCGCAAGGTCTGGGACTGGTCACTATTTGTGAGCGTGAAGATCCTCGCGATGCCTTTGTGTCCAATAACTATGACAGTCTGGATGCGTTACCGGCAGGCAGTATCGTCGGGACGTCCAGTTTACGTCGCCAGTGCCAACTGGCTGAACGCCGCCCGGATCTGATTATCCGCTCCCTGCGCGGCAACGTCGGCACTCGCCTGAGCAAACTGGATAACGGCGAATACGATGCCATCATTCTTGCCGTAGCCGGACTAAAACGTTTAGGTCTGGAGTCACGCATTCGCGCCGCGTTGCCACCCGAGATTTCTCTTCCGGCGGTAGGACAAGGTGCGGTCGGTATTGAATGCCGCCTTGATGATACACGCACTCGCGAGCTGCTTGCCGCGCTGAATCACCACGAAACTGCACTGCGCGTTACCGCAGAACGCGCCATGAATACCCGTCTCGAAGGCGGATGTCAGGTACCAATTGGTAGCTACGCCGAGCTTATTGATGGCGAAATCTGGCTGCGTGCGCTGGTCGGCGCGCCGGACGGTTCGCAGATTATTCGCGGTGAACGCCGCGGTGCGCCGCAAGATGCCGAACAAATGGGGATTTCGCTGGCAGAAGAGCTACTGAATAACGGCGCGCGCGAGATCCTTGCTGAAGTCTATAACGGAGACGCCCCGGCATGAGTATCCTGGTCACCCGCCCGTCTCCCGCTGGAGAAGAGTTAGTGAGCCGTCTGCGCACACTGGGGCAGGTGGCCTGGCATTTTCCGCTGATTGAGTTTTCTCCGGGTCGACAATTACCGCAACTTGCTGATCAACTTGCAGCGCTGGGGGAGAGCGATCTGTTGTTTGCCCTCTCGCAACACGCGGTTGCTTTTGCCCAATCACAGCTGCATCAGCAAGATCGTAAATGGCCCCGACTACCTGATTATTTCGCCATTGGACGCACCACCGCACTGGCGCTACATACTGTAAGCGGACAGAAGATTCTCTACCCGCAGGATCGGGAAATCAGCGAAGTCTTGCTACAATTACCTGAATTACAAAATATTGCGGGCAAACGTGCGCTGATATTACGTGGCAATGGCGGTCGTGAGCTAATTGGGGATACCCTGACGGCGCGCGGTGCTGAGGTCACTTTTTGTGAATGTTATCAACGATGCGCAATCCATTACGATGGTGCAGAAGAAGCGATGCGCTGGCAATCCCGCGAGGTGACGACGGTCGTTGTTACCAGCGGTGAAATGTTGCAGCAACTCTGGTCGCTGATCCCACAATGGTATCGTGAGCACTGGTTACTACACTGTCGACTATTGGTCGTCAGTGAGCGTTTGGCGAAACTCGCCCGGGAACTGGGCTGGCAAGACATTAAGATCGCCGATAACGCTGACAACGATGCGCTTTTACGGGCATTACAATAACTCTCATAACAGGAAGCCATAATGACGGAACAAGAAAAAACCTCCGCCGTGGTTGAAGAGACCAGGGAGGCCGTGGACACCACGTCACAACCTGTCGCAACAGAAAAAAAGAGTAAGAACAATACCGCATTGATTCTCAGCGCGGTGGCTATCGCTATTGCTCTGGCGGCGGGCGTCGGTTTGTATGGCTGGGGTAAACAACAGGCCGTCAATCAGACCGCCACCAGCGATGCCCTGGCTAACCAACTGACGGCATTGCAAAAAGCCCAGGAGAGCCAAAAAGCCGAGCTGGAAGGCATTATCAAGCAACAGGCTACGCAGCTTGAACAGGCGAATCGTCAGCAAGAAACGCTGGCAAAACAGTTGGATGAAGTCCAACAAAAGGTCGCCACCATTTCCGGCAGCGATGCTAAAACCTGGCTGCTGGCTCAGGCCGATTTTCTGGTGAAACTCGCAGGACGGAAGCTGTGGAGCGATCAAGACGTCACGACCGCTGCAGCGTTGCTGAAAAGTGCAGATGCCAGCCTGGCGGATATGAATGACCCGAGTCTGATTACCGTTCGTCGGGCAATTACCGATGATATCGCCAGCCTTTCTGCGGTATCGCAGGTGGATTATGACGGCATCATCCTTAAGCTTAATCAGCTTTCAAATCAGGTAGATAACCTGCGTCTGGCCGATAATGACAGCGATGGTTCGCCGATGGATTCCGACGGTGAAGAGCTTTCCAGTTCCATCAGCGAATGGCGTATCAATCTACAAAAAAGCTGGCAGAATTTTATGGACAACTTCATTACGATTCGCCGTCGTGATGACACCGCCGTACCGCTGTTAGCGCCAAATCAGGATATCTATCTGCGCGAAAATATTCGCTCTCGCCTGCTGGTCGCAGCACAAGCTGTACCGCGTCACCAGCAAGAGACTTATCGCCAGGCGCTGGAGAACGTCTCCACCTGGGTACGTGCTTACTACGATACTGATGATGCCACCACCAAAGCGTTCCTCGACGAGGTGGACCAGTTAAGCCAGCAAAATATCTCGATGGATCTTCCGGAAACCCTGCAAAGCCAGGCGATGCTGGAAAAACTGATGCAGACTCGCGTGCGTAACCTGCTGGCACAACCGGCAGCGGGGACAACGGAAGCTAAACCTGCACCTGCACCTGCACCTGCACCTGCACCTGCACCTGCACCGCAAGCTGATACTCCGGCAGCCGCGCCGCAAGGAGAATAACCATGCTAAAAGTGTTATTGCTCTTTGTTTTGCTGATTGCGGGGATAGTGGTTGGCCCGATGATTGCCGGTCATCAGGGTTACGTGCTGATCCAGACCGACAACTACAATATCGAAACCAGCGTCACTGGCCTGGCGATTATTTTGATTCTGGCGATGGTAGTGCTGTTTGCCATTGAGTGGCTACTGCGGCGGATCTTCCGCACAGGCGCACACACCCGTGGGTGGTTTGTCGGACGTAAGCGTCGCCGTGCCCGTAAGCAGACCGAGCAGGCGCTGCTGAAACTAGCGGAAGGCGATTATCAGCAAGTTGAAAAGCTGATGGCGAAAAATGCCGATCACGCTGAACAACCGGTGGTGAACTATCTACTGGCTGCCGAAGCCGCGCAACAACGTGGTGATGAAGCACGCGCCAACCAACATCTGGAACGTGCAGCGGAGCTGGCCGGCAACGACACCATTCCGGTAGAAATCACCCGTGTACGTCTTCAACTGGCCCGTAATGAAAACCATGCTGCACGCCACGGCGTGGATAAGCTGCTGGAAGTTACGCCACGCCATCCGGAAGTATTACGTCTGGCGGAACAGGCGTATATCCGCACAGGTGCATGGAGTTCGCTGCTGGATATCATCCCATCAATGGCGAAAGCCCACGTTGGCGATGAAGAACATCGTGCAATGCTGGAACAACAGGCATGGATTGGCCTGATGGATCAGGCGCGCGCCGATGACGGTAGCGAAGGTTTGCGAAACTGGTGGAAAAACCAAAGCCGGAAAACGCGTCATCAGGTGGCGTTACAGGTGGCAATGGCGGAACATCTTATTGAATGTGACGATCATGATACTGCTCAGCAAATTATCATCGACGGCCTGAAACGCCAGTATGATGATCGTCTGCTGCTGCCGATCCCGCGTCTGAAAACCAATAACCCGGAACAGCTGGAAAAAGTGCTACGCCAGCAAATCAAAAACGTCGGTGATCGCCCGCTGTTGTGGAGCACATTGGGTCAGTCACTGATGAAGCACGGTGAATGGCAGGAAGCATCGCTCGCCTTCCGCGCGGCGCTGAAACAACGTCCGGACGCCTACGATTACGCATGGCTCGCCGACGCGCTGGACAGACTGCACAAACCAGAAGAAGCTGCAGCGATGCGCCGCGACGGTTTGATGTTAACGTTGCAGAACAACCCGCCACAGTAGTTCTTTCTCACCCGGAGGCAAGCACCTCCGGGACCTTTCTGATACATAAAAAAACGCCTGCTCTTATTACGGAGCAGGCGTTAAAACAGGTCTGTATGACAACAAGTGGGTGCTTCACTCAACGTTGTGTCCATGGTGTCTGATGAGGCATAAGCGACATCTGTCAGTGGACGATAAGCACCGTAAACGGCTCTGCGTCATTCCGGAGTTTATGAGGCACTAAGGCGAACATAAGAGATGGAATGAGCATCTACTCGTTTATTATGCCACAGAGAACCGGGAAATAACATCCCTTAACACTTTTTATGAGATAATTCTGTAATCCTCTTTGCTTCCTGAGTAATAACTTCCTGAGTGAATATTTCTCCTGCGCACGATTCTACACATATATATAATGAATAATAAAAGTCATTCAATTAATAACATATATATTAATTGCCGTTAAAACTAAAAACAGCATCAATAATCAACGCGATATAACATCACCGCCTTACATATCACCTGCGCCAGAGGTAGGATTGAAAACGCTCTCCTGATTTTCCAATTCATTATCTGGATAAATAAATAATTTATTTTCATCACTATTATTTATGCAATCATCCTGTCAGGGAGAGGGATCTCAATTATCAATGCTTAATTACGTCAACATTTTGACGACATGAAACCGGAGCATTTTGCATGGAATTTTCGTTTTCACCCAAACTTCTTGTTGTGGCTGTCGCCGCCGCTCTTCCACTCATGGCCAACGCAGCAGATACCCCGTCAACCGCCACCGCACGCAAAGGCTTTGCCGGATACGATCACCCAAACCAGTATCTGGTTAAACCGGCGACCACTATTGCCGACAACATGATGCCGGTGATGCAGCATCCTGCACAAGACAAAGAAACCCAGCAGAAGCTGGCAGAACTTGAGAAAAAAACCGGTAAGAAACCGAACGTGGTTGTTTTCTTGCTGGATGATGTGGGCTGGATGGATGTTGGCTTTAACGGCGGCGGCGTGGCGGTGGGTAATCCTACACCAGATATCGACGCCGTTGCCAGCCAGGGGCTGATTTTAACTTCGGCGTATTCTCAACCGAGTTCTTCCCCAACCCGCGCCACGATTCTTACCGGACAATACTCCATCCACCACGGCATTCTGATGCCGCCAATGTACGGGCAACCGGGCGGTCTGCAAGGGTTAACCACTCTGCCGCAGTTGCTGCACGATCAGGGCTACGTCACTCAGGCCATCGGGAAATGGCATATGGGGGAAAACAAAGAGTCGCAGCCGCAGAACGTTGGCTTTGATGATTTCCGCGGCTTTAACTCGGTATCCGATATGTATACCGAATGGCGTGATGTTCACGTCAACCCGGAAGTCGCCCTGAGCCCGGATCGTTCTGAATACATCCAAAAACTGCCGTTCAGCAAAGATGACGTTCATGCCGTGCGCGGCGGTGAACAGGAAGCCATTGCCGACATTACGCCGAAATATATGGAAGACCTGGATCAACGCTGGATGGAATATGGCGTTAAGTTCCTCGACAAGATGGCGAAGAGCGATAAGCCTTTCTTCCTCTACTACGGCACTCGCGGCTGTCACTTCGATAACTACCCAAATGCGAAATATGCGGGTAGCTCTCCGGCGCGCACCTCTTACGGCGACTGCATGGTGGAGATGAACGATATCTTCGCCAATCTGTATAAAGCACTGGAGAAAAACGGTCAGCTTGATAACACGCTGATTGTGTTCACCTCTGATAACGGTCCGGAAGCCGAAGTTCCGCCACACGGTCGCACGCCGTTCCGCGGTGCGAAAGGTTCTACATGGGAAGGCGGCGTTCGTGTGCCAACCTTCGTTTACTGGAAAGGCATGATCCAACCGCGTAAATCTGACGGCATTGTCGATCTGGCGGATCTCTTCCCTACGGCGCTGGATCTGGCGGGGCATCCTGGGGCGAAAGTAGCGAATTTAGTACCGAAAACCACCTTTATCGATGGTGTGGACCAGACATCTTTCTTCCTGGGAACAAATGGTCAGTCTAACCGTAAGGCCGAGCACTACTTCCTCAACGGTAAACTTTCTGCTGTGCGTATGGATGAGTTCAAGTATCACGTCCTGATCCAGCAACCGTACGCGTATACCCAGAGCGGGTATCAGGGTGGATTCACCGGCACAGTAATGCAAACGGCGGGATCGTCGGTGTTTAACCTGTACACCGATCCGCAGGAAAGCGACTCCATCGGCGTGCGCCATATCCCAATGGGTGTACCGCTACAGACCGAAATGCACGCGTATATGGAGATCCTGAAAAAATATCCACCACGCGCGCAGATTAAATCTGATTAAGCCGGCGCTATCGCTACATCGGGCCACACTGACCTTGCCGGATGCGACGTGAACGCCTTATCCGGCAATTAACCGCAGGCGGCCACAAAATGGCCGCTTTTTTACTTATTCACCACCATCAAATGCGCCTGCATAATGTCGCTGGCCGGACGACCGTGCGCCAGCAAATCAGCCATTGCTTTAAGATATGGCGGTAGATGGCGGAAATAACGCTGATACCCGGCACACAAATAATTCAGCCCGGGTTTGCCGCTGGCATCGAGCATAAAGCGGTGTTTCGGACAGCCTCCCCAGCACGCTTTTAACACGTTGCAACTGCGACACTGCGCCGGTAACTGCTTAAATTTATCTTCACCAAACACCTGCTGTTGCGGGGAATCTACCATTTCTGCAATTGTTTGCTGGTGCATATTCCCCAGTCGATATTGCGGATAAACATAGTGATCGCAGGCGTAAACGTCGCCGTTGTGTTCAACAATCACCGAGCGCCCACAGGTTGGCTGATGATGGCAAACCGCACCTGGCGCACCAACAAAATTGGCAAACGCCCATTCGATATTCATCACGAAAATCTTGCCGACGTCGCGTTTGATCCAGTGGTCGAATATCGCCACCAAAAATTCACCGAACTCATCGGGGCGTACCGACCATTCCGTCAGTTCGCCCTGAATATCGCCGGGAGCATGTAGCTTAAGTCCAGCATGAGCAGCCGTTTCATCAGCCAGGCGCTCGACCACCGGAATAAACTGGATGAACTCAGCGCCTGCATCACACAGAAAATCATAGACTTGCAAAGGTTGTAACGCACTGGTGCGATTAACGCAGACCAGCACGTTATAGTCGACATGATGTTTTTGCAGGAGCGTCAGGGCACGCATCACCAGCTTATGCGTTGGTCTGCCGCCTTTGGTCACGCGATATTGATTGTGGATCTCAGCCGGACCATCCAGCGATAACCCTACAAGAAAATGATTTTCTGCCAGAAATGCACACCATTCGTCATCAAGCAGAACGCCGTTAGTCTGGAAGCTGTTACTTATCTTCCTGCCAGCACCATATTTCGCCTGTAGCGCCACGGCACGGCGGTAAAAATCCAGCCCGAGTAACGTTGGTTCGCCGCCCTGCCAGGTAAAAGCCACTTCGTTTTGGGTTTCGCTGGCAGCGATATAGTGACGGACATACGCTTCCAGCGTGTCATCGTCCATATGCGTGACTGGCTTTTCGCGGTAAAGGGATTGTTTTTCGAGATAAAAACAGTAGTCACAGTTCAGATTACAATCGGAACCGCTCGGTTTCGCCATCACATGAAAAGCACGCGTTGGAACCTGTTGCAGCATGGTCGCTCCTTGCCTGAAGTCATCCTTCAATAAGTTAAGGGCGAAATCATACCGTGGCGCAATGAGTTATTACGGGCGTTTATTGCGAAGGGAAAGAGACGAAATGCACAGAAAACAAAAAACCCCGCCGAAGCGGGGTTCAAAATTGGTCGGCGAGAGAGGATTCGAACCTCCGACCCACTGGTCCCAAACCAGTTGCGCTACCAAGCTGCGCTACTCGCCGAAATACTGCTTTTTGAATTTTTAGTTCAATTCTTTAAAGTCGTGGTGCGAGGGGGGGGACTTGAACCCCCACGTCCGTAAGGACACTAACACCTGAAGCTAGCGCGTCTACCAATTCCGCCACCTTCGCATTGTCACAACTTCTAATAATGGGGTGGCTAATGGGATTCGAACCCACGACAACTGGAATCACAATCCAGGGCTCTACCAACTGAGCTATAGCCACCACTACAAATCTTGTTACGCGGTATTACTACCACCGCAGCTCAAGCGCCGGGACTAAATGGCGCGCCCGACAGGATTCGAACCTGAGACCTCTGCCTCCGGAGGGCAGCGCTCTATCCAGCTGAGCTACGGGCGCTTAGCGCCGTTGCGGGGGTGGATAATACGGACTTCCCACCCCTCTGTCTAGTCCCTTTTTAAATAAATTGCGCGTTTGGTTACGATTTGTGCGTTTTGCTGCTTATTCCTCCAGTTTATGCGCTTTACCGTGGCGATTAAGCCCAAAAATTTTATAAATCGCCGTCACCGCCAGCATAAAGATGATGCCGACAAACAGCGACATACGCGTATCTTCATTAAAGTACATGCCGATCAAAACGCAAATCAGGAATGCCATTGTTACGTAGTTGGCCCACGGGAACAGGATTGAGCGGAACGGATGGCTGGCAATCGCCGCTTTATGCGCACGACGAAAACGCAGCTGGCTTATCAATATCACAAACCATGGCACCATCCCCGGAAGCACGCTGGCACTGTAGACGTAGACAAACACACGCTGCGGATTGGGAATGATGTAGTTCAGGCATGAGCCAATTAACAGGATAGCAATAGATACTGCCACACCCGCAACCGGTACGCCGTTACGGGAAACTTTCGCCATCGCCGTCGGTAACTGACGGTTTTTCGCCAGTGCGTAGAGCATACGTCCGCAACTGTACATGCCGCTGTTACAGCCAGAGAGCGCAGCCGTCAGCACCACAAAGTTGATAATGCCCGCCGCTGCGGTAATGCCGATTTTGGCGAAAGTCAGTACGAACGGGCTACCGTTGCTGCCTATTTCATTCCACGGGAAGATAGTAACGATAACGAAAATCGCGCCTACGTAGAAAATCAGAATCCTCCACAGCACTTTGCCTACTGCACTGCGCAGCGTCACCTGCGGATTCTTCGCTTCACCAGCGGTAATGCCAATCAGCTCCACGCCCTGGTAGGACGCCACCACAATACACAATGCGGTCAGGAACCCTTTCCAGCCCCCCGCAAAGAAACCGCCATGCTCTGTGAGGTTGCTAAAACCAATCGACTGCCCGCCATTGCCAAAGCCAAAGAAAATCACGCCCAGGCCAATGACAATCATCACGATAATCGTGGTGACTTTGATCATCGCGAACCAGAACTCGATTTCGCCGTACAACCGCACCGCCGCCAGATTCGCCAACGCCACCAGCGCCACCGCGATCAATGCGGGTATCCACTGCGCCATCTCCGGGAACCAGAACTGGACATAAACGCCAATGGCGGTGATTTCTGAGATCCCCACCGCCATCCACATAAACCAGTAAGACCAGGCGGTGAGATAGCCAAAGAACGGGCTCATATAACGATGCGCATAAACGGCGAACGAACCGGTAACCGGTTCGAGGAATAACATTTCGCCCATTGAACGCATGATGAAAAAGACGAACAGCCCGGCGATGATATAGGCCAACAATACGGATGGCCCGGCCCATTTCAGGGTACTGGCGGCCCCCATAAACAGGCCGACGCCAATGGTGCCCCCCAGGGCGATGAGTTCGATATGTCGAGCTTCCAGCCCACGCTGTAGCTCTGGTTTGTTATCTGCCATAAATCCTCGTGTTGTGTTTGCATGCTTTCCGGTGTTACCGGTTATCGTTATGGGTACATCGAGTGTTGCGAATGTTTTCGTAATTCAGGAGAAATGGCAAATAAAGCATTAAAAATTTGAATGCTTTGTGTAATAAAAAAGCAGGAAGGCGACGAAGTGACCACTCCGTCGCTTTACAGAGAGAGGAAAATCAGAGGTTGCCGGTGTAATGCCAGCGTAAATAACGCAGCAAACGAAGCTGACGCTTAATGCGGCTCGGCTGCGAAAGCAGGCGGTAGAGCCACTCCAGCCCCAGCGTTTGCCAGATTTTCGGTGCACGTTTTACGTGACCGGTGAAAACATCATAAGTCCCGCCAACGCCCATATACAGCGCATCTGGATGCACCAGACGGCAGTCGCGCATGAAGATCTCCTGCTTTGGCGATCCCATCGCAACGGTGACGATTTGCGCTCCGCTGGCATGAATGCGTTCAAACAGCATCTGACGCTGCTCGGGTTTAAAATAACCATCCTGACTGCCAACGATATTCACATTCCACTGGTTGCGTAGTTTAGCTTCAGTTTGCGCCAGCACTTCAGGTTTACCGCCCACCAGAAATACCGGCGTCCCTTCTTTGCCTGCGCGCGCCATCAGCTCTTCCCAGAGATCGGCCCCGGCAACGCGGGAAACCTGCGCCTGCGGGTACTTTTTACGTACTGAACGTACAACGCTGATGCCATCCGCATATTTAAATTCGGCAGCGTTAATTAACTCCCTGACCTCGGCGTTATCTTCAATGGTCAGCATTTTTTCAGCATTAATGGCAACCAGCGTTCCCTGCTTAAGCTGCCCGTCAGCGAACAGATAATCGAGGGCGTGCTGCATATCACGCCAACCGATCAACTGTAAGCCACGCAGCGTATAGGTCGGTGCCGTGGTGTTGTTATTCATTGTTATCCTTCAACCTGCGTCCGGAGCGATGATTTTGTACGTTTATGAATGAGTCCGGCGCTTTCAAAAAGCCAGTACAGCAGTTTTGCGATCATCAGACATGCGCCGAAGACCACGATAAAAAAGACTACGCGTGAGACAAACGAATCCAGCCCTTCACGCGCCAGCACGATCATATTGAAGATCGCCCCAAAGCAGAAACTGTGCAATATCGCAGCTTTATAGCGATTAGGCTCGCGGTTGCCCAGCTCATACAGCCAGTCGAACCATTTGATGATCAGACCAACCACGATCGCCCCGAGCGGGATGAACAACGCGCCGCCCATCACCACCAGTGAGCCTATAAGCGTAGGCGAGATCGCCAGCCCGGAGTGGTTATTCAGCACTTCCCAGGTAAAGTAGTTGGCGGAGTTCAGTACCATACTCGGGCGACCCGGCCACAGCCAGGAAGGGATAAAGACATAGAAATCGCGGACAATGGGAGCCAGACCCTGGAAGTCGATGTTGTCGTAGTTCTGCAACAGCAATGCCAGATTCTCCCACGGCGAAAAGGTATCGCGGGTGAGATAGAGAAACGTATAGAACGCTTCATCACCGCTCACATTCATTCCATAGCGTTTTAGCGCCAGCCAGAACATGCCAACAATCCCCAGCACGCCCGCTGCCGCCAGCATCCACAACGAAATCCAGCCGTGAATAATGCCAATAAACAGGAAGATAGCGAATGCGATAATGATATTGGCGCGAGTGCCGCCGACAATCATATAAGTCAGCAAGCCAAAAGCGACCGTGCTGACGAGGAAAAACAGCCACGCTTTGCTGTCCTGGCGCAGAAAGTAGACCACCAGCATCGCCGGGATGAAAAAGTAAAAGAAGCGTTTTAACGCCACGCCGGAGACTTCACTGGAGAAGATCTGACTGTAGGAGTTAAGCCGGAACAGCAAAAATCCGTTGTGCATGAAGAAGATGCCGACGCTTACCAGCGCGATGCCCATCAGGATCACCCACGTGAGATTGGTCTCCACGCGGTTCATGGTAAACAGCGGACGGCGCGGTACATCGGCAACGCGTTTGCGTAGGCGGGTTTTGTAGGTGACGTAGTAAACCGCGTAGAAGCAGCCCGCAGAAAGCAACGCCTGCAACAAGATTTCTGGCGGCGCGACACCAACATCAAAGCGAAATACCAGCACGCTGGTCAGCGGGAAGCCGAAGAAAAAGGTGAGCAAAAACAGCAATGAAAAGAAGACATTGAAGTTAAAACGCACACGGCGAAACTCAAACCAGGTCAGCGTGGCAATAAACAGCGTGCAGAGCAGCCAGACAACAAACAAGCCACTGAATTGCAGCAGACTCATGCGACCTCCCCGGCGGCAATCGCCAACGCCCGCTGCCAGCCTTGCAGATAGTTCGGGCTAAAGAAGGCAATGGTGTTTTTATCCACCGACGCCAACTGGCGCTGCGCTTCACGCACAATATCCTCGTTGAGATCGTCGGTAGTAAACAGCACCGGCAAATGCTGTTCCGTCATATCCTGCCAGAACGGATTTTCCCGGTTAAGCACACAAGGAATGCCCGCCTGAATCAGTAAGCACAGCGTACCAATGCCCTGCTGGCGGGCAAAAATAAAGTAACCAAGATCGCACTGACGAAGTAGCGCCAGATAGGCGTCAAATTCCAGTTTTTCGTTCAGAATTTGCAGATTTTCTTCGCTGAATAACGCTAGCCCCGCCTGACGAACTTCCTCGATGTACGCTTCGTTATTAGGCGGATATCCCATCGGCACCACCACTTTTACCGTATCGCCAAATTGCTGATGAACGGCGCGCAAGGCAGCAATATGCTCATTGCTGCGGTCGCCGGAGTTGCCCACCAGAATGGTCATTTTCCCTTCACGTTGCCGATCGTTCGCCATCGTATTGAGCGAAGGATCCATCCGCGTCGGGAAGTACAGCAGTTCGCCCCGCACCTTTGGGTGCGTTTTGGCAAAAAAGCTCAAATCACCGCGGGTGGCAAATACACAGCCGACTCGCTTTTGCGCCAGGCGACGTAGTGGGTAAAAAAGCTTATATCTCAAGCCACTGGAAAGCTCATACAGGTCTGCCCCCCAGATATGCCAGAAAAACTGGCTGGGCTTAATGCCACCACTCAGCAGAGCCAGCCACAGTGTGGGATTGAACTGACCGTGGAAAAAAAATCGCTGCTGACGGTTAGCTTTTGCTTTCGCGATGACCGCTTCCGCCAGCGATTTTTTCCCAGGGAAAAATTGCACAGAAAGCGCCGGACAGCTATCACTTAAGCCGTCGTCCTTGCCAACAACCATAAACTCGCGCGCGTGATCGCTCGTCGCGGCCAGCGCGTCGTTGAAAAACCGCAAAACGGTTCGGTTATGGTGAGGGATATCCGATCCCAGTACGTGAATCAGTACAGTCATGCCCGCCTACGCCAGAGTAAAAACACGCCACAACAAAGAGAAAAATAGACGATATAGGTTGCCATATAGGCCTGCGCCGCGCCCAGTGCACCATGCGCAGGGATTAGCCAGTGGGCAAATACCATCAATAAAGTGAACTGGCTGACTTCCGCCAGAATATAAAACCGCAGTGACGCTTTGGCGATCACCAGATAACCAAAGACATAAGCGCCCACTTTTAACACATCACCCACCAACTGCCAGGCAAAGAGATCGCGCATAGCGGTAAATTTATTCGACAACAGCAGCCAGATAGCAAAATCACGCAGCAACCAGACGGTAAAACTCGCCGCCGCCACTGCCGGTAAGACGAATTTTAGCGATTTAACCACTTCCCGGGTGATATCGCGCTTTTCCGTTAGCCGCGACAACGTGGGCAGCAAATATACGCTGAACGATGCCGTAATAAATTGCAGGTAGGCATCGGAAATACTGCTCACCCCTTGCCAGATCCCCACCTCATCCCAGCTATACTGCGCCGCCAGCAGTTTACGCATCATGATGTAAGCAACAGGCAAGGTCACCGACGTAATCAACGCCATGAGCGTAAATTTGCTCAACTGCCCTGCCAGACCGTTATCCCAGCTGGGTTTCAGATAGCTTAACGGGATGACACCACGTTTGATCAACATGATGGCGGCAGGAATTACCACCAGCGCGGGAATCAGCGCCAGACCCAGCAACGCCCCTTCATAACCGCCCAAACGGTAACTGACGTAGTACGCGAGAACGCCAATCAGGCTGCCGACAATCAGGGATAACGCATTACCTGCGGCATCGCGAAAGCCTTTCATCAACGCCAGTAACAGGTTGCCCCAGGCAATCCCCATTTGCACCAGCGCCACTAAACGCACCAGTCCCTGATAGTCGGTATTACCAAACAATCCCTGGCTGATTGGCGCTGCTGCCAGCACAAAAACCAGCGCCATTAGCGTAGAGAAGCCAAGTACCATCGCTGATGAAGTGCCGACCACGCGGCGCAGCTGTTGGGGATTATCATGGTACTGAGCAACGTATTTGGTTACGCCATTAAAGATGCCAGCCCCGGCAAGCACGCCGAGCACGGTAATCAACTGGCGGAAATTTGCCGCCAGCCCAAGCCCCGCCGGACCAAATGACACCGCCAGCAACTTACCGACCAGTAACCCGGCACCAATCTTGACCAGTGTACTGGCCGCCGTCCACAAGGACGCTTTTGCCAACGACATATCAGGAGAAGTAGTTCAACAAAGTCGCAATTACCGTACGCTGATTGACGGGCGACAGGTTGTAGAACAGCGGCAGGCGCAGCAGGCGCTCACTCTCTTTGGTGGTGTAGCGATCTTCACCGTGGAACTCACCAAAGCGTTCCCCCGCAGGGCAACCGTGCAGCGGAATGTAATGGAACACCGCCATGATTTCCGCTTCTTTCAGAAAGTTAATCAACGCGCTCCGGTCATCAATATCCCGCAGTTTAATGTAGAACATATGCGCGTTCTGCACGCAGCCAACGGGAATCGACGGCAGCTCGATACGCCCGGCTTTCGCCAGAGGTGCTAACGCATCGTAGTAGTTTTGCCACAGCGCCAGACGTTGCTGATTGATACGATCTGCTGCTTCCAGTTGCGCCCACAGGTACGCAGCTTGCAGATCGGACATCAAATAGCTGGAGCCGATATCGCGCCAGGTATATTTATCGACCTGACCACGGAAGAACTGGCTGCGGTTTGTGCCTTTTTCACGGATGATCTCGGCTCGTTCGATCAACGCTTTATCGTTAATCAGCGTCGCGCCGCCTTCACCGCCCGCCGTGTAGTTTTTGGTTTCATGGAAGCTAAAGCAGCCAATATGACCAATGGTTCCCAGTGCACGCCCTTTGTAAGTGGACATCACGCCCTGAGCAGCATCTTCCACCACAAACAGATTATGCTTTTTCGCCAACGCCATAATGGTGTCCATTTCGCAGGCCACACCCGCGTAATGGACCGGCACGATAACGCGCGTTTTGTCGGTGATCGCTGCTTCAATCAACGTTTCGTCGATGTTCATGGTGTCCGGGCGAACATCCACAAAAACGATTTTTGCGCCACGCAGCACAAAGGCATTGGCAGTGGAGACAAAGGTGTAGCTCGGCATGATCACTTCATCGCCAGGCTGGATATCGAGCAGCAGCGCCGCCATCTCCAGCGAAGCGGTGCAGGATGGCGTCAGTAACACTTTGGCGCTGCCAAAACGTTGCTCCAGCCACTGCTGGCAGCGACGGGTAAAACCGCCATCGCCACACAGTTTGCCACTACCCATTGCCGACTGCATATAGTCGAGTTCGGTTCCCACCACCGGCGGTGCGTTAAATGGAATCATGTGATCACCTGTATAACCAGTACGCGGTGCTTTCTACATTCGCACCACTTTGTATGTATCGTTTTAGCGCGGCGGTGTTGCCCATTTGGGTCGCCACCCGCAAAGTTGTTTTACCGCGAGCATACGCCCAGTTTAGCGCCGTTTGCATCAGCTCAGCACCTGCACCGCGTCCAGCCAGCAGGCCAATTCGCGCATCTGTCGCATTGAGTTCCCGTAAAGAGACATAGCCGCGAATAGCGCCGGACGCCGCACGTAAAATCAGACATTGATGATCAAAGGTGCCGCGCACGGCATTTTCAATCCACTGTGCATAAAAGCGACCGCTGGCGTCAGGCGCATACCACGGCGCACGAAAACGGCTTTGCGCAAATGCGGCGCTGGCTAACTGACGTAATGCGGGAATATCTGTCTCTTGTGCCACTTCTGCGCCGCTATCACCGACATTGTTCACGGGTAGCGCCAAATCAACTTCACCTTCTACCAGGGAGAATCCCAGCTGTTGCAGGGCATCCAGTTCACCCGTATTTGATGCCGCAATTTTGGCCTGCACCCGTGACCACGGCGCTAACGCGTCTGGCGTCAGGAGCGGTGCTTCAGACGTGATGCGCACGATGGCGCTGTTAACACCAAAGAAGGCGTTTTCCCAGGTTAGTGGCTCAATACTGGCGCGGACGGGCACGAAGTAACTCCAGCAGATATTGGCCGTAGCCAGTTTTCGCCAGCGAGCTGGCGGCGCGCTTCACGCCTTCGTCATCAAGCCAGCCGTTACGCCAGGCGATCTCTTCCAGGCAGGCAATCTTAAAGCCCTGGCGTTTTTCCACCGTCTGTACAAAGGTGCTGGCTTCAATCAGGCTGTCGTGAGTGCCAGTATCCAGCCAGGCAAATCCGCGCCCGAGCAGTTCAACGGTCAGGTTGCCCGCCTCGAGGTACATCTGGTTGATGGAGGTAATCTCCAGTTCACCACGCTCCGACGGCTTCACCAGCTTTGCGTACTCCACGACTTTACTGTCGTAGAAATAAAGCCCGGTCACCGCCCAGTTTGACTTCGGCTGTTTTGGCTTTTCTTCCAGCGAGATAGCGCGGAAATTGTCGTCAAACTCCACGACGCCAAAGCGTTCCGGATCCATCACCTGATAGCCAAATACCGTCGCGCCTTGCGTGCGCGCCGCAACATGACGCAACTTCGGACTGAAGCCCTGTCCGAAGAAGATGTTATCGCCCAGCACCAGACAAGAAGGTTCACCGTTGAGGAAGGTTTCACCGATGATAAAGGCCTGCGCCAGACCGTCCGGACTGGGCTGTTCGGCATATTCCAGCTGGATACCGAACTCACTACCATCGCCCAGCAGGCGCTGGAAATAACCTTTATCTTCCGGCGTAGTGATGATGAGAATTTCGCGGATACCGGCCAGCATCAGCACCGACAGCGGATAGTAAATCATTGGCTTATCGTAAATCGGCAACAGTTGCTTCGATACGCCGCGCGTAATCGGATGCAATCGGGTGCCGGAACCGCCCGCCAGGATAATACCTTTCATGTTTGCCTCCGCTGAAAATTAGCCTTTCAGACCTAAACGCTCGCCCTGATAGCTGCCGTCCTGCACCTGCTTCCACCAGCTTTCATTAGCCAGATACCACTGCACCGTTTTACGCATTCCACTTTCAAAGGTTTCCTGCGGCAGCCAGCCAAGTTCACGGGCAATTTTCGAAGCATCAATGGCATAACGCAGATCATGCCCCGGACGGTCAGCGACAAAGGTGATCAGGTCATGATAGTGCGCCACGCCGTGCGGCTTGTTCGGAGCCAGTTCTTCCAGCAGCTCGCAAATGGTTTCCACAACATCGAGATTCTTACGCTCGTTGTGACCACCAATATTATAGGTTTCACCGACTTTCCCGGTGGTCGCCACGCAATACAGCGCGCGGGCGTGATCTTCCACATACAGCCAGTCACGGATTTGCTGCCCGTTGCCATATACCGGCAGCGGTTTACCCGCCAGCGCGTTGAGGATCATCAGCGGGATCAGTTTTTCCGGAAAGTGGTAAGGACCGTAGTTATTCGAGCAGTTGGTGATAAGCGTCGGCAGACCATAGGTCCGCAGCCAGGCGCGCACCAGGTGGTCGCTGCTGGCTTTTGAAGCGGAATAGGGGCTGCTCGGCGCATACGGCGTGGTTTCGGTGAAGAAATCATCCGTCGAGTGCAGGTCACCATATACTTCGTCAGTGGAGATGTGATGAAAACGGAACGCTGATTTTTTATCTTCCGTCAGCGCATTCCAGTAAGCCCGCGCCGCTTCAAGCAATGTATAAGTCCCGACAATGTTGGTTTCAACAAACGCTGCCGGGCCGTCAATAGAACGGTCAACATGGCTTTCGGCTGCCAGATGCATGACACAGGCTGGCTGATGCTCAGTGAATACGCGCGCCAGTTCTGCCCGATCGCAGATATCAACTTTCTCAAAGGCAAAGCGCTCGCTTTGCGCGACCGGTGCCAGCGACATCAGGTTTCCGGCGTAGGTCAGCTTATCGACCACTACCACCGCATCGCTCGTTTCGTTGATGATATAACGCACCAGCGCCGAGCCAATAAACCCGGCACCACCTGTTATCAGAATCTTTCTCATCAGCGCCAGACTCCTTTGGCATCGACGACATACTGCTGATGGACGTTGTCGCCATTGATAACTTTGAACTGACTATGATCGACCAGCATCACCAGCACATCTGCCGTTGCCAGCGCCTCGTCAAGCTGCGCCAGAGTACAAAGCCCGGTCAGTTTCTTCGGCAACTGGTGGATGTTAGGCTCAACAACCAGCGTTTCGCCGCTGTGCCACTGGGCGATCAGTTCAGCGATTTCCATCGCCGGGCTTTCGCGCAGGTCATCAATATTCGGTTTAAACGCCAGACCAAAGCAGGCGATTTTCAGTTCACTGGCGCGTTTATCGGTAGCCGCCAGACAATCAGCCACCGCCGCTTTCACCTGATCGATAACCCAGAACGGTTTGTGATCGTTCACTTCGCGCGCGGTACGGATAAGCCGCGCCTGCTGCGGGTTCTGTGCCACAATAAACCACGGATCAACAGCGATGCAGTGACCGCCCACGCCAGGGCCAGGCTGAAGAATATTGACGCGAGGGTGACGATTCGCCAGGCGAATCAGTTCCCAGACGTTAATCCCCTGATCGGCACAAATCAGCGACAATTCATTAGCAAAAGCGATATTCACATCGCGGAAGCTGTTTTCGGTGAGCTTACACATTTCCGCCGTCCGCGAGTTAGTGACGACACACTCACCTTCGAGGAAAATCTTGTACAGTTCGCTGGCGCGGTCCGAGCAAACCGGCGTCATGCCGCCAATCACGCGATCGTTTTTAATCAGCTCGACCATTACCTGTCCCGGCAACACGCGTTCCGGGCAGTAGGCAATATTGACGTCAGCCTGCTCGCCCACCTGCTGTGGGAAAGTGAGATCTGGACGCATCTCTGCTAACCATTCTGCCATCTTCTCGGTTGACCCCACCGGCGAGGTGGATTCAAGGATCACCAACGCGCCTTTTTTCAGCACTGGCGCAATGGAGCGAGCAGCCGATTCAACGTAGGTCATATCTGGCTCATGATCGCCTTTAAACGGCGTGGGTACAGCAATCAGCCAGGCATCCGCTTCAACTGGCGTCGTGCTCGCTCGTAAAAAACCGCCTTCTACGGCAGTTTTTACGACGCTCGCCAAATCAGGCTCGACGATATGGATTTCGCCACGATTGATGGTATCAACCGCGTGTTGGTTGATATCGACACCAATCACCTGTTTTTGCCGTGAGGCAAACGCAGCTGCTGTAGGCAGCCCGATGTAACCCAGTCCGATAACAGAAATGGTCGCAAAACTCATAGTGATATCCGATTATTTTTTAACGCTTCCAGAATGCGAGAGCATGCCTGACCATCACCATACGGGTTATGGGCGCGGCTCATAGCTTGATATTCGTTTTCGTCTTTTAAAAGACGCGTCACTTCCTCGACGATTCGCTGCTTATCCGTGCCGACCAGACGTACCGTACCCGCCGTCACCGCTTCCGGACGCTCAGTGGTATCGCGCATTACCAGCACCGGTTTCCCCAGCGAAGGCGCTTCTTCCTGAATGCCGCCTGAGTCGGTCAAAATCAGCCAGGCGTGGTTCATCAGCCAGACAAACGGTAAATACTCCTGGGGATCGATCAGAATGACATTTTTCACATGCCCCAGAATGCGATTGACCGGCTCTCTGACGTTCGGGTTGAGATGCACTGGATAGACAATCTGGATGTCCTGGTGCGTGGTGGCGATGTTTGCCAGCGCATGGCAGATTTCTTCAAAGCCACGACCGAAGCTCTCACGCCTGTGACCGGTCACCAGAATCATTTTTTTATTGGGGTCGATAAACGGGTAATTTGCCGCCAGTTCTGAACGCAGCGTGTCGCTGCTCATCACCTGGTCACGCACCCATAACAGTGCATCAATAACTGTATTACCGGTAATGAAGATTCGGCTGTCAGCAACATTTTCACGCAGCAAGTTTTGCCGGGAAGTTTCGGTTGGAGAGAAGTGATACATCGCCAGATGCCCGGTCAATGTACGGTTAGCCTCTTCCGGCCACGGCGAATAGAGATCGCCCGTGCGCAGACCAGCCTCAACGTGACCAACAGGAATACGCTGATAAAACGCCGCCAGGCTGGTTGCCAGCGTTGTAGTAGTATCGCCGTGAACCAGCACGACGTCTGGTTTGAACTCGGCTAGAATTGGTTTTAGCCCTTCCAGAATCCGACAGGTTATCTCTGTCAGGCCCTGTCCTGGCTGCATTATGTTGAGATCGTAGTCAGGTACAATGGAAAAGAGTTTCAGCACCTGATCGAGCATCTCCCGATGCTGCGCAGTGACGCAAACTTTAGCCTCAAAAAAAGGATCTTTTGCCAACGCATGCACCAACGGAGCCATCTTGATGGCTTCCGGGCGCGTACCAAATACAGTCAGTACTTTCACATCGATTCTCTTCGAATAAGCGGCGAGCGCCTTTGCGCTCACCGCAGCAGTGTTGCTATTTCGAGCAACGGCGGGTTAATGCGACACCAGCCCCGATCAGCCCCCCGACAATGCCCCACATAATCATCAGGAAGGCACGACGTGGGCTATCGCGTTTTACCGGTTCTTCCGGCGTACGCAAATAGCGATAGGTCTGAAAACGCGGATCCAGGGTTGGACCAACATTCAGGGTGTTTAACATGGCCCGATTCTGATCATAGTCGAGATCAAAGGCCGGACCGACGGCCTGTAAATTTTCCAGTCGAGCCTGGAGCATTGGACGCCCAAGCAGGAACATTTCTGAATCAGGTAATTCCTCGGCAGGCACATCTGTCGCACTGCGCGAAATATTATGCTGCTCAGCAATTTTCAGCGCCTGTTCAATACTGTTCATCCGGCGGTCGTAGATGGCTTTCGCCACCTCTTCCTGACGCTTCACCTGTGCTTTCATCTGGATGGTACGCGCCGCCCATGCGCCTTTCAGCTCATCATTCAGATGGCTGGCTGCACGCTGGCTGGCAAAAGCAACATACTGACGTAACAGGTTATTAGCGTCAGGCGCGGTTTCGGCAATCAGCTTAACGCTGTCATTAACCGCGCGGGTGAAGTCACCGGGAATAAACACGATGTTGTTAATCATTTCATCCAGCAACGCCGCATCGGCTTTACTGTTGCCCACCATCCGCTGCTTGTAATAGTCGGTTTGCAGCCAGAACTCTCTGCGGGTATCCCACGAGGCCAGTTGCATAACAAACTCTTTATAGGCTTCGTCCATGACCGATGGTTGGTCGGCAGAAGCCATGTTTGAACGGACATCCAGGTTACGCAAAAATTGCTGCTGTGAGTAATATCCCCCCAGCATATTCACCGTTGGACGATCGGTAATCGCCGTCGAGCTCCACTCCTGACGAGCAAAAAACGTATACGCCAGCGCGATTAACGCAAACGCCAGCCCCATGCCAATAATCCATAGCTTCCCAGCCCACAAGGTACGAAACAACCCACGAATATCCAGTTCATTTTCAGCGTCTTCGGCCGGTTTCCCAGGCATTGGTTGTGTCATCACATCCTCATTTATTTGGTTAAATTGGGGCTGCCACCACGATTTCTACGCAGTCTGCGTTTTACGCGCTTAATAAAGCGAGCAACTTTCCAGGCACGCTTAATGCAATATCCATAGAGGAAGAATGCTAGCAAAAAGAGCACCAGCATGACCCACTCCGGGACAAAATGAGAATATTCTGCCAGCACCCCAATGGAGGCGAGCAGAGCTGCGGCAAGGGTAATCAGCACAAACGCCTGGCGGGAAGTAAACCCGGCACGCATGATCAAATGGTGAATATGCTGACGGTCAGGAGAGAATGGGCTCATGCCTTTACGCAGGCGACGGTACATAATCGCCACCATATCCATTAGCGGAATGGCGATTATCCACAAAGCGGTAACCGGGCTGATGGGATGGGTTTTGCCCTGGGTCGTTTCGAGCAGGATCCAGATAACGGTAAAACCAATCAGCGTACTGCCCGCATCACCCATAAAGACTTTGTAGCGGCGACCCAGGATACCAAGGTTAAGCATGATGTATGGCAGGATGGCGGCGATCATCGCGAAGCACCAGATTGCGAGGCTGGTTTGCCCGTCGAACCACAAAATCATACCGATTGCTGCAAACGAGACGCAGGACAACCCGCCCAGCAAGCCATCAATGCCATCAACCATGTTGAACGCATTAATGGCCGCCCAGACGGCAAATAGCGTCAGGAAGTAGCCAAACGGTCCGAGCACCATCTCCCAGGAGCCAAAGATATAACCCAGGCTACTGAGATAAAGTTTGCCGAACACCATCATAACAATGCCAACAGCGGCCTGTATGGTGGCACGGATTTTTACGCTGATATCAAAACGGTCATCCAGCGCGCCAATGAAAACAAGCACACCGGCACAAGCGAGATAGAGAGATGCATGCGGAATATAGTAATCGACAATTCCGAACGTGAAGCAAATCCCTGCGTAAACCGAAATCCCCCCAACGAGAGGTATCAATCCCTGGTGACGTTTGCGGAAGTTAGGTTTATCCACTAAACCGACTTTTTTTGCCACCTTACGGGCAAAAAACAGAAACAGTGTCGTGAATAAAAAAATACTGATGAGATCAGTACTCACTGTCAGTAAATTCACAATGCATGCTCTCAGAGAAAATTATTAGCAGAAGTATAACCACGAAGACCATTATTCAGAAGGGAAACTCTGCTCTGAACCCACCAACCTTGTGCAAAAAACAACCACGTGATTCGTGTTATGCGCAATAAACAAACATAACTCGTATTTGTTATAACGCCGTTAAGATTACAGATATAAAAACAAAACGCCACGTAAACACGTGGCGTTTTTGGCATAAGACAAATTTATGAGCGTTTCATCATTTCGAAGAAATCGTCATTGGTCTTGGTCATTGCCAGTTTATTAATGAGGAATTCCATTGCATCGATTTCGCCCATCGGGTGAATGATTTTGCGCAGGATCCACATTTTCTGCAGTTCTTCCTGAGTAGTGAGCAGCTCTTCTTTACGGGTACCGGAACGGTTGTAGTCGATTGCCGGGAAGACGCGTTTTTCAGCGATCTTACGAGAGAGGTGCAGTTCCATGTTGCCTGTACCTTTAAACTCTTCGTAGATAACTTCGTCCATCTTGGAACCGGTATCGATAAGCGCGGTAGCGATGATGGTCAGGCTGCCGCCCTCTTCCACGTTACGCGCCGCACCGAAGAAGCGTTTCGGACGATGCAGGGCGTTGGCATCCACACCACCGGTCAGCACTTTACCTGACGCCGGAACAACGGTGTTGTAAGCGCGCGCCAGACGAGTGATGGAGTCGAGCAGGATGATAACGTCTTTCTTGTGCTCAACCAGGCGTTTCGCCTTCTCGATCACCATTTCCGCAACCTGAACGTGGCGAGATGCGGGCTCATCAAAGGTGGAAGCAACAACTTCACCTTTTACCAGACGCTGCATCTCGGTTACTTCTTCCGGACGTTCGTCGATCAGCAGAACCATCAACACACAATCCGGGTGGTTGTAAGCAATGCTCTGAGCAATGTTCTGCAGCAGCATGGTTTTACCGGCTTTCGGCGGTGCCACAATCAGACCACGCTGACCACGACCGATAGGTGATGCCAGATCCAGTACGCGAGCAGTTAAATCTTCAGTAGAACCGTTACCACGTTCCATACGCAGACGAGAGTTTGCGTGCAGCGGGGTTAAGTTCTCAAAGAGGATTTTGTTGCGGGCGTTTTCAGGTTTGTCGAAGTTAACTTCGTTAACTTTCAGCAGCGCAAAATAGCGTTCACCTTCTTTCGGCGGGCGAATCTTACCAGAGATGGTATCACCAGTGCGGAGGTTGAAACGGCGGATTTGGCTAGGGGAAACGTAGATGTCATCAGGACCGGCGAGGTAGGAGCTGTCTGCGGAACGGAGAAAACCAAATCCATCCTGCAATATCTCCAGTACGCCATCACCAAAGATATCTTCGCCACTCTTTGCGTGCTGCTTCAGGATGGCAAAAATAATGTCCTGCTTACGCATACGAGCCAGGTTTTCCAGCCCCATATTTTCGCCGAGAGTGATCAGCTCAGAAACCGGCGTATTCTTTAATTCGGTAAGATTCATAGTGGTGTGAGTTCTTAAACTTGGGGTAAATCTCGAACTTAATGTTGTGAATGGTATGGCAGGATCATCCATGCCTGTTTACGGTCATCGACTCATGTCTTTTCGCTGCCTGGTCACAGGAGAGTACGCAGAACTGAAACGACAAGACGGATTGAGTGACGAGCCAGAAATCTGTTCACTTCGCATTTAAGATAAAACGGGAAGCGTTGGAAATTACAAGATTCAAACTTAATAAGGTATGTTTAATACGAAGTCAACACTAAGTTAGCATGACTCACGCCGGGCGTCCAGTTTTTAGCGACGGGGCACCCGAACATGAAATTCCCTTACGCCAGGTTAGCGTCGAGGAACTCTTTCAACTGACCTTTAGACAGTGCGCCCACTTTGGTTGCCGCCACTTCACCGTTTTTGAACAGCAGCAGAGTCGGGATACCACGGATGCCATATTTCGGCGCAGTGCCAGGGTTTTGATCGATGTTCAGTTTTGCAACGGTCAGTTTGCCCTGATATTCGTCAGCGATTTCATCCAGAATCGGGGCGATCATTTTGCACGGACCGCACCACTCTGCCCAGAAATCGACGAGGATCGCCCCGTCCGCTTTGAGTACATCCGTGTCAAAACTGTCGTCAGTCAGGTGAATAATTTTATCGCTCATATATAACTCCACAGGAATAAGCCTGGCGTGTTGGTTTCGTTGTTGGTGTAACATTAACCAACTAAAGGTTGACTTTATTTCACCGGATACGCTTTCGTAAAGCAATAGTAAGCTGATATTCTACCACACTATGAGCAAAACACATTTAACAGAACAGAAGTTTTCCGACTTCGCCCTGCATCCGAAGGTTGTAGAAGCCCTTGAAAAAAAAGGGTTTCATAACTGTACGCCCATTCAGGCACTGGCCCTTCCGCTGACGCTGGCGGGTCGTGACGTAGCCGGGCAGGCGCAAACCGGTACCGGGAAAACGATGGCGTTTCTTACGTCAACGTTTCATTATCTTCTCTCTCATCCCGCGATTGCCGATCGCAAGGTGAATCAACCGCGTGCCTTAATTATGGCACCGACGCGTGAACTTGCCGTGCAGATCCACGCCGACGCGGAACCGCTGGCGGAAGCTACCGGCCTGAAGCTGGGTCTGGCTTACGGTGGTGATGGCTACGACAAACAGCTGAAAGTGCTGGAAAGCGGCGTTGACATTCTGATTGGCACCACGGGGCGTTTAATTGACTACGCCAAGCAGAACCACATTAACCTCGGTGCCATTCAGGTAGTGGTACTGGACGAAGCCGATCGTATGTACGATCTGGGCTTTATTAAAGATATCCGCTGGCTGTTCCGCCGTATGCCGCCTGCAAACCAGCGCCTCAACATGCTGTTCTCCGCCACGCTTTCGTACCGGGTACGTGAACTGGCGTTCGAGCAGATGAACAATGCCGAATATATTGAAGTGGAACCGGAACAGAAAACGGGCCACCGTATTAAAGAAGAGCTTTTCTACCCTTCTAACGAAGAAAAAATGCGTTTGCTGCAAACGCTGATCGAAGAAGAGTGGCCAGACAGAGCGATTATTTTCGCCAACACCAAACACCGTTGTGAAGAGATCTGGGGCCACCTGGCGGCAGATGGTCATCGTGTCGGTTTGTTGACAGGTGATGTCGCGCAGAAAAAACGTCTGCGTATTCTTGATGAATTTACCCGTGGGGATCTGGATATTCTGGTTGCCACCGACGTTGCCGCGCGTGGCCTGCATATCCCGGCTGTGACGCACGTCTTTAACTACGATTTACCCGATGACTGTGAAGATTACGTTCACCGTATTGGTCGTACAGGTCGTGCAGGCGCAAGTGGTCATTCCATCAGCCTGGCATGTGAAGAGTATGCATTGAATTTGCCTGCTATTGAGACCTATATTGGTCACTCAATTCCGGTAAGCAAATACAATCCGGACGCATTGATGACCGATCTGCCTAAACCGCTGCGCCTCACGCGCCCGCGTACAGGCAATGGTCCGCGTCGTACTGGCGCTCCGCGTAATCGTCGTCGTTCAGGTTAAATAAAAAATGTCATACTCAAAATCATTCAAACTGTATCAAGATGGCAAGAGAATGAACCCCGATGAGCTTACTGTAGTAAGTGATTCAGGTGAAAGAATGCAGCCAACACAGAGACAGATTGAAGGATGAAGAGTATGGGTTCCACCTCGTCGCTGTATGCAGCCATTGATCTCGGTTCGAATAGTTTTCATATGCTGGTTGTGCGCGAGGTGGCTGGAAGCATCCAGACGCTGACGCGAATTAAACGCAAAGTGCGTCTGGCTGCTGGCCTGAACAGCGAAAATGCCCTGTCTAATGAAGCAATGGAGCGCGGTTGGCAATGTTTGCGCCTGTTTGCTGAACGTCTGCAAGATATCCCTCCCTCGCAAATTCGCGTTGTCGCTACGGCGACATTACGACTAGCCGTCAATGCGGGTGATTTTATCGCCAAAGCACAGGAAATCCTTGGCTGCCCGGTACAAGTCATCAGCGGTGAAGAAGAAGCCCGCCTGATTTATCAGGGGGTGGCCCACACAACAGGCGGTGCCGATCAGCGCCTGGTGGTGGATATAGGCGGTGCCAGTACTGAACTGGTAACCGGCACGGGTGCACAAACCACCTCGTTGTTCAGCCTGTCGATGGGCTGCGTCACCTGGCTGGAACGCTATTTTGCCGATCGTAATCTGGCGCAGGAAAATTTTGATGCTGCAGAAAAAGCGGCACGCGAAGTGTTACGTCCGGTTGCCGATGAATTACGGTATCACGGCTGGAAAGTGTGCGTTGGCGCTTCCGGCACCGTGCAGGCGTTACAGGAAATCATGATGGCACAGGGGATGGATGAACGCATTACCCTGGAAAAGTTGCAGCAACTGAAACAACGCGCCATTCATTGCGGTCGGCTGGAAGAGCTAGAGATTGACGGGCTGACGCTGGAACGTGCGTTAGTGTTCCCGAGTGGTCTGGCGATCCTGATAGCCATTTTTACCGAACTGAATATTCAGTGTATGACCCTGGCGGGCGGTGCGCTGCGTGAAGGCCTGGTCTACGGTATGTTGCATCTTACCGTCGAGCAGGATATTCGCAGCCGTACGCTGCGTAATATTCAGCGCCGCTTTATGATCGATATTGATCAGGCACAGCGCGTAGCCAAAGTTGCGGCTAACTTCTTCGATCAGGTGGAAAATGAATGGCATCTTGAAGCAATAAGCCGCGATTTGCTCATCAGCGCCTGCCAGCTTCATGAAATCGGCCTGAGCGTTGACTTCAAACAAGCGCCGCAACACGCTGCTTATCTGGTACGTAATCTGGATCTTCCCGGTTTTACCCCCGCACAGAAAAAATTGCTGGCGACGCTACTGCTCAACCAGACGAATCCGGTCGATCTCTCATCGCTGCATCAGCAAAATGCCGTACCGCCGCGCGTCGCAGAACAACTCTGCCGTTTACTCCGCCTGGCCATCATTTTTGCCAGCCGTCGTCGTGACGATCTCGTGCCAGAGATGACATTACAGGCTAACCATGAACTGTTGACCTTGACGCTTCCGCAAGGTTGGTTAACCCAACATCCGCTGGGTAAAGAGATTATTGATCAGGAAAGCCAGTGGCAGAGCTATGTCCACTGGCCGCTGGAAGTGCATTAATGAGTAAGTGTCGGATGCGATGCTGACGCATCTTTTCCGGCCTTGATTATTTCCCTCGTTTTGCCGCCATCATCGCTTTCAGATTCGCCAGATGGCTTTGCCCTTTCTGCATCCGTTCTTCGGCGCTGACCACTTTACGCTCCTGTTCCCAAATCAAATCATCCTGCGGCAGCTCCAATAAGAATCGGCTTGGTTCCGGGCGCACCAGTTCGCCGTACTGACGGCGTTCTTTACACAGCGTAAAGGTCAATTCCTTCTGGGCACGAGTAATGCCGACATAGGCCAGCCGCCGCTCCTCATCGATATTATCTTCATCGATGCTGCTCTGGTGCGGCAAAAAACCCTCTTCCATACCGACCATGTAGACATAAGGAAACTCCAGCCCTTTCGACGCGTGCAGAGTCATCAGTTGTACCTGATCCAGCTCTTCCTCGCTCTCGCCGCGCTCCATCATGTCGCGCAAAGTAAAGCGCGTCACCACCTGGGTGAGCGTCATCGGCTCATCCAGTTCGCTGCCTTCCAGCATCTCCGTCATCCAGCTAAACAGTTGGTTGACGTTCTTCATGCGCATTTCGGCAGCTTTCGGGCTGGGCGATGTTTCGTACAGCCAGGATTCATAATCCATGCCGTGGATCAGATCACGCACCGCGGCAATCGGCTCCCGCTCCGCCAGGCGCTGGATTTCTGCCAACCAGTGAGTGAAGCGGGTCAATGCTTCATAACCACGTCCGCTAAGCGTCTGACTCAGGCCCATATCAAAGCTGGCGGTAAACATGCTTTTATTGCGCGTCATCGCCCACTCACCCAGCTTTTTCAGCGTCGCCGGGCCAATCTCTCGCTTCGGCGTGTTAACGATACGCAGAAATGCGCTGTCATCGTCCGGGTTAGTCAGCACGCGCAGATAAGCCAGCAAGTCCTTGATTTCAGGACGAGAGAAAAACGACGTACCACCAGATATTTTGTACGGGATGCGGTTTTGCATCAGGAATTTTTCAAATACCCGCGACTGATGGTTGCCGCGATAAAGAATGGCATAATCTTTGTACTGCGTTTTATTGACGAAGTGATGCGCGATCAGCTCGCCGGTGACTCTCTCGGCTTCATGTTCTTCGTTATTCGCGCTTAAAACTTTTAGCTCCGCGCCATAGCCCAGTTCGGAGAACAGACGCTTTTCAAAGACGTGCGGGTTATTGGCAATGAGGATGTTCGCCGCTTTCAGAATACGTCCGGAAGAGCGGTAGTTCTGCTCAAGCTTAATCACCTTCAGTGCCGGGAAATCCTGACTCAGCAGCACCAGGTTTTGCGGACGTGCACCGCGCCAGGAGTAGATCGACTGGTCGTCATCGCCAACTACGGTAAAGCGCGCGCGGCTGCCCACCAGCAGTTTCACCAGTTCATACTGGCTGGTGTTGGTGTCCTGATACTCATCCACCAGCAGGTAGCGAATTTTGTTCTGCCAGCGCTCGCGGACTTCTTCATTGCGTTGCAGCAGTAACGTCGGCAATAAAATCAGATCATCGAAATCGAGAACGTTACAGGCTTTCAGGTGTGCATCATACAGCCCATAACAATGGGCAAAAATACGGTCCCGCTCGCCAATCGCACTGGCTGCCGCCTGGGACGGTGTTTTGAGATCGTTCTTCCAGTTAGAGATGGTCGAAATCAGCTGTTGCAGGAGGACTTTGTCATCTTCAATCAGCCCCTCGGTCAGCTCTTTAAGCAAAGCAAGCTGATCGGTATCGTCAAACAACGAGAAGTTTGCTTTCATCCCAAGCGCCGCATACTCGCGTTTGATGATATCCAGCCCCAGTGTGTGGAAGGTGGAGATCATCAGCCCACGCGCCTCTTTGCGACCCAACGTCTGCCCGACACGCTCTTTCATCTCGCGCGCCGCCTTATTGGTAAAGGTCACCGCCGCGATATGTCGCGCCTGATAACCGCAACCGCGGATCAGATGGGCGATTTTATTGGTGATGACACGAGTTTTACCGGAACCCGCGCCTGCCAGCACCAGGCAGGGGCCGGTAACGAATTCGACAGCTTGTTGTTGGCCGGGGTTTAGACGCATAGGTGTATTGCTCAATCTTCGAACGGGGGGGAGGATTGTAGCAGAATCGCATTTGAATGTGACCGAGTGAAAACCGCTAACCGGATGGCTGCGGATGTTTAAATCAGAGAGGGAAGGCCGAAACCGGAGTTCATCATGAATCCATTAGACTTAGAAAATATCGGGTCGTAACGTTGTGTTATTACTTTTTCAGAGTTTACTAAGGAGAGGTTTACTCGTGGCGATTAATTTCAGCCCCAAGGTTGGTGAAATACTGGAATGCAACTTTGGTAACTATCCTGTTAGCCAGAATGGACAGTTCAGCACGACGTATTACGATGGCCGCATTCCACCTGAGATGATAAAAAATAGGTTGGTTGTCGTGCTCAACGGAAAAATTAATGGCAACGCATGTATCGTCGTTCCATTATCAACCACTCGCGACCATGACAAGTTAAATCGTGGAATGCATGTTGAAATAGCCAGTAATGTTATCAATGACCTGCAATTCTTTGATCAGCAGATACGTTGGGCTAAAGCCGACCTGGTACAACAAGTCAGTCGAAACCGATTAAACAGAGCAAGGACTTATCGGGGGTATCTTAATCAATGTTTGCCACATGAGTTGGTTGCAGACATACAGAGGGCAGTCATCAAGTCAATCAATGCCATATCGCTCATAAATTGACAATAAAATCACCATACCCGATAATGACTCTGTAGCCCATAGAGGCCCTAAGTTTTCTCCCCTTGAGGGACCTGCGAAGCCCGGATTTTCCGGGCTTTTGCCATATATGTCCCCCCTCCCTGACTGACAATGTTTAATTCAAGGCACGATCATGGCAAAAACAGCAGCAGCACTGCATATCCTTGTAAAAGAAGAGAAACTGGCTCTGGAACTTCTCGAGCAGATTAAGAACGGTGCCGATTTCGGCAAGCTGGCGAAGAAACACTCCATTTGCCCGTCAGGTAAACGCGGTGGTGATTTAGGTGAATTCCGCCAGGGCCAGATGGTTCCGGCGTTCGATAAAGTGGTTTTCTCTTGTCCGGTACTGGAGCCAACCGGTCCGCTGCATACCCAGTTCGGGTATCACATCATTAAGGTGCTTTACCGTAACTAACAGCAAGGCCTTCTCCGGGAGAAGGCCTTGAACTCTGAATCGCACTTAACCTGCAACAGCAATACGTTTCATATCCGTCATATAGCCGCGCAGTTTCTTACCTACCTGCTCAATCGCATGACTGCGAATCGCTTCGTTCACATCACGCAACTGCGCGTTATCTACCGCACCTTCCGGAATAGCTTTACCCAGGTCGCCCGGTTGCAGCTCTGCCATAAACGGTTTCAGCAGCGGCACACAAGCGTAAGAGAACAGATAGTTACCGTATTCAGCGGTATCAGAAATAACCACGTTCATTTCATACAGACGCTTACGGGCGATGGTGTTGGCAATCAGCGGCAGTTCGTGCAGTGATTCATAGTAAGCAGACTCTTCGATGATGCCGGAATCAACCATGGTTTCAAACGCCAGCTCAACGCCCGCTTTTACCATCGCGATCATCAGTACGCCTTTATCGAAGTACTCCTGCTCGCCGATTTTGCCTTCATACTGCGGCGCGGTTTCAAACGCGGTTTTGCCGGTTTCTTCACGCCAGGTCAGCAGTTTCTTATCATCGTTGGCCCAGTCCGCCATCATGCCGGAGGAGAATTCGCCGGAGATGATATCGTCCATATGTTTCTGGAACAGCGGTGCCATGATCTCTTTCAGCTGTTCAGACAGCGCGTAAGCACGCAGTTTCGCCGGGTTAGAGAGACGGTCCATCATCAGGGTGATGCCGCCCTGTTTCAGCGCTTCGGTGATGGTTTCCCAACCGAACTGAATCAGTTTTTCTGCGTATGCCGGATCGGTGCCTTCTTCCACCAGCTTGTCGAAGCACAGCAGCGAGCCAGCCTGCAACATACCGCACAGAATGGTTTGCTCGCCCATCAGGTCAGATTTCACTTCCGCAACGAAGGACGATTCCAGCACGCCCGCACGGTGACCACCGGTTGCTGCCGCCCATGCTTTAGCGATCGCCATACCTTCGCCTTTCGGATCGTTTTCAGGGTGAACGGCAATCAGCGTCGGTACGCCGAATCCACGTTTGTACTCTTCACGTACTTCGGTGCCTGGGCATTTCGGCGCAACCATGACTACGGTGATGTCTTTACGGATCTGCTCGCCCACTTCGACGATGTTGAAACCGTGCGAGTAACCCAGCGCCGCGCCGTCTTTCATCAGTGGCTGTACGGTGCGCACTACATCAGAGTGCTGCTTGTCCGGCGTCAGGTTAACCACCAGATCCGCCTGCGGGATCAGTTCTTCGTAAGTACCAACTTTAAAACCGTTTTCGGTCGCTTTACGCCAGGATGCGCGCTTTTCGGCAATCGCTTCTTTACGCAGAGCGTAGGAGATATCGAGACCAGAATCACGCATGTTCAGGCCCTGGTTCAGACCCTGTGCGCCACAGCCGACGATGACTACTTTTTTACCCTGAAGGTAGCTCGCGCCATCGGCGAATTCATCGCGCCCCATAAAGCGACATTTGCCCAGCTGTGCCAGCTGCTGGCGCAGATTCAGTGTATTGAAGTAGTTAGCCATGGTGATTCCTCGTGATGTTGTGCTTCTTATTGTTCGGTTCGCGTTTGCGAGATTGAATTCACTATATGACAGGAAATTTATTGCGGAAATTGATATATTCACAACATCACATTGCAATTTCTGCAACGCCAACATTGAGGGCTGCGCCATTGGATTTACGCGATCTGAAAACCTTCCTGCATCTGGCGGAAAGCCGCCATTTTGGCCGTAGCGCGCGGGCAATGCACGTTAGCCCGTCTACGCTTTCGCGACAAATACAGCGCCTGGAAGAAGATCTCGGTCAGCCGCTGTTTGTGCGTGATAACCGCACGGTAACGCTGACGGAAGCGGGCGAAGAACTGCGCGTTTTCGCCCAGCAAACGCTGTTGCAATATCAGCAATTGCGTCACACCATCGATCAGCAAGGGCCGTCGCTCTCTGGCGAATTACATATCTTCTGCTCGGTGACCGCTGCCTACAGCCATCTGCCGCCGATTCTGGATCGCTTCCGCGCGGAACACCCGTCAGTGGAGATCAAACTCACTACCGGTGATGCGGCCGATGCGATGGAAAAGGTGGTCACTGGCGAAGCGGATCTGGCGATTGCGGGGAAACCGGAAACCTTACCCGGCGCAGTGGCGTTTTCGATGCTGGAGAATCTGGCGGTGGTGCTGATTGCTCCCGCGCTGCCCTGCCCGGTGCGTAATCAGGTATCTGTCGAAAAGCCCGACTGGTCTACAGTGCCGTTTATCATGGCCGATCAGGGACCGGTACGCCGCCGCATTGAACTGTGGTTTCGGCGTAACAAAATCAGCAACCCAATGATTTACGCCACGGTTGGCGGGCATGAAGCGATGGTATCGATGGTGGCGCTCGGCTGTGGCGTGGCGCTGTTGCCGGAAGTGGTGCTGGATAACAGCCCGGAACCGGTGCGTAACCGCGTGATGATTTTAGAGCGCAGTGATGAAAAAACGCCGTTTGAGCTAGGCGTGTGTGCGCAAAAAAAGCGGCTGCATGAGCCGCTGATTGAGGCATTCTGGAAGATTTTGCCGAACCACTAACCCGCCAAAAAGAACCTGAACGCCGGGTTATTGGTTTCGTCGTGGCAATCGTAGCCCAGTTCATTCAGCCGGGTTTCAAAATCCGGTTCATGATCGCCAAGCTCGAACGCCGCCAGTACGCGCCCGTAGTCGGTACCGTGGCTGCGATAATGGAACAGCGAGATGTTCCAGTGCGTACCCAGCGTGTTGAGGAAGCGCAGCAGCGCGCCCGGTGATTCCGGGAATTCGAAGCTGTAGAGGCGTTCCTGCAACGGATGCGATGGACGCCCGCCAACCATATAGCGCACATGTAGCTTCGCCATTTCGTCGTCGGAGAGATCAACCACGCTGTAGCCACCGTCGTTGAGCATCTGCAAAATTTCTTTGCGCTCTTCGAGACCGCGGCTCAGGCGCACGCCGACAAAAATGCAGGCGTTTTTGGCATCAGCAAAGCGGTAGTTGAACTCGGTGACCGAGCGCCCACCAAGTAACTGGCAGAATTTGAGGAAACTGCCCTTTTCTTCCGGAATGGTCACCGCCAGTAACGCTTCACGCTGTTCGCCCAGTTCGCAGCGTTCCGAGACGTAGCGCAGACCGTGAAAGTTCACGTTGGCACCGGAAAGAATATGCGCCAGCCGTTCACCGCGAATGTTGTGCTGGGCGATGTATTTTTTCATCCCCGCCAGCGCCAGCGCGCCGGAAGGTTCCGCCACCGCGCGCACATCTTCGAATAAATCCTTCATCGCCGCACAGATCGCATCACTATCGACGGTGATGATGTCGTCGAGATACTCCTGGCATAAACGGAAGGTTTCGTCGCCGATGCGTTTTACCGCGACACCTTCGGCGAACAGTCCCACGCGGGGCAGATCAACGGGATGACCCGCATCCAGCGCCGCTTTCAGGCAGGCGGAATCTTCCGCTTCCACGGCGATTACTTTGATTTGCGGCATCAGTTGTTTGATCAGCACCGCCACACCCGCTGCCAGACCGCCGCCGCCGACCGGTACAAATACGCGGTCGAGATGGGCGTCCTGCTGGAGCAGTTCCAGCGCCAGCGTGCCTTGCCCGGCGATCACCATCGGATGGTCGAACGGCGGTACCCAGGTGAAACCCTGCTGCTGTGACAGTTCGATCGCTTTCGCTTTCGCTTCATCGAAATTTGCGCCGTGAAGCAGCACTTCGCCGCCAAAGCCGCGCACCGCATCAACTTTGATATCGGCGGTGGCGGTTGGCATGACGATCAGCGCCTTCACGCCTAACCGTGCGGAAGAAAACGCGACACCCTGCGCGTGGTTACCTGCAGAAGCGGTAATCACGCCGTGCGCTTTTTGTTCTTCCGTCAGGCCCGCCATCATGGCGTATGCGCCGCGCAACTTAAAGCTATGAACTGGCTGGCGATCTTCGCGCTTCACCAGAATCACGTTATCGAGACGCGACGACAGTTTTTCCATTTTCTGTAGCGGCGTGACCTGCGCCGCTTCGTAGACCGGCGCGCGCAGCACCGCTCTTAAATATTCGGCACCTTCCGGGGTACCGGACAGGGGTTGCGAGTCAGCCATTATTAACCCCCCAGTTTCGATTTATCGCGCACCGCACCTTTGTCGGCGCTGGTTGCCAGGCTGGCGTAGGCACGCAGCGCAAAGGAGACCTGACGTTCGCGATTTTTCGGCGTCCAGGCTTTGTCGCCACGAGCTTCCTGCGCTTCACGACGCGCCACCAGTTCGGCATCGCTTACCTGTAACTGAATGCCACGGTTCGGAATGTCGATGGCAATCATGTCGCCGTCTTCAATCAGACCAATGCTGCCGCCGCTTGCCGCTTCCGGCGAGACGTGGCCGATGGAAAGACCAGAGGTGCCGCCGGAGAAGCGTCCGTCGGTGATCAGCGCGCAGGCTTTACCGAGCCCCATTGATTTCAGGAAGCTGGTTGGGTAGAGCATTTCCTGCATGCCGGGGCCGCCTTTCGGGCCTTCGTAACGGATCACCACCACATCGCCAGCGACAACTTTGCCGCCGAGAATCGCTTCTACCGCGTCGTCCTGGCTTTCGTACACTTTCGCCGGACCGGTGAATTTGAGGATGCTGTCATCGACGCCCGCGGTTTTAACGATGCAGCCGTTTTCTGCGAAATTACCGTACAGCACCGCAAGGCCGCCGTCTTTGCTGTAGGCGTGTTCCAGCGAACGGATGCAGCCATTTGCGCGATCGTCATCGAGAGAATCCCAACGGCAATCCTGCGAGAATGCCTGGGTGGTACGAATGCCCGCCGGGCCAGCGCGGAACATATTTTTTACCGCGTCATCCTGGGTCAGCATAACGTCGTATTGTTCCAGCGTTTGCGGCAACGTCAGGCCAAGTACATTTTTCACATCACGGTTCAGTAATCCCGCACGATCCAGCTCGCCGAGAATACCGATAACACCACCAGCCCGGTGAACATCTTCCATATGGTATTTTTGGGTGCTCGGCGCAACTTTACACAGCTGCGGAACCTTGCGGGAAAGCTTATCGATATCACTCATGGTGAAGTCGATTTCCGCTTCCTGCGCCGCCGCCAGCAGGTGAAGTACGGTGTTGGTAGAGCCGCCCATTGCGATATCCAACGTCATGGCGTTTTCAAACGCCGCTTTGCTAGCAATATTGCGCGGCAGTGCACTTTCGTCATTTTGCTCGTAGTAACGTTTGGTCAATTCAACAATGCGTTTACCGGCATTGAGGAACAGCTGCTTACGATCGGCGTGAGTTGCCAGCAGCGAGCCGTTGCCCGGCTGCGACAGGCCCAGCGCTTCGGTCAGGCAGTTCATTGAGTTAGCGGTAAACATCCCGGAGCAGGAGCCGCAGGTCGGACACGCGGAACGTTCAACCTGATCGCTCTGGGAGTCAGAAACTTTCGGGTCTGCGCCCTGGATCATCGCATCAACCAGATCGAGCTTGATGATCTGATCGGACAGTTTGGTTTTCCCGGCCTCCATCGGGCCGCCGGAAACAAAGATCACCGGAATATTCAGGCGCAGGGAAGCCATCAGCATCCCCGGGGTGATTTTGTCGCAGTTAGAGATGCAGACCATGGCGTCGGCGCAGTGGGCGTTGACCATATACTCAACGGAATCAGCGATCAGTTCGCGAGATGGCAGTGAATAAAGCATCCCCCCGTGGCCCATGGCAATCCCATCATCCACCGCAATGGTGTTGAACTCTTTGGCAACGCCGCCAGCCGCTTCAATTTGTTCGGCGACCAGTTTACCAAGATCGCGCAGATGGACGTGACCCGGTACAAATTGGGTGAACGAGTTCACAACCGCGATAATCGGCTTACCGAAATCGGCGTCGGTCATTCCGGTGGCGCGCCACAGCGCACGAGCACCCGCCATATTACGACCATGAGTGGTGGTGGCGGAACGGTACTTAGGCATACTTTATTTACTCCCAGTGTCTGTCTCGTAAATGGGACGGTGCGTGCCGTCCCATTTTTTGTATTTATTGATTAACTTGATCTAACCAGCCCCATTTATCTTCGGTTTCGCCAGTGAAGAGGCCGAAGAAGGCTTGCTGAATGCGTTTGGTAACCGGGCCGCAACGGCCTTCACCAACCTGAATACCGTCTACACTGCGCACTGGCGTGATTTCTGCCGCAGTACCGGACATAAACACTTCATCCGCCAGGTACAGTGATTCGCGCGACAGCACCTGCTCACGCACTTCAATTCCCAGCTCTTTCGCCAGTTTGATGATGGCGTCACGGGTAATACCCGGCAGCGCGGAGGAGGTGAACGGTGGGGTGAACAGCACACCATCTTTCACTTCAAACAGGTTTTCGCCTGCGCCTTCAGAGATATAACCGTTCACATCCAGCGCGATACCTTCCTGATAACCGTGGCGGCGCGCTTCGCTACCCACCAGCAGGGAAGAGAGGTAGTTACCACCGGCTTTTGCCGCCGTCGGGATGGTGTTTGGTGCTGCGCGGTTCCAGGAGGAAACCATCGCATCGATCCCCTGCTCCAGCGCTTCTGCACCCAGATAGGCCCCCCACGGGAAAGCGGCAATAATCACATCGGTTGAGTATCCCGCTGGCGGGTTTACGCCCATGCCAACATCACCAACGAAGATCAGCGGACGGATATAGGCGCTGGTGAGATTGTTTTTGCGGATCACGTCACGACAAGCTTCCATCAGCTCATCAATGCTCTGCGAAACCGGGAAGCGATAGATTTTGGCGGAGTCATGCAGACGCTGCATATGCTCACGATGGCGGAATACAACCGGTCCTTTGTGCGAGTCGTAGCAACGGATGCCTTCAAAAACCGAGGTGCCATAGTGCAGCGCGTGCGACATCACATGCACCTTCGCGTCTTCCCAGCGAACCATCTCCCCATTGAACCAAATGTAATCAGCTTTCTTCGTGGTCATTTTTATATTCCTTTTGCGCTCAGGCGCGGATTTGTTGTGATGTGGTTGTGCTCTGGCAGATGGCAACGTGTGCGACGTCCACCAGTTTATTTAACTGACTAAACAGTAAGTCGACCGACCGTGGGCTGGCAACGGTCAATTCGATATTTATATTTTGTGCATCGCTGGCGGCGGCCATATTCATTGAACAGACGTGGAAACCACGATGACGCACCACGCGTAAAACACGTTCTAAGGTTTCCGGATTGAAGCGAGCCGATACATTGACCTGATGTTGCATCATGATAATTTCTCCAACATTTCTGAATTACTGGCACCAGGCGGCACCAGCGGCCAGACGTTCTCAAGTTCGTCGATTGAGACATGAAGCAGGTATGGCCCATCACTGTTCAGCATGGTGTCGAGTGCCGCTTCAACCTGGTCTTTACGGGTGATGTGTTGGCCAGGGATGCCGAAGGCGCTGGCTAACATGAGGAAATCGGGGTTATCAGTAAGGGTTGTTTCGCTGTATCGTTCCTGGAAAAACAGTTGCTGCCATTGTCGAACCATCCCTAACCGTTGGTTATCGAGTAAGACGATTTTCAACGGTAACTGCTTGCGTTTTACGGTGCCCAGCTCTTGCACATTCATCATGAAAGAGCCGTCACCGGAGATACAGACGACGGTATCGTTCGGTCGCGCGACTTGTGCGCCAACCGCCGCAGGTAAACCAAAACCCATGGTGCCTAAGCCGCTGGAGGTGATGAAATTTTCCGGGCGAGTGTGGGCGATGTGCTGGGCAGCCCACATCTGGTGCTGCCCCACATCTGTGGTCACGACGCAATCCGCAGGTTTTCGATCCGACAGTTGTTTTAACAACAACGGCGCGTAGATAGCGTCACCGGGATGGTCGTAACGCCAGGTATGTTCATCACGCAGCTGCGCGCAGTATTGCTGCCAGTCATTGATATTTAACGGCTGCTGTAATGCTGGTAAAAGAGCATTTAAATCACCCTGTAAAGCCACATGTACCTGACGCAGCTTGTTCATTTCTGCCGGATCGATATCCATATGGATAACGCTGGCGTGTGGTGCGAAGGTGTTCAGTTTGCCAGTCACCCGGTCATCAAAACGTGCACCCACGGCGATCAGCAGATCGCACTCCTGCACTGCGAAGTTCGCCGCTTTGGTGCCGTGCATTCCCAGCATGCCCAGATAGTACGGATAATCCGCTTCAACTGCGCCCAGCCCTTTCAGCGTGCAGGTGACAGGCATTTTTGTGGTAGCGAGAAATTCACGCAAAGCCGGAACTGCCTGCGCCATGCCAACGCCACCGCCAACGTACAGCATCGGTTTTTGCGCTTTTGCCAGCATCTGGCGCGCTTGCTCGACTTCGGCATGGGGGAAAGTCACTTCGTTTTCAACGGTGGTGAACCACGGTTCCAGATCGCCGCTGGCTAACTGGATATCTTTTGGGATATCGACCAGAACCGGACCAGGACGACCTGAGCTGGCAACGTCGAATGCTTCAGCCATGATGCGCGGCAACTCTTCCAGCGACTGCACCAGAAAGCTGTGCTTGGTACAGGCTAATGACAATCCCAGTACATCCACTTCCTGAAATGCGTCAGTGCCGATAAACGGTGCAGACACCTGACCGGTGATGGCAACGACAGGGATGGAATCTAACAGTGCGTCCGCAAGCCCGGTTATCAGGTTGGTTGCACCTGGACCAGACGTGGCGATACATACGCCAGTTTTGCCGGTAGCACGGGCATAACCGATAGCCGCCATTGCTGCACCTTGCTCGTGTCGGCACAGCAAGTGTTCCACGCCACCGTCATACAATGCATCGTAAACCGGCATAATTGCGCCACCCGGATAACCGAAAACGGTGTTCACACCCTGTGCCCGCAACGCATGTACCACCCACTGTGCGCCATTCATAGTTAGTTCCCCGTCCTGAATCTTGAGAAACAGAATTTTGTGCTGTTATTCATTGTCTGCTCCTCAGTTATGTTTTTAAGGTCAAAAAAAACCCCCGGACCTTTCGGTGCGGGGGTCTTAGTTCGTTAAGGCTTGATCTCTAAGCCTTTCCTCGTCCAAGTGCAGCCCCGCACGGTGGGATAATAATCACCACCACGCTAATCACGACCAGGCTAATCACTCGTAGAAGGGCTGTCATTTTGTCTTTTCTTGCATCTTGTTCGAAGGAATGCCTAAAGAGTTACCATAGATTTTGCGAATAGCACAAGATATTTTTTGGCCTATTTTTATGATGTCTTTAATAATTTCAAGAGAAATTGTTGTTTTTTAAAAAGAAAATAGTGAGTGAAAAAAATTCAATTTCAGTATGAATGTTGTTCCCTTCCTCGTAGTTCATCCTTTGCCCGCTGCATTTTTGCGAGCATCATTCCACCGCCAGAACAACTCAACTTCACTTACACAAATAAACCGGAATCAGCCACTAAAATTCACGAATTAGCGGGCTACAGCAGCGATATCTTATGCACATAATGGTGACTCAAGGAGGGCTTATGTCACTGTCAATTGTTCATACCCGCGCAGCCCTGGGAGTAAATGCGCCCCCAATCACTGTTGAGGTACATATCAGTAAAGGTCTACCCGGCTTAACGATGGTGGGCTTACCAGAAACAACGGTAAAAGAAGCCCGCGATCGCGTGCGCAGCGCCATTATCAATAGCGGATATGAATATCCGGCGAAAAAAATCACCATCAATCTGGCTCCAGCCGATCTGCCAAAAGAAGGGGGACGATATGATTTACCTATCGCCATTGCGTTGCTGGCGGCCTCAGAACAGCTTACAGCCAATAAATTAGATGAATATGAATTAGTCGGAGAACTGGCGCTTACAGGCGCTCTGCGTGGCGTTCCCGGCGCAATCTCCAGTGCAACTGAAGCTATTAAGTCGGGCAGAAAAATTATCGTCGCGAAAGATAACGAAGATGAAGTGGGGCTAATTAACGGTGAAGGATGCCTGATAGCCGATCATCTGCAGGCTGTCTGTGCGTTTCTGGAGGGTAAGCACGCTCTCGAACGCCCGAAACCAACTGATGCAGTATCCCGGGCGCTACAACATGATCTCAGTGATGTTGTCGGTCAGGAGCAAGGAAAGCGAGGACTGGAAATTACCGCCGCTGGCGGGCACAACCTTTTACTGATTGGGCCGCCGGGAACAGGTAAAACAATGCTCGCCAGCCGTATTAATGGCCTGTTGCCAGATTTAAGCAATGAAGAGGCACTGGAGAGCGCTGCGATATTAAGTCTGGTAAATGCTGAATCAGTACAAAAACAATGGCGGCAGCGCCCGTTCCGCTCACCTCATCACAGTGCGTCGTTAACTGCGATGGTGGGCGGTGGTGCAATTCCAGGGCCAGGTGAAATTTCGCTGGCGCATAACGGCGTGCTTTTTCTTGATGAGCTACCTGAATTTGAACGGCGTACACTGGATGCCTTGCGAGAGCCGATTGAATCCGGGCAGATCCATCTTTCACGCACACGAGCAAAAATAACCTATCCAGCCCGTTTCCAACTTGTTGCGGCGATGAATCCCAGCCCTACCGGACATTATCAGGGAAACCATAACCGCTGCACACCAGAGCAAACGCTGCGTTATCTCAACCGACTCTCTGGTCCCTTTCTCGACCGCTTCGATCTCTCACTGGAGATCCCATTACCGCCACCCGGCATTTTGAGTAAAACGGTAGTGCCGGGAGAAAGCAGCGCCACCGTTAAACAACGCGTAATGGCCGCCAGAAAGCGCCAATTTAAGCGGCAGAATAAACTGAACGCCTGGCTGGATAATCCGGAAATACGCCAATTCTGCAAGCTTGAGAGCGAAGATGCGCAGTGGTTGGAAGAAACGCTGATCCATCTGGGGTTATCGATTCGTGCCTGGCAGCGGTTATTGAAAGTTGCACGAACCATTGCTGATATTGATCAGTCCGACATTATCACACGTCAGCATTTGCAGGAGGCAGTTAGCTATCGTGCCATTGACCGTTTGCTCATCCATCTGCAAAAACTACTGACATAAAAAAAAGGGCATTTCGCCCTTTTTATTAATCGTCAGAATCGGTGTAGTCTTCAGCACCTTCAACCTGCGGTTTACCGCCGGAAAGGGTGTGAAAACGTTTTGGACGCTTGATACGCGTCATATACTTGGACCACACGCGTTCTGCTTCTGTCACTGGCTCACGTTCGCCACGGCATACTGCTACGAAGAGTTTCTCTTCCTCGGTAACCGGCTCGCGTTTGCCAAGATCCAACTCATTGAAGGCATAACCATGACGCTCAAGCAGTTGTGCCTCTTTGATGGTGAAGTCACCATGACGAGAGAATCCACGTGGATAATGTTTATTGTCGAAATATCGATTAGTCGTCGTAAAGCTTTCCGCCATCCTGCACGCTCCTAATTCTTTGACCGAGCTAGTTATGGCGCGGAGTATTAGTTACGCTTGACAGAGTGTAAAACAAAACATTTAAATCATAACGACAAATAATTTTGCGGAGAGCACTGTGGATACGGAATTGTTAAAAACTTTCCTGGAAGTTAGCCGAACGCGTCACTTTGGTCGAGCGGCTGAATCGCTCTATCTGACCCAATCAGCCGTGAGCTTTCGAATCAGACAACTGGAAAATCAACTGGGTGTGAATCTTTTCACCCGCCACAGAAACAATATCCGTTTAACCGCCGCCGGAGAAAAGCTTCTGCCTTATGCAGAAACGCTCATGAGCACCTGGCAGGCCGCCCGTAAGGAGGTGGCGCATACCTCACGACATAACGAGTTTTCTATCGGTGCCAGCGCCTCATTGTGGGAATGTATGCTTAATCAGTGGCTGGGACGTTTGTATAAAAATCAGGATGCCCATACAGGCTTACAGTTCGAAGCGCGAATTGCCCAACGGCAGTCTCTGGTAAAACAGCTGCATGAACGCCAGCTTGATCTTCTTATTACTACTGAAGCGCCCAAAATGGACGAATTTAGCAGTCAGTTGCTCGGGTATTTCACTTTAGCGCTTTATACCAGTGCCCCTTCCAAACTAAAGGGAGATCTTAACTATCTGCGACTGGAATGGGGGCCAGATTTTCAACAGCATGAGGCAGGTTTGATCGGTGCTGACGAAGTTCCCATTCTGACAACCAGTTCTGCTGAACTGGCACAGCAACAGATTGCGACGCTTAATGGTTGCACCTGGCTACCCGTCAGTTGGGCGCGTAAAAAGGGCGGCCTGCATACCGTTGTCGATAGCACAACACTTTCACGGCCGCTTTATGCCATATGGCTGCAAAATAGCGATAAAAATGCGTTGATTCGCGATCTATTGAAAATTAACGTGCTGGATGAAGTGTATTAATCTGAATGGCTGGCAAGGATGCCGGTAGAAGGATTTACTTCGGAGAGGTTATTTCAGATAAAAAAAATCCTTAGCTTTCGCTAAGGATGATTTCTGGCAGGGGCGGAGAGACTCGAACTCCCAACACCCGGTTTTGGAGACCGGTGCTCTACCAATTGAACTACGCCCCTAATTAGGGTGGCGGAACGGACGGGACTCGAACCCGCGACCCCCTGCGTGACAGGCAGGTATTCTAACCGACTGAACTACCGCTCCACCGAATTCTTTTACAACCACCGGTTTTATGACCGGCTTACTGCTTAATTTGATGCCTGGCAGTTCCCTACTCTCGCATGGGGAGACCCCACACTACCATCGGCGCTACGGCGTTTCACTTCTGAGTTCGGCATGGGGTCAGGTGGGACCACCGCGCT
>NZ_JBJQJI010000017.1:0-87013 GCF_046487485.1 Escherichia sp. WS1368
AAGGGTTAGTGCAGAGCATGTCGCGCAAGGGCAACTGTCTTGATAATGCGGTAATGGAGAATTTCTTTGGTCACCTGAAAGAAGAAATTTACTATCGCCGGGACTACAGAAATGTAGAAGAGCTGGAAAATGCCGTTAACGAATACATAACTTACTGGAATCAAAAAAGAATAAAACTCAGTCTTGGGGGACTCAGTCCGGTAGAATACCGGACTGAGCATCAAAAAGCCGGTTAACTGAAACTGTCCAGGTTTTGGGGTTCAGTTCATTGACGCGTCTTATCAGGCTTACAAGTCCCCAGCCCGAAACCGTAGGCAGGATCATCCGGCTGCACGTTATTGGCATTCTGCGTGAATGTTTGTCACCAGTGCCTCCAGCACCACTTTCCAGTCATCAACCACGCCAACATCTGCCTGTGAAAATACCGCTGCGCTGGCGTCATGATTAATCGCCACCACAAACTTGCTATTGCGTACGCCCGCCATTAACGCTGCTGCGCCGGAAGCGCCAACAACAATACACACCTCAGGTGCCAGCAGATGTCCAGAAATACCAATCACTTTTTCGGCATCAACGCCACCGTTCATCACTCGTGCCCGACTGTAGCCCACTTCGGCTCCCAGCTTTTCTGCCAGCATAGCGATTTCCTGGTTATCTGCCTCTCCGCCCTGCCCCACCACCAGCACCCGTCTGGCCTCAGCTAATGGGTCGCGGGTAACATTTTTCAGGTTTTCTATGCTAACCAGCCAGTCGGGAAGCGCACCTGGGACAATGTTCAGTTGCTGCATACCAGAGGGCAACGTGGCGTTTTTATCTGCTCCCGCCTGACGTGCCAGCGAAAGGCATAGCGGGCGTTTTTCTGTTTGCAGCGTCGCCGTTAGCGCATTTCCCCAGTGGGATTTGCGCACGCTTACGGTTGGAATATCTAACGAAGTCACCTGGCAGATGCTTGCACCATGTAAACGCCAGGCCAGCCGGGTCGACAGTTCATCGCCAAACGTTCCCGGCGGAAAGAGAACAACGTCCGCTGGCGTTCGCTGCCACTGTTCCACCAGCGCATCCAGCACCTGTTCCGCCACAGCGGGCTGAGGTTCAATCTTCCAGTGCGCCAGGGTACAACCGCTGAAATCCTGCGCCGCCTGCCAGCTCGCTGTTGCGGCATTCTCCTGATTTATTGTCACAATTGCGATATTCATGGCTGCATCCTTTGGCGTAAATAGTCCTGCCATAGCTTTTGCGCTTTTTCTGCTACCGTTTGCCCATCAATCAGCGTCGCTCCGCGTTGTTGCTCTGCTCTTGCCAGTTGCAGACACTGCATCGCTGGCGATTCGGCAGCAACAGTTTTACGGATAATTGCTGCTTTCCCCACCGCCATTCGCTGACGCATTCCCGGTACTGGCAAGGCCACTTCACCGCACTGACGCACGGCAATCACCGCAGGCAAGCGAACCCGGCAACAGCGCAGCCCGTTTTCAGTACGCTGTTCAAGGGTGATAAACGGCGCGTCGAGAGTAAAACGCTCCACCTGGGTGAAGCAGGGCCAGCCCAGCATTTCCGCCAGCAAAAATGGCGTTTGCCCATTCTGCCCTTCGCTGCTTTGGCAGCCAGTAATTATCAGCTCCAGCGGATTCTGGTACTGCCATTCGGCAATATGGCGAGCGACAAATTCCGGCGCAAAGCGCAGATCTGCCGCCGTCTCCAGCAATACAGCTTCCTCAAACCCAAGAGCCATAAGATAGCGCAGCCAGTGCAACGCCCGTTCATCCCCCATGCTCAACGCGGTTAAAGACATCGACGTACCGTTTTTTCTCTGCGCCAACAGCAGCGCGGCGGCAGCCTGTTCATCAGCACCGAGCAAACTTCGCAGAAGCGAAACATCCGGTCCGCTATTACCCTGAGCCGCCGCCTGCCACTCTTTTTCCGCCAGCATTCCGGCATCCGGTTCGGCTTTAAACGCTAACAGAATGTTCATTCGCACCTCCAACATTTCCCGCCGCCACCAGCGGGAGTGCTTTGGTTTCTGGTGCCCATAGCCAGGTCACGACAAAACCAACCAACAACACTGCCGCCAGGAGCAATAAGGTGACTTGCATTCCCCACTGCGCCAGCACCCACGGCAGCAGGCCAGTACTTACCGCCGCGCCCAACCGACTCATGGCGGTGGCAAAACCGACGCCCAGCGAGCGAATGTCAGTAGGAAAACTTTCCGCAGGCAAAATGCCCACCAGATTACTGACTGCCGAAATGGTGGTGCTGAAGAGAACAAAAAGCAGCAGCGTTAATGAACTGCCGGAAGGCAAACAAGCCATCACTACCAGCGTTGCCGCCAGCAGCAAAAAACTTCCCAGCAAAAATTTGCGATGTGCCAGCAGGTGCGTCAGAACTAATCCCAGCAGCGCACCCACAATTAACAACGCATTAAGCATCAGGCTAGCGGTCAACGCATCTTCCAGACCAATAGTCTGGGCGATAGTTGGCAGCCAGGTATAAATCACAAACCATGGGATTACGAGGCAGACAAAGAAGACGCTGTTAAACGCTGTGCGCCGCCAGTAGCGCGAAGAGAACAAGGTTTTGATGTGTTTATGGGTCGCCGTTGCCACTTCATCGCCCAGTAAAACATGGGGACCAAAATAGCGATGCACGATAGCGTGAGCTTCTGCAAAACGCCCCTGGCGCAGTAGCCAGCGTGGCGATTCTGGCGTTCCCCAGCGTAATAACGTAATCAACAATGCGGGCAGAGCTGCCGATGCCAGCAGCCAGCGCCAGGCCTCCGGGCTTTCGCTAATAAAGTGATGTCCGGCAATACTTGCCAGCACATAGCCTACAGTCCACACCACGCTGAACGCGCCCAGCAAAATACCGCGGTGGCGGCGCGGGGAAAATTCAGCCAGCAAGGTGTGACCGACTGAGTAATCGCCTCCCAGACCAATGCCAATCAAAATGCGCAGTCCAATAAGATGCTCTGGCGTGGTGGCAAAAAATTGTAAAAACGAAGCAAGCGTAATCAGCAAAAAGCTGAAGGTGAAGATTTTTTGTCGCCCAATATGGTCGGAGATCCAGCCCAGAACCAGGCTGCCAAGAAACAAACCAAGGAGTGCTGAGCCGCCAATCATTCCCGCCATAAACGGCGTCAGTTGCATGGCGGGCGTAAGCTGAATAATGGCGTAACCAATGACGCCGAGGACATAACCGTCGGTCAGGTGTGCGCCGAAAGTGAGCGCAGCAATGCGGCAGTGAAAACGGTTAAGTGGTAAATCATCCATTCGCACCGGTGAAGTGTTCATCTTTATCCCTTCATTGTCCGGTAATAAGAACGGCTTCTCGCCTGAGAAGCCGAAAAGGCAACGCCCCGTCATCGCGGAACGCTGCCTGACACATTATTTTTCAATCGGATAGATAGTACCCGTATTCATAATGCCGTTAGGATCGAACTGCTTTTTCAGACCTTCCAGCAACGTCCACGCGCTGCCGTGTTCCAGCTTGCTCCAGTGAACGCGATGTTTACCAATGCCGTGGTGGTGCACCATCGAACCACCGAGGCGAATGGTTTCTTCGCAGATGATTTTGTTGAGCGGATTGTGGTACTTGTCGATTTCCTCTTCCGGCTTACAGTCAACAACGTTGTAGTCGTAAACGAAGTACATGTTGGTGCCGTTCTGGTAGCTGTGAGAGGAGTGACCGCCCAGCATGGTGATGTCGTCGGCGTGCGGGAACTCGGTACGAATACGGTTAATAACGCTTTCGTAGATTTCGTGAATGCAGCTCCAGCAGCCGGACACTTCGGTGGTAAAGCCCATGTTGCCGGTTTTGAGGATCTGCACACGTTCGGCAGCTACTTTATCCGGTCCCCAGTTCAGGTTGTTAAACCAGGTTTCGATCAGCTTGCTGTCCACTCGCTGGCATTGCGGGTAACGTGCCACGATTTCAGCAATCCCTTCGCCCGTCGCCTTCGCAATGCGAGGGTTACCTTCAGCCATAAAGATCAGCACGCATTTTCCGTCAGCAAAATGGGTGAAGTGTTGGGTGCCATCTTCAGCGTCATACAAACGAGCGATCGACGGACGATACCCTTCCACCATGATTTCACGCAGGATGTTGAAGCCGGTTTTCATGTCTTCCAGGATATAGCCGTAGAAGAGGTTGTTTTCCGGGGTGAACTTAAAGATTTTCACAGTTACTTCAGTGATATAGCACAATGCACCTTCGTTGCCGATGATGATGTGACGAATGTCCGGGCCTGCCGCGCGGCGTGGTACGTTTTTAATGCGTGTTACGGTGCCATCAGCCAATACTGCTTCCAGACCAACGACCATATCTTCGATTGCGCCGTAGAGTGTGGAGAACTGCCCGATACTGCGGGTTGCTACCAGGCCGCCCATCTGCGCCAGCGGCTTTGACTGCGGAGAATGCCCCGTGGTGTAACCTTTTTCACGCAACGCGTTTTCCAGCACTTCCAGCGGAACTCCGCATTGCGCCGTGGCCTGCATATTCTCAATATCAATATTAATGATTTGATTCATGGCAGAGCCGTCGAGCACCACCGAGTTTTCCACAACGGTTTCCAGCCCACCTTCGGTAGCGGAAGCACCGGTACGCGGCACACCGTTAATTTTGTGCGCATTCATAAAATTCAGCACACGGGATACTTGTTCTGTGGAACCGAGTTTTACGACCGCTGCCGGAATCGGCAAAGTATAAATGCCATGAATATCCGGAAATTTGCGAAAACGGTCAATACTGTTCTTCTTTAATACTGTTTCATCGGTAATTACGCGATCTGCACCAACAATTTCCTTTAGCTGGTCGACAATCGCTGCGCGAGATAAAGACATAGTAATTCCTTCCTGATAATAAAAATGGAATAATCATTAATAAGAGAAAACAGAAACCACCGTTATGGATTAGCGCACTAAATAACCACCATCAACCACTAATAAATGTCCGTTGACATAATTCGATGCCGGACTTGCGAGGAATACGGCTGCGCCCATTAAATCCTGAGTATCGCCCCAACGGTTTGCCGGAATATGATCAAGAACGCGCTGATTGGTTTCTGGATTACTGCGTGTCGCCAGCGTAATATCTGTTGCATAATAGCCAGGGGCAATACCATTTACCTGAATATTATATTGACCTAGTTCATCACAGTAAGCTTTGGTGAATCCGGCAAGAGCATGTTTAGTGGCAGAATATGCAGGTGACCATTGTCCACCTAAGTAAGAGAATAATGAACAGATATTAATGATTTTACCGCTTTTCTGCGGGATCATAATTTTTGCAGCTTCATAGCTTAACTCGAATGCGGCGGTCAGGTTCACATCAATCATCGGGTCCCAGTCGGCACGACCGAAGTTCAGCACCTTATTCAGCTTACAAATACCGGCATTGTTAATCAGAATATTGACGGTACCGAAACGTTCGCAACAGGCGGCGATTATCTTCTGCGGCGCGCCTTCTGCGGTGATATCCACCTGCATGAAGTCCACCTCAACACCCTGTTTTTCAATCATTTCCTTTGTTTCGCCGTTATCTTTAACGAAGCTTGGAATAAAGATATTTGCGCCTGCTTTGGCCAGCGCCATGGCAAATGCCTGGCCTAAACCGCTATTCCCGCCGGTAACAATTGCGGTTTTACCTTTCAGGGAGAAAAAATCCATTGAGAACGCATTGAGAGATTCGATTGACATAGTTAGCTCCAATTTCCGTAAGGCAAAAAAAAAGAAAGGTAACTTCCCCCGCGAGAGGGAAGTTACCTTTCTCATTATCTCTGGTAACTGGAGATAATTTTTATCATAAGGGCATAATCGCTAATGTGATCGTAATCACAGTGTGATATTCGAATTGTCAAATAATTTTAAAAAGCAGAAGCGTGATTACTCTCACACAACACCACTGCTTTCCATGTTATTTCTTATTGCAATTACTAGAGACCTGAGAAAAGTAATCCACCTGAAAGGGCGGCTTACTTTTCTCTTTTTTTTGTCTATTACAAATGGGAATACGATATGCAACACAACTCATATCGCCGTTGGATAACCCTCGCGATAATTAGTTTTAGCGGCGGCGTTAGTTTCGACCTGGCTTATTTACGTTATATTTATCAAATTCCCATAGCGAAATTTATGGGATTCAGCAATACCGAGATAGGTTTAATAATGAGTACATTTGGTATTGCGGCCATTATTCTTTATGCCCCCAGCGGCGTTATTGCCGATAAATTTTCACACCGCAAAATGATTACTTCCGCGATGATCATTACCGGATTACTGGGTCTGTTAATGGCAACATATCCACCGCTGTGGGTAATGCTCTGTATTCAGGTCGCCTTTGCGATAACCACTATTTTAATGCTGTGGTCGGTGTCGATTAAAGCCGCCTCATTGCTGGGCGATCATAGCGAGCAAGGGAAAATTATGGGCTGGATGGAAGGGCTGCGCGGCGTCGGTGTAATGTCGCTGGCGGTGTTTACCATGTGGGTCTTTTCTCGCTTCGCTCCGGATGACAGCGCCAGTCTGAAAACGGTCATCATCATCTATAGTGTGGTTTACATCTTGTTGGGGATTCTGTGCTGGTTTTTTGTTAGCGATAACAACAATCTGCGCAGTGCCAATAACGAAGAAAAACAGTCATTCCAGCTTAGCGACATCCTGGCCGTTTTGCGCATCAGCACCACCTGGTATTGCAGCATGGTGATTTTTGGCGTCTTCACCATCTACGCCATTCTGAGTTACTCCACCAACTATCTGACCGAAATGTACGGCATGTCGCTGGTGGCGGCGAGCTACATGGGGATTGTGATCAACAAAATCTTCCGCGCGCTGTGCGGCCCACTTGGCGGCATTATCACCACCTACAGCAAAGTGAAATCCCCTACCCGCGTGATCCAAATCCTTTCCGTACTCGGCTTGCTGGCGTTAACTGCCCTGCTCGTCACGAACTCTAACCCGCAATCGGTCGCGATGGGGATTGGCCTGATTTTACTGCTGGGATTCACCTGTTACGCCTCACGCGGGCTGTACTGGGCCTGCCCTGGCGAAGCGAGAACACCGTCTTACATTATGGGCACCACGGTAGGTATTTGTTCGGTGATTGGATTCCTGCCGGATGTCTTCGTTTACCCGATTATCGGCTACTGGCAAGACACCCTGCCCGCTGCAGAAGCCTACCGCAATATGTGGCTGATGGGCATGGCGGCGCTTGCCATGGTGATCGTCTTTACCTTTTTGCTGTTCCAAAAAATTCGTACTGCTGATAGCGCCCCTGCTATGGCTAGCAGCAAGTAAGTCCAGAAAATTACAGGAGAAAAATCATGTCGAAAAAATACATCATAGGGATTGATGGTGGAAGTCAGAGCACAAAAGTGGTGATGTACGATCTGGAAGGTAATGTGGTTTGCGAAGGCAAAGGCTTATTGCAGCCGATGCACACGCCAGATGCCGATACCGCAGAACATCCTGACGACGATTTATGGGCATCATTATGCTTTGCCGGTCACGATTTGATGAGTCAGTTTGCCGGAAATAAAGAAGATATTGTCGGTATTGGTCTGGGATCCATCCGTTGCTGCCGTGCGTTATTGAAAGCCGATGGCACGCCAGCTGCGCCGTTGATTAGCTGGCAGGATGCACGCGTTACACGCCCTTACGAACATACGAATCCTGACGTGGCATATGTCACCTCTTTTTCGGGTTATCTGACGCATCGCTTAACCGGCGAGTTTAAAGACAATATCGCCAACTATTTTGGTCAGTGGCCGGTGGATTATAAGACCTGGGCATGGAGTGAAGATGCCGCAGTCATGGAGAAGTTTAATATCCCCCGTCATATGCTGTTTGATGTGCAAATGCCGGGCACTGTTCTTGGGCATATCACTCCTCAAGCCGCGCTGGCGACACATTTCCCGGCTGGGCTGCCGGTTGTTTGTACCACCAGTGATAAACCGGTAGAAGCACTGGGAGCCGGGTTACTGGATGATGAAACTGCGGTAATTTCTCTTGGCACTTACATCGCGTTGATGATGAACGGCAAATTACTACCGAAAGATCCGGTAGCGTACTGGCCGATTATGTCTTCTATTCCGCAAACCTTGCTGTATGAAGGTTACGGTATTCGCAAAGGCATGTGGACGGTGAGCTGGCTACGCGACATGTTAGGCGAGTCGTTAATTCAGGATGCCAAAGCACAGGATCTTTCACCGGAAGATTTGCTCAACAAAAAAGCGTCTTGTGTGCCGCCAGGCTGTAATGGTCTGATGACGGTGCTGGACTGGCTGACCAATCCGTGGGAACCGTACAAACGCGGGATTATGATTGGCTTTGATTCCAGCATGGATTACGCATGGATATATCGTTCGATACTGGAAAGCGTGGCGCTGACGCTGAAGAACAATTACGACAATATGTGTAATGAAATGAATCACTTTGCAAAGCATGTGATCATTACTGGCGGCGGTTCGAACAGCGATCTGTTTATGCAGATTTTTGCCGACGTGTTCAACCTTCCGGCACGCCGTAACGCCATTAATGGTTGTGCAAGCCTGGGGGCAGCGATTAATACGGCGGTAGGTCTGGGGCTATACCCGGATTACGCAACGGCTGTCGACAAAATGGTTCGCGTGAAAGATATCTTTATGCCTGTTGAGAGCAACGCCAAACGCTACAACGCGATGAATAAAGGCATTTTCAAGGAGTTAACCAAACATACTGATGTAATCCTGAAAAAATCGTATGAAGTGATGCATGGGGAATTGGGGAATGCGGATTCGATCCAGAGCTGGTCGAATGCGTAAGTGAGGAAGACCGGGCGGGAAACTGCCCGGCCTGAACATACCTGAATGGTTATCCCCGCTGGCGCGGGGAACATAAGTTCGACAACTTAAAAAATGATAACAAGTCCGGTTTATCCCCGCTGATGCAGGGAACATAATAAAAACTTTAACTAGTTCGGTTTATCCCTGTTTTTACAAGGAATATTAACTACACTCGATGTCTTTAGAATAAAAGACAATACGAATCGCACTTTATCAATTTTCACTTAAAGTATGAACTGGATATCTTTATTCATAAGAACTATTCATCAACAGCGTATAGAGGCGATTATGTAAAACCACTCATTAGCCTCAAAACAAAGACAAATTTCCAGATTTATTACTTAATCAATGAATAACAAGCTTAAAAAATACACTGTTATTCTAAAGAAAAAATTAACAGGCATTAATTAATATTAAAAAAATAATATGTTAAAATTTCTTAACGGTTTAAGGATTATACAAATAACACTTTGATTAAATTTGATTTTTTGTATCGATAATTGTGAACTTCTCATATATGGAGAGCTATTTTGAACATGAGGTGTTACGTGGATATGTTGCTTAATACGAGTACTGCTAATATAAAAACTTGAGAAAGAGATAACGGGTTATATGGTGGTTTATTCCCGCTGGTGCGGGGAACTCATCAGTGATATCCAACATTGCGGAGCTAAACGCGGTTTATCCCCGCTGGCGCGGGGAACTCACGAACGCGGCACACCAGGGCGTCTCATCGTCCGGTTTATCCCCGCTGGCGCGGGGAACTCGGCACATGCCTGATCATATGTGTAGCAACGGTCGGTTTATCCCCGCTGGCGCGGGGAACTCACGATGTATGACCGGAAAACCTCAGACTGGCGCGGTTTATCCCCGCTGGCGCGGGGAACTCCCATTCTGGAATTTGTAATCTGGACTCCCATGCGGTTTATCCCCGCTGGCGCGGGGAACTCATCCAGCGCATTCCTGTGTGCCGTATCTAAATCGGTTTATCCCCGCTGGCGCGGGGAACTCAGCACCATTTACCCACCATTGCTCAACGGTACCGGTTTATCCCCGCTGGCGCGGGGAACTTTGCCACTGGTTTCATGCAGGCCGCGCAAAAATCGGTTTATCCCCGCTGGCGCGGGGAACTCCAATTCATATACTGATAAATCATCAAAACAAACGGTTTATCCCCGCTGGCGCGGGGAACTCGCAGTACCATTACATCAAAGAGTGCAGAATCCCGGTTTATCCCCGCTGGCGCGGGGAACTCGGTGCTGTCTTTACCGTACATTGCGCGAATCTCGGTTTATCCCCGCTGGCGCGGGGAACTCATATCCTTATTGGAATACATGAGCTGCGCCCACGGTTTATCCCCGCTGGCGCGGGGAACTCCGCGACACGCTGGCAGAGCAGCTATCCCACCACGGTTTATCCCCGCTGGCGCGGGGAACTCTTTTTCCAGCTCCAGCATTGCTGTTGTATTGACGGTTTATCCCCGCTGGCGCGGGGAACTCTTAATCAGGTCGTCGTACTCAGCGCCGCTGGCCGGTTTATCCCCGCTGGCGCGGGGAACTCAGCACGGCAGGCCATATGAAATACCTGTTGCTCGGTTTATCCCCGCTGGCGCGGGGAACTCGCACCCATCAAGGAATAACGCGTTTATTTTCCCGGTTTATCCCCGCTGGCGCGGGGAACTCTAATATCCCTGGCGATAATCAACCGGCTTACTCGGTTTATCCCCGCTGGCGCGGGGAACTCGAGAGCGAGGGGAGATTCCGGCAGGGCGTGCACGGTTTATCCCCGCTGGCGCGGGGAACTCAAAACCGATATTTACCAGGTTGTTACTGATAGCGGTTTATCCCCGCTGGCGCGGGGAACTCTGATGTTCAAGTGTGTATGCACACTCAGCAAACGGTTTATCCCCGCTGGCGCGGGGAACTCACTAAACATAACCTATTATTAATTATTGATTTTTTAAGTCAGTCACAATCTACCAACTTAACAGAAACACACAAACAACACATCCATTATGTTAAAGAGCACTTAATTCATTGATTGAAAAGCCAAATATTTAAAGTAATTCTATACCGACTAAAATCCACCAAACTCCGACGTAATAATTTTCACTCCAACGAAAAATTAACGCCACAGAATTTGTAGAAAATGATAATGATTAGTCCAGGATGGGCAAAATGGAGGTTTTTTAGAGGCGACAAAGAATATAAATGAGTAGAAGTCTTTACAGGTTCCACCCATTTATAACGCTTATAAATGTGTAATCAGGCAATATTTAAATATTTATGTGTTTGCATCGACAAACGCCAATTACGCGCAATGCAGGTTTCAATGCACAAACGTGTGGCATCATCCTTTTGGCTAATCGGCTGCAGTGCAATGACTCGCGGTTTATCATCGGTCAGCGTCGCAAGCAATTCATCCAGTGCTTCGATATCACGTACGCGTCCAACTGGGTGTTTGATTTCGTTAGCTCGCTCCAGGGCTTGCGACAATACTTCATAACCACCACGCATATTTAGCTTTGGCGACACGGTGACCCAGGTATTCGGCGTACAACGCACTTCATGAGTACCGCTGGTTTCTATCTGGCAGCTAAAACCGTTCTTTTCGAGCAGGTCAGTCAGTGGCAGCAAATCATGAATGCAAGGCTCACCACCCGTAATCACCACATGCCGCGCGGTGTATCCCTGGCGACCAATGACAGCCAGCAAGTCTTCACTGCTCGCCGCCCCCCACTTATCACTCTCTTTGGTCTTCGCCAGAATGCTGAAAAGGGAGACTTCCCGATCCTCAAGCTTTTCCCAGGTGTGTTTGGTGTCGCACCAGGCACAGCCAACCGGGCATCCCTGTAAACGAATAAAAATGGCGGGGACGCCGGTAAAGTAACCCTCACCTTGCAGGGTCTGGAACATCTCGTTAATCGGGTACTGCATAGCATTCTCTGTGAAGTGGATAATTGTTAATTATTGCAGATCCTGCCACAACAATCATGTCTTATTAACATTCTGTTACAGGCAGGTTTAAAGAAAAATGAGAAACAGATCGTTAATAATAAAAGGGAGTAACGTATTATGTCAGAAATAAATAAAGTAAAGGGATTTAATCATGTCAAAAACATTCACCAAAATTATACTTATTTTTTCTGTGTTCGTTTTTAATTATAACGAATCTCAAATTACCGATGCCGCCGTCAATTTATTTATCCAGCTTTAATGGGACATTTATAATGCGCTATTTCATACTAATATTCACATTCGTGTGTTCCTTTGTTGCAGCCCAACCAACTATTGTCCCATCATTACAGCAACAAGTTACGGATCTTACGAGTAGCTTAAACTCACAAGAAAAGAAAGAACTGACGTACAAGTTAGAATCTATTTTCAATAATACCCAAGTGCAAATTGCTGTATTAATTGTTCCCACAACCAAAGACGAGACAATTGAAAAATATGCTACACGGGTTTTTGACAATTGGCGTTTAGGAGATGCCAAACGTAATGATGGGATACTGATCATTGTTGCCTGGTCGGATCGTACTGTCCGCATCCAGGTAGGTTATGGGCTGGAAGAAAAGGTAACCGATGCTCTGGCTGGAGATATCATCCGTAGCAACATGATACCCGCATTTAAACAACAAAAATTAGCTCAGGGATTAGAGCTAGCTATAAACGCTTTGAATAACCAACTCACTTCACAACACCAATATCCGGCTAATCCTTCAGAAATTGAATCAGCGTCTTCCAGTGATCATTATTACTTTGCTATTTTTTGGGTATTTGCAGTGATGTTCTTCCCTTTCTGGTTTTTTCATCAAGGCAGTAATTTTTGTCGCGCATGTAAAAGCAGTGTCTGTATTTCAGCAATCTATCTTTTAGATTTATTCCTGTTCTCCGATAAAACTTTTTCCAGTGCTGTATTTTTCTTCTTTTTTACTTTCACCACCATTATGGTCTTTACCTGTTTATGTGTACTTCAGAAAAAAGCATCTGGTAGAAGTTATCATTCAGACAACAGCGGTTCCGGTGGCGGCTCAAGTGGCGGCGGATTTAGCGGCGGGGGCGGTTCTTCTGGCGGTGGCGGCGCGTCCGGTCGCTGGTAACTCAACCATAAAAAATGCCAGCCCGAAGGCTGGCATTTTTAAATCAGATAAAGTCAGACTTATGCCTGGCCTTTGATCTCTTTACGACCGTTGTACGGTGCTTTTTCGCCCAGAGCTTCTTCGATACGAATCAGCTGGTTGTATTTAGCAACGCGGTCAGAACGGCTCATAGAACCAGTTTTGATCTGGCCTGCAGCAGTACCAACAGCCAGGTCAGCGATGGTAGCATCTTCAGTTTCGCCAGAACGGTGAGAGATTACTGCAGTGTAGCCAGCGTCTTTCGCCATCTTGATTGCAGCCAGAGTTTCGGTCAGAGAACCGATCTGGTTGAATTTGATCAGGATGGAGTTAGCGATACCTTTTTCGATACCTTCTTTCAGGATCTTGGTGTTGGTTACGAACAGGTCGTCACCAACCAGCTGGATTTTGTCGCCCAGAACTTTGGTCTGGTATGCGAAACCGTCCCAGTCAGATTCGTCCAGACCGTCTTCGATGGATACGATCGGATACTGTTTGGTCAGTTCTTCCAGGAAGTGAGTGAATTCTTCAGAGGTGAATGCTTTGTTGCCTTCGCCAGCCAGAACGTATTTACCGTCTTTGTAGAATTCAGAAGCTGCGCAGTCCATCGCCAGAGTGATGTCTTTGCCCAGTTCATAGCCAGCAGCTTTAACAGCTTCAGCGATAACAGCCAGAGCTTCAGCGTTGGAACCCAGGTTCGGCGCATAGCCACCTTCGTCACCAACAGCAGTGTTCATGCCTTTCGCTTTCAGAACTTTTGCCAGGTGATGGAAAACTTCAGAACCCATGCGGATGGCTTCTTTCACAGTTTTCGCGCCAACCGGCTGAATCATGAATTCCTGGATATCAACGTTGTTGTCAGCGTGCTCACCACCGTTGATGATGTTCATCATCGGAACCGGCATGGAGTATTTGCCCGGAGTGCCGTTCAGTTCAGCGATGTGCTCGTACAGCGGCATACCTTTAGCAGCTGCAGCAGCTTTGGCGTTAGCCAGAGATACAGCCAGGATTGCGTTCGCGCCGAATTTGGATTTGTTTTCGGTGCCGTCCAGGTCGATCATGATCTTGTCAATGCCAGCCTGATCTTTGGCATCTTTGCCAATCAGTGCCTGAGCGATCGGGCCGTTTACCGCAGCAACAGCTTTGGTTACGCCTTTACCCAGGAAACGGGATTTGTCGCCATCGCGCAGTTCCAGAGCTTCACGGGAACCAGTAGAAGCACCTGACGGAGCAGCTGCCATACCGACGAAACCACCCTCCAGATGTACTTCGGCTTCAACAGTCGGGTTACCACGGGAGTCGATGATTTCACGACCGATGATTTTTACGATTTTGGACATTAGGTTTTCCTCAAGTCACTAGTTAAACTGAAACTCCAGACAAACAACGCGTACCCAGGGTACGCGTTGCCGTTCTAACTTTTTTACTTACTTCGCCTGACGTTTCTGGAACTCGCTGGCGGCTTTCACAAAGCCTGCAAACAGCGGGTGACCATCACGTGGAGTAGAAGTAAACTCCGGATGGAACTGGCAAGCCACGAACCACGGGTGATTCGGAACTTCGATGATCTCGACCAACTGATCATCCCCGGAACGGCCCGCAACGCGCAGACCTGCATCTTCAATCTGTTTCAACAGCATGTTGTTGACTTCGTAACGGTGACGATGACGCTCAACAATTGTCGGCGCATTGTACAGCTGGCGAACCAGGCTATCGTCAACCAACTGGCACTGCTGTGCGCCGAGACGCATGGTACCGCCGAGATCGCTCTTCTCGCTACGAACTTCAACGTTGCCGTTTTCATCGCGCCACTCGGTAATCAGCGCCACAACCGGGTACTTACAGTCTGGCACAAATTCCGTAGAGTTGGCGTTCTCCATGTTGGCAACATGGCGAGCGTAATCAATTAACGCCACCTGCATACCCAGGCAAATGCCCAGATAAGGAATATTGTTCTCACGCGCAAAACGCGCGGTCGTAATCATGCCTTCTACGCCACGATAGCCGAAACCGCCAGGTACGAGGATTGCGTCCAGACCTTTAAGAATTTCAACGCCGCGCGTTTCAACATCTTGTGAATCGATCAGTTTGATGTTGACGCTGACACGATTCTTCAGCCCACCGTGTTTCAGTGCTTCGATCACGGATTTGTAAGCGTCCGGCAGTTCAATGTACTTGCCGACCATACCAATGGTGACTTCACTTACCGGATTCGCTTCTTCGAAGATAACCTGTTCCCATTCGGACAGATTCGCTTCCGGGCAGTTTAAGCTGAATCGTTTACAAATATAATCGTCCAGCCCCTGCGATTTCAACAGGCCCGGAATTTTATAGATGGAATCGACGTCTTTCAGAGAAATAACCGCTTTTTCCGGAACATTACAGAACAATGCAATCTTCGCACGTTCGTTCGCCGGAACGGCGCGATCTGAACGACAAATCAGGATGTCAGGCTGGATACCGATGGAGAGCAGCTCTTTTACAGAGTGCTGAGTCGGTTTGGTTTTGACTTCACCAGACGCTGCCATGTACGGCACCAGCGTCAGGTGCATAAACAGGGTGTGCTCACGGCCAATTTCAACAGCCATCTGGCGAATCGCTTCGAGGAACGGCAGGGATTCGATATCACCTACTGTACCGCCGATTTCGACCAGTACTACGTCATGACCTTCGCCGCCTTCCAGCACGCGCTCTTTGATAGCGTTAGTGATGTGCGGAATAACCTGTACGGTTGCGCCGAGGTAGTCGCCACGGCGTTCTTTACGCAGAACGTCAGAGTAGATACGACCCGTGGTGAAGTTGTTGCGGCGGCTCATTTTGGTACGAATGAAACGCTCGTAGTGCCCCAGGTCCAGGTCGGTTTCAGCGCCGTCTTCAGTAACGAACACTTCCCCGTGTTGGATTGGGCTCATAGTACCTGGATCGACGTTGATGTACGGATCCAGTTTCATGATGGTCACATTGAGGCCACGGGCTTCAAGAATGGCTGCGAGGGAGGCTGCGGCAATGCCTTTACCCAGAGAGGATACGACCCCGCCGGTCACAAAAATATAGTTCGTTGTCATGCTGAACCTGAGAAGTTAGGTTGAAAAGACGATGGAATAACCAGGACGGGAAAGCAGTATACCCGAACATGACCAGTGCCACAAACTTTCATTATCCCTCCTCTTCGCCAGCGCACTATTGAAATCAGGAGTGAGAAAATAGCCCCTTTGGGGTAAATGTTTTTGACGCAAATCAAGCGCTTGTCATTTAAAAAATGACACAAATCGCGCTTGACCACGTAATTCCCTTAGAGATCAATTTCCTGCCGTTTTACCTGTTGCCAGACTTCTTCCATTGTTTCGAGGTCAACACCTGTCATTTCCAGTCCACGCGCGGCAACAATACGCTCCACTTCGCGAAAACGACGCTCGAATTTTTCGTTCGCTTTTTGCAATGCGATTTCCGCTTTTGTCCCTAAATGACGAGCCAGATTGACCGTGGCAAACAGCAGGTCGCCCATTTCCTCCTCCAGTTTAGCCTGGTCGATAACAGCCTGCCGTGCCTCGTACATCACCTCGTCGATCTCTTCGTAGACTTTATCGACTACCGGACCAAGCGTCGTCCAGTCAAAACCAACGTTGGCGCAACGTTTCTGGATTTTTTGCGCACGCATTAAAGCCGGTAAACTACGAGGAATATCGTCCAGCGCCGAATGCTGCGCTTTCTGCGCGCGCTCTTCGGTTTTGATTTGCTCCCAACGGGCAAGCACTTCACTACTGTTTTCGGCAGAACTGTCAGCAAAAACATGCGGATGGCGACGTTCTAATTTATCGCTGATCGCGGCGCATATATCATTAAAGTCAAAGCGCCCTTCTTCCTGAGCCATTTGTGCGTAAAACACCACCTGGAACAGCAGATCGCCCAGTTCACCGCGAAGATCGTCAAAATCTTCACGGGCGATGGCGTCCAGCACCTCGTAGGTTTCTTCAAGGGTGTAAGGCGCAATGGTGGCAAATGTCTGCTCTTTATCCCACGGGCAGCCGTTTTCCGGATCGCGCAGGCGCTGCATGATGGTGAGCAAACGGTCGATTTGATTCATTAGAATGTCCTGAAAATTGCGGGTCCGTCAGGTGGAAACCTGTGACCAGAATAGAAGTGAGTTAGTAACACCTACCCAATCAGCACGTTAATTTTGGCTTTAATGAGCTGTAATTCCTCTGGGGCAACCGTTCCTTTCTTCGTTGCTCCTCTTGCCCGCCAGGCGATACTTTTTACCTGATCAGCTAACGCTACGCCATCACGTTCCTGACCGGATAAAACAACTTCGAACGGATATCCTTTTGATTGCGTTGTACAAGGAACACACAGACACATACCTGTTTTGTTGTTGTACATGAACGGACTCAGGACAACAGCCGGACGATGTCCGGCTTGCTCGCTACCTTTTGTCGGGTCAAAATCAACCCAAATCAGATCGCCCATATCGGGTACGTATCGGCTTACCATTACCAGACTTCCTTATCTTTCGGCTCTCCCCAGTCGATATTCTCGTGGAGGTTTTCCGGCGTGATGTCGTTGACCAGTTCAGCAAGCGTAAATACGGGCTCTTTACGCACTGGCTCAATAATTAATTTGCCATCCACCAGGTCAATCTTCACTTCATCATCAATATTCAGATTGAGCGCCTGCATTAACGTAGCCGGGATCCGCACCGCCGGTGAATTTCCCCAACGCTTTACGCTACTGTGGATCATAACCCTTTCCTCAAACCGCTATCATATGTAGATACAGTATATATCAATCTACATTGTAGATACGAGCTAATTTCGGCCTAACTCCCGTGCAACCGACGCGCGTCGATAACATCCGGCACCTGGTTGAGTTTACCCAGCACGCGACCCAGCACCTGCAGGTTGTAAATCTCAATGGTCATGTCGATGGTCGCCAGTTGCTGTTTGGTGTCGCTACGGCTGGCAACGCCAAGCACGTTCACCTTCTCGTTGGCGAGAATGGTCGTGATATCACGTAACAACCCACTACGATCATTAGCCACCACGCGGACCACTAGCGAATATCCGGCGGAGTAGCTCTCGCCCCATACCGCGTCAACAATGCGTTCTGGCGCATGGGAGCGCAGTTCCGCCAGTTGCTCACAGTCTGCACGATGCACTGAAATACCGCGTCCCTGGGTAATGAAGCCGACAATCTCATCTCCAGGAATCGGCTGGCAGCAGCGCGCGATGTGGTGCATCAGGTTACCGACACCTTCAACCACCACACGACCGTTATCTTTACTGCGGTTTTGCGGCGTATAGCTTTTTTGCTGAAGTTGCTTCAGCGCGGCGGCATCCTGCTCTTCGGCACTCGGCTTATTAAATTGCGATTGCAGGAAGTTCACCATCTGATTGAGACGGATATCCCCGCCACCAATTGCCGCCAGCAACTCGTCGACATCATTGAAGTTGTAACGCGGCAGCAGATGTTTTTCTGCTTCTTTCAGGCTGATCCCCAGATGTTCCAGCTCGTCGTCAAGGATTTGCCGCCCAGCCAGAATGTTTTTGTCACGGTCCTGTTTACGGAACCAGGCGTGAATTTTCGAACGCCCACGGCTGGTTGTGACGTAACCGAGGTTTGGGTTTAACCAGTCACGGCTGGGGTTCGGCTGTTTCTGGGTGATAATTTCAATCTGGTCGCCCATCTGCAGCTGGTAGGTGAACGGCACAATGCGCCCGCTAATTTTTGCCCCGATGCAGCGGTGCCCGACATCACTGTGGATGTGGTAAGCGAAGTCCAGCGGCGTTGATCCCGCAGGCAAATCAACGACGTCACCTTTCGGCGTAAAGACGTACACCCGGTCGTCAAAGACCTGGCTGCGTACTTCGTCGAGCATTTCGCCGGAATCAGCCATCTCTTCCTGCCACGCAATCAGTTTACGCAGCCAGGCAATCCGGTCTTCATGTCCCGAACGTGCGCCGCCAGCTGCCGCGCCCTCTTTATATTTCCAGTGCGCAGCAACACCCAACTCTGCATCTTCATGCATCTGTTTAGTGCGGATTTGGATCTCAACGGTTTTGCCACCTGGTCCCAGAACCACGGTATGAATAGACTGATAACCGTTTGGTTTCGGGTTAGCGACGTAATCGTCAAACTCATCCGGCAGGTGGCGATAGTGAGTGTGCACTATCCCCAGTGCGGCATAGCAATCCTGTAAACGCTCGGCGACAATACGTACCGCACGCACATCAAACAGCTCATCGAAGGCGAGGTTCTTTTTCTGCATTTTGCGCCAGATGCTGTAGATGTGTTTCGGTCGACCATACACTTCAGCTTTAACGCCTTCAGCTTTCATCTCAGCGCGCAGATGGCCGACAAACTCTTCGATATAGTGTTCGCGGTCGAGACGGCGTTCATGCAGCAGTTTTGCGATGCGTTTGTATTCGGTCGGGTGGAGATAACGGAAGCAGTAATCTTCCAGCTCCCATTTCAGTTGTCCAATCCCAAGACGGTTCGCCAACGGCGCGTAGATATTGGTGCACTCTTTTGCCGCCAGTACACGTTCATCTTCCGGCGCATCTTTTACTTCGCGCAGATGAGCAATACGCTCTGCCAGTTTGATGACCACGCAGCGAAAATCATCGACCATCGCCAATAACATCCGGCGAACGTTATCGACCTGTTCGGAGGAAACAGAATCGGTATGCGTCGCTTTCAGCTGGCGGATCGCCGCCATATCACGCACGCCGTGAATAAGGTTAACGACCGACTTACCGACGCTCTCACGCAGCACATCTTCGCTGACTACGTTGGCATCGGCCAGAGGGAACAACAGCGCCGCCCGCAGCGTGTCAATGTCCATACTTAATGTCGAGAGGATCTCCACCATCTCAACACCACGCCACAATAACAGACTGGCATCCGGATGCCCCTGCGTCTGTTGCAGACAATACGCCCAGGTTTCGGCTAAGCACTCACACGACTTCTGGCTGGTAATACCCAGACTTGCGATCCATTTTTCCGGATCAAATTCACCAGCCTTATTGATATGTGCACTTCTTACCGCAACCATCGTCCTCTCCTTTAGGGACCAGACCTGCCGAAATCGGCAAATCGTAACTATTTAACGCGCGAGAAAAGTACCATCGATTCCAGATGTCCCGTGTGTGGGAACATATCCAGCATCGCCAGTCGCGCAATGGTATATCCTGCTTTTAATAACGCTTCGCTATCCCGAGCCAGCGTTGCAGGGTTACAGGATACATAAACTATACGAATAGGTTCCAGTTTTATAATTTGCTGCATAACACCTGCGGCACCTGCTCGCGCGGGGTCCAGCAACACTTTATCGAAGCCGTTTTTCGCCCACGGCTGCTTTGTGACATCTTCTTCAAGATTTTCGTGATAAAACGTCACATTGTGTAAGTCATTAAGACGCGCATTCTGCTGGCCTTTTTCCACCAGCGCCGGAACACCTTCTACACCCACCACACTGGCAGCTTGTGTCGCCAATGGCAGTGTAAAGTTGCCCATACCGCAGAACAGATCCAGTACGCGATCTTCAGGTTGCACATCCAGCCATTCCAACGCACACGCTACCATTTTTTGGTTCACACCCGCATTGACCTGAATAAAATCGCGCGGGCTAAAAGTTAAGCGCAACCCGTTTGAGTCATACCAGGGCATCTCACCAGCGACGGTTTCGAGTATCTCACTATCGGGGGCGAGATACAGATCCAGGCCTTCAGAATGCGAAAAGCGTTCCAGTTTTTCGCGATCTGCCGAACTTAGCGGTGCGGTATGGCGCAAAATCATCAGCGTGCCGCTGGTTGCCTGTACCAGTTCAACATGACCAAGATGGCGCATAGCTTGTAAGCTGCCCAGGCATGCCCTGACTTTGGGCAGCAATGCTTCAAGTTGGGGCACTAAAATGGGGCATTGTTTAACGTCGACAATGTCACTGGAGCCCGCTTTGCGAAAGCCCATCTGAAGTTGCTGTGTTTTCGGTAAGTAGTTCAAACTTAAACGCGCGCGACGGCGATAGCCCCAGGGAACATCGGCGATCACTTCAGAGACCTCGTGTTTCATTAATCGGGCGAGTGCCGCACTTTTGCTTCGCTGCTGTAAATCCTCGCTGGCGTGTTGTTGCTGACAGCCGCCGCATACGCCAAAATGAGGGCAGCGTGGCGTTTCGCGTTCCGGGCTATCGCTTAACCGGCGTACGACTTTAGCGCGGGCGTATTGTTTTTTATCTTCAGTAACAGTAACTTCCGCGTTTTCCTGTGGCAATAATCCAGGAATAAATAACGCTTTGCCGTTATGTCGTGCCACGCCCTGACCAAAAGAGTCGAGGTCGTTGACTGAAACAGTTATGATCTGACGCGTCGTCGTGCGTCGTTTTGCAGAGTAGAATTGCGCCATTGGCGAGACTTTCTCAATTTAACAGTGTGACCTTAATTGTCCCATAACGGAACTCCATGACCAACTACAGCCTGCGCGCACGCATGATGATTCTGATCCTGGCACCGACCGTCCTTATTGGTTTATTGCTGAGTATCTTTTTCGTTGTGCATCGCTATAACGACTTGCAGCGTCAACTGGAAGATGCCGGAGCCAGCATTATTGAGCCGCTTGCAGTTTCTACTGAATATGGCATGAGCCTGCAAAATCGCGAATCTATCGGTCAGTTAATAAGCGTACTGCATCGTCGCCATTCCGATATTGTTCGCGCGATTTCGGTTTATGATGAAAATAACCGACTCTTTGTCACCTCCAATTTTCATCTTGATCCCTCATCAATGCAGCTCGGCAGCAACGTGCCGTTTCCTCGCCAGCTCACTGTCACTCGTGACGGCGATATTATGATCCTCCGCACGCCGATTATTTCTGAGAGTTACTCCCCCGACGAATCGCCCAGTAGCGATGCCAAAAATAGTCAAAATATGTTGGGATATATTGCGCTTGAGCTGGATCTTAAATCGGTTCGCTTGCAGCAATATAAAGAGATCTTTATTTCCAGCGTGATGATGCTGTTTTGTATCGGTATTGCGCTTATTTTTGGCTGGCGCTTAATGCGCGATGTAACCGGTCCGATTCGCAACATGGTGAATACCGTCGACCGCATCCGTCGCGGGCAACTCGACAGCCGGGTGGAAGGATTTATGCTCGGCGAGCTGGATATGCTGAAAAACGGTATCAACTCGATGGCAATGTCGCTGGCTGCTTATCACGAAGAGATGCAGCACAATATCGACCAGGCGACGTCCGATCTGCGTGAAACGCTGGAGCAGATGGAAATTCAGAACGTTGAGTTGGATCTGGCGAAAAAGCGTGCCCAGGAAGCGGCGCGTATTAAATCCGAGTTTCTGGCAAATATGTCACACGAGCTGCGTACACCACTGAATGGTGTTATTGGCTTTACTCGCCTGACGCTGAAAACAGAATTAACACCAACGCAGCGCGATCACCTGAATACGATTGAACGTTCGGCAAATAATTTGCTGGCAATTATTAATGATGTTCTCGACTTCTCGAAACTGGAAGCAGGTAAGCTGATTCTGGAAAGTATTCCATTCCCACTACGCAGCACGCTGGATGAAGTCGTTACCCTGCTGGCACATTCTTCTCACGATAAAGGGCTGGAACTGACGCTCAATATTAAGAGCGACGTGCCCGATAACGTAATTGGCGACCCACTGCGATTACAGCAAATCATCACTAACCTGGTAGGGAATGCAATTAAATTCACCGAGAATGGCAACATTGATATTCTGGTAGAAAAACGTGCGCTGAGTAATACCAAAGTGCAGATTGAAGTGCAGATTCGGGATACCGGCATTGGTATTCCTGAACGCGATCAATCGCGCTTATTCCAGGCCTTCCGACAGGCTGATGCCAGTATTTCCCGCCGTCATGGTGGCACCGGGCTGGGGCTGGTGATTACACAAAAACTGGTTAATGAAATGGGCGGCGATATTTCGTTCCATAGCCAGCCGAATCGCGGTTCAACTTTCTGGTTCCACATTAATCTCGATCTGAACCCGAACATTATTATCGAAGGGCCATCCACCCAGTGCCTAGCCGGCAAGCGCCTGGCCTATGTCGAACCAAACTCCGCAGCAGCGCAATGCACGCTGGATATTTTAAGTGAAACGCCGCTGGAAGTGGTTTATAGCCCAACGTTCTCCGCGCTGCCTCCCGCGCATTACGACATGATGTTATTAGGCATTGCGGTGACCTTCCGCGAGCCGCTAACAATGCAACATGAGCGATTAGCGAAAGCGGTATCGATGACCGATTTTCTGATGCTGGCACTTCCTTGCCATGCACAAGTCAATGCTGAAAAACTTAAGCAAGATGGTATCGGCGCGTGTCTGCTGAAACCATTAACACCTACGCGCCTGTTACCTGCCCTGACGGAATTTTGTCATCACAAACAAAACACGCTTTTGCCTGTAACCGATGAAAGTAAGCTGGCAATGACAGTCATGGCGGTTGATGACAACCCCGCTAACCTGAAACTTATCGGCGCATTGCTGGAAGATATGGTGCAACATGTGGAACTTTGCGATAGCGGGCATCAGGCGGTTGAACGGGCGAAACAGATGCCGTTCGATTTGATCTTAATGGATATTCAAATGCCGGACATGGACGGCATTCGGGCCTGCGAACTCATCCACCAGCTCCCCCATCAGCAACAAACGCCAGTTATCGCGGTAACGGCGCATGCAATGGCCGGGCAAAAAGAGAAGCTGCTTGGCGCAGGGATGAGCGATTATCTGGCGAAACCGATTGAAGAAGAGCGATTGCATAATTTGTTGTTGCGCTACAAGCCTGGCAGCGGTATTTCGTCTCGCGTCGTGACGCCCGAAGTCAACGAAATTGTGGTGAACCCGAATGCGACCCTCGACTGGCAACTGGCACTACGCCAGGCAGCAGGAAAAACCGATTTAGCGCGCGATATGCTGCAAATGTTACTCGATTTCCTGCCTGAAGTTCGCAACAAAGTTGAGGAACAGCTGGTTGGAGAAAACCCGGAAGGCCTGGTTGATTTGATTCATAAACTGCATGGCAGTTGCGGCTATAGCGGTGTGCCGCGTATGAAGAATCTCTGCCAGCTGATCGAACAACAGCTACGTAGCGGTACTAAAGAAGAAGATTTGGAGCCGGAGCTGCTGGAACTGTTGGACGAGATGGATAATGTCGCGCGCGAAGCCAGCAAAATTCTCGGGTAATGGACGTCTTGTCGAGTCAAAATAGGTTCCGTCCAATGCCAATGCTGGGAGCAGCACAGACAGTCCCCTCGCCCCTCCGGGGAGAGGGTTAGGGTGAGGGGAACAGGCCAACGCAAGTGCGAATGATTACCCTCACCCCGCCCCTCTCCCTGAAAGGGCGAGGGGGAAAACCGGCCCCGTAAACCACTTCGTCAGTAATCTCAAACCGACTTCTTATGAAGCCGGTTTTGGTTTTCTGTCTTAACGCACCATGCACGGGCGCTTGTTATCAAACGTCCAGCCAGGAATCAGGTACTGCATTCCCATCGCATCGTCACGCGCACCAAGCCCATGTTTCTGATACAGCTCGTGGGCTTTCATCACCTGATCCATATCGATTTCTACGCCCAATCCTGGTTTTTGCGGCACCTGTACCAGCCCGCCTTTGATCTCAAACGGTTCTTTGGTCAGACGCTGATTGCCTTCCTGCCAGATCCAGTGCGTATCAATAGCAGTAATTTTACCCGGTGCAGCAGCGGCTACATGGGTAAACATCGCCAGGGAAATATCGAAGTGGTTGTTAGAGTGTGAACCCCAGGTCAGCCCAAATTCATGGCACATTTGCGCCACACGTACCGAACCTTGCATCGTCCAGAAATGCGGATCCGCCAGCGGGATATCAACGGATTGTAACGAGAGCGTATGGCCCATCTGCCGCCAGTCGGTGGCGATCATATTGGTTGCGGTCGGCAGGCCAGTCGCGCGACGGAACTCCGCCATCACTTCACGCCCGGAGAAACCTTGCTCCGCACCACACGGATCTTCTGCATAAGCCAGCGACCCTTTCAGGTATTTACCAATTTTAATCGCTTCGTTCAGCGACCAGGCACCGTTAGGATCGAGCGTAATACGCGCCTGCGGGAAACGTTTCGCCAGTGCCACAATAGACTCGGCTTCTTCTTCCCCGGCCAGTACACCGCCTTTCAGTTTGAAATCGTTGAAGCCATATTTTTCATACGCCGCTTCCGCCAGGCGCACCACCGCATCCGGCGTCATCGCTTCTTCGTGACGCAGGCGATACCAGTCACATTTATCATCCGGCTGGCTTTGATACGGCAGCGGTGTGGCTTTGCGATTACCGACGAAGAACAGATAACCGAGCATTTCGACTTCGCTACGCTGTTGACCATCGCCCAGCAGGGATGCCACGTTAACCCCCAGATGCTGCCCCAGCAGATCCAGCATTGCCGCTTCTATCCCGGTAACCACATGAATAGTGGTCCGCAGGTCAAATGTCTGCAAACCGCGCCCGCCGGCATCACGATCGGCAAATGTATTACGTACCAGCGTCAGAACGTTTTTGTATTCACCCAGCGTTTTACCCACCACCAGCGGAATCGCATCTTCCAGCGTTTTACGGATTTTCTCGCCGCCGGGAATTTCCCCTACGCCAGTGTGACCGGAATTATCTTTGATAATCACAATATTACGCGTGAAGAACGGTGCATGTGCACCACTCAGATTCATCAGCATACTGTCATGACCCGCCACCGGGATGACCTGCATTTCAGTAACAACAGGCGTCGTAAATTGAGAACTCATATTTATGTCCTTTTTCAGAATCAATGACGGCCGAAAACGGGACGTTTACGGTCAAAGGTCCAGCCGGGGATCAGGTACTGCATCGGACCTGCGTCGTTACGCGCACCGCCAGGCAGACGTTTATAGGCCTCATGTGCCTTTTGTACCTGTTCCCAGTCCAGTTCCACGCCCAGACCGGGCGCATCAGGAACTGCAATTTTTCCGTTTTTAATCTCCAGCGGATTTTGGGTCAGGCGACAATCTCCCTCCTGCCAAATCCAGTGGGTATCGATAGCGGTAGGATTACCCGGTGCCGCCGCACCCACATGGGTAAACATCGCCAGAGAGATATCAAAGTGGTTGTTGGAATGACAGCCCCAGGTCAGCCCCCAGTCGTCGCAAAGCTGCGCCACGCGGACTGCACCGGAAAGCGTCCAGAAGTGCGGATCGGCAAGTGGAATATCTACTGCATTGAGCATTACCGCATGACCCATTTCACGCCAGTTGGTGGCGATCATGTTAGTCGCGACGGGCAAGCCGGTCGCCCGCCGAAACTCCGCCATCACTTCACGACCGGAGAAACCCTGTTCTGCGCCGCATGGATCTTCGGCATAGGTAAGAACATCATTCAGCCCTTTGCACAAAGAAATGGCTTCATCAAGCAGCCATGCACCGTTGGGATCAACGGTAATCCGCGCATCCGGGAAGCGTTTCTTCAATGCACGAACAGTGTCGATTTCTTGCTCGCCAGGTAACACTCCGCCCTTAAGTTTGAAATCTTTAAAGCCATAACGATCCTGTGAAGCTTCCGCCAGACGCACAACGGCTTCGCTGTTCATCGCTTTCTGATGGCGCAACTGATACCACTCATGGTTGCCCGGCGTATTTTCCAGATAAGGAAGATCGGTTTTGGTCCGATCACCGATATAAAACAGATAACCGAGGACGGTAATAGCCTCGCGTTGCTTGCCTGGCCCCAACAGTTCGCAGACCGGAACATTCAGCGCCTTACCTAGCAGGTCAAGCAAGGCGGCTTCCAGCGCCGCCACGGCATTAACGCGCAATTCAAAAGTCCAGGCACCTTTGCCGAAGGTATCAAAATCGGCTGCCTGATTACCTTTATGCACCTGCTGAACCACTTTATTCAGGCGCGCAACTTCCTGGCCCAACACCATCGGAATAGCATCGACAAGCGTCTGATAAATCACCTCTCCGCCTGGCGCTTCACCAATGCCGGTATGCCCGGCGTTATCGGTGAGTACCACAATATTGCGAGTGAAATATGCGTTATGCGCCCCACCAATATTAAGCAACATGCTATCGTGCCCGGCGACCGGAATGACTTTCATATCAGTAATAACAGGACTGGATTGTGTCGTCATCTTATTGCCCCGCGACAGGTTTCAGCTCGATACGCTTGATATCGCCCACCAGCACCAGGTAGCTCAGTACCGCGATTAAGGCATGAACACCAACATAAATCAGCGCCCCATTAAACGAGCCAGTCGTGCCAACGATATAACCAATTGCGATTGGCGTGACGATGCCAGAAATGTTACCGAACATGTTGAACAGGCCACCGGAAAGACCGCTGATCTCTTTTGGCGCGGTATCTGCCATTACTGCCCAACCCAGCGCCCCGATGCCCTTACCGAAGAAGGCCAGCGCCATAAAGCCGATGATCATCCACTCAACGTTGACGTAGTTGCAGAACACCATCACCATCGACAGCAACATGCCCATTACGATCGGTGTTTTACGCGCAATGTTCAGCGATCCCGTGCGGCGCATCAGCCAGTCGGAAATAATCCCACCCAGCACACCGCCGATAAAACCGCAAACCGCCGGAACGGAAGCCACAAAGCCCGCTTTCAGAATCGACATCCCGCGTGCCTGCACCAGATAAACCGGGAACCAGGTAATAAAGAAGTAAGTCAGGGCGTTGATACAGTACTGACCGATATAAACGCCGATCATCATCCGTGACCCTAGCAGCTGTTTGATCTGCCCCCACTTCACGCTGAACGGTACTTTAACTTTGGTGTTTTGCTGATCCATATTGATCAGCGCGCCACCCGCGGCGATGTACTCCAGCTCTTTCTGATTTACACCCGGATGTTGATTTGGCTCGTGGATGACTTTCAGCCAGAAAAAGCTGATGACAATGCCCAGACCGCCCATAAAGAAGAAGACGTGTGACCAGCCCACTTCATGAGTCAGCCAGCCCATAATCGGCGCGAAGATCACCGTTGCGAAGTATTGAGCGGAGTTAAAAATAGACACCGCCGTTCCCCTTTCCTGCGCCGGAAACCAGGCCGCAACAATGCGACTGTTGCCGGGGAAAGATGGCGCTTCAGCAAGCCCGACCAGGAAGCGCAGCGTAAACAGGGCAACGATAATGCCGAATCCACTAAAGATATCGACGAAGCCTTGCAGCAAGGTAAACATCGACCAGATAAAGATCGACCAGAAGTAGACGCGTTTTGAACCAAAACGATCCAGCAACCAACCACCTGGGATCTGCCCGATAACATAAGCCCATGAGAAAGCAGAGAACACATAGCCCATTCCCACAGGATCAAGGCCGATATCTTTGGCCATTTCCGAACCGGCGATAGAGAGCGTAGCGCGGTCGCCGTAGTTGAAGGATGTGACGATAAACAACATCACCACTATCCAGTAACGAGCATTTGTGCGTTTTTCCACACTGCTCGCAGCCTGACTTAAAGAACTCATTGTTGCACTCCTGAAAATTCGCGTTAGCCACGCTCACTCTGGACTGCGACATCGCCAGGAAATCAGAGGTGACGTAGGGTGTTTTTTGCCGTTTTTATAGGTCGTTCGCCGAATACGGCGCGTGTTTATATCTGGCAATAGCAGTATAAAAAGCGCGCCATAGCGGCTCACCGTGCAACAACACAACATTAATGCGTTCAATGAGGCCCGATTTTGGCATTAGCCCTGGACGGTGGAATCCACTTCACGGAAATGAAAACAAGAACAAGAAAGGAAGGGTTAAAACGAAGAAATAAAGAAGAGTATGAAATGGATCGCTTGACTCCAGGCAAACGCCAGTAAAAATCCGCGCTATGAAGCAGTTTTTACTGGCATTTGCCTGAAAAGATTCGATTCAGCACCGCTAAAACGGCATTTACCGCTCGCTGAACGTATCAGGACAGCAGCGTGCCCCAATGTTCGACCCACGGATTTGATTCCGTTTCCGGTTCCGGGTTCTCACTGGCGTCAATCAACAGCATTTCGCCAACCCGCTGAGCGCTCTGTTCCTGCAACAAGGCATCGAACTGTTTGCCACCATTGCAGAAATTCACATAACTACTGTCGCCGAGCGCAATCACGCCATAACGCAGATTCGGCTGGAAGCCCAGGGTATCTTTGATTCCCTGAAAGAGCGGCACAATGCTATCAGGAAGGTCGCCCTGCCCGGTCGTGGACGTAACCACCAGAACATACTTATCCTGATAGGGCAGCCAGTCGCTTAATTCAGGATCTTCAAATACCGTTGCTTTGTGGCCCTGCGCGGTCAGAATTGCTTCCGCTTCTTCCGCCACTAACAGCGAATTTCCGTACATAGTGCCGACAAAAATACCAATTTCCGCCATACCGTTTTCTCCCTGGATTAGGAACTTATCTCTCCATCCTGACCCGATGGCGCACTGAACTCAACCCTTTCATTTTCAGGAAGCAGACCCCGCCAGCCAAATTGTGATAACGCCTGCATCCAGGTGTCGTCCAGGCCCGCGTGAATAGTCAACGGCTCGCCAGTAAAAGGATGCGTCAATGACAACTGACTGGCATGCAGCATTAACCGCTGAAGGCCAAAATGTTCAGCACCGCTGCGATTCTGGCGTAAATCACCATGTTTGCTGTCGCCAATAATCGGGTGGCGCAAATGGGCAAGATGGCGACGGAGCTGGTGCTTACGTCCGGTTTTCGGCTCCAGTTCCACCAGGCCGTAGCGCGTGGTCGGGTAACGTCCGGTCGCTACCGGCATTTCTACGGTCGCCAGACCGCGATAATGCGTCACTGCTGGCTGTGGGCCTTTATCTTCGCGGGCAAATTTATCAGCGATTTTGTCCAGTTCTTCCACCAGTGGATAATCCAGAACTGCTTCTTCCATCAACCAGCCGCGCACAATCGCATGGTAACGTTTCTGGATTTGGTGCTGTTCAAACTGTTGTGCCAGCAGCCGTCCGGCCTCGCTGGATAATCCCATCAACAACACACCAGAAGTGGGTCGGTCCAGACGATGAGCAGTAAACACATGCTGGCCTATCTGGTCACGCACGGTTTGCATGACCACTACTTTCTCGTCGCGATCCAGCCAGCTACGGTGAACCAGCCAGCCGGAGGGTTTATTTACCGCAACCAGCCATTCATCCTGATAGAGTATTTCCAGCATTAGCTCGCATCATCCGCAAAAAGAGCATCCAGTTTTTCCAGCTCAGCCAGAATAAGCGCGCGTTGCGGGTGGTCCGTCGCCAGCGCCATTTCATAATAGGGAGCAACGGCAAAAGCGCCCGGTAACGGCTGGTTGTTTTCTAACAAATCGTGCATTCGCGGGATCAGCACCCACTGCAACCACTCCAGTGGTTCCATGGTGTCCATAAAGAACGGTTGGGTACTGTTAAATTGATGCGGCTGGGGTTCATCGTTTTGCCAGTGCTGATGTTCACGCAGTAATGCTTCAAGCGCCTGCAGCTGGAGACGAACGCGGTCATGAGTGGTCATAAAGCAACCTCAATAAGAAAAACTGCCGCGAAGGATAGCAGGAATAAAAAAAGGGAGCACTGTATTCACAGTGCTCCCGGTTCGTTTCGCAGCATTCCAGCTACTTTTGTTGCTCCCTGCTCATCCTTGACAACTTTTCCTCTGGCCTTGCGGCCAATCGTTCATCCTGAACTATTGCTTCCTGCTCACACCACCCCGATGTGATACTTCATCCTGAAGTGTCCCTGGCCTTCCTGACCCACCGAATCATCCTGACCGGTTCTCATTCTCCATCCTGGAGGTGTCCTTTAACGCGTCCTGCGTCATCCTCTTCGCTTCATCCAGAAGCCTTTCCCTGAAACACCATCCTGGTGTGTCCTTCAGAAGTGTCATCATCCTGATGTTCACTTCGTTGTCTGACTCCCTGTCGACGAAGATAGAATCGTCTTTTTCGCGAAGTCTTACAAGGCGCTTACAGACAATGCCTTAAGGAAAATTTCATATGAAAGTTAAGGATTTACAAGCAATATATTGATTTTAAATGAAAATAACGATTCTTATCTTTTTAAGTAATCGCTTATTTCCTGGCGATCTCCTACAGAGTCTGTAAGAGATCTCTCACAACCAGATGGGGTATTTGGATTACAGAAGAGGCTTAAGTTGATTAAGGAATTCCGCAAGATTTGAGGCTAAATGCGCCCGTTTACGTGTTCCCAGCGTCTCTTTACACACTTCACCGGAGAGATTACACACCGAGATCACCTCTAACTCTTCTTCCAGCGTCGCGATAAATAGCGTGGGCGGCAATTTTAGCCTTTTCTGAGTCACCAGATGACCAATCAGATTTTCCTGCACCCGACGGAAGTCGTCTTCACTCCAGGTTTGCAGCAATGTCAGTTTAATATCGCCAAACTGCGCGTGCATATCCCCGGCAAACTGAGTCGTATAAAAGGTATGAATTGTGGGTTGTATCACAATATCAAAAGCGCGTTCAACCGCGTTTACATTTTGTTCCCCGGTAAACGGCTGGGGTTGCCAGTATACGGCGTCTTCGGTGGTTGAAATAATGCACGGTGAAGGAACGCCGTACAGTTCCTCACTCAACGGCCAGCTTTTATGCTCTTCATGCCACGCATCGCAGTAGCGTGCAGTAAAATCTTTCAGGGCTTGTGCGGTCAAATCGTCCACTAATTTCTCTCTTCACTTAAACCAGATACACTTGTCGTTTAGTTTATCTGGTTTATGACGGTGAAACATGTCTTCTTATGCAAACCATCAGGCACTTGCGGGCCTGACTCTTGGAAAATCAACCGATTACCGGGATACCTATGACGCCAGCCTACTGCAAGGCGTTCCGCGTAGTCTGAATCGCGATCCGCTGGGTCTGAAAGCGGATAACCTGCCTTTTCACGGTACGGATATCTGGACGCTATATGAACTTTCCTGGCTGAATGCGAAAGGTTTGCCGCAGGTCGCCGTCGGTCATGTTGAACTTGATTACACCAGCGCAAATCTGATTGAGTCGAAGAGTTTTAAGCTCTATCTCAACAGTTTTAACCAGACGCGTTTTAATAACTGGGATGAGGTGCGCCAGACGCTGGAGCGCGACTTAAGCACCTGCGCTCAGGGTAAGGTTAGCGTGGCGTTATATCGTCTTGATGAACTGGAAGGCCAACCGATAGGTCATTTCAATGGCACTTGCATTGATGACCAGGATATCACTATCGATAACTATGAATTCACTACTGACTATCTGGAGAATGCCACCAGTGGTGAAAAAGTAGTGGAAGAGACGCTTGTCAGCCACCTGCTGAAATCAAACTGCCTGATCACCCATCAACCAGATTGGGGTTCGATCCAAATTCAGTATCGTGGACGCCAAATTGACAGAGAAAAACTGCTGCGTTACCTGGTTTCTTTCCGCCATCACAACGAGTTCCACGAACAGTGCGTGGAACGCATCTTTAATGACCTGTTACGCTTCTGCCAGCCAGAGAAATTGAGCGTTTACGCACGTTATACCCGTCGTGGCGGTCTGGACATTAACCCGTGGCGCAGTAATAGCGATTTTGTCCCATCGACCACAAGACTGGTTCGGCAATAAATTTTTTCTCAATTTTGCGTGCTGGATTCACGCAGAAGGTTGTGAAAGGTCATCAGGCAGGGCTATTGTAATCAAAGGGAATGACGATATTCGTCCCATAAGGAGTTTTTCTTGATTACACATATTAGCCCGCTTGGCTCCATGGATATGTTGTCGCAGCTGGAAGTGGATATGCTTAAACGCACCGCCAGCAGCGACCTCTATCAACTGTTTCGCAACTGTTCACTTGCCGTACTGAACTCCGGTAGCTTGACCGATAACAGCAAAGAATTGCTGTCTCGTTTTGAAAATTTCGATATTAACGTCCTGCGCCGTGAACGCGGCGTAAAGCTGGAACTGATTAATCCCCCGGAAGAGGCTTTTGTCGATGGGCGAATTATTCGCGCTTTGCAGGCCAACTTGTTCGCGGTTCTGCGTGACATTCTCTTCGTTTACGGGCAAATCCATAACACCGTTCGTTTTCCCAACCTGAATCTCGACAACTCCGTCCACATCACTAACCTGGTCTTTTCCATCTTGCGTAACGCTCGTGCGCTGCATGTCGGTGAAGCGCCAAATATGGTGGTCTGCTGGGGCGGGCACTCAATTAACGAAAACGAATATTTGTATGCCCGTCGCGTCGGGAATCAGCTGGGCCTGCGTGAGCTGAATATCTGCACCGGCTGTGGTCCGGGAGCGATGGAAGCGCCAATGAAAGGTGCTGCGGTCGGACACGCACAGCAGCGTTACAAAGACAGTCGTTTTATTGGTATGACAGAGCCGTCGATTATCGCCGCTGAACCGCCTAACCCGCTGGTCAACGAATTGATCATCATGCCGGATATCGAAAAACGTCTGGAAGCGTTTGTCCGTATCGCTCACGGTATCATTATCTTCCCTGGCGGTGTGGGTACGGCAGAAGAGTTGCTGTATTTGCTGGGAATTTTAATGAACCCGGCCAACAAAGATCAGGTTTTACCATTGATCCTCACCGGCCCGAAAGAGAGCGCCGACTACTTCCGCGTACTGGACGAGTTTGTCGTGCATACGTTGGGTGAAAACGCGCGCCGCCATTACCGCATCATCATTGATGACGCCGCTGAAGTCGCTCGTCAGATGAAAAAATCGATGCCGCTGGTGAAAGAAAATCGCCGCGACACAGGCGATGCCTACAGCTTTAACTGGTCAATGCGCATTGCGCCAGATTTGCAAATGCCGTTTGAGCCCTCTCACGAGAATATGGCTAATCTGAAGCTTTACCCGGATCAACCCGTTGAAGTGCTGGCTGCCGACCTGCGCCGTGCGTTCTCCGGTATTGTGGCGGGTAACGTAAAAGAAGTCGGTATTCGCGCCATTGAAGAGTTTGGTCCTTATAAAATCAACGGCGATAAAGAGATTATGCGTCGTATGGATGACCTGCTACAGGGTTTTGTTGCCCAGCATCGTATGAAGTTGCCAGGCTCAGCCTACATCCCTTGCTACGAAATCTGCACGTAATCTCCCTCCCCCGGTGACGTTTGTTGCCGGGTTTTCTCGTTTTTGGTCACATACCCATCAATTTATTTCATTTGTTATATGAATGTTTCTTACCACCCTCACGCGATAAATATCATTACAGTTAATATGTCATACAATTTATGTCGTAACGCAAACGTTTCCCTATTTTCATAAACCACATTTTATCGCTACGAAAAAGAAATTATCGCCATGATTAACTAAAAGTATTGATTTTTTCAGTTCAACCTACATATATTGCGCGCCCCGGAAGAAGTCAGATGTCGTTTAATGGGCAAATATTGCCCTTAAATTCTCTTTTACTTTTGATTTACAGAGTAAAGCGTTGGGATAATCTATCTTCCAAGTAGATTATTGTATTTGGGATCAAGATCACTGATAGATACATAACTTGTGTGTATCTTTCCGCCCTCAAATTATTACGGCGGTAAATGATTAAGCCATCGCCGATAGACAGATTTCATTTTTACGGTCAGGCACCTTCCCGGGCTGAACTGGCTAAAAGCTGAATTATTTGCATTCCTCCAGGAGAAATAGATGGAAACGACTCAAACCAGCACGATTGCGTCGAAAGACTCTCGTAGTGCCTGGCGCAAGACAGACACCATGTGGATGCTGGGCCTTTACGGCACGGCAATCGGCGCGGGCGTGCTGTTCCTGCCAATCAACGCCGGTGTTGGCGGTATGATCCCGCTGATCATCATGGCTATCCTTGCGTTCCCGATGACATTTTTTGCTCACCGCGGCCTGACTCGCTTCGTACTGTCTGGTAAAAACCCAGGCGAAGACATCACCGAGGTTGTAGAAGAACACTTTGGTATTGGCGCAGGTAAACTGATTACCCTGCTCTACTTCTTCGCTATCTACCCGATCCTGCTGGTTTATAGCGTGGCAATCACCAATACAGTTGAAAGCTTCATGTCTCACCAGCTGGGTATGACACCACCGCCGCGTGCGATTCTGTCGCTGATCCTGATCGTGGGTATGATGACCATCGTTCGCTTCGGTGAGCAGATGATCGTTAAAGCGATGAGTATTCTGGTATTCCCGTTTGTTGGCGTACTGATGCTGCTGGCTCTGTACCTGATCCCGCAGTGGAACGGCGCAGCACTGGAAACGCTGTCTCTGGACACTGCATCGGCAACCGGAAACGGTCTGTGGATGACCCTGTGGCTGGCAATTCCGGTAATGGTGTTCTCGTTCAACCACTCTCCGATCATCTCTTCTTTCGCCGTTGCGAAGCGTGAAGAGTACGGCGATATGGCAGAACAGAAATGTTCGAAGATCCTGGCATTCGCACACATCATGATGGTGCTGACCGTAATGTTCTTCGTCTTCAGCTGCGTACTGAGCCTGACTCCGGCAGACCTGGCTGCGGCTAAAGAGCAGAACATCTCGATTCTGTCTTACCTGGCTAACCACTTTAACGCACCGGTTATCGCGTGGATGGCTCCGATTATCGCGATTATCGCTATCACCAAATCCTTCCTCGGCCACTACCTGGGCGCACGTGAAGGCTTCAACGGTATGGTGATTAAATCTCTGCGTGGTAAAGGTAAGTCTATCGAAATCAACAAGCTGAACCGTATCACTGCGCTGTTCATGCTGGTAACGACCTGGATTGTTGCCACCCTGAACCCGAGCATCCTGGGTATGATTGAAACCCTGGGCGGCCCAATCATCGCGATGATCCTGTTCCTGATGCCGATGTACGCAATTCAGAAAGTACCGGCAATGCGTAAGTACAGCGGTCACATCAGCAACGTATTCGTTGTCGTGATGGGTCTGATTGCAATCTCCGCAATCTTCTACTCTCTGTTCAACTAAGTCCTTTCGCGCCGCTTTCGGGCGGCGCTTCCTCCGTTTTAACGCGATGTATTTCCTATGATTAGCGTATTCGATATTTTCAAAATCGGCATTGGCCCTTCCAGTTCTCATACCGTTGGACCAATGAAAGCGGGTAAACAATTTACCGACGATATGATTGCCCGTAACCTGCTTAAAGACGTGACCCGCGTGGTGGTTGACGTGTACGGCTCGCTCTCTCTGACTGGTAAAGGCCACCACACTGATATCGCCATTATTATGGGCCTGGCGGGTAACCTGCCGGATACCGTGGATATCGATTCCATCCCTGGTTTTATTCAGGATGTGAATACTCATGGTCGCCTGATGCTGGCAAATGGTCAGCATGAAGTGGAGTTCCCGGTTGATCAGTGCATGAACTTCCATGCCGACAACCTTTCTCTGCATGAAAACGGTATGCGCATTACCGCGCTGGCGGGCGATAAAGTCGTTTACAGCCAGACTTATTACTCTATCGGCGGTGGCTTTATTGTTGATGAAGAACATTTTGGTCAGCAGGATAGCGCACCGGTTGAAGTTCCTTATCCGTACAGTTCAGCTGCCGATCTGCAAAAACATTGTCAGGATACCGGGCTGTCACTCTCTGGCCTGATGATGAAAAACGAGCTGGCGCTGCACAGCAAAGAAGAGCTGGAACAGCACCTGGCCAACGTCTGGGAAGTCATGCGTGGCGGTATTGAGCGCGGTATTTCCACCGAAGGCGTGTTGCCTGGCAAACTGCGCGTTCCACGCCGTGCTGCGGCACTACGCCGGATGCTGGTCAGCCAGGATAAAACCACCACTGACCCGATGGCGGTTGTTGACTGGATCAACATGTTTGCACTGGCAGTGAACGAAGAGAACGCTGCTGGCGGTCGCGTGGTGACTGCGCCGACTAACGGTGCGTGCGGGATTATCCCGGCTGTGCTGGCGTACTACGATAAGTTTATCCGCGAAGTGAACGCTAACTCACTGGCTCGTTACCTGCTGGTAGCCAGCGCCATTGGTTCTCTTTATAAGATGAACGCGTCGATTTCTGGTGCCGAAGTGGGTTGCCAGGGTGAAGTTGGCGTGGCGTGCTCTATGGCGGCAGCTGGTCTGGCAGAACTGTTAGGCGCAAGCCCGGCGCAGGTGTGCATCGCGGCGGAAATCGCCATGGAGCATAACCTCGGTCTGACGTGTGACCCGGTTGCTGGACAGGTGCAGGTACCGTGCATCGAGCGTAACGCCATTGCGGCAGTAAAAGCGGTGAACGCCGCGCGTATGGCGCTGCGCCGTACCAGCGAGCCGCGCGTCTGCCTCGATAAAGTTATCGAGACCATGTACGAAACAGGTAAAGATATGAACGCCAAGTACCGCGAAACCTCTCGCGGTGGCCTGGCAATGAAGATCGTTGCCTGCGATTAATCTCTCCCGGAGGCCTCGTTTTGCGAGGCCTCTTCCCGTTTTCTCAACCAGCCATAGCCTGTTCCGGCATCGAATGTTACCCTTATCGCCTGATCTTTAAGGGGGTTATCGTGGCTGTTCATTTGCTTATTGTCGATGCACTGAATCTTATTCGTCGCATTCATGCCGTTCAGGGTTCGCCCTGTGTCGAAACCTGCCAGCACGCGCTCGATCAGCTCATTATGCACAGCCAACCAACCCACGCGGTCGCCGTTTTTGATGATGAAAACCGCAATAGCGGCTGGCGTCATCAGCGTTTACCAGATTACAAAGCGGGTCGACCGCCAATGCCGGAAGAGTTGCACGACGAGATGCCTGCACTACGCACCGCCTTTGAGCAACGCGGCGTCCCGTGCTGGTCAGCCAGCGGTAACGAAGCCGATGACTTAGCCGCCACGCTGGCGGTCAAAGTGACACAGGCCGGGCATCAGGCAACGATTGTTTCGACAGATAAAGGCTACTGTCAGTTACTTTCACCGACATTACGTATTCGTGATTACTTCCAGAAACGTTGGCTGGATGCGCCATTTATCGATAAAGAATTTGGCGTTCAACCGCAGCAGTTGCCCGATTACTGGGGGCTTGCGGGGATCAGCAGTTCAAAGGTACCGGGTGTTGCGGGGATCGGACCCAAAAGCGCCACGCAGCTGCTGGTCGAGTTTCAGAGTCTGGAAGGGATATATGAGAATCTGGATGCGGTTGCCGAAAAGTGGCGCAAAAAATTAGAAACCCATAAAGAGATGGCGTTTCTGTGCCGCGATATTGCCCGCTTACAAACCGATTTGCATATCGACGGCAATTTACAGCAATTGCGGTTGGTAAGGTAACGGCGTGCCGGATACGGCGCAAACGTCGCATCCGGCATTATCACATCAGCGCATTTACCAGGCGGTATGGTAAAGCTCTACAATATCCTCAAGCGTTGCTTCACGCGGGTTGCCACCGGTACAAACATCATCCAGTGCCGCCTGCGCCAGTGCCGGAATGTCTTCCTTGCGTACCCCAACATCACGCAAATGTGGCGGAATACCGACATCACGGTTGAGAGCAAACACAGCTTCAACAGCGGCATTACGCGCCTCTTCCAGGCTCATACCTTCCACTTTCACGCCCATAACGCGCGCGATATCGCGGTACTTCTCACCGGTAAAGTCAGCGTTATAGCGCATGACATGCGGTAACAGGATGGCGTTCGCGACACCGTGTGGAGTGTTATAAAACGCGCCCAGTGGATGCGCCATACCATGCACCAACCCTAACCCAACATTCGAGAAGCCCATACCCGCAACATACTGCCCGAGCGCCATTTCTTCTCCGGCATCCTTATCACCAGCAACCGATCCTCGCAGCGCCCCAGCAATGATTTCAATCGCTTTAATGTGCAGTGCATCGGTTAGCGCCCACGCGCCACGGGTAATATACCCCTCAATAGCATGAGTGAGCGCATCGACACCCGTCGCAGCTTTCAGCGCTGGAGGCATACCATCCATCATGTCAGCGTCAATAAACGCCACCTGCGGGATATCATGCGGATCAACGCAAACAAACTTGCGCCGTTTTTCTTCGTCAGTGATCACGTAGTTAATGGTCACTTCTGCCGCAGTGCCTGCTGTGGTGGGGATTGCCAGAATCGGTACACTGGGTTTATTGGTCGGGGAAAGTCCTTCCAGGCTACGCACATCGGCAAACTCCGGGTTGTTGCTGATAATGCCAATCGCTTTACAAGTATCCTGTGGAGAACCACCACCAATAGCGATCAGGTAATCCGCGCCGCTATTCTGGAATACACCGAGCCCTTCTTTGACGACAGTAATTGTTGGGTTGGGCACTACGCCGTCGTAAATCGCCCATGCCAGCCCTGCAGCATCCATCTTATCGGTCACTTTTGCCACCACGCCGCATTGCACCAGCGTTTTATCGGTGACGATCAGCGCCTTCTGATAACCACGGCGTTTCACCTCATCGGTTAAAGCCCCAACAGCACCCCGACCAAACCATGCCGTTTCGTTCAGAATCATTCTGTTAGCCATCATCCTTCTCCTTGTTGCTTTACGAAATTACTCTTCAATCCGTAACCCATAGGTTTTGAATTTCTCCAGCACTACGGCAATCTCTTCATCGCTCAGCACTGGCACCGGGTCCGTAATCGCCAGGGTCGTCAGGTAAAGTTGCGCCAGCACTTCAACTTCATGCGCCAGCCATAACGCTTTTTCCAGATTCACCTCACAAGCGATAAGCCCATGATGTTGTAACAAAGTTGCCTTACGATTTTTGAGAGCCAGCGCAACATGTTCAGAAAGTTCACGTGTTCCAAAGGTCGCATAAGGCGCGCAAGGAATAGAATTACCGCCAGCCGCCGCAATCATGTAGTGAATAGCGGGGATTGGTCGGTTAAGAATGGAAACTGCCGTGCAATGAACGGCATGATTGTGAACAACCGCGTTGGCATCCGGTCTGCTTTGATAGGCCGCCATATGGAAACGCCATTCGCTTGAGGGGAGCTTTCCTTCCTCATGTTTACCGTTGCCATCAATAAAGACAATATGCGACTCCGTCAGTTTTTCATATGGAATACCTGTAGGCGTAATCAGCATCCCATCCTGATAACGTACACTGACGTTACCCGCTGTCCCCTGGTTCAGTCCCAGGCGGGTCATTTCCAGGCAAGTGTCAATAATCTGACGAGCAAGTTTATTTCGTTCCATTAGCTACCTCTCTCTGATTCAAAACAGGGCAATAATGTTGTTCCTTTCACACTATTGAATTAGCCGTTTAATTACCCACCATCTTCTTCCTGATTAACCAGAAAGAAATTCACAAGCTTATATTTTGTGACCTGGTTCAACTAATCATAGTAAATAACCGCAAGTTCTCTTTTTATAACCCTATTAAAAATGACCGCTCTTAAAAATATTTATCAAAACGGTCATTTTTCCATTCCCCCTCGCCAGAAATGCCCGTTTTCGGCACAAACAATTAATACGGTCATCGGGTTTGTGTTTTTTATGATTTATTTTCTGAAACGGGCATGAAATTTCGATTATTAAAGTGATGGTAGTCACATAAAGTCACCTCCCAGCTAATAAGTGTGACCGCCGTCATATTACAGAGCGTTTTTTATTTGAAAATGAATCCATGAGTTCATTTCTGACAGGCAAATATTCACTGATATGAAGCCCGAACTCGCTGGTTTTGCACTTTTGAAAACATAACCGATTACGTGCTTAAGCTTCTGAACCTAAGAGGATGCTATGGGAAACACATCAATACAAACGCAGAGTTACCGTGCGGTAGATAAAGATGCAGGGCAAAGCAGAAGTTACATTATTCCATTCGCGCTGCTGTGCTCACTGTTTTTTCTTTGGGCGGTAGCCAATAACCTTAACGACATTTTATTACCTCAATTCCAGCAGGCTTTTACGCTGACAAATTTCCAGGCTGGCCTGATCCAATCGGCCTTTTACTTTGGTTATTTCATTATCCCAATCCCTGCTGGGATATTGATGAAAAAACTCAGTTATAAAGCAGGGATTATTACCGGATTATTTTTATATGCCTTGGGCGCTGCATTATTCTGGCCCGCTGCAGAAATAATGAACTACACCTTATTTTTAGTTGGCCTATTTATTATTGCAGCCGGATTAGGTTGTCTGGAAACTGCCGCAAACCCTTTTGTTACGGTATTAGGGCCGGAAAGCAGTGGTCACTTCCGCTTAAATCTTGCGCAAACATTTAACTCGTTTGGCGCAATTATCGCGGTTGTCTTTGGACAAAGTCTTATTTTGTCTAACGTGCCACATCAATCGCAAGACGTTCTCGATAAAATGTCTCCAGAGCAATTGAGTGCGTATAAACACAGCCTGGTATTATCGGTACAGACACCTTATATGATCATCGTGGCTATCGTGTTACTGGTCGCCCTGCTGATCATGCTGACGAAATTCCCGGCATTGCAGAGTGATAATCACAGTGACGCCAAACAAGGATCGTTCTCCGCATCGCTTTCTCGTCTGGCGCGTATTCGTCACTGGCGCTGGGCGGTATTAGCGCAATTCTGCTATGTCGGCGCGCAAACGGCCTGCTGGAGCTATTTGATTCGCTACGCTGTAGAAGAAATTCCAGGTATGACCGCAGGCTTTGCCGCTAACTATTTAACCGGAACCATGGTGTGCTTCTTTATTGGTCGTTTCACCGGTACCTGGCTCATCAGTCGCTTCGCACCACACAAAGTCCTGGCAGCCTACGCATTAATCGCTATGGCACTGTGCCTGATCTCAGCCTTCGCTGGCGGTCATGTGGGCTTAATAGCCCTGACTTTATGCAGTGCCTTTATGTCGATTCAGTACCCAACAATCTTCTCGCTGGGCATTAAAAATCTCGGCCAGGACACCAAATACGGTTCGTCCTTCATCGTTATGACCATTATTGGCGGCGGTATTGTCACTCCGGTCATGGGGTTTGTCAGTGATGCAGCGGGCAACATCCCCACTGCCGAACTGATCCCGGCACTCTGCTTCGCAGTCATCTTTATCTTTGCCCGTTTCCGTTCTCAAACGGCAACTAACTGAACATATTTTCCGAATAAAGTGAGGAATCTGTAATGAAAAAAATCAGCTTACCGAAAATTGGTATCCGCCCGGTTATTGACGGTCGTCGCATGGGTGTTCGTGAGTCGCTTGAAGAACAAACAATGAATATGGCGAAAGCTACGGCCGCACTGCTGACCGAGAAACTGCGCCATGCCTGCGGAGCTGCCGTCGAGTGTGTCATTTCCGATACCTGTATCGCGGGTATGGCTGAAGCCGCTGCTTGCGAAGAAAAATTCAGCAGCCAGAATGTAGGCCTCACCATTACGGTAACGCCTTGCTGGTGCTATGGCAGTGAAACCATCGACATGGATCCAACCCGCCCGAAAGCCATTTGGGGCTTTAACGGCACTGAACGTCCCGGCGCTGTTTACCTGGCAGCGGCTCTGGCAGCTCACAGCCAGAAAGGTATCCCGGCATTCTCCATTTACAGTCATGACGTTCAGGATGCCGATGACACATCGATTCCTGCTGATGTTGAAGAAAAACTGCTGCGCTTTGCCCGCGCCGGTTTGGCCGTCGCCAGCATGAAAGGTAAAAGCTATCTGTCGCTGGGCGGCGTTTCGATGGGTATCGCCGGTTCTATTGTTGATCACAACTTCTTTGAATCCTGGCTGGGAATGAAAGTCCAGGCGGTGGATATGACCGAACTGCGTCGCCGTATCGATCAGAAGATTTACGACGAAGCCGAACTGGAAATGGCGCTGGCCTGGGCTGATAAAAACTTCCGCTATGGCGAAGATGAAAATAACAAACAGTATCAACGCAATGCCGAGCAAAGCCGCGCAGTTCTGCGCGAAAGTTTACTGATGGCAATGTGTATCCGCGACATGATGCAAGGCAACAGCAAACTGGCCGATATTGGTCGCGTGGAAGAATCACTTGGCTACAACGCCATCGCTGCGGGCTTCCAGGGACAACGTCACTGGACCGATCAATATCCCAATGGCGACACCGCCGAAGCGATCCTTAACAGTTCATTTGACTGGAATGGCGTGCGCGAACCCTTTGTCGTGGCGACCGAAAACGACAGTCTTAACGGCGTGGCAATGCTAATGGGTCACCAGCTCACCGGCACCGCTCAGGTATTTGCTGATGTGCGTACCTACTGGTCACCAGAAGCAATTGAGCGTGTAACGGGGCATAAACTGGACGGACTGGCAGAACACGGCATCATCCATTTGATCAACTCCGGTTCTGCTGCGCTGGACGGTTCCTGTAAACAACGCGACAGCGAAGGTAACCCGACGATGAAGCCGCACTGGGAAATCTCTCAGCAAGAGGCTGACGCTTGCCTCGCCGCTACCGAATGGTGCCCGGCGATCCACGAATACTTCCGTGGCGGCGGTTACTCTTCCCGCTTCCTTACCGAAGGCGGCGTCCCGTTCACCATGACTCGTGTCAACATCATCAAAGGCCTGGGACCGGTACTGCAAATCGCGGAAGGCTGGAGCGTGGAATTGCCGAAGGATGTGCATGACATCCTCAACAAACGCACCAACTCAACCTGGCCAACCACCTGGTTTGCACCGCGCCTCACCGGTAAAGGGCCGTTTACGGATGTGTACTCGGTAATGGCGAACTGGGGCGCTAACCACGGGGTTCTAACCATCGGCCACGTTGGCGCAGACTTTATCACTCTTGCCTCCATGCTGCGTATCCCGGTATGTATGCACAACGTTGAAGAGACCAAAGTGTATCGTCCTTCTGCCTGGGCCGCGCACGGCATGGATATTGAAGGCCAGGATTATCGCGCTTGCCAGAACTACGGCCCGTTGTACAAGCGTTAATACATTACTCCCTGATGTGATGCCCGGTCGCTCCGGCTACCGGGCCTGAACAAGCAAGAGTGGTTAGCCGGATAAGCAATGTTATCCGGCTATATTGCAGGAGCGATTATGAAACAAGAAGTTATCCTGGTACTCGACTGTGGCGCGACCAATGTCAGGACCATCGCGGTTAATCGGCAGGGAAAAATTGTTGCCCGCGCCTCAACGCCTAATGCCAGCGATATCGCGATGGAAAACAACACCTGGCACCAGTGGTCTTTAGACGCCATTTTGCAACGCTTTGCTGATTGCTGTCGGCAAATCAATAGTAAACTGACTGAATGCCACATCCGCGGTATCGCCGTCACCACCTTTGGTGTGGATGGCGCTCTGGTAGATAAGCAAGGCAATCTGCTCTATCCGATCATTAGCTGGAAATGTCCGCGAACAGCAGCGGTAATGGACAATATTGAACGGTTGATCTCCGCACAGCAGTTGCAGGCTATTTCTGGCGTCGGAGCCTTTAGTTTCAATACGTTATATAAGTTGGTGTGGTTGAAAGAAAATCATCCACAACTGCTGGAACGCGCGCACGCCTGGCTGTTTATTTCGTCGCTGATTAACCACCGTTTAACCGGCGAATTCACTACTGATATCACGATGGCCGGAACCAGCCAGATGCTGGATATCCAGCAACGCGATTTCAGTCCGCAAATTTTACAAGCCACCGGTATTCCACGCCGACTCTTCCCTCGTCTGGTGGAAGCGGGTGAACAGATTGGTACGTTACAGAACAGCGCCGCAGCAATGCTCGGCTTACCCGTTGGCATACCGGTGATTTCCGCAGGTCACGATACCCAGTTCGCCCTTTTTGGCGCTGGTGCCGAACAAAATGAACCCGTGCTCTCTTCCGGTACATGGGAAATTTTAATGGTCCGTAGCGCCCAGGTTGATACTTCGCTGTTAAGTCAGTACGCCGGTTCGACCTGCGAACTGGATAGTCAGGCAGGGTTGTATAACCCAGGTATGCAATGGCTGGCATCCGGCGTGCTGGAATGGGTGAGAAAGCTGTTCTGGACGGCTGAAACTCCCTGGCAAATGTTGATTGAAGAGGCTCGTCTGATCGCGCCTGGCGCGGATGGCGTGAAAATGCAGTGTGATTTATTGTCGTGTCAGAACGCTGGCTGGCAAGGAGTGACGCTTAATACCACGCGGGGGCATTTCTATCGCGCGGCGCTGGAAGGGTTAACCGCGCAATTACAGCGCAATCTACAGATGCTGGAAAAAATCGGGCACTTTAAAGCCTCTGAATTATTGTTAGTAGGTGGAGGAAGTCGCAACACATTGTGGAATCAGATTAAAGCCAATATGCTTGATATTCCGGTAAAAGTTCTCGACGACGCCGAAACGACCGTCGCAGGAGCTGCGCTGTTCGGTTGGTATGGCGTAGGGGAATTTAACAGCCCGGAAGAAGCTCGCGCGCAGATTCATTATCAGTACCGTTATTTCTACCCGCAAACTGAACCTGAATTTATAGAGGAAGTGTGAAATGCTGAAAACAATTTCGCCGTTAATTTCTCCCGAACTATTGAAAGTGCTGGCAGAGATGGGACATGGAGATGAAATTATTTTTTCCGATGCTCACTTTCCCGCCCATTCGATGGGACCGCAGGTGATCCGCGCTGATGGCCTGTTGGTGAGCGACTTGCTCCAGGCGATAATCCCGTTATTTGAACTGGACAGTTATGCACCGCCGCTGGTGATGATGGCGGCGGTAGAAGGTGACACTCTCGATCCTGAAGTAGAACGACGTTATCGTAATGCGCTTTCACTACAAGCCCCGTGTCCTGACATCATCCGCATCAATCGTTTTGCGTTTTATGAACGGGCACAAAAAGCCTTTGCGATCGTTATCACAGGCGAACGAGCGAAGTACGGGAATATTCTTTTAAAAAAAGGGGTAACACCGTAATCTCATACCGGTACGCCCGCATGACGCGGGCGGTTATCGAATGATGGGGTGAAAAATATGAAAGCGGCACGCCAGCAAGCGATAGTCGACCTGCTGCTGAACCATACCAGCCTGACCACGGAAGCTCTCTCTGAACAGCTAAAGGTCAGTAAAGAAACCATTCGTCGCGATCTCAATGAATTACAGACGCAGGGTAAAATTCTGCGCAATCATGGGCGCGCTAAATATATCCACCGTCAAAATCAAGACAGTGGCGATCCCTTTCACATCCGGCTGAAAAGCCATTATGCGCATAAAGCAGATATCGCGCGCGAGGCGCTCGCGTGGATTGAAGAAGGGATGGTAATAGCCTTAGACGCCAGTTCAACCTGCTGGTATCTGGCACGCCAGTTGCCTGACATCAACATCCAGGTCTTCACCAATAGCCATCCGATTTGCCATGAACTCGGTAAACGCGAACGCATTCAACTAATCAGTTCCGGCGGCACACTTGAGCGCAAATATGGCTGTTACGTCAATCCCTCGCTGATTTCCCAACTTAAATCGCTGGAAATCGATCTGTTTATTTTTTCTTGTGAAGGGATCGATAGCAGCGGCGCACTGTGGGACTCCAATGCCATCAACGCTGATTACAAATCAATGCTATTAAAACGCGCCGCGCAATCGTTGTTATTGATTGATAAAAGTAAATTTAATCGTTCAGGGGAAGCCCGCATCGGGCATCTGGATGAGGTAACGCACATTATTTCTGATGAGCGCCAGGTTGCAACTTCTTTGGTAACAGCCTGACGGAAAGGGTAGCAGGCCGGAGACGACGCCCCGGCCTTGCCTGTTATCGCTCGTCGCGACGACCACCCACCGCAGCCCAGATACGGCGGACGTGCACCGTCACTTCTTCGCGATCGTGATACAACTGCCGCGCCTGAATCTGAGCATTTATGCCATGTTCATCAAGCTGTGCCTGAATATACGCCAGATTGTGTGACACTTCTTCGTAGCGTTTTTTCATCGGCAGTTTGAGGTTGAAAATGGTTTCACGGCACCAGCCATTAACCAGCCACTGCGCCATCAATGCCGCAACTTTCGCCGGTTTTTCAACCATATCGCATACCATCCAGGAAATATTGCTGCGTGTCGGACGGAATTTGAAACCATCTTCCCGCAGCCACGTCACCTGCCCGGTATCCATCAGACTTTGCGCCATCGGGCCGTTGTCGACGGAATAAACCCACATGTTGCGCTTCACCAGTTGGTAGGTCCAGCCACCAGGGCAAGCGCCCAAATCCACCGCCCACATCCCGTTCGCCAGGCGTTCATCCCACTCATCCGCAGGAATAAACACATGAAATGCCTCTTCCAGTTTGAGCGTGGAACGACTCGGCGCATCTGCCGGAAATTTCAGGCGCGGAATGCCCATATAGAACGGCGAATTATTGTTGCTGTATGAGTAACCGGTATAGCAGCAGCCTGGTGCAATAAAGAATACATGCACAACCGGACGCTTCGGCGTTTCATAGTTCGCCAGCACACCCGCATCGCGCAAGGCAGCGCGTAGCGGCACGGTGAATTTACGGCAGAATTTCAGCAACTCTTTGCTTTCGTTGGTATCGGCAACTTCAACACGCAGTTCACCGCCCTTCTCTACTACGCCCTGTAACATGCCGACAATGGGAGTAATACGATCTTCTGGCGGCAAATGCTGCAGGAGTTCCCCCACCACAAACCACTGGCGGGCAAAAATTAATGAACTGAACGGCAGCTCACGGATTAACTTATCGCCATCATCAGGTTGATAACATTCATAAATGACATAACCCGCATTCTCTTTCACGCGGGCAAAACCGAAAATTTCCCGCTGGCCGGCTTTATCGGTAATTTCTGCGGCGCACTCTTTTTCAAAGCCCGGACGGCACAGCAATACAACCTTATTCATGACTTACGCCCTTGCGCTTTAAACGGATAGCACCAACTAACATTAACGCCCAGCCCGCGAGGAAGCTCACGCCGCCAACCGGTGTGACAAATGCCCACAAACGCAGATGGGACAGCGCCAGGCAATAAAGGCTGCCGCTGAACAGCACCGTGCCTAACGCGAGGAAAACGCTACTCCAGTAAAACCAGATACTGATGCGACGCTGCATTGCCACCGCCAGACCTAAGATCGCCAGCGTATGGAACGCCTGATATTCGAGACCGGTCTGGATCCAGCCCATCTCAACGGCCCCCATGGTTTTACTTAACACATGCGCGCCAAAAGCGCCCAGAGCCACAAAAATGAAGCCGCTAATGGCGGCGAAAATCAGCATAAAACGGCTGGTCATGGTCGTACCCTACGTAAATTATTGTTCATAACGAAAGCGGAATTTTTCTTGTTCAGCAGCGGCTTTCGCCAGGATCCATTGGCGAAAGGCGGCTATTTTACCCAGTTCTGCCTGGCTGTCATGACAAACCAGATAAAAAGCGTTTTTACTGACCAGTACATCATTAAACGGGCAAACAAGACGTCCAGCCTCAATTTCAGATTGCGCCATCACGTTATTTGCCAGCGCCACTCCCTGCCCGTGGATAGCCGCTTGCAGCACCATGGCGCTATGGCTAAAAATTGGCCCTTGCTGAACGTTGATATGATTTAACCCCAACTGTCGGGTATATGTCTGCCAGTCACGGCGCGACGCATCATGTAATAACGTATGTTTAGCCAGATCTTCCGGGGTCTTCAAGGGTTTTTCGCCAGTCAGCAGTAGCGGCGAACACACCGGCAATAAATATTCGGCGTACAGTTTTTCCACCCGTAGCCCCGGCCAGTTGCCCCGACCATAAAATATCGCCACATCAACATCATCCGCCAGCTTATCTTCCTGACGATCAACCGCCTGGATTCGAACGTCAATTCCCGGATAAGCTGAATTAAAGCTGGAAAGTCGCGGAACCAACCAATGAATGGCGAAACTGGGGAGTAAACTGACCGTCAACGCCCCCTTGGCGCTACGGGCCTGGAGTTTACGCGTCGCTTCGGTTAATTGCGAAAATATCTCTTTGATATCGAGGAAATAGCTTTGCCCTTCCTCGGTCAGCAGGAGTGAACGATTACGGCGGCGGAACAGTTTTAGCCCCAGAAAATCCTCAAGAGACTTGATTTGATGACTTACTGCGGCCTGGGTCACAAAAAGCTCTTCTGCTGCGCGAGTGAAACTTAAATGGCGTGCTGCGGCATCAAAAACTCGTAAGGCATTTAGCGGTGGTAATCGTTTAGACATGGCTTTTAAACTTTGATGTTAAATGAATTTAACAATTAGATCACACTGTGTAACCTATTAGTTTTTTTAATCTGAGCCATTATAAATTGTCCGTTGAGCTTCTACCAGCAAATACCTATAGTGGCGGCACTTCCTGAGCCGGAACGAAAAGTTTTATCGGAATGCGTGTTCTGGTGAACTTTTGGCTTACGGTTGTGATGTTGTGTTGTTGTGTTTGCAATTGGTCTGCGATTCAGACCATGGTAGCAAAGCTACCTTTTTTCACTTCCTGTACATTTACCCTGTCTGTCCATAGTGATTAATGTAGCACCGCCTAATTGCGGTGCTTTTTTTTACCTTGCGATCGCGAATTACTGATCCAGTTCGACCATCTCTTTCACGTCAGTACGGTTGATCTGCTGTTTGTTGCCATTAGCGTCTTTATACGAAATCATACCGGTATCGTTATCAGTCTGTGGTTTGCCGTCAGAGACGATGGTACGTCCGTCATTGGTGTGCATCACATAGTTCGAACCGGAACAGGCGCTCAGGGCAAAAGTCAGCATACAGGCAGAAATAATTGCGGCAGTCTTTTTCATCATCTTCTCCTTAAAGCGATTAATAAATCTTAATAGTATTGATTAACAGGCTAAAATTAACGCCTAACACTATTCAGCATATGTTACTTACGCGGCTTCGCCAGGATATCCAGATAATTCTGATGGTTAGCACTCTCCTTGTATCAAAGTGAATTTTGCGTCACGATCGGTTCATCAAGCCGAGGAGTACCATGAACGTTTTTAATCCCGCGCAGTTTCGCGCCCAGTTTCCCGCACTTCAGGATGCGGGCGTCTATCTCGACAGCGCCGCGACCGCGCTTAAACCTGAAGCCGTGGTTGAAGCCACCCGACAGTTTTACAGCCTGAGCGCCGGAAACGTCCATCGCAGCCAGTTTGCCGAAGCCCAACGCCTGACCGCGCGTTATGAAGCTGCACGAGAGAAAGTGGCGCAATTACTGAATGCACCAGATGACAAAACTATCGTCTGGACGCGCGGCACCACTGAATCCATCAACATGGTGGCACAATGCTATGCGCGTCCACGTCTGCAACCGGGCGATGAGATTATTGTCAGCGTGGCAGAACACCACGCCAACCTCGTCCCCTGGCTGATGGTCGCCCAACAAACGGGAGCCAAAGTGGTGAAATTGCCGCTTAATGCGCAGCGACTGCCGGATGTCGATTTGTTGCCAGAACTGATTACTCCCCGTAGTCGGATTCTGGCGTTGGGTCAGATGTCGAACGTGACTGGCGGTTGCCCGGATCTGGCGCGAGCGATTACCTTTGCTCATTCAGCCGGGATGGTGGTGATGGTTGATGGTGCTCAGGGGGCGGTGCATTTCCCTGCGGATGTTCAGCAACTGGATATTGATTTCTATGCTTTCTCTGGTCACAAACTGTATGGCCCGACGGGTATCGGCGTGCTGTATGGCAAATCAGAACTGCTGGAAGCGATGTCACCCTGGCTGGGTGGCGGCAAAATGATTCACGAAGTGAGTTTTGACGGCTTCACGACTCAATCTGCGCCGTGGAAACTGGAAGCCGGAACGCCAAATGTCGCTGGTGTCATAGGATTAAGCGCGGCGCTGGAATGGCTGGCAGATTACGATATCAACCAGGCCGAAAGCTGGAGCCGTAGCTTAGCAACGCTAGCGGAAGATGCGCTGGCAAAACGTCCTGGCTTCCGCTCATTTCGCTGCCAGGATTCCAGCCTGCTGGCCTTTGATTTTGCTGGCGTTCATCACAGCGATATGGTGACGCTGCTGGCGGAGTACGGTATTGCCCTGCGGGCCGGGCAGCATTGCGCTCAGCCGCTACTGGCAGAATTAGGCGTAACCGGCACACTGCGCGCCTCTTTTGCGCCATATAATACAAAGAGTGATGTGGATGCGCTGGTGAATGCCGTTGACCGCGCGCTGGAATTATTGGTGGATTAATGACGAACCCGCAATTCGCCGGACATCCGTTCGGCACAACCGTAACCGCAGAAACGTTACGCAATACCTTCGCACCGTTGACGCAATGGGAAGATAAATATCGCCAGTTGATCATGCTGGGGAAACAGCTTCCTGCTTTGCCAGACGAGTTAAAAGCGCAGGCTAAAGAGATTGCCGGATGCGAAAACCGCGTCTGGCTGGGATATACCATGGCTGAAAACGGCAAGATGCATTTCTTTGGCGACAGCGAAGGGCGCATTGTGCGCGGCCTGCTGGCGGTGTTGTTGACTGCCGTTGAGGGGAAAACCGCCGCCGAATTGCAGGCACAGTCGCCGCTGGCATTGTTTGATGAGCTGGGATTGCGTGCGCAGCTTAGCGCCTCACGAAGCCAGGGGTTGAATGCGTTAAGCGAGGCGATTATCGCTGTGGCGAAGCAGGTTTAAGCACAGAACCAGGTCGGATAAGACGTTCGCGTCGCATTCGACCTGATTGTTTACCCCTGACGGGCCGCTTTCGCCATCATCTTCTTCAGCGCATGAGAAACCGCAACAAAACCAAAGGTGGCGGTCACCATCGTCGCGGCACCAAATCCAGATGCACAATCCATCCGCTTTGGCCCTTCCGCCGTAGCTTTCATTGCACAGACCGTGCCATCTGACTGCGGGTACACCAGCGCTTCGGTAGAGAACACGCAATCCACGCCGAGCTTACCTTTGCTGTTTTTCACTACGCCAAAATCGCTTTTCAGGCGCTCGCGCAACTTCGCCGCCAGCGGGTCCTGAATCGTTTTCGCCAGATCGGTAACCTGAATCTGCGTCGGGTCAATCTGCCCACCCGCGCCACCAGTCGTGACCAGCGGGATTTTATTGCGCCGACAATAAGCAATCAGCGCCGCTTTGGGCCGTACACTATCAATGGCATCAATCACGTATGAATAACCCACGCTCATATACTGCGCTACGTTATCCGGCGTCACGAAATCATCCACCACCGTTACACGGCACTCCGGGTTAATCTGGCGAATACGCTCCGCCATAACTTCCGCTTTTGCCAGCCCAACGTTATCGCGCAGGGCATGAATTTGCCGATTGGTATTGGTGACGCACACATCATCCATATCGATAAGCGTGATTGCGCCAATCCCTGTGCGCGCCAGCGCTTCCGCCGCCCAGGAACCGACACCGCCAATACCGACCACACAAATATGCGCGTCAGCAAACAGTTGCAACGCTTTTTCACCATACAGACGCGCTGTGCCACCAAAACGCTGACGCCATGCATCACTAATTACCACAGACATAGCACCTCAGAATAAAAAGGGCGAGGTTATCCCTCACCCTGTCGTATCCGTAAAAACGGCATACAGAATATCACATCAGCCGCTAAAGACGTTACCTGCGCCCGGAGCCGTTTTCAGCACCCAGACACGTCCATAGTGGTTGTACCAACCTGCGCGGTGCCCGGCTTCCGGCCCGATCCCTTGATAGATATCGAAGTGTTGGCCTTTGATTGCGCCACCGACATCCAGCGCCACCATCAGACGCAATTCGTACTGACCGTTAAATTTGCCGTTATTATCCAGCAGCGGCACTTCTGCCAGCAAGGTAGTACCTGGCGGAATAATTGAACGATCGGAGGCAACAGAAGCACGGCCAACCAGCGGCACCGCACTTGCCCCTTTCACCGGTGCAAAAGATTGCGGTTTAAAGAAGACGAAAGACGGGTTCTGTTCCAACAGCTCGCGAACCTCGGCTTCACTGTGTGTTTCGCCCCAGTGACGAATCGCCTGCATCGACATATCTTCTTTTTTCACTTCGCCACGGTCGATCAGCACCTTACCAATGCTGCGATATGCATGACCGTTTTTCCCTGCATAGCTGAAAAAGTTAAGCGGACTGCCATCACCAAAGTCAATATACCCGCTACCCTGCACATCCATAATGAAGTTATCCATCAGGGAGTTGCTGTAAGCGAGGATGTATTTATCGCTCAATGCCCCCGCGTAGATCTCCGCACGAGACGGCAGACGACCACGTTTTGGCGGCATACGGTAAATAGGATACTGGAACTCGCCCTGGCGGGTATGGCGCGCCTGAATTACCGGCGTGTAATAGCCTGTAAACTGCACGTTACCATAGTTGTCGGCACCTTCCATCTGCCAGGCATCAATGCCGAACTGGCGCATATTGCGGGTATCACCGCCTGCGCGCAGCCACTCTTGCACCGCGTTATAAACATTACTCTGGTTGCCATACAGACGCGGTGACGAATTACGGATATGGTTAATTTGCTCGGCAAAATCACCGGCGTTAATCGGCGCGCCAACGGCATCTGGCTGGTTCACCAGAGAGAAAGGCTGGGTAAATTTCCCGTCTTTATATTGCTGTCCGCGATCGGTTGGTTTGGAAGAGCAGGCGGCAAGCATTGCCACAACCGTGCCCATAAGAAGGTACTTTACCCAACGTCCTTTCATTGTTCTCTTCTTCAGGTTAAAAAATAAGGCGCAACGAAGATAACAAACCGCCGCGTTTAATGAAATGAGCAGCCTCTCCCTGACGCAAATTTTGCACAAAAAATAGGCTTTAGTGATTTGTTTTTGTTCAAAATCATGCCGAATCCGTGATCGGGGTAAAAAAAAGGTTGCATGAAAACGCGAGCGGAGTATAGTGCGCATCCACGGACGCGGGGTGGAGCAGCCTGGTAGCTCGTCGGGCTCATAACCCGAAGGTCGTCGGTTCAAATCCGGCCCCCGCAACCAATTAAAATTTGATGAAGTAAAGCAGTACGGTGACGCGGGGTGGAGCAGCCTGGTAGCTCGTCGGGCTCATAACCCGAAGGTCGTCGGTTCAAATCCGGCCCCCGCAACCAATCAAATTTGATGAAATAAAGCAGTACGGTGACGCGGGGTGGAGCAGCCTGGTAGCTCGTCGGGCTCATAACCCGAAGGTCGTCGGTTCAAATCCGGCCCCCGCAACCAATTATTGAACACCCTAACGGGTGTTTTTTTGTTTCTGTTCTCCCATAAAAAAAGCGCCATTCAGCGCCTTTTTATCATCCCCTTCTCGCCAGCGTCGCCCCATCGGCAAAATACGCTTTAATCCCCGCAAGAATAGACTCCGCAACTTCCTGCTGGAAAGTCGCCGTTTTCAGTTTACGTTCTTCCTCAACGTTACTGATAAACGCCGTTTCGACCAGAATGGAGGGAATATCTGGTGCCTTTAGTACGGCAAACCCGGCCTGTTCAACTTGATTTTTATGCAGCTTGTTGATTTTCCCGAGCTTATTCAGCACCGCTTTACCAAACTTCAGGCTGTCGGCAATGGTCAGCGACTGCACCATATCGAACATGGTGTGGTCGACATAGCGGTCACCGCTTTTGCTCACGCCACCAATCAAGTCCGAGGCGTTCTGGGTTTGTGCCAGATATTTTGCCGCAGTACTGGTTGCACCTTTGGTTGAGAGCGCAAACACAGAGGAACCGCTCGGCTGACGACTGGTAAAGGCGTCGGCATGGATAGAGACAAACAGGTCAGCACGCTGTTTCTGGGCTTTTGCTACGCGCACTTGCAACGGAATGAAGATGTCTTCATTGCGCGTCATGTACACCTTCATATTGCCCTCTTTCTCGATCAGAGAGCGCAAACGGCGAGCTATTTGCAATACCACGTCTTTTTCGCGCGTTTTGTATTTCCCCACCGCACCGGAGTCTTCGCCACCGTGGCCAGGGTCAAGCATAATGACAATCGGACGATCGCGCCCTGCTTTACCTGGTTGTGGACCACTTTGCGCTGGCGGCACCTGCTTTTCGAGGTCGCCTTTGTTGTAATCCTCCAGCAGCGCCAGCAGCGGGTCCTGCATATCCTGTGCATTGGCCGGATAGAGGTCCATCACCAGACGCTCTTTAAACCCGGCGACCGGCGCAAGGGCAAACAGCTGCGGTTTTACGTTTTGCTTTAATTCAAAAACCATGCGTACGGTTTGCGGGTCAAATTGCCCGACGCGCGCCGACTTGATGAACGGGTCGTCTGCACGAATTTGTGCCGCCATCCCCTTGAGTACCGAGTTCAGGTTTACATCTTCGATATCCACCACCACGCGTTCCGGGTTACTCAACGCGAACTGCTTATATTTCAGCTGACGATTTGATTCTACCGTCACGCGGGTGTAGCTGGACGCAGGCCAGACGCGCACCGCCACGACCTGGCTGACCGCAGCCAGACTGACCTGACTTACGCTCAATAGCCACATGGCACCCGCGCCTTGCAGTAAACGACGACGGCTGATTGCAGTGTTGGATCCTGACATGCCTCTCCCGAGCAAAAGAAATCTAAGCTGTGTAACAAGTAAACGACTAATTTGACCGGAAACTTTAGCGAAAGACGCATAATCTGTCATCTAATAAACGGTAAACATTCTTTTTATATTCACGGCATTACTGATAAAAAAGTCGCTCTCGCATAAAATTTACACTTGCACCCTGCGAAAAAACAGAATAAAAATACACTAATTTCGAATAATCATGCAAAGAGGTGTGCCGTGGTAAAGGAACGTAAAACCGAGCTGGTCGAGGGATTCCGCCATTCGGTTCCCTATATCAATACCCACCGGGGAAAAACGTTTGTCATCATGCTCGGCGGTGAAGCCATTGAGCATGAGAATTTCTCCAGTATCGTTAATGATATCGGGTTGTTGCACAGCCTCGGCATCCGTCTGGTGGTAGTCTATGGCGCACGTCCGCAGATCGACGCAAATCTGGCTGCGCATCACCACGAACCGCTGTATCACAAGAATATACGTGTGACCGACGCCAAAACATTGGAACTGGTGAAGCAGGCTGCGGGAACATTGCAACTGGATATTACTGCTCGCCTGTCGATGAGTCTCAATAACACGCCGCTGCAGGGCGCGCATATCAACGTCGTTAGTGGCAATTTTATTATTGCCCAGCCGCTGGGCGTCGATGACGGCGTGGATTACTGCCATAGCGGGCGTATCCGGCGGATTGATGAAGACGCGATCCATCGTCAACTGGACAGCGGTGCAATAGTGCTAATGGGGCCGGTCGCTGTTTCAGTCACTGGCGAGAGCTTTAATCTGACCTCGGAAGAGATTGCCACTCAACTGGCCATCAAACTGAAAGCTGAAAAGATGATTGGTTTTTGCTCTTCCCAGGGCGTCACTAATGACGACGGTGATATTGTCTCCGAACTTTTCCCTAACGAAGCGCAAGCACGGGTAGAAGCCCAGGAAGAGAAAGGTGATTACAACTCCGGTACGGTGCGCTTTTTGCGTGGCGCAGTGAAAGCCTGCCGCAGCGGCGTGCGTCGCTGTCATTTAATCAGTTATCAGGAAGATGGCGCGCTGTTGCAAGAGTTGTTCTCACGCGACGGTATCGGTACGCAGATTGTGATGGAAAGCGCCGAGCAGATTCGTCGCGCAACAATCAACGATATTGGCGGTATTCTGGAGTTGATTCGCCCGCTGGAGCAGCAAGGTATTCTGGTGCGCCGTTCTCGCGAGCAGCTGGAGATGGAAATCGACAAATTCACCATTATTCAGCGCGATAACACGACTATTGCCTGCGCCGCGCTCTATCCGTTCCCGGAAGAGAAGATTGGGGAAATGGCCTGTGTGGCAGTTCACCCGGATTACCGCAGTTCATCACGGGGCGAGGTTCTGCTGGAACGCATTGCCGCTCAGGCGAAGCAGAGCGGCTTAAGCAAATTATTTGTGCTGACCACGCGCAGTATTCACTGGTTCCAGGAACGTGGATTTACCCCAGTGGATATTGATTTACTGCCCGAGAGCAAAAAGCAGTTGTACAACTACCAGCGTAAATCCAAAGTGTTGATGGCGGATTTGGGGTAAGCGATGAAAATCGCCGGATGCGACATGCGTAACACCCGTGCGTCGCATCCGGCAATTACGTTTATTCCCGCGAACTAAACAATGCCGCCAGACCACTGCGCCGCTCAGTGCGCGTGGCGATTGCCGCACTCAAAATACGCTCATCGGCATACAGCGACAAACGTCGACGCGCGCGGGTTACCGCAGTGTAAACCAGCTCTCGTGTTACTACCGGCGTGCGTTGGCTCGGTAAAATCAACGCCGCATGGTCGAACTCCGATCCCTGCGATTTATGTACCGTCATCGCCCACGTAGTTTCGTGCTCTGGCAAGCGACTCGGTTGCACAGACTTAATATTGCCGTCCGGCATCGCAAACCAGACGCGCGTCCCCTGCCCACGATCCAGAGCGATACCGATATCGCCATTAAACAACCCAAGCGCGCTGTCATTACGGGCAATCATCACCGGTCGGCCTTCGTACCAACGAGAGTGCGGATTACGATGAATTTTGCGCTTCTGTTGCATAAACTGCTCAATTCGCTCATTCAGTCCAGCCACGCCAAATGGCCCTTCCCGCAGGGCGCACAAAAGTTGGTACTCATTGAACGCCTGAATGATTAAATCCGGCTCGGCACGCGCTTGCAGCAGATCCAGATAACGTCCATAACCCGCAAGAGCTTCCTCAAGCATCGCAATATAATCTTCGCCGCTCTGTAAAAGCCGTTTTTCGATATCAGAAAAATCCTGCTGAAAAACGGTTTTCACTGCCGTTTTATCACCACGGTTGATCGCCGCAGCTAACTGACCAATGCCAGAATCGCTGCCGAAACGATAGCTTTTTTGCAGCAGGCAGAGACTGTCGCGCAAAGATGCCGCTTCTGTGCCAGTTCCTGCCGGAACGTGAGTTCCCGTCAGGCGGCTTAGCTGCCCGGCACGCTCGGCGGTAAAGCCGGCATTGGCATAAGCACAAATATCGCCCAGCACAGCCCCAGCCTCAACCGAGGCCAGTTGATCACGATCGCCGAGAAAGATCACTCGCGCATGATCGGGCAAGGCGTCGATCAGTCTCGACATCATAGGCAGATCGATCATTGACGCTTCATCTACCACCAGCACATCAAGATGCAGCGGGTTACCGGCATGATGACGTAAACGCTGGCTACCCGGCTGTGCACCCAGCAATCGATGCAAAGTACTGGCATCTTCCGGAATGCGTTTCTTTTGTTCATCGGTCAGCGGTAACTGTCGCAAAGCCTTGCCGAGAGATTCGGTTAAGCGCGCGGCAGCTTTACCCGTTGGTGCAGCCAAACGGATACGGCAGCGTTCGCCGTCGGCCATTTGAATTAACGCTGCCAGCAACTTCGCTACGGTGGTCGTTTTACCGGTGCCAGGGCCGCCGGAAATCACCGAGATCCGCCGCGTCAGCGCCACTGCCGCCGCAACTTTTTGCCAGTTAATTTCATCGCTTACTGGAAAAAGTTTGTCCAGGGTTTGCGCCAGTAGAGCTTCATCAACCTCAATGGCATGATTCACTTCGTTGAAAAAGCGTGCCACTGTGCGCTCGTTACACCACATGCGATTCAAATAAAGACGATCGCCACAGAGGATCATCGGCGTTGGTTCATCTCCCCGGCTGACCGCTTGTGAAGCCAGCAAGCATTCTTCCCAATTTTGTAACTCACCGATTTCACTGACACAGGTCGCCAACAGCGGATGCGACGCCTCGTTATTTTCCAGTCGTGAGAGCGGTAAACAGACATGCCCTTCTCCGGCGTCGTGGCTTAACAGGGCTGCCGCGAGGGTGACGGCAGGATGTTCATCTCCCGCCACGGTCAGGGCAAATTGCACATCCAGCGGGCGTAGCTGTTTGTGCTCCACAGCTTCCAGTAATTGCTTTTGCAATTTCATTACGCCTCCTCCAGGGTCATACCGGCAAACATCTCATCCATCAGGTCAATCAACCCGGCGTTGGGTCGGGTTGTGTAAATCCCTTGTTGCGGATGTTCTTTATCAACGCCACGCAGGAACAGATAGATAACGCCGCCAAAGTGACGATCATAGTCGTAATCAGCAATGCGATGGCGCAGATAACGGTGCAGCGCCAGGGTATAAAGCTGATATTGCAGATCATAGCGGTGTGCCTGCATCGCCGCTGCCATAGCCTGTTGGGTGTAAGCCGAACTGTCTTCACCCAGCCAGTTGGATTTATAGTCGAGCAGGTAATAACGCCCTTCGTGGCGGAATACCAGGTCGATAAAGCCTTTTAACATGCCGCGTACCTGCATGAACTCCAGCGGCGGGCAGCCAGCGGATAGCGGATCAAACTGGCGAATTAGTGCATCAAGCTGGCTGGCGATGAGCGGTTCACTAATCGGCAGGTAAAACTCCATCTCCACCTGTTTATCGCGGTCGGAAAGCTGACTCAGGCTAACACCCGTTTCATTGAGAGGTGCCTGGAGGACAGCCGTGATCCACTCGGTCAACACCGGTTCCCACTGCGATTCAAAGCCGCCGAGTTCCAGTTTTTCCTGTACCCAGTTCGGGTCAACCGGCTGGGTAAAATCGAGGTCTTCAAACAAACTGTGCAAGAATGTCCCCGGTGACGCACCGCGCGGGAACTGATGCGGTGTTAACGTCGGTTCTTCAACGACGCTGACCACACCTGCGGCATCAACATCCAGCCGTGGCATCAGATCCTGAGCGATACCGTGACCACGCTGCTGCAAACCGGAGTAGCTGGTGACACGCCAGTTATCGCCGGGCAATCGTTGTAGTGTCCTCGCATTCAGTTCTGCAGTTATAGCATCATTAACCTGCCAGGGCTGGTTATCACCCGTTTGTGCCGTTTGCCAGGCAATATCATCATCGCATAACGCTTCAATACAGGTGCGAAGCCCTGCCGCATCTTGCGGTTCCCCTTTTTGCAGCAAACGCCCGAGCGCACTTTGGTGGACGTCGGTGTCACCTTTTTTATCGCCACGACGGCGCACCAGCGGTGCAACGCCGAGACTGCAATGCCAAACCGAACGCGTCAGCGCCACGTAAAGCAAACGCAGATCTTCCGCCAGACGTTCGGCCTCCGCGAGGTCGACGCTTTCTGGCGCAGCATTAAGATCCAGAACAGCCTCAAACGAGTGGCGATCGTGATAGAACGCCTGATCCTGGACGCGGAAATTGGTAATAAATGGCAACCAGACCAGCGGATATTCCAGCCCTTTTGATTTATGGATCGTGACAATCTGCACCAGATGTTTATCACTTTCGAGGCGCATTTGTTGGCTGGAGGCATTACTGTCTGGCTCGAGGATATGTTGCGATAACCAGCGTACCAGCGCATGTTCACTTTCCAGCTGCGTTCCGGCTTCTTGTAGCAGTTCGCTGATATGCAAGATATCGGTAAGACGCCGCTCACCGCCTGCCGTTGCCAGCAAGTTTTCAGCAATGTTACGCGCCGACATCAGCGCCCGCAGCATCGGCATAACGCCACGTTTGCGCCAGATTTGCCGATAACCATCGAACTCTTCGACTACCGCATCCCACGCATGTTCGTCATTGTTCAGCGTTTCGATATCCAGCGCGTTCAGCCCCATCATTGACGTTGCCAGCGCACTACGCAGGGTGTTCTCACGTTCGGGCGTCATCACCGCCTGCAACAACCAAAGCATTTCCTGCGCTTCCAGAGTTTCAAAAACACTGTCGCGGTTCGAAAGGTAAACGGAAGGGATTTCCAGCAACGTTAAGGCGTCGCGCACCTGGGCGGCCTCCTGGCGGCTGCGCACCAGCACACTGATGTCCGAAGCACGCACCGGACGCGCGTCGTCGCCGTTCATCAGCAACGCTTCGCCCCGCTGTCCGGCTTGTAGCCAGTCGCGGATTTGCGCAGCACATACCTGCGCCATGGTACTTTGATAGTCGCCAACGCCGCAGCTTTCGCCTTCCATCAGCCACATTTTCATCGCAGGCTGCGTTTCACCTTTAAACACAAAACGTAACGCCTGATTTTTCCCGGCTGATTTCACTGGAATAAAAGGAATTTCGCGAAACATGAACGCGTCATCAGTCTGACTGAAAAGCTTATTCACGCTGTTCACCATTCCTGGTGCGGAGCGCCAGTTGGTATCTAAAGTGTAGTGGGCGTGAACTTCGCTACGCGCCTTCATATAAGTGAAGATATCCGCACCCCGGAATGCATATATGGCCTGTTTCGGGTCGCCAATCAGCAACAATGCGGTTTCCGGCTGATGGTGCCAGATACGGCGAAAAATTCGGTACTGCTGGGGGTCGGTATCCTGAAATTCATCGATCATTGCCACCGGGAATCGCGTACGGATCGCCGCTGCCAACACCTCGCCGCTTTCGCTACGCAGCGCGGAATCGAGCCGACTTAACATGTCATCAAAACCCAATTCGCCACGGCGGCGTTTTTCACGCGCTACTGTTTCGCGGATCTCAGCCAATGCGCGGGTTATCAGCAGATCGCGGATCGACAATGGTTCTGCAAGCAGTTGATCGATCGCCTCAAACAGTGGATGTCGCGGGGTTTCCCCCCCGGCTTTCGTGCGATCTTCTAAGAAACGCTGAGAGAATTTTTCCAGCGACTCCGGTAACTGATAACTGTTGGTCTCTTCTTCTGCCCAGGCGCTGATCTTGTCGATCCATTTAGCCTGATTGCTACGGTTAAACTTGCGTCGATCAATACCAGAAGATTCGATCAGCGCATCCAGTTCACCCACCGCGTCGCGCCACTGCTGTTTTACGGCGTCGATACGCGCCACAATTTGCGCGTGGCGGGAAGCCAGCGTTTCATCATCGGGCGGCGGTGCTTTGATAACCGGTGCTTCGCCTTGCAGATAACGATTAATATCGCGCAGCAACGCCTGCGGCCCTTTCCAGGTTTCAAAGACCACCTGGGCAATTTCACGCGGCAGCGGGTAGCAGTGGCGACGCCAGAAATCGGCGCAGGCCTGGTAGCGTAGCAGAGACTCATCTTCAATCAGCTGCTGCTCAAACAGCATGCCGGATTCAAAGGCATTCAGGTTGAGCATGCGCTGGCAAAAACCGTGAATAGTAAAGACTGCCGCTTCATCCATCTGCCGTTCGGCTAACAACAACCACTGCGCGGCTTGCGCTTTATCGTCGATCTCTTCCAGCAGGCGTTCGTACAGTGGATTGTCGGTGGTTTCACGCAGACAGGCGATGCGCAACTCATGGATATTGCTACGGATACGACCGCGCAATTCTGCCGTGGCAGCCTCGGTAAAGGTGACCACCAGCAGTTCTTCAACGGTCAGCGGGCGGGGAAAGGCGGCAGAACCGCCTAGTCCAAGTAACAGGCGCAAATAGAGCGCCGCAATCGTAAAGGTTTTGCCTGTGCCGGCAGAGGCTTCAATCAGGCGCTCGCCCTGTAAGGGCAAGCGCAAAGGATCTAGTGTCTCGGCGACATCACTCATTCTTTTCACTCATCAGGGGCATTGTTTGCTGCAACGCGCTGACGTTCTCCCACACTTTCCAGCCTTCAGGATGCACATATTCGGCTTTCCCGTTCTGGCTGCCAGAAATCTGCGACAGAATAGCCATGCCTTGCGGCTCGACCACCGCCTGATGGAAGAAATCAGCAAGTTTTTGCGGCGTCAGCAGTTTTATCTGGGCCACGATTTTATCACGCGAATCGAAGCGCATATTGCCGCGATCGAAATCTTTACTTAACTTCGATGCTTCTTCGCCGAGCGTTTGCGGTGCCTGCAGCATCTGGGTTATTACCGCCTGCTGGATTTGCGCAAACTCTTCTGGCTTCATCGTCCGCAATTTTGCCTCTGCGGTTGGGAAAAACGCCTTGTAACGCTCCCACAAGAATGAAGGCTGTTTATCATTGCTTTGCAACAGGAAGCCCATGCCCCACTGACGCCCCACGCTCATTGGAAACGCAAACACGGCATAGCCCAACTGTTCTTCGGTACGCAACTGATTGTAGAACCACGGCTGTACGATCTGCCCCAACAGAGAGCTATAGGCTGAGCTGGTGTATTCATCGTAGCCAGTCGGTACAAATACCGCTGCCAGTGCGGAGTCGGTGCTGTTACCGGCTTTTTCAAAGATGACGGATTGTTTTTTATCGACCACGACATCTTTGTTACGACACCACTCCGAACCATCAGCGCCCAACTGTTTTTGCACATCGCGTGCCAGCGTTGTTGCCTGGGCTTCGGTCATGTTGCCAATAACCATAAACTCTGGTCGAGCCCCTGATTTTAAGGCGTCGCGATAGGCCAGCACCTCTTTCAAAGTAATGGAGGGCAAAATTTTGCGCCGTTCATCTCGCGAGAAGTACGGCACTTGCGAGAGCATCTGGGCGGGCATAATCGCCTGCTCGAACGCTTTGCCCTTTTCTGCAGAATCCATCATCTGGTTATACCAGGACTTCGCCTGCTCAAGCTGATCTTCCGTAGCGGTATAGCTAAAGTACCCCTCGAGCAATGCCTGGAACAGCTGCGGCAGGCGCTGGGTGTAACCATTGGCATTAACCATAAGGCCGTTGTTAGCATTGGTGGAAAAACTTATGCCACCAACCGACGCCTGGTTGCTTAACTGATCAAGCGCCAGCCCTGCGAGATAATCATTGAGCGCAAACATCACCTGATTGCGGGCGCTGTCCATGGCTTTCGGGTTACGCAAAATCAGGCTGACATCAGCTTTGGGTTCGCTGGAAAAATAACGGCTTGGCGCATACACCACACGCAGATTCGACTCATCAACAATCAGCTCTGGATGGTCATATTTCTTCTCTGACTTAATCAGCGAGAAATCGTCAGGAATATAGGGGTTAAGCTCTGGCAAAGAGAGCGCAATGTCGGCGGCTTTTTTCTGCCAGTCAGCGAAAGTTTGTGCGCTAATTTTATCGACCTGATACGGCGCATCGACAAAGTAAGCCGTTTTGTTGTGCGGCTCTTTCGGGCTGATATACCAGATACGCGCATTCTGCGGCGTCATCATCGCCAGGCGTTCTTTTACTGCTTTAGCGTCGTACCGATCGGCAATATTGACTGCATCCAGCGTATGCTCAACAGGAACGCGAATCATGGTATCTGCCAGCCATTCGACGTAATCCATATCACGGGTGATTGACGGATAACGGAAGTCGATATCCAGCACATTCGCCAGTTCATCGAAGTATTGTTTATCAATCCCTTTTTCGCGTAACAGATTGAGGTAGCTAAAAATGGCCGCCACAACCTGATCGCGATTCGCCAGACCTTTATCGGTTAAAGACGCAGAGATCGCTAATACGCCGCTGTTGCCGTTGACGATAGGATCGGAATTGGCGCTAATGCCCTCAACTAATCCCTGCTTTTGCAGCCAGTCAGAAAGTGTACCTGGGCTGCGATTACCGATCAGATAGGTAATCAATTCATCCGTTTTACTACGGAACTTCGCTGAATTGTTATCGATGCGAAACTCAACGCGCAGAACTTTACGCGGCAGCGCCGGGACGTAATGAATGATAATGCCCTTTTGCGCGTCGGTGACTACCGGCACGGTGATTTCCGGTTTTTTGCTCTCTTTGTTCGGCACGCGACCAAAGGTGTCCGCCGCCATTTTTGCCAACTCCGGCAGCGGTTTATTGCTGTAAATAACCGCCTTCATCAGATTGGCGGAATAGTACTTCTCGTGGAAATCTTTCAGCGCCTGCTGTACCGGATTTCCGGGTTTGTCGCTTAAAGTTTCGAGGTTACCACCAGAAAACTTTGAACCGGGGTGTGCCGGGTTAATGGTTTCTGCGCTGACCTGTGCCATGCGCATCCCGTCACGCGTACGCGCCATGGTTAATTCGGCATTCACTGCATTACGTTCACGTTCGGCGTATTTCTTGTCGAGCAAGGGTTCTGCAATAGCGTCCGCCAGGCGGTCTACCGCACCGGGCAAGGCGTCGTTCTCAACTTCCAGATAGAAAGCCGTGCGATACGGTGCCGTGCTGGCATTGTGACTGCCGCCGTGCATTTTGAGATATTCGGCCAGACTGTCAGCCTGCGGGTACTTTTTCGACCCCATCAGACTCATATGTTCAAGGTAATGTGCCAGCCCCTGGTACGCCTCGGGATCTTCCAGCGACCCAACGGGCACTACCAGCGCCGAGAGCGATTTAACCGCCTGCGGATCAGAAACCAGCAAGACCACCATACCGTTATCCAGACGTATAGCCTGATACTGGCGGTTATCTTTATCACTTTTACGGATGGTTTCCTGAATCGGCTGCCATCCCGTTTCTGCCTGACTTAAGGGTGCCCAAAGGGCAACAAACAACAATAATGCTTTGAACCAGGTGCTGCGGGGCATTCACGGACCTCATAATCAACTTTATTTTCTGGCCAGATTCAACAGGTTAACGCAAATCATCTGCCAGAATTTAATCTTGTGCTGCACGAGTCAGCCTATGTCTATATATCCATCAGTCCGTGACTGGTGCGCATCATAAAGCAAGCAGATATATTGCGCAATTTTTATACAGCACTCATGACTGATTAAAGCGAAACAGCGGTAACAGGAAACGTTGCGACTGTTCAACGATGGCCTCCATTGTCTCTGGTGTTAATTGCCGCCAGAGCCGTTGATACCAGATATCATCACCTTCGCCACGCACCATCATGTTGCCTTCGTAAGCCTGAAGGAATTTCGTACGGGCTTTTTGTAACGTGGAATCGTCATCCAGCATGGCATCGTTTTGCGCGTCATAACAGGTTTTTAGCCACGCGCCGCCACTTTCAGGTAACACCAGCAATGGCGCGGACATTCCTTCACGATACCCCTCAATCAGTTGTGAGAGGTAATGCAAAGCCTGTTCGGCTGCAAGCGGCGGAAAACGCCACTCGCCGTCTTTGCGTAGAAAAAGGCGACTTTCACCATTACCACCGCTGGCACAGTAGACAAGGTGTTCCAGCCAAAGTTGCATTCCCTGCGCCACACTTAATAAAGAGGGACGCCAGCGCAACAGGCCATCCGGCTGCACCTGCGGCAACCAGCCAGTTATCTGCACACCGTTGCAGGCGAGATCAATTTCCATACTCTGCCCCGGCTGGCGACAGGCAATAACTCTGTCGGCAAGCTGCTGCATCTCCTGGCACTGTGTTTCCCAGAAAATTTCACCAAAAGCGCCATACGGTAAATCCCCTGCCGCCCGGAAGCGGCGGAACAAGCGTTCGGCATCATCCTGCTCAACCAGTGCATTCAATAACTGCTGATTGATTTGATAACGGCTAAGCCCTTCCAGAATAAATGGCTCGGTGTCGGGGATTTCGCTGTCTTCAGTACGGAAGTTCACCTGCAAACGCATCTGGAAGAACGCCCGTACCGGATGTGCCCAGAATCGTTGTAGCGTTTCCAGCGGCACGGTTTCCGGTAAGGTAAACGGCAGCGGCTGAACAAATTCAGAATGTGCTTTACCAGCCTGGCTGGCCGCAGGTAGCCATTCACGAGCATAGCTTTGTCGTTCGCCTGGCTGGTAGTTTTGCGGATCAAACGGCATCCGGGTATGGAGGCAAGTAAGATGCGCTTTTACCCTTGCCTCGCTTTCATCACAGTTGAGCGCTTCATCGCCCGGTAGATAATGGCTTTGCCCGATGTAGTCGATCAGTTCCTGCACCAGTACCGACGGGAAACGTTCACTGTTATCCTGAATAGAACGCCCGATATAGCTGATATAGAGTTTTTGCTGCGCGGAAATTAACGCTTCCAGGAACAGATAGCGGTCGTCATCGCGACGACTACGGTCGCCACGCTTCGGTTTCTGGCTCATCAGGTCAAAGCCCAATGGCGCAAGCTGGCGTGGATAAACGCCGTCGTTCATTCCCAGCAGGCAAACCACTTTGAATGGGATGGAACGCATTGGCATCAGAGTACAAATGTTAACCGGCCCGGCGAGAAAACGCTGGCTGATACGTTCCTGATCCAGGCGCTGTGCCAGTTCATCACGCAATAGTGACAGCGGCACCGCGTCGCCATACTGCGCACCTAAACCTTCGGCGATAATCGCCTGCCATTGTTGTTCGATCAGCGTCATCGCCGCTTCGGTTTCCGCATCCGGCAGGAAGAAGGCGTTGAGCATATCGCGACAAACCGGCAACCACTCTTCCAGCGGACGCTCCTGCGCCAGCCCGCGACGCCAGATGTTTAGCTGCATTAGCAGTGAAGCCAGATGCCCCACCAGTTCTGCAATTAAGCCGCTCGATTCATCATAAGGTAGAACCGATTGCCACTCGCCCTGCGCACTCTCCATCGCGTAGCCCAGCAACATGCGCGTCAGGCCAAACCGCCAGGTGTGTTGACCGGTAGCGGGGAGTTCCAGCTCGCGAACGTTGTCGTCATCTATCCCCCAACGAATGCCGGATTCGTTGACCCACTGGCGTAAATAACGCAGCCCTTCTTCGGTGATGTCAAACCGCGCCGCCAGCACCGGCACATCCAGTAATGCCAGAACGTCCTCCGACACAAAGCGGCTGTCTGGCAACGATAACAGGCTGATAAACGCTTCAAGTACAGGATGCGACTGCCGCGCCCGACGGTCGGAAATGGCGTAAGGTAGGTAACGATCCGCAGGTGCGCTACCAAACACTGCCTGAATAAACGGACTGTAGCTGTCGATGTCGGCCACCATCACGATGATGTCGCGCGGAGTCAATGTCGGGTCTTCCTCCAGCATTGCCAGCAGGCGATCGTGTAAAACTTCAACTTCACGCTGCGGGCTATGGCAAACGTGGAAGGTGATACTGTTATCCAGTGGATCAAGCAGGCGTTTGTTATCGCTACGGGAAAACTCTTCGATATTCACACCCGCAACAGCGCAGTTTTCAAGTTCCAGAATGTCAGACTGAATGTTATGCAGCAGGTTATCTGGCGTGACATCGACAAAGGCGTCCAGCTCCTGGCTGCCCTCCAGATCAGAAAGGAGATAAATGTAGTCGCGCCCAAGCTTGCCCCATGAGGCCAGCAGCGGGTTGCCGACATCCTGTTCACCATCGCTGTTAAAGAGCTGCCCGGCATTTTCGCTGTCGCGAAATAGCGGTAATTCGCGATCTTCAAAACTGTGTCGACGCTGACGAGTCAGCAGTTTCGCCAGATAAGCAGGATCTTTAATGTCGCCCCAGTAATAACGGCAGGGGTTGGTAAACAGGAGATGGATTTCAATATGTTTACCCAGCGCCTGTAGCGCCTGGAGATAAACAGGCGGTAACGCGGAAATACCGCATATAAAGACGCGCGAAGGTAGCCCCGGGGGGCAGGTCGTCGCGGACTCCAGCGTTTCGATAAAGCGCTGATAGAGATTGGCGCGGTGCCAGCGCGGTTGCCCGAGTTGATGGGTATATTCCACCAACGCCTTCCACAACGGCGCTTGCCAAGCCTGTGCTTCTCCCAGCCCTTCAACCAAATGTCCTGTTTCCCACTGTGCCAGCCAGTCCGGACGATAGACCAGATACTGGTCAAACAGGTCCGCCGCTTTTGAAGAAAGCTGGAACAGTTTTCGCTTGTCGCTATCGTCAGTCAGATAATGCCGCAACAGGGTAAAGTCTTCGCGCTCCAACAGTTGCGGCAGCAGAGTCATCAGTTTCCAGCTCATGCTCTGTTTGTTAAAGGCACTCTCTTTGGGGATCTCCGGTAACACCCGGACGAACATATCCCATATAAAGCTCGCTGGCAGCGGAAAATCAATATTTGCCGCAATACCAAACTTTTGCGACAGGGTCATTTGCAGCCACTGCGCCATACCGGTACTTTGCACCAGAATCATCTCTGGTTCGAAAGGATCGTCCAGCCGTTCGCGTTCGACAATAAACTCCATCAACGCTTCCAGCACGTCCAGACGATTGGAATGGTAGACCCTTAACATAGCGGCTCCTGACTACTGACGATTCGGGCAATGCAGGCGGGTCATCTCGCCTTCTCTGCCCCCGGGTGAAACTAGCGTAACGCTGATGCTGACACATCCCGCTTGCGATGTCTGCATTCGGTTGACCTGCCAGTGGGCAGGTGGCGAAATCGCACGCAGTTGCGTTTGCTGCCAGCCATGCCGCCAGAGCTGTTGGTACTGGTTTCTACTGGCAAGACTGTTCATTAATGTTCGCTGGAAACCCGATAACGCAGTGACAATCATCACCATCAGCACCATTGCCAACATCACCTCCGGGAGGCTAAAGCCTTGTTGATTCTTCAAGGAAGCTGACATAACGCCCTCTCTTTCAGCGGACAAAAATCGCTCCAGCCGCGTGGCGAAAAAACAATGTTTCCATCGATGACTTCGCCTGTTCGCCACAACGAAACGCCTTCATAACCGGCAATCAATAAGGCCTCATTATCTGCCAATAAACGCAGACAAACCCGGGCACCGGTGGCAGCGTACAGTAAGCACTGAACTGCGGGCTGCGTCTGCCAGGAGTGCATTTTTCCCCACTCCAGCGCCGACTGAACAATGGCCTGGCGGCGCAATGACTGACTTTCCATGCTCACGCGAGAGGCAAAACTGCGATCCTGCTGACTCATTCCTTGTAATAGCAAGCTACCCAAAACCAGCAGCATCAGGACCAGAGCCAGTGACGAAACACCCTTTTCGCGGTTCACAGGTTGAATCCTGTCACGCTATAGCTGGCATCCACCACGGTTTGCGGTTCAGACTTACTGGCAGCACGCATATTAACCGTCAACACCGGCGAGAAGCCGCTGACATCCTGACGTACGACCTGAAAAGTGTCGATAATGATGGCATCCGGATTAGTGACTTTATCCCAGCCCTTACCTTCACAGGATGTCGCACCGCGTAGCGTTTCCAGCACATGCTCCTTCAGACGAAATCCAATCTGGTCGGACTCTTTTACCGGTTCGCGATCCCAGATACCGTTACTGTTCGCATCCCACTGCACAATGACACAGTCACCCTGTCCGACAATTTCCAGCCCTTCGCCGGTACAGCTGCCATGACAATAACCCGCCCTCTGGAGATGCTTCGCAACGGTAAATACCCGCAGCCAGATTTCATCTTCCAGCGCCAGCTTACGGGTGCTCGTTAAACTTTCACGCTGTAACGCAGGCAGAAAGCGTGCTGCCCCCAGCAACAATACGCTACTGATCGCCATAGCAATCAACACTTCCAGCAGAGAAAAACCTAGCTCTTTTACAGGCATCCTTCTGTTTCTCCTTGCTGACAAAGCCGGAGTCTTCCCCACGGCGAAACCACCAGCCACCACTCGCCCGTTGAGTTTTTGAAGCGAATATGCCCGGCCCATGCGGTATTGCGTAGGCCAAAGAAAGCAAGCGAAGGTGTCAGGTCGCTCATTTCGACTTCGGGCCAGCGTGGCACAAAGACCAATGGTGAACTGCCATGGCAGGTATTGGCCCCAGCAGCGGAACTCACAAGGCACCATAACGTCCCCTCCCTGATAACACTGATACTGTGGTCGCGGTTATGCCAGTTGGCATCTTCACGTAAATAGAGCAAATAGTCCCGCGCCTGGCTGGCGGTTTGCCATAGCCGTTGCGACTGCTGCCAGTATTGCCAGCCATAGAGTCCACTTGCGCTTAGCATGACCAGAATCAGCATCGCGACCAGCGTTTCAATCAGCGTATAACCACGTTGTGTTTTCATGCCGGCAGTATGGAGCGAGGAGAAAAAAAGACGAGGGCCAGTTTCTATTTCTTCGGCGCATCTTCCGGACTATTTACGCCGTTGCAGGAGGTTGCAAAATTTCGGGAAGGCGTCTCGAAGAATTTAACGGAGGGTAAAAAAAACCGACGCACACTGGCGTCGGCTCTGGCAGGATGTTTCGTAATTAGATAGCCACCGGCGCTTTAATGCCCGGATGTGGATCGTATCCTTCAATCTCAAAGTCTTCGAAACGGTAGTCGAAGATGGATTCGGGTTTACGTTTGATAATCAACTTCGGCAGCGGACGCGGTTCGCGGCTTAATTGCAGATGAGTTTGATCCATATGATTGCTGTACAGGTGCGTGTCGCCACCGGTCCAGACAAAATCACCCACTTCCAGATCGCACTGCTGCGCCATCATATGCACCAGTAACGCGTAGCTGGCAATGTTGAACGGCAGGCCGAGGAAGACGTCACAGGAGCGCTGATAAAGCTGGCAAGAGAGTTTGCCGTCTGCCACATAGAACTGGAAGAATGCATGGCACGGTGCCAGCGCCATTTTATCCAGTTCGCCTACGTTCCACGCTGAAACAATAATGCGGCGCGAATCCGGGTCGTTTTTCAGCTGGTTCAGTACCGTAGTGATCTGGTCAATATGACGACCATCTGGCGTTGGCCAGGCGCGCCACTGTTTACCATACACTGGCCCGAGGTCGCCGTTTTCATCGGCCCATTCGTCCCAGATGGTGACATTGTTTTCGTGTAGATAAGCAATGTTAGTGTCGCCCTGCAGAAACCACAGCAGTTCATGGATGATGGAACGCAGGTGGCAACGTTTAGTTGTCACCAGCGGGAATCCATCCTGCAGGTTAAAACGCATCTGATGACCAAAAATGGAAAGCGTTCCGGTTCCGGTACGGTCGTTTTTCTGTGTGCCTTCGTCGAGCACTTTTTGCATCAGTTCTAAATACTGTTTCATGGTTCCTCAGGAAACGTGTTGCTGTGGGCTGCGACGATATGCCCAGACCATCATGATCACACCCGCGACAATCATCGGGATGGAAAGAATTTGCCCCATGCTGATGTACTGCACCCAGGCACCGGTAAACTGCGCGTCGGGCTGGCGGAAAAACTCAACAATGATGCGAAACGCGCCGTAGCCAATCAGGAACAAGCCTGAGACTGCTCCCATTGGGCGCGGTTTACGAATATACAGGTTGAGGATAATAAACAGCACCACACCTTCCAGCAGCAGCTCGTAAAGCTGTGATGGGTGGCGCGGCAGCACACCGTAAGTGTCGAAAATGGATTGCCACTGCGGGTTGGTTTGCAGCAGCAAAATATCTTCTGTACGGGAGCCAGGGAACAGCATGGCAAACGGGAAGTTCGGGTCAACGCGGCCCCACAATTCACCGTTAATAAAATTGCCCAGACGCCCGGCGCCAAGACCAAACGGAATGAGTGGTGCGATAAAATCAGAGACCTGGAAGAAGGAACGTTTAGTACGGCGGGCGAAGATAATCATCACCACGATAACGCCAATCAGGCCACCGTGGAAAGACATGCCGCCGTCCCAGACACGGAACAGATACAGCGGATCGGCCATAAACTGCGGGAAATTGTAGAACAGAACATAACCAATACGTCCACCGAGGAAGACGCCGAGGAAGCCCGCATAGAGTAAGTTTTCAACTTCATTTTTGGTCCAGCCGCTGCCCGGACGATTCGCCCGACGTGTTGCCAGCCACATTGCAAAAATGAAACCCACCAGATACATCAGGCCGTACCAGTGAAGCGCTACGGGTCCTATTGAGAAAATGACCGGATCAAACTCCGGAAAATGCAGATAGCTACTGGTCATCTGTCACCACAAGTTCTTGTTATTTCGCTGAAAGAGAACAGCGATTGAAATGCGCGCCGCAGGTTTCAGGCGCTCCAAAGGTGCGAATAATAGCACAAGGGGACCTGGCTGGTTGCCGGATACCGTTAAAAGATATGTATATGATCCGCGCTATAACCCTCCGCGAATCAACCCGCCCATGCCGCGACGCTCCATAAAGGCTGCAACCTGATGGCGAACTTCGGTCGCCAGTTGCGCTTCCAGACTACGCTGCGCAAGATTTTCTGCTTCGGCATAATCAATGCGCCGCAGTAGGTATTTTACGCGCGCTACAGAACGTCCGTTCATAGACAGATGGCGATACCCAAGCCCAATGAGGATTGCCACGCACATGGGATCGCCCGCCATTTCACCGCACAAACGGAGATCGATACCATGTATTTCCGCTTCCCGGGCGATCATCGCCAGAGCTCGTAACATTGCAGGATGAAGACTGTCATAAATGTTCGCCACCCGGGTATTGTTGCGATCAACGGCCAGGATGTATTGAGTCAGATCGTTGGTGCCAACAGAGATGAAATCGACCCGCTTTGCCAGATGCGGCAGCATAAATACCATTGACGGCACTTCCAGCATGATGCCGATACGTGGTTTGGGAATTTCGTAACCGATCATCTCCTCGACTTCACGTCCGGCACGTTCAATCAGGCGGCGTGCTTCGTCAACTTCATCGAGGCTGGTGACCATCGGCAACAGAATATTCAGGTTGCCCGTAGCGGCATTAGCACGCAGCATCGCCCGCACCTGGATCAAGAAGATCTCCGGCTGATCGAGCGTAATGCGAATCCCACGCCAACCCAGGCATGGATTCTCTTCGCTGATCGGCATGTAAGGCAGCTGCTTATCTGCTCCGACATCCAGCGTACGCAAGGTGACGGGTTTATCATTGAACATTTGCAGCATCCCCTGATACTGCGCCACCTGTTCTTCTTCCGACGGAAAACCACTTTGCAGCATGAATGGGATTTCAGTGCGATAAAGTCCTATGCCATCAATACGGCTGCCCAGTTTTTCTTCATGTTCCGGGCTTAAACCGGCATTGAGCATGACTTTTATACGCTCGCCACTTTTTAACTGCGCGGGTAAATTGACGTCATCTTCCGCCAGACGGCTAAGCTCAATCTCTTCACTAATTAGCCGCTGATATTCTTGCAGCAGTACCGGCTCCGGATCGACCAGCAATTCACCGCGATAACCATCGACAATCAGCGTCCGACGATGCAGCACCGAAGGCTGAATATCCGCGCCCATCACGGTAGGGATCCCCAGCGCACGTACCATGATCGCAGCATGGGAGTTGGCTGCGCCATCGCGCACGACAACACCGACTAAGCGATCCTGGGGCAGCTCAGCAAGCGTTGTCGCTGACAGTTCATCTGCCACCAGAATGAAACGTTCCGGCCAGGCGTTCGGCCCTTGATTAGCGTCATCAAGATGAAACAGCAATCGCTGCCCCAGCGCACGTAAATCGCCAGCCCGCTCTTTGAGATAGTTATCGCTTAGCGCGGCAAACTGTTCGGCAAATTTTTCAATGACCGTTTTTACCGCCCACTCTGCCACCGAGCCTTTATCAACCTCGGCAAACAATTCGCGCCGCAGCCGGGTGTCCGAAAGCAGGTGCGAGTAAAGATCGAAAATAGCCGCCGTTTCTTTTTGTGCACCGGCGGCAAAGCGTTTGCTGTAGCGGCGAAACTCGTTTGCCGCTTCTTCCAGCGCCCCGGTCAGTCGTTCGCGTTCCAGAGCCGGATCCAGCGTTGATGCCTGATACACCTGTTCCATTAAAGGTAACGTGGCATCCTGCCAGCCTTCGGCAATCGCCACACCAGGCGCTGCCGGTAATGCACGGATTCGCGTCTGGCGATATTGTCCAAACAAGGCAGTCAACTGCGACTGAGAAAGAATAGCTGCCATCTGAGTGGCAAGCGTCACCAGGAAGGATTCTTCACTTTCGTCATACTGGCGCAACTCTCGTTGCTGTACCACCAGTACACCAAGCAACTGGCGACGTTGAATAATTGGTACGCCTAAAAACGCGCGGAAACGTTCTTCTTTTACGGAGGGGATGTATTTGAAGCTGGGGTGCTTTTGCGCATCTGCAAGGTTTATCGGTTCCGCCAGCCTGCCAACCAGGCCGACGATCCCTTCATCAAACGCGAGCGTTACAGTGCGACCGCGTGGTTTTTTCAGCCCCCGGGTCGCCATCAGGTAGTAACAACGTCGATCATGATCGGCAAGGTAAACCGAACAGACCTCGGTATCCATCGCAAGACAGATGTCGGTAACCAGAATATTTAACGCCTCATTCAGGCGTGGTGCGCTGGCTACCTTTTCGACTATTTCGCGCAGGCGAGTGAGCATAATTGGCGTGACTTAACCTCTTTTACGTCGATAAGCAGATGCGTTTTGTGGTTTTGGCGTATTTTCCTGCAGTGACATCACCACACTCGCGAACTCTTTCATTACCCTACGGTAGACATCACGTTTAAATGACACCACCTGTCTGACCGGATACCAGTAACTTACCCATCGCCAGCCGTCAAACTCTGGTGTACTGCTGGTTTGCATATTGATTTCTGCATCGCCGCTCACCAGCTGCAAGAGAAACCATTTTTGTTTTTGGCCGATACAAACCGGCTTCGTGTCCCAACGCACCAAACGTTTCGGTAATTTGTAGCGCAACCAGTTACGCGTTGAAGCAAGGATTCGAACGTCTTTACGGCTTAATCCTACTTCTTCAAACAATTCACGGTACATCGCCTGCTCTGCGGATTCTCCGGGGTTGATTCCGCCTTGCGGAAATTGCCAGGAGTGCTGACCAAATCGCCGGGCCCACATTACCTGCCCCTGGCGATTACAAATCACGATACCTACGTTTGGGCGGTAGCCATCGTCATCAATCACCGGACTACCTCAAAATAAAGCTTTATATACGAATGATTGTTTCATACTCCAGGAAGACGGTAAACCACTCTCTGCAGGGCATTACACACTAATAACAATTGAATAACTCACAGTTATGTGCAGAGTTATAAACAGAGGAAGGGGTGGATAGCCGTTTTTATTCACCTTTTCTGTGGATAGAGTTGTGAAGAACTACGGAATTACTACGGGAAAACCCGGAGCATTCTGAATAAGCCCGATATAGACATTTTAAAATATTCATTATCAGTCAATGCATTACATGTAATTTTAGTAATAAAAAAGAGTAATTCGTGACCCAGGTCACACCTCTCATTTACGGGTTGGCGAAAGATCAACCAATGCGGTATTTATCCACAGAATGTGCCACTAAGTTAAGCACTGAACCACTAAAAACTGGAGTTTCGTCGCACGTCAAGGCTGTAAATGGAAACAGTAGTGGAGGTTTTTCACAGTTATCCCAGCTTTCTGTGGATAACATGGTGTAAGATCCTGTTTATTTTCAGTGACCAGATTTGGAAAACCCGTTGCAGTGTTGCGCAACTCGATTACAGGAAGCCTAAAAAGCAATATAAATCAGAGAATTGAACAACGCATGTGGAAAAAGTTACACTACGAATATTCGGCACATAATTGCTGTTTATTTTTTAACCAAGGTATCGTGACATGTCCCAACCTCGCCCACTGCTCTCTCCTCCCGAAACTGAAGAACAGTTGTTAGCGCAAGCACAGCAACTTTCTGGTTATACATTGGGAGAACTGGCGGCACTTGCCGGGCTGGTTACACCAGAGAATTTAAAACGCGATAAGGGCTGGATTGGCGTGTTACTGGAGATCTGGCTAGGTGCCAGCGCAGGAAGTAAACCTGAGCAAGATTTTGCTGCCCTGGGCGTGGAACTTAAAACTATCCCTGTGGATAGTCTTGGTCGTCCGCTGGAAACAACATTCGTTTGTGTTGCCCCGTTAACGGGTAATAGCGGGGTGACCTGGGAAACCAGCCACGTACGCCACAAGCTCAAACGCGTACTGTGGATACCGGTTGAAGGCGAGCGCAGCATCCCGCTGGCGCAGCGTCGCGTAGGATCACCGTTACTGTGGAGCCCGAATGAAGAGGAAGACCGACAGCTACGCGAAGACTGGGAAGAATTAATGGATATGATTGTTCTCGGTCAGGTTGAGCGGATTACCGCTCGTCACGGGGAATATTTACAGATACGACCGAAAGCAGCGAATGCGAAAGCACTTACCGAAGCCATTGGTGCCCGGGGCGAACGGATTCTGACGCTGCCACGCGGCTTTTATTTGAAGAAGAATTTCACCAGTGCACTACTGGCCCGTCATTTTCTGATCCAGTAGCCATCGCTTTGACCTGCCGCTTTCCGGGCATATAATTACCGCTTCATTTTTTTGGCAGGGCTTTTTAGATGTTATTTGCATGGATAACCGATCCTAACGCCTGGCTTGCGCTCGGTACGCTGACGCTGCTGGAGATCGTTCTTGGGATCGACAATATTATTTTCCTTTCTCTGGTGGTGGCAAAGCTTCCCACAGCACAACGTGCTCATGCGCGCCGTCTGGGGTTGGCGGGAGCCATGGTTATGCGTCTGGCGCTGCTGGCATCCATCGCCTGGGTTACGCGCCTGACGAATCCGCTTTTTACAATATTCAGTCAGGAAATTTCCGCCCGTGATTTGATTCTGCTTCTGGGTGGCTTGTTCCTTATCTGGAAAGCCAGCAAGGAAATCCACGAATCCATCGAAGGTGAAGAAGAAGGGCTGAAAACACGCGTTTCATCATTCCTCGGCGCTATCGTGCAGATTATGCTGCTGGATATTATCTTCAGCCTCGATTCAGTGATTACCGCTGTGGGTCTGTCAGATCACCTGTTTATTATGATGGCAGCCGTGGTAATTGCCGTAGGCGTGATGATGTTCGCTGCGCGTTCGATTGGTGATTTTGTCGAGCGCCATCCTTCGGTAAAAATGCTGGCGCTCTCTTTCCTGATTCTGGTGGGCTTTACCCTGATTCTGGAAAGTTTCGACATCCACGTACCGAAAGGTTACATCTACTTCGCGATGTTCTTCTCTATTGCGGTTGAAAGCCTCAACCTTATTCGCAACAAAAAGAACCCGCTCTGATACTCCGTACGCTCTCCTGCGGGAGGGCGTACTCACTCCTGTTCCCCTCACAGTTTAAGATTTTCCTGCTTTCAAGATATATAACGTCGGTTTATAAACAGACTATTATCATAGGTGGGCCAAATGAGGATAACCGGATGAAAAAATGGGCAGTAATAATTTCTGCAGTCGGACTGGCGTTTGCTGTTTCCGGGTGTTCCAGTGATTACGTCATGGCGACCAAAGATGGCCGTATGATTTTGACCGATGGAAAACCTGAAATTGATGATGATACCGGGCTGGTGAGTTATCACGATCAGCAAGGTAACGCGATGCAAATTAACCGTGATGATGTTTCGCAAATTATTGAACGTTAACTAATAAGGTCAGCATCCGGCTGGCCTTAAGATTTTTCTCTTTCCCTTTTCCCTTCCCTCTGCCATTTTTATATTCCTTATGTCGTGATTATAAAAAGGAAACGGCTATGCAATATCACCGTATACCCCACAGTTCGCTGGAAGTCAGCACGCTGGGGCTTGGCACGATGACGTTTGGTGAACAGAACAGCGAAGCCGACGCCCACGCACAACTCGACTATGCCGTCGCTCAGGGCATTAACCTTATCGACGTTGCCGAAATGTACCCAGTACCTCCGCGCCCCGAAACGCAAGGGTTGACTGAAACCTACGTCGGCAACTGGCTGGCGAAACATGGCAGCCGCGAAAAGTTAATTATCGCCTCCAAAGTGAGCGGACCGTCGCGCAATAATGACAAGGGCATCCGCCCGGATCAGGCGCTGGATCGGAAGAATATCCGCGAAGCGCTGCATGACAGCCTCAAGCGTCTGCAGACTGATTACCTCGATCTCTATCAGGTGCACTGGCCGCAGCGCCCAACCAACTGCTTCGGCAAACTCGGTTATAGCTGGACAGATTCTGCGCCTGCGGTTTCGCTGCTGGATACGCTGGACGCACTGGCAGAGTACCAACGCGCGGGAAAAATTCGTTATATCGGCGTGTCGAACGAAACTGCATTTGGCGTAATGCGCTACCTGCATCTGGCGGACAAACACGATCTGCCGCGTATTGTCACCATTCAGAACCCCTACAGCCTGTTAAACCGCAGTTTTGAAGTAGGTCTGGCAGAAGTCAGCCAGTATGAAGGGGTCGAACTGCTGGCCTATTCGTGCCTGGGTTTCGGCACACTGACCGGGAAATATCTCAATGGTGCAAAACCCGCTGGCGCACGTAATACGCTCTTTAGTCGCTTCACCCGCTATAGCGGTGAGCAAACGCAAAAAGCCGTCGCGGCGTATGTTGATATCGCCAGACGTCATGGCCTGGATCCTGCTCAGATGGCGCTCGCTTTTGTACGCCGTCAACCGTTTGTTGCCAGCACTCTGCTGGGCGCAACCACGATGGAGCAGCTGAAAACTAACGTCGAAAGTTTGCATCTGGAGTTAAGCGAAGACGTATTAGCTGAAATTGAAGCGGTACATCAGGTTTATACTTATCCGGCACCATAAGATTAACGCCGGTTAAAACCGGCGTTAAATATTAATGACGGCGCTGCCAAATCCACAGCGCCGTTATTGCCAGCGCAAACAGCGCACCGAAGCCAATGCCAATGGGCACGACCGGGATGCCTACCATTACCGCCAGCGAGTAAATGCCCAGCATCAACAACATGGCGCTGTTTTCGCCAAGGTTTTGTACTGCAATTGCATTCCCCGCCCCGACGCTTTTTTTACCCCGCTCCTGTAGCAACGCATTGAGCGGAACGACAAAAAAGCCCCCCAGCACGCCAATCAGCATCAACAAGGCATAGGCTGGCAACAGCTCGTGTTGCAGGGAGAAAATCAGTACCACCACACCAATCAAAATCCCGGCTGGCATACAGCGTGACACGGTTTCCAGCGTAACTAACTTCGCTGCCGCACCTGCGCCAACCACGATACCAATCGCTACCATCGCGTTGAGATAGGTCGGCGTAGCGTTATCGGTAATGCCCAGCGCCACCGGTACCCACAGCACCAACAGGAAACGCAGCGTGACACCTGCTCCCCAGAATAAACTGGTGCCCACCAGCGAAAAACGCGTTTCACCATTGCGCCATAGCGAGGTGCAGGCATTCAGGAAACTGCGGGTCATGTTGATGAGATTCCAGGACTGCCCCGGACGCGCCGCCACCAGTTTGGGAATGTAGATATTGGCAACGACCGCACCACCGTAGGCCAGTGCGCATGCGGCCAGGGCGACCAGGACATGCCAGTCAGCCAGCACACCACCGGCTACGGAACCGAGCAAAATCGCCGCTATGGTAGAAGCTTCCATTAAACCGTTAGCTTTCACTAACTTACTACCCGTGGTTAATTCGCCGAGAATACCGTATTTCGCCGGTGAATAGGCTGCAGCACCAACACCCACCAGCGTATAGCCGAGAAACGGATTGATACCAAAGCAGATACTGGCTGCGCCCAGCAGCTTCAGGCCGTTGGCAAACATCATCACCCGGCCTTTGGCGAAGCTATCCGCCACCTGTCCGACAAACGGCGCAAAAAGAATGTAAGCACCTACAAACACCATTTGCAGGATGGGCTGGCTCCACTCCGGATAGAACTGCGCTTTCAGTAACGCCAGAGTGGCAAACAGCAGCGCATTATCGCCAAACGCAGAGAGAAACTGCGCCACGATAACCGCTTTCATCCCCTTCGACCACAACGAAGTATTAGTGTGCACTGACTCACTCATCGTGTTGTTCCGCTTCGTCTACCCAGCTTTTCAACGTGACAAAGTCAGGTTTGCCGCTGCCAAGTAATGGCATCTGTTTCAGATAGCGAATATCGCGCGGTACAGCAAGCTCCGGCACGCCGTGCTCGCGGGCATACTGTTGTAACTTATCGCGCGTCAGTTCGTTATCTGTGGTGAAAAGCACCAGTGCCTCGCCTTTGCTGGCATCGCTCTTAATCGCAGTGGCATGGACTTTATCTGGCGAAACACCAAGTGCCAGTTGTTCCACCATTTCCAGCGACACCATTTCGCCTGCAATTTTGGCAAAGCGTTTTGCGCGGCCCTGAATCTGCACAAAGCCCTGCTCGTCAAAACGCACAATATCGCCAGTGTCATACCAGCCGCGCTCCATTTCGCCGCGAACATTCTCGGCGGTGGGCACTTCCAGTACACCTGGCTTCTCCACCCGCAGATAGCCGTTCATTATGTTCGGCCCTTTCAGTTGCAGGCGTCCGCCCTCTTCGATACCAGGAACCGACAACAGGCGCGCGTCCATACCTGGTAGAATACGCCCTACCGTACCGGGTTTCGCCGCCATCGGTACGTTGATAGAAACGACAGGCGCGCACTCGGTCACACCGTAGCCTTCAAGGATGCGCAGGCCAAATTTATCCTGCCAAAGCTGTTTGGTACTTTCTTGTAGTTTTTCTGCGCCTGCCACCACATAGCGTAGACGATAGAAGTCATACGGGTTGGCGAAACGCGCGTAGTGACCGAGGAAAGTCGAGGTACCGAACAACACGGTGCAACTGCGGTCATACACCAACTCCGGCACAATGCGGTAATGCAGCGGGCTTGGATAAAGGAACACTTCTGCACCTGTGAGCAGTGGCGTAAACAGGCCTACCGTCAGCCCAAAGGAGTGAAACAGCGGTAACGCCGACATAAAGCGATCGTTGGTGGTGAAGTCGGCAATCGTTTTAATCTGCTCGACATTCGCCAGAATGCTTTTATGGCTATGGACGACGCCTTTCGGATGGCCTTCAGAACCGGAGGTAAAAAGGATCAGCGCCTCTTCTTCCGGCTGCTGTTTTACCTGTGCCAGACGCGGCATCAGCAAATGAGCGAAGATCCATACTTTGTCGGCAGTGGTGACATCTGCTTTTAAATCTTCCAGATAGACCCAGCGCACCTGAGTAAGTTGCTCCGGCAGATGCCAGAGTTTGCCTTTATCGAGAAACTGGCGGGAAGTGAAGATGGTTTTGATTTCAGCCGCCGTAATAGCACTGGTCAGCCCTTTTACCCCGGCGGTGTAGTTCATCATTGCGGGAATGCGGCGACGGGCGATGGCCCCAAAAATCACTGCCGCACTGATGCCTGCATTGGGCAGCATTAAGCCGATGCGTTCGCCTTCAACACTGTATTTTTCAAGGATGCGTCCAACAAACAGCGTTTTCGTAAGCAATTTGCGATAGGAGTCTGGGGTAAAGTTGACGTCTTCGACACATTTCTTCCCGGCTCCGAAGCGGTATATTGCACTCAGTAAAGATTCGTACAGCGTTTCACGCGGGCGCACCGCCATACGCGCTTCCATCATTATTTGATGCAGCATTTCGCCAGCGATTTTGCGACGGTCACGGGCACGCGGCGCATCCGGCATCTCCACCTGCGTTGGTGGCAAAATATGCAGAGTAATTTGCGGGAACAAGCGACGTTTAACCAGACCTTTCAGGCGGCTGAAGTGCGTAAGTTCCGCCCCTTCAATACGCACAGGAATAACCGTTGCACCAGACTTCGCCGCGACAAAACCCGCACCATCGTAGATTTTCATCAGCGAGCCTGTGGTGGTGATTCGTCCTTCAGGGAAAATCACCACTGGTCGGCCCTGTTCCACCAGACGTACCAGATGTTTAATCGCCATAGGTTGCGTCGGGTCGAGAGGAACAAAGTCGATAAATGATTTCAGCCAACGCATATACCACTGTTGGCTTATTGAGGTGTAAACGGCAAATACCGGACGTACGGGTAAAAACAATGCCAGCAGTATGCCATCAATAAAAGAGACGTGATTAGGCGTGATTAGAACGCGCTCGCCCTTCAGTGCCTGGGTGTCACCCGTAACGCGAACGCGATACAAAACACGGCACAAATTTCGAAAAAAGCTAAAAAGCATTCCAACTCCCTTTGCTCTGATTCAGTAAAAGCGAATGGAGGGAGATTACACGAGATAAAGAACGCGAGCGACAGTAAATTAGGTGCGAAAAAAAACCTGCGCATCCGCGCAGGTTGGTGCAAGAGACAGGGTACGAAGAGCGTACCGAATAATCTCACCAATCAATACCTCTGGGATCTTGATTGTGGTCTGCACGACGACTCTTCGCCAGTGAGAAAACGCAAAGGAATGAAGGGAAATGCAACGAGGTGTGTAAATTGTCGGTTACTGTTACAGATTGATGACCGGCAAAAAAAAACCTGCGCATCTGCGCAGGCTGGTGTAATTCATGTGCTCAACCCGAAGTTGACTTCACCTATCAATACCTCTGGGATCACCACTTTAGCAACCTGAAGCCAAACGCCACCAGCGGTCAATCGCAACAGCGTTTCGCAAAGTGTAACCAAAGGTTTGCAATCTCTTTTTTTGTCTTACTTATTTGCGTTTGGCTCACATTCCCACGATGAAAACACGCCACCCCTTGAACCAACGGGCGTTTTCCGTAACACTGAAAGAATGTAAGCGTTTACCCACTAAGGTATTTTCATGGCGACCATAAAGGATGTAGCCCGACTGGCAGGCGTTTCAGTCGCCACCGTTTCCCGCGTCATTAATAATTCACCCAAAGCCAGCGAAGCTTCCCGGCTTGCTGTGCATAGTGCAATGGAGTCTCTTAGCTATCACCCGAACGCCAACGCCCGTGCGCTGGCGCAGCAGACCACTGAAACGGTCGGTCTGGTCGTTGGTGATGTTTCCGATCCGTTTTTCGGTGCAATGGTGAAAGCGGTCGAACAGGTGGCTTATCACACTGGTAATTTTTTATTGATTGGCAACGGTTACCACAACGAACAAAAAGAGCGTCAGGCTATTGAGCAACTGATCCGCCATCGCTGTGCTGCGTTGGTCGTCCATGCCAAAATGATACCGGATGCCGATTTAGCCTCATTAATGAAACAAATGCCCGGTATGGTGCTGATCAACCGTATCCTGCCTGGCTTTGAAAACCGTTGTATTGCTCTGGACGATCGTTACGGTGCCTGGCTGGCAACGCGTCATTTAATTCAGCAAGGTCATACCCGCATTGGTTATCTGTGTTCTAACCACTCTATTTCTGACGCCGAAGATCGTCTGCAAGGGTATTACGATGCCCTTGCTGAAAGTGGTATTGCGGCCAATGACCGGCTGGTGACATTTGGCGAACCAGACGAAAGCGGCGGCGAACAGGCAATGACCGAGCTTTTGGGACGAGGCAGAAATTTCACTGCGGTAGCCTGTTATAACGATTCAATGGCGGCGGGTGCGATGGGCGTTCTCAATGATAATGGTATTGATGTACCGGGTGAGATTTCGTTAATTGGCTTTGATGATGTGCTGGTGTCACGCTATGTGCGTCCGCGCCTGACCACCGTGCGTTACCCAATCGTGACGATGGCGACGCAGGCTGCCGAACTGGCTTTGGCACTGGCGGATAATCGCCCTCTCCCGGAAATCACTAATGTCTTTAGTCCGACGCTGGTACGTCGCCATTCAGTGTCAACTCCGTCGCTGGAGGCAAGTCATCATGCAACCAGCGACTAACCGCAGTTAAAGCAATTCCAGTGCCAGTAATTCTTCGATGGTCTGGCGACGGCGAATTAACCGCGCCTGACCATTATCAAACAGAACTTCTGGTAACAGCGGACGGCTATTGTAGTTGGATGACATTGATGCGCCATATGCCCCCGTATCATGCAATACCAGATAATCACCCGCCTTCACTTCCGGCAAGGCGCGGGTTTCAACATTTCCCCCTTCCTGCTGGGTAAAGACATCGCCCGATTCACATAACGGCCCGGCGACGACGGTTTCCACCGTTGGTGCGTGTTCCAGAGAACGACCATCAGCTGCCAGGGCACTGATATGGTGGTAACTACCGTACATTGCCGGGCGCATCAGATCGTTAAACCCGGCATCAACCAGCACAAAGTGGCGGCTACCCATTTGTTTGACGCTCCGCACCTGAGTAATTAACACGCCAGACTGCGCTACCAGGAAGCGACCCGGTTCAATTTCCAGTTTCACAGGGTGGCCCAAATGGCGGGCGATTTGCTCACGCGCGGCATTCCACAGACCATAATAATGTTCGGTATCAACCGCCTCTTCACCCTGTTGATAAGGAATAGAAAGCCCACCACCCGCAGAAATAGCCTGTAAATCCTGACCGAATTCGAGGACCAGACGCACCATAGCACCACATACCTGTTCCAGATGGGCATAATCAACGCCAGAACCAATGTGCATGTGAATGCCGACCAGCTGTAGATGATGACGTTGTATCACGTCCAGTGCGGCGGGCAGATCGGTGTACCAGATACCGTGCTTGCTGTTTTCGCCACCAGTATTGGTTTTTTGGCTATGCCCGTGACCAAACCCCGGATTAACACGCAGCCATACCCGATGCCCTGGCGAAACCTGACCCAGTTGGTCGAGCATATCAACAGAACCCGCATTCACCGGAATTTGCAATTCACTGACGCGTTCAAGCGTCGCCTGATCGATAACATCTGCCGTAAAAACAATATCATCGGGGTGCGTTTGCGGATTGTAACCCGCCGCCAACGCACGCTCTATTTCGCCTAACGAGACGGAATCCACTTTCACGCCCTGCTCACGCATTAAGCGCAAAATATGAATATTGGAACAGGCTTTCTGTGCGAAGCGCACCACATCAAACTGTTTCAGCGCTGCAATCTGCCGACGAATAATTTGCGCATCGTAGGCCCACACCGGGCAGCCAAATTCTGCGGGCAAACGCAGCAGATTTTCGGCGGTGAGGTCGGTATCGGTGCTGAACAGTGAATGTGGCATAACAAACTCCAGATAAGTGCTTTTTTATGATTACGCCACATCATAAAAAGAATAAAAAATATCGATTTATGTTGAGTCTATGCAAAAATGATATGGATTACCGGATTGCGAGAGAGCGCTAATGGCCGCCGTTAACTTACGTCATATTGAAATTTTTCATGCGGTAATGACCGCCGGAAGCCTGACTGAGGCGGCACACCTGCTACACACCTCACAGCCAACAGTCAGCCGCGAACTGGCGCGCTTTGAGAAGGTGATCGGGCTGAAATTGTTTGAGCGCGTACGTGGACGATTACATCCTACCGTGCAAGGACTGCGTCTGTTTGAAGAAGTGCAACGATCCTGGTACGGACTGGATCGCATTGTCAGCGCCGCAGAAAGTCTGCGCGAGTTTCGCCAGGGAGAACTGTCTATAGCCTGCCTGCCGGTCTTTTCGCAATCTTTTTTACCGCAGCTCCTGCAACCCTTTCTGGCACGTTATCCCGATGTCAGCTTAAATATCGTGCCCCAGGAATCACCTCTACTTGAAGAGTGGCTCTCGGCCCAGCGTCATGATTTAGGGCTCACTGAGACGCTCCATACGCCTGCGGGAACAGAACGTACCGAATTACTCTCTTTAGATGAAGTGTGTGTGTTACCTCCGGGTCATCCGCTGGCGGCAAAAGAGATATTAACGCCAGAAGATTTTCACAGTGAGAACTACATCAGCCTTTCCCGTACTGACAGCTATCGCCAGTTGCTGGATCAATTGTTTACTGAACATCAGGTTAAACGACGCATGATCGTAGAAACCCACAGCGCCGCGTCAGTCTGCGCAATGGTACGGGCGGGGGTAGGTGTTTCGGTGGTTAACCCGCTCACCGCACTGGATTATGCGGCAAGCGGTTTAGTGGTGCGGCGGTTCAGTATTGCGGTTCCGTTCACCGTCAGCCTGATCCGCCCCCTGCACCGCCCGTCATCAGCGCTGGTTCAGGCGTTTAGTGAGCATTTACAAGCGGGATTACCGAAACTGGTCACTTCTCTTGACGCTATTTTGTCGTCAGCTACGACAGCATAAAAGCGACAGCATCCTCGGCATGGATCGCCGCGGTATCAAACACAGGCAGAACACTGCGCTCTTCTGGCACCAGTAAACCAATTTCCGTACAGCCAAAAATGACGCCCTGTGCGCCCTGTTCTGCAAGGCGAGCAATCACTTGCGCATAATAAGTGCGTGACGCTTCGGTAAATTGCCCCAGACACAGTTCTTCAAAAATAATCTGATTAATTTTCGCCCGTTCATCCGCTTCAGGAATGAGACAGTTGATGGAAAATTGTTCCGTCAGCCGCCCGCGATAAAAATCCTGTTCCATGGTGTAACGCGTACCCAGCAGCGCCACACGAGTCATCCCGGCCCCGGTAATTGCACGTCCGGTGGCATCCGCAATGTGTAAGAAAGGCAGAGAGCAACGAGACTCAATGGCATCCGCCACTTTGTGCATCGTATTGGTACATAACACAATGCCTTCTGCGCCCGCCCGCTGTAAGCCAAGCGCCGCCTCAGCCAAAATGTCCCCGGTTTTGTCCCACTCGCCGCGACGCTGGCACTCTTCTATTTCATGAAAATCGACGCTATGTAGCAGCACTTGCGCAGAGTGAAGCCCACCAAGCCGCTGTTTAATACCTTCATTAATCAGACGATAATAAGGAATAGTGGATTCCCAACTCATTCCTCCCAGCAAACCAATTGTTTTCATTCCTCTCTCCTGATGTGTGTTACCGCAACAAGGCTGAATAAGGAACGAGACAAACGCCTCAACGGCCAGGTGCCCAATCTCTATTAACGAATAAATATCCTCCGGCATAGCCGGAGGTTTTTCAAATGCGCCTGTAAGGCTCTGTTACCAGCCGCGCCCTAACAGGCGCATACGATCTGACATTTGCATTCAACTTCGTT
>NZ_JBJQJI010000018.1:0-67936 GCF_046487485.1 Escherichia sp. WS1368
GAAGTTGGATGCAAATGTCAGATCGTGTGCGCCTGTTAGGGCGCGGCTGGTAAGAGAGCCTTATAGGCGCATTTGAAAAACCTCCGGCTATGCCGGAGGATATTTATTTATAAATATGTTAACCGCTATAAAATAACGTATCAAAAGTCAAGTGATCACATTTCAAATATCAAGTTGATAGTATTGATCTGGTGATTATTTATGGGTGGCAATAAAAAGATAGTATTACTCATCCATATGAATAGTCTCTGCACTTTTATTTCCATTATGCTAATGCCTTACTGAATTATGAAGCATTTTTTAAGCATCCAACTTTAGCTAGATTAATGGTTTATTATTTTCTACATCTTCAATATATAAAAGCGTATTATCAATGGCGTAGTAACTGCGTTTGTTATGATTAACATCAGTAACCCACCGGAAAACGCCCGCGTCTGCCAGTGTTGAACAGTATTCCCGAAATGTTGATTTTCCGCAAATATGAAGCAATGCGGCCTCTTTTATTTTAGCAGGGTTCTTGGTCGTACTAACTTTTAACAGGTTCCTGGTTCCTCTTAATAACAAAACCGTGTCATCGTGAGTAATAATTCTGATGTTATCCGTAGCCAGATAATAAATGTAATGTGCAATACGGTAATGTTTTAATTCTGAATAAAACCAGGAGAAGTTTTGCTCTTTTCTCACTTGCTCAAACATCTTTTGAAAAACAACAACCTGATCCATCAGGATAATAACCTCTTGTTAGTTGTGAGACTGCGTAGTGTGCACGATCGGTTTTACCACTTCAATCTGGTCTGTCCTTTGGCTGTGATATGTACAAAGTGTGAAAGGGGGATTACCTGAATTCTCCCGGTGAGCATTTTGCAACGGACCAGCTCCGGTACAAACGCTGTTGTGGGTTCAGATTATAAGATTCTGTCTAAGGGGCGGGATAAAGGTGAAATTAGGGGGCATGAAAGATGACTTTATAACCTTGCTCACCCCAGTGTTGTAAAAGTTCGTTTTGCCTTCTCGTTGGTGCCATGCCTGTCCAGACAATCAATGTTTGCGTTGGGAACAGTTCCGGGCGCGGCGCTTCAATGGGATCAGCAAGAACAGAAATGTGCCATCCTGACAATGATAAACGCCATGCTTCCAGCCACAATCGTGCTCTCTCTTCAACATTCCACGCCATCAGAATGGCTTCTTTACCGGGCTTACGGCGCATTTCGAAAAGCGAGGCTGCTGCGTATTCAATTAATGCGCCGTCAAACATACTGCTCATAATGCGGGAGGTGTTGTGATCAAGCACGAGACGCTGGCGAACAGGAAGGTAAACATGATTAATCAATTGATCTACTGGGTACTCTCGACCCAGTGAAATAATTCTCGCGCGTAGTTTGGCAGGATTAGCCATACGAAGAATTGACATCATCTCTTCTTGCAGGCGGCTCCAGTCATCTTCCGTATCCTGGCTGGTGGTTTCCAGTAATGCTTTAACTTTGCCTACAGGGACGCCATTACTTATCCAACGCTTGATCTCTTCGATGCGTTGTATGTCTTCTTCATCAAAGAGTCGGTGTCCGCCTTCACTGCGCTGTGGTTTTAACAAACCGTAGCGGCGTTGCCAGGCCCGGAGAGTGACAGGATTAATCCCGCAACGTTCAGCAACATCACCAATGCTGTAATAAGCCACAATTCCTCCTTGCGGTCACAAATCTCCGTCGCCTGTACACGACCCAATAATACTTTGTACAATATACGCTAAAATTGTACAAAGTATAAATAAGATTTCAGCTAAATTGAATGAAACATTATTTTTAATGTGGATTAAATTTAAACATAACGTATTCATTTTCACGATGATTTACTGAAATCATGTGAAATAATATGCTGAAAATTATTTTTTCTCTGGCCACGCAACTGAAGGGATACCATTCAATTTAGCTTTCGCAAACAGATCTCCCTGAAACATCTCAATTCCTGCGGATTCAAGCCACATCCACTCTTCTGGTGTTGCCACGCCCATAGCACTGACTTGAATTTCAAGTGATGTACAGCATTTTATGATCGCTTGAATAATTGCCTGCCGTGGCCCGCTTTTATGAACATTGGTAATCAATTCCTGACTGATTTTAATTCTGTCAGGCTGGAAGCGTGACAGGAGTAACAAACCGGCAAAACCTGCGCCAAAATGATCAATTGCTACACTGATACCGGCAGCCTTAAGCGATTTAATCGCTTCTGCAAACTCATCAAACCGAGATATGACTTCACTTTCAGTAAATTCAACGATGATTTGTTCAGGCACCAGAGCATTGGCCTTTATTTCATCAAGTAAAAAAGAGACTGCGTCAGGTTCGTTAACCAGGGTCATAGGTAATAGATTGATTGAAATCATTTTATCACCGAGGTCAAGTGCGTGTGCCATCGCGAATGCAAGCGCCTTACTTTTGAGATCCGCTGTATAGATTTCCCCTTCTTTACGCTGCCCAACCGCTATAGCTGACGGGCTGTCTTCATTTTTTTGCACAATGGCTTCAAAAGCGATTATCCGCCGCGATAAGGGATCGACAATAGGATGAAAGGCAAAGTGGTCGTTTATAGTTGGTGAAAGGGTACAGGAATCAAGTTCTTTATCAGATCCGTCAGCGATAAAAAGCCAGGAGTCTTCGGCAGGGATCTCGAAATAGGCTGCTTGTTCGGTTGCAAGGACAAAAGTACGAAAAAATTGTAGCGCTCTGTCATCATAAGTTAGCTGAAATTTTGATGTGCCTTTGTCGAATACGGCCTGTAAAACGTCATCTCGCTCGTGCAGGCGCAAATCAAATAATTCCATTCCCGCTTTGCCAAAACGGCGAGCAGGCGCGTAATCGCACAGCAGCTCAACAATATTATAGTGCCGTGGATCCTGGCATATAGCCCGATATATCATTTTAACCTGTTCTTCCGGACCTTCCAGAAGCTGGAAAAAATGAGATCCATTAAACAGTAAGATCCCTGTTACGTCAGACTGCATGTTCCTGCGATTTGCTATCGAAACCATTTCTTCGATTTTTTTGACAGGTTCGTCGTCACGTATATGGCTACGATAAATAAGGGTGGTAAGCATTAACTGTCCAGGGTAATGGGAGAGGCGAGAGTAAGACGGTAACAGACATATCTTCCGGTGTCTTTCTTTTAATACCAAAACATAACTGTTTCTTTACATTGATAAAAAATGGAAAAAGTTGAAGATGAGTTGGCGAAAATTCTTGTATAGGTTGTCATTTAAATGATGCAATATTTTTTATCATAACCTGTTGTTTTATATGTATTAGCACTAAATGCAAAAAATTAATTTATCATTCTGTACACATATTTCGTACAAGTTTGCTATTGTTACCTCACTTAACATTGATTAACATTTTTAACAGAGGCGTAGCATGCATCAAAATTCAGTGACTTTAGATTCTGCGGGAGCAATCACTCGTTACTTTGCAAAAGCTAACTTGCCTACTCAGCAGGAAACTCTCGGGGAAATTGTGACTGAGATTTTGAAAGATGGACGTAATCTGAGTCGAAAGTCGCTTTGTGCCAAACTTCTATGCCGACTGGAACAAGCGACAGGGGAAGAGGAACAGAAACATTATAATGCACTAATTGGGTTGCTTTTTGAATAATGCAACAGCCTGATTATTTAACAGGTTAGCTATGAAGTCGTTATGAAGACATCTGATAATGAAAGTACAAAATATGAAATTACTGGCCAGGCGGTGCTCCATATACTGCGCATGAAGATAAATTTTTCGTTACAGACTCTTATTAAGCAATTACTCGTAATGAAATCGGCTGAGGAAAATGCTTTCCGACGAGATTTAATTGACAGCATAATTCGTGATTTTAGCAACAGTGATACAGGAGAGCCAAACAGAAGAACAGCGATAGCTGACAATAAAAGTATGTTCAATGGTAAGAAAATAAACAGAATACATTAAAATTTCATAAGTAAGATGAGAGGTTACCATGCTTGAAGATACTACAATTCATAATGCAATAACTGATAAAGCGTTATCAAGCTACTTTCGTAGTTCAGGTAATTTGTTAGAAGAAGAGTCAGCTGTGTTAGGGCAGGCTGTGACCAATTTAATGCTTTCAGGCGATAATGTTAATAATAAAAATATTATCTTAAGTCTGATACACTCTCTGGAAACAACAAGTGATATTCTCAAAGCTGATGTGATTAGAAAAACACTGGAAATCGTGTTGCGATACACAGCTGATGATATGTAACTTTTAATTATTAAGTATAAGTTTATAGAAAACTCAGTCATCTTATTTTTGTCTGTCGCTTTAGACTATACACAGCATAATTTTATTGGGTCAATATTCCTACGAGGCTGACATGAATAATTCAATCCCCGAGAGATTTATTTTTCAATGTGCTTTGTTTAAAAATCTCGAGAGGGAGGTGCTCATGACGCACGGGTATGTTGATAGTCATATTATTGATCAGGCTTTACGCTTGCGTTTAAAAGATGAAACTAGTGTGATTCTTTCTGATCTCTATCTGCAAATCTTGCAGTACATTGAAATGCATAAGACTACACTAACGGATATCATTATTAATGACAGGGAATCAGTGCTCTCTTAGAACTTGAGTAAGGTTATAGAATAAACATCAGCTGTATCATCATGCTGGTGCAAAGTGAGCATTTCAGGCGTTATGCTTTCTTAATATATCCGCAATATCAGGGGGCAAACAGGAATGGAGAGCGCTCGTTTTCCATTCTTGACGCCTGATATCCCACCTAATTTGTTTAATTCTGACTACATTGTGCTCAATAATTAATAGGTTAGATGAAGATGGAGAAAATTTTATCTTCGGCGTGGATATTTCTTATGCTCTCTACCATGCTCTCTGTAGATGCCAGTGCGAGCGAATGAATGGCATTTTCATGTATTAAACCCTTTGGCCGGGACAAGCAAATGCGCAATACACTCATACCCATCTTCATTGCGATATGCTTGTTTATAACCGGTGTCACTATTTTGAACATCCAGCTCTGGTATTCCGCAAAAGCAGAGTACCTGGCGGGAGCAAGATATGCAGCCAACAATATCAATCATATACTTGAAGAAGCGTCACAGGCGACTCAAACGGCGGTTAACATTGCCGGGAAGGAATGCGACCTCGAGGAGCAATATCAGCTTGGCACTGAAGCAGCTCTGAAACCTCACCTGCGCACAATCATCATTCTCAAACAGGGAACGGTCTGGTGTACATCCTTACCGGGGAATCGGGTCCTACTGTCTCGTATTCCTGTTTTCCCGGACAGTAATTTACTGCTGGCTCCGGCAATCGACACCGTTAATAGATTACCTATCCTGCTCTATCAGAGCCAATTTGCAGATACGCGCATTTTGGTTACGATAAGTGATCAGCATATTCGCGGGGCGCTTAATGTACCCTTGAAAGGGGTAAGGTATGTATTACGCGTGGCAGATGACATTATTGGACCTACGGGTGATGTGATGACGCTTAATGGACACTATCCCTATACCGAGAAGGTTCACTCCACAAAATATCATTTCACTATTATCTTTAACCCGCCGCCACTCTTTAGCTTCTACAGACTTATCGATAAAGGCTTTGGGATTTTGATATTTATTCTGTTAATCGCCTGCGCCGCTGCCTTCCTGCTTGATAGGTATTTCAATAAAAGCGCAACGCCTGAAGAGATCCTGCGACGGGCTATAAATAATGGGGAGATCGTCCCATTTTACCAACCTGTGGTAAATGGTCGGGAAGGGACATTGCGGGGAGTTGAGGTGTTAGCCCGCTGGAAACAACCTCACGGTGGATATATATCACCCGCGGCATTTATTCCACTTGCTGAAAAATCCGGATTAATCGTTCCGCTTACGCAAAGCCTGATGAATCAGGTTGCCAGACAGATGAACGCTATCGCGAGTAAACTGCCGGAAGGTTTTCATATTGGGATTAATTTTAGCGCCTCGCATATTATTTCGCCGACATTTGTCGACGAGTGCTTAAATTACCGTGACAGTTTTACCCGTCGCGATTTAAACCTCGTTCTGGAAGTTACCGAGCGTGAGCCATTAAATGTTGATGAAAGTCTGGTTCAGCGGTTGAACATTCTGCATGAAAATGGTTTTGTCATCGCGCTGGATGATTTCGGTACTGGCTACTCAGGGCTTTCTTATCTGCATGACCTGCATATTGATTATATCAAAATTGATCACAGTTTCGTTGGCCGCGTAAACGCAGACCCAGAATCAACTCGGATTCTGGATTGTGTATTGGATCTGGCGCGTAAACTTTCGATCAGTATCGTCGCTGAAGGTGTCGAAACGAAAGAACAACTTGACTATCTGAATCAAAATAATATCACATTTCAGCAGGGTTATTATTTCTATAAACCGGTAACATACATCGACCTGGTCAAAATTATCCTTTCTAAACCGAAGGTGAAGGTTGTGGTTGAGTAAAAATCGATCAGTAAGGCCATAGTGCGGTGTAATTATAGACAGCTAATTAGCTCGTTGCCTCTTGTTACTATTGTTCATTATTTTGTTTGCTATAATTGTTTGAAAGTTTTGACAGGATTGCCATTAGTAGCATGAACAATAGTAATAATCTGGATTATTTCACTCTCTATATCATCTTTTCCATTGCATTTATGCTGATCACTATCCTGGTCATCCTTATTGCAAAACCCAGTACCGGGCTGGGAGAAGTGCTTGTGACGATAAATTTGCTTAATGCCCTTGTTTGGCTGGCGATCAATCTGATTAATCGATTAAGGGAAAGACTCGTCAGCCACAGGGATCAGCAATAATCTTTCAGTTTCTCACTGTCAGTATGCGGCTGAATGGGGTGCTGACAGTGAACGCCTGGATCATTGAAGGAAAGGAATTATTGCGCAAATAGTTGTCAACCCTGGTGTTATCACAGTTGGTTTTATATATCATCGAAATAATTTCTATGGCAACTATTAATAATTTTGATGTCGAAGAGTTATTTGTTAAACAAAATCGTCACCCCAAAGTGATCAATGTCATGAAAATAAGGTGAAAAATGATAATGCCGCCTTATTTATCATTTATATATTGTCGCTGTTTATCTATTTAAATTTTTTGTGCTTTTGTTTTTGTCTTTACCCTCCGTTTTGGTAATCTGAACTCATAGGTTATTTGACCAGGAATGTTTGTTAATCCAATGAATGGATGGTTAATCTATGAAACTGAAAAAACTCCCCGGGTTTAGTTTAGGACTTATTGCTTTGGCGGTGGGTAATGCATATGCAACACAATTGTTGGATGATTATAGTATACTTTCCTATATAACTGATGAAGAATCGCCGATTGAAATCAAAGATAATAATTCGATAAGTAATGGAGAGTATCTAACCACTAAAGACGAAAGCCATGCTGTGAAAGTGGATGACGGTGTAACTGGATATATAAATAATGCCAGTGTGATGACTAGTGGTGATGGATCTTATGGTATTTCTGTTGATAGTCATAACAAAGTATTATATATAAGCGATAGCGATATTAAGACCTCTGGAAGCGTATCTGACAAAGGAAATAACCAAGATGTTAATGGAGGGATAACAGCCAGCGCAGTAGTCAGTGAATTTGGTGGCACCATCGTTATGAATGGTGATAATTCAGTCGAGACGAGGGGGGCATATTCAGCGGGACTTTTAAGTCAGGTTAATGATTCTGGGATTGTGGAAAATAACACCCGTCTTGAAACCACAGATAAAACGAACATTGTTACCTATGGGGAAAATGCAGTAGGTGTTCTTGCATGTTCAAGTCCTGGAGAGTCTCGAACATGTGTCGATGCTGTAGATGATGAAGTTAGTGATTCTAACAGTTACGAAGTTATTAGCCGTGCTGATTTAAAAATGAATGGTGGTTCCATAACAACTAATGGCACTAATAGCTATGGTGCTTATGCTAATGGGGAAAAAGCATATATTAATTTAGATTATGTGGCACTTGAAACCGGGGAGCATGGAAGTTATGCAGTTGCTATTCGACAAGGTAACATTGATATAAAAAATAGTTCTATTACAACAAAAGGCACTAAAGCCCCCATTGCAAAAATATACAATGGTGGAGAGTTATTTTTTTCCAATGTCACCGCGGTATCAGAACAAGATAAAGGAATATCAATTGATGCATCAAATATCGATTCTCAAGCCAAAATAGCACTATCAAGTGTCGAACTTTCAAGTGCTTTGGATAGTATTGATGTTAACAAAACTACAACGGATGTAAGCATCCTTAATCGAAGTATTATCACGCCTGGTAATAATATTCTGGTTAATAATACTGGAGGTGGCTTAAACATAATTTCGTCCGACTCTACTCTAAATGGAGCGACTAAACTCGTTAGCGGCACAACTACACTGAAGCTTTCAGAAAACACAATCTGGAATATGAAAGATGACTCCGTTGTTATCCATCTGACTAATTCAGACAGTATTATCAATCTTTCGTATGATGATGGTCAAACATTTACCCAGGGAAAAACGTTAACCGTAAAAGGTAATTATGTCGGTAATAATGGTCAGCTTAATATCCGCACCGTATTAGGTGATGATAAATCGGCTACTGACAGACTTATTGTTGAGGGTAATACTTCGGGGTCAACTACCGTCTATGTGAAAAATGCTGGAGGAAGCGGCGCGGCCACGCTAAATGGGATCGAACTCATAACTGTGAATGGCGATGAATCTCCAGCAGATGCCTTCAGACAAGGTGATGCAAGGATTGCAGCTGGAGCTTTCGAATATCAACTAAAACAACAAGGCAAAAACTGGTATTTGACAAGTTATCAGTCAGTGAATGAGGAGGATAACAGCTCAGAGGGAAATTCAGAATCAACAGAAACGCCTACCCCCGTCCTGCGCCCCGAAGCTGGAAGTTACGTCGCCAACCTGGCAGCCGCTAACACTCTTTTTGTTATGCGTCTGAACGATCGTGCAGGTGAAACGCGTTACATCGATCCTGTAACTGAACAGGAGCGTTCAAGCCGGCTTTGGCTACGTCAAGTTGGCGGGCATAATGCCTGGCGTGACAGCAACGGACAGTTGAGAACGACCTCGCATCGCTACGTCTCGCAGTTAGGGGCCGATCTGTTAACCGGTGGTTTTACCGACAGTGACAGTTGGCGTTTGGGAGTGATGGCTGGTTATGCCCGCGACTACAACTCAACTCATTCCAGCGTGTCGGATTATCGTTCGAAAGGGAGTGTCAGAGGCTATAGCGCAGGGCTGTATGCCACCTGGTTTGCCGATGACATCAGTAAAAAAGGCGCATACATTGACGCCTGGGCGCAATATAGCTGGTTTAAAAACTCGGTGAAAGGGGATGAGTTAGCCTATGAATCCTATAGCGCGAAAGGTGCAACCGTCTCGCTGGAAGCGGGTTACGGTTTTGCCCTGAATAAATCCTTTGGTCTGGAAGCGGCGAAATATACGTGGATCTTCCAGCCACAGGCACAGGCTATCTGGATGGGCGTCGATCATAATGCGCACACGGAAGCCAATGGCTCACGTATTGAGAATGACGCAAATAACAACATCCAGACCCGACTCGGCTTCCGCACCTTTATTCGTACTCAGGAGAAAAACAGCGGTCCGCACGGTGACGACTTTGAACCTTTTGTTGAAATGAACTGGATCCATAACAGTAAAGATTTTGCTGTCTCAATGAACGGTGTGAAAGTTGAACAAGACGGGGCGCGTAATCTGGGGGAAATTAAACTTGGCGTAAATGGCAATCTGAATTCGGCGGCCAGCGTCTGGGGTAATGTGGGCGTGCAGCTGGGTGATAATGGCTACAATGACACCGCAATGATGGTGGGCCTGAAATATAAGTTCTGATCCCCGTTAGCTAAAATACCGCGTCGAATTCATCGACGCGGTAACATATTAAATATTATTTTTTGCCGATAGCACGCATAGTGTCATCAATTGCCGTGATCAACAGCATTTGCGGGTCTTTAGCGCAAACCTGATTCAGTTTTTCTACCACTTTGGCGCTTAGTTCCGGAGATTGCTCAATTTTTAAATCACGGCTGGCAACGCTGGCATTACCCATTACCGCAACAATTTCTGCAACCTGTGCGCTGTCAGTTTTTGCCATTTCGTTGGCTTCTGCGCAAGTAATATAGGTTTCTGACGGCAAACCGTTTTTAATATTGTAGTCCTGCGCCCAGGTCATTGGTGCGAAAACAAACAGACCCGCCAGTAAAGCAAATTTTTTCATCATCATTCCTTATTTCATTTTACCCAGAATTGCACCACCCGTACCGCCAATCACGGCACCTTTAATCGCCCCTTCGAGGCCATTGCCGGTCAGAACGCCAGTGACAGCACCAACGGCGGCACCCACTTTTGCACCTTTACGCGCATTTTTACCGTCGCGGCCTTTTTCTGTTACTGCACCAACACCAGCGCCAACAGCTGCACCTTTCAGTACGCCATTAACACCATTGCCAGTAAGTAAACCAACGCCTGCGCCTAGCAATGCACCTTTCGTGGTGCGGTTCATATCCGCCATCGCTGGCGTGGAGCAGAACAATGCTGAGATAAGCCCGAAGGCAAGTATTTTTTTCTTCAACTTAGATGTCCGGTATTAAGTAAGTTGCACACACAATAATTTCGTCTTCAATTAAGATCTGCTTAACTAAAGAACGCTCGCTATTATTCAGATAATTCAAAATGAGCGTGGCTGTGATGATAGGAATTATGTTTTTTACGTGAATGAGAATAATCTTAAATGAGGAATAACTCATTGATTGACAATATTTTTATTCAAGAAGTGTCATTGACTGTTAACGCAATGTTGTAAAGGTAAGATAATCTGATTTATCAATATTATTGTGTGATTTTTATGTGAGCAGAAGATATTCATCAGCAACGATTACATTAGTCATTTTATTTTGCCGACGGCCTCATTGTCGAAAGATAAGCGTACGACAGTATTATCTGAAAAGAGTGATTTTTTATCCAACTACACTTCAGCGCATTGCGTTTAAAAAATGCCTCTTTCTTATGCGGGATATCATCATTTCATCATGATGTCTTTGGTGAGCGGTGAACACAATACACCTGCGCTGTCTCTTCAGGATGAATCCCCTGGTCTGGTGCCTGCGGGCTGATGTTGCAGCCGAGCTTAGGTTACTTAGACGCTACTCAGTACTCAGTATTCATTTTTCAGAGGATGAAATTTATGAACAGAATCAGTCGCTATTATTTTCACCGCTCAGTACTTTCCTTATTGATAGCTGCCATGATATATGCCCCGCCTGGGATGACGGCCTTCACTTCTAATGTTATTGGCGTTGTAAATGATGAGACTGTAGACGGCAGCCAAAGAGTAGATGAACGAGGTGCAACAAATAATGCTCATATCATCAATCACGGCAATCAGGAGGTATATGGCGGGATTTCTAATGGAAGTGTTATTGATACTGGTGGACATCAAGAGGTATCTGGTCATGGCTCTTATCAGGGGCAGGCTAATAATACAGTCATTAACGGTGGCAGCCAGACAATTAGTGAGGGAGGAATTTCTACAGGGACGATAATTAACGATAAAGGAACAATGTCAGTTTTAACGAATGCTAAAGCTGATGCGACCCGAATAGATAACGGCGGGGCCATGGATGTTGCCGGGAACGCGACTAATACCATAATTAATGGCGGTACACAGAATATTTATAATCATGGTATTGCTACGGGAACTAATATCAACAGTGGCACGCAAAATATCAAGAGCGGCGGGAAAGCTGACACAACAAATATCTCTTCCGGGAGCAAGCAGGTTGTTGAGAAAGGAGGTACGGCAACTGGCAGCAATATTCGTGCCGGAGGCACGCTGATTGTCGATACCGGCGGTATCGCACATGGGGTTTACCTGGACACGGGGAGTGCTTTAGTTGCCAACACGGGCGCGGGGACTGATATTGATGGATACCAGAGGTCATCTCACTTCACTATTACCGGAGGCAGGGCTGAGCATGTTGTGCTGGAAAATACCGGCCAACTGACGGTCGTAGCTCAAACCTCGGCGGTAGATACCATCGTTGATGCTGGCGGTAAGCTGATTGTCCACGAGGAGGCCGTAGCATATACCACCAGACTTAACAATGGCGGCATACTCGATGTGCGGGAGAAAGGCAGCGCAACGGGGATACAGCAGAGTAGTCAGGGCGCGTTGGTTGCAACCACCAGGGCGACGCGGGTCACAGGGACACGCGCTGATGGCGTCGCGTTCAGCATCGAGCAGGGTGCGGCGAACAATATCCTGCTGACAAATGGCGGCGTGTTAACCGTGGAGTCAGACACCACTTCCGCCAAAACACAGGTCAATGCGGGCGGTCGGGAGATCGTCAAAACAAAAGCCACTGCGACAGGCACGACGCTCACTGGCGGTGAACAAATCGTCGAGGGTGTGGCAAATGAGACAACAATTAACGACGGCGGAATACAAACAGTTTCAGCTAACGGAGAGGCAATAAAAACAACGATCAATGAAGGCGGAACGCTGACAGTCAACGATAATGGCAAAGCGACAGATATCGTCCAGAACAGCGGTGCCGCTCTCCAGACGAGCACGGCTAACGGTATTGAAATCAGCGGTACGCACCAGTACGGCACCTTTTCCATTGCCAGCAATTTAGCGACCAATATGTTGCTGGAAAATGGCGGTAATTTATTGGTATTAGCAGGTACCGAAGCCCGTGACTCCACGGTTGACAAGGGTGGTGCAATGCAAAACCTGGGTCAGGACTCCGCCACAAAGGTTAACTCTGGTGGGCAATATACCCTTGGGCGGTCAAAAGATGAGTTTCAGGCTCTGGCCCGGGCAGAAGATCTCCAGGTTGCTGGCGGGACAGCAATCGTCTACGCAGGTACGCTGGCGGATGCATCGGTCAGTGGCGCGACAGGAAGCCTGTCGTTAATGACGCCACGGGATAATGTTACGCCAGTTAAACTCGAAGGGGCGATCCGGATTACCGATAGCGCGACATTCACTATCGGCAATGGCGTTGATACGACGCTTGCCGACCTGACGGCTGCCAGCCGGGGCAGTGTCTGGCTTAACAGCAATAATTCCTGTGCAGGCACCAGCAACTGCGAATATAGAGTAAACAGTTTGCTACTCAACGACGGTGATGTTTATTTATCAGCGCCTGCCACAACTAACGGTATCTACAATACGCTGACCACCAGTGAACTTTCCGGCAGCGGTAATTTCTACCTGCATACCAACATTGCAGGCTCCCGGGGCGATCAACTGGTCGTCAACAACAATGCCACTGGTAATTTTAAAATCTTTGTTCAGGATACCGGCGTCAGCCCTCAGTCTGACGATGCGATGACGCTGGTGAAAACAGGGGGAGGGGATGCGTCGTTTACGCTGGGCAATACCGGTGGTTTCGTTGATCTTGGGACCTATGAGTATGTCCTGAAAAGCGACGGCAACAGCAACTGGAACCTGACTAATGATGTCAACCCAAATCCGAACCCAAACCCAAATCCAAACCCAAATCCGAATCCAAATCCAAACCCGAACCCGAACCCGAACCCGAACCCGAACCCGAACCCGAACCCGAACCCGAACCCAAACCCAAACCCAAATCCAAATCCAGACCCGACTCCCGATCCAACGCCGACACCCGTTCCGGAGAAACGCATCACGCCTTCTACGGCAGCTGTACTCAATATGGCAGCAACATTACCGTTGGTATTTGATGCTGAGCTAAACAGTATTCGCGAGCGGTTGAACATAATGAAAGCGAGTCCACACAACAATAATGTCTGGGGGGCGACGTATAACACCCGTAATAATGTCACCACCGATGCGGGTGCCGGGTTTGAGCAGACGCTGATCGGAATGACAGTGGGGATCGACAGCCGTAATGATATTCCAGAAGGAATTGCCACGCTGGGCGCTTTTATGGGTTATTCCCATTCACATATCGGTTTTGATCGCGGAGGTCATGGCAGTGTGGGCAGTTATTCTCTGGGCGGCTATGCCAGTTGGGAACATGAAAGTGGTTTCTATCTGGACGGTATCGTGAAGCTGAACCGCTTTGAAAGTAACGTAGCCGGTAAAATGAGCAGCGGTGGAGCCGCCAACGGCAGTTATCGCAGCAACGGGCTGGGCGGTCACATTGAAACCGGGATGCGATTTACCGATGGTAACTGGAACCTGACGCCGTATGCATCGTTAACGGGGTTCACCGCTGATAACCCCGAATATCATTTATCCAATGGTATGGAATCGAAATCAGTCGATACCCGCAGTATATATCGTGAACTGGGCGCAACGCTGAGTTACAACATGCGTCTGGGGAACGGCATGGAAGTTGAGCCGTGGCTGAAGGCGGCTGTGCGCAAAGAATTTGTCGATGATAACCGGGTGAAAGTGAATAATGACGGTAATTTTGTCAATGATTTGTCGGGCAGACGTGGAATATATCAGGCAGGTATTAAAGCCTCATTCAGCAGTTCGTTAAGCGGGCATCTCGGGGTGGGGTATAGCCATGGTGCCGGTGTGGAATCCCCGTGGAACGCGGTGGCTGGTGCGAACTGGTCGTTCTGACCATCAACGATTAAACTGCGCTTCGGCGCAGTTTTCGTTTACAGGGTGTTAAAAGGAAAAATTCTGCGGCAAAAAAAGCCCGCCAGTTACGGCGGGAAACCTCATCCTATGGGAGAACAATGAATAATGAAATTGCGGGGTTATCATCACCCAGTATACCCATACTAACAATAAGGTTATTTACTCAGCCAGGTATAAACAATTTGATCTGTGTGGGGGGAACGGCATTAAGGTGTAAAGGGGGGAAGCAATGAGTAGCATCAGCAAGAATACTCGCCGCTCTTATCAAACGTGGATGAGGGGGATGAAAAACGCAAGGCAGAGATGACTCTGCCTTGAAGAGAAATGCGCTTTTACAGCGGGCCTATTTCAGCTCTTCTGCTTCCGGCAAGGTCACGTTCAGCTCAAGAATAGAAATATCGCCATCTTTTTGCTCAAGCTGTACGGTTACCATCTCAGGATCAATTTGTACGTATTTACAAATGACCTCAAGAATATCTTTACGCAACTGCGGCAGATAATGCGGTTCTGCATCGCTGCGACGGCGTTCAGCAACAATAATCTGCAGCCGTTCTTTTGCAATGTTGGCCGTGTTTTTCTTCCGCGAGAGAAAGAAATCGAGTAATGCCATAACTTATCCTCCGAACAAGCGTTTGAGGAAGCCTTTCTTCTCTTCTTCAATGAAGCGGAAAGGACGTTCTTCTCCCAACAGACGTTCTACGGTATCTGCGTAGGCTTTACCCGCATCGGCGTTAATGTCGAGAATGACCGGTTCACCCTGGTTAGAGGCGCGCAATACTGATTGATCCTCTGGGATCACGCCGACGAGTTTGATGCGCAGGATCTCCAGCACATCTTCCATGCTCAGCATGTCACCTCTGCTTACGCGGCCTGGGTTATAGCGCGTTAACAGCAGGTGCTCTTTAATAGGCTCTTCGCCATTTTCTGCGCGGCGTGATTTCGACGCCAGAATGCCTAAAATACGGTCAGAGTCGCGTACTGAGGAGACTTCCGGGTTGGTGGTAATAATGGCTTCGTCTGCAAAATAGAGTGCCATTAGCGCACCGGTCTCAATCCCTGCCGGGGAGTCGCAAACAATAAATTCAAAGTCCATCGCTTTCAGATCATCAAGAACTTTGGCGACCCCTTCACGGGTGAGGGCATCTTTATCGCGAGTTTGCGATGCCGGAAGAATATAGAGATTTTCAGTACGCTTATCTTTAATTAACGCCTGATTTAGCGTTGCATCGCCCTGAATGACGTTGACGAAATCGTAAACGACCCGACGTTCACAACCCATAATCAGGTCGAGATTACGCAGGCCGATATCAAAATCTATCACGACAGTTTTCTTTCCCTTCTGGGCCAAACCAGTGGCGATGGCCGCGCTGGAGGTTGTCTTACCAACACCCCCTTTGCCCGAAGTAACAACAATAATGCGTGCCATAGAAATTCCTTGTTAAAAAGGGATCAATTTAACGGTTGAACGGTCAAAGCGTTTTCGACTAACTGCAGTCGCGCCGCTTTGCCATAAAATTCTGCTGGGATTTGATCACTCAGCCAGTATTCACCTGCGATGGACACCAATTCCGCCATCAGGTTCGTACAAAATATTTGCGTTTCCCGGTCACCACTTGCCCCTGCCAGCGCACGACCGCGCATCATGCCATAGACATGAATGTTCCCATCGGCAATCAATTCGGCCCCAGCGCTAACGTGGCTTGTAACAATCAGATCACATTGTGGAGCATAAATACGCTGACCGGAACGCACCGGGGTATCTATTAAACGCGTTTTTGTGACCGGCGTTGTATTTTGCGCTGGAGCCTGCGGTGCGGGAGCTGGACGCGGCGCTTTTTCCTTTCCTTCCGTCAGGATAGGCAGCCCCATTTTTTCAATTTCGGCTTTAAGTTGCGCATCTTTGCAGCCACTTACGCCAATAACCCGCAAACCGGTTGCCGAAACCGCCTTATGCATCGCTGACCAGTTTACCGGGTCTTCCAGTGCACTGACGTTGAGTACAACGGGGGCATGTTTTAAAAATGCGGGGGCCTGAGCGATTTTGTCTTCCAGCGCCTGATGGATAACCTTAGGTTCTGCCTCATGCAGATGAACCACAGATAAAGTGAAGCTACTGCCTTTAAGCTCGATTGGCGTGTTTGACATCCTGGCCTTACTCAATTAGCTATTAATCATCGCCAGCGCGCGATGATGTTCCGAAGACTATAAGGCATGTTATAGTCTGGATTATATTGAGGCAAGTCACCCTCCCATTTATTCAGAGTAAAAGTCTATTCTGTGATAAATGGCGCTGATTCATAGCTTAAAAAATACCCTTGTCAATCAACCCATTGCCGTCGTACTTTTGATTCTTCTTATTTACGCTTCCTTTTTCCGCACCCTAATCGTGACAGCATCTCCAAACCTGTTTAAATATCCAGTATTGAGGCAAGTGTATTTTTTCACCACGCCAGGCTTTCTTAACTTTCCATTTTTTGCGGCATCATTAAAGAACAGATACCCGTTATCTTAATATCCGCCACAGAATTGCTCTATCATAGAAACCGCAGAAGACGTCTGATACTTCTGTCAGGTCATCGTAACTCGTCCAGGTCAGCGGTTTTGATTACGGATTGATGACGAAATGAGCATAAGTGTTGCACGGTTGGATTATCAGGATGTGCTATGAATATGATGCGTATTATTTATATCGGATTGTCAGGTGTGGGGATGATGTTCTCATCAATGGCGTCTGGACATGACGCTGGCGGACTTCAATCTCCTGCGTGTGGCGTTGTTTGCGACCCGTATATTTGTGTTAACTCAGATGGCATTTCCCCAGAGTTAACAAGGAAATATCTCGGCGAAAAAGCCGCTGAAAACTTACAATCAGTACAAGGCTACGATCCCAGCGAATTTACATTCGCTAACGGTGTATTTTGCGATGTTAAAGAAAAATTATGTCGTGATGATCGTTATTTTGGTGTGGATGGTAAGCGGAGTGGAAAAATCAATCAAACCACCACAAAGATGTTATTTATGTGTCGTGAGTGATGTCTTGTTTACATTATGTTCTATTCGTCATTAACCTCTTGAGCGACAGAGAGGAGTGGGGCGTTAACGTTTATGACGGGGAGAGTCCCCGTCGGTTGACATTTACTTAATTTGAATATCGACGTTATATTTTTTAGTTTTGTTTTTACGGGCGTCGTTTCGAGTTTGCAGCACTCGCAGCTCATATTTGCCAGAAGCAGGGAGTGAGTATTGTCCGTGACTATCGAGTTCTGGGGAATATCTGGATAAATCAACAGAATCATCGATTCCTGGCCCGAAGAGGTAAGTATCAGCGCCTTCATTAGAGATACTCACATGCACTTTCTGACCTTTTTTGGCATAAAAGGTATATGTATCGTAATCGTATCCCTTTATTTCGCCGGAGTACTGAGCGCTGCTATGGCCTTTTCTGAACTCAACATTGACATTCTTACCCGCAGCAAAGCTCGTGGAGGTTAGCAGTGCAAGCAATAATACAGCCTTACTGATGCTCTTGATTTTCATAGGTAGTCTCCTGTTCAGAATGAGTACGATGAACTGTTATAATATAACAATTCATCACAGGAGAATTCCAGTGGCTTTCCTGTGTTCGGTTAAATCCCGGCGCGGCATTTTTGCCGGGGGATCACTTATTAAGGGCGCATGGACTGAACAAACCGCAGAAATCTACAGCTGGCTGGCTTGTGGCGCGGGTTTCATTGATGTTAGCTTATGCCAAAACCTGGCATCTTAAAGAGTAAAAGTATGTTTTGTGTGATTTATCGAAGCAGCAAGCGTGACCAGACCTATTTATATGTCGAAAAAAAAGACGATTTTTCGCGTGTACCTGAGGAACTGATGAAAGGTTTTGGTCAGCCTCAGTTAGCGATGATTCTGCCGCTGGATGGGCGGAAGAAACTGGTCAATGCCGATATTGAAAAGGTTAAACAGGCATTAACCGAGCAAGGTTACTATTTGCAGTTACCGCCACCACCCGAAGATTTGCTGAAGCAACATCTTTCCGTCATGGGGCAGAAAACAGACGACACGAACAAATAACCGATATCCGGCGGTGGCATTATCTTTGTCGGCGCGGGTTTTCATATCCACGATAAGGTGAGGGGAACGTTATGTATCAACATCACAACTGGCAAGGTGCGCTGCTGGATTATCCGGTGAGTAAAGTAGTCTGTGTTGGCAGTAACTATGCCAAACATATTAAAGAGATGGGCAGCGCAGTGCCCGAAGAGCCAGTGCTGTTTATTAAACCAGAAACGGCACTGTGCGATCTGCGGCAGCCATTGGCGATCCCATCCGATTTCGGTTCAGTTCATCATGAAGTCGAACTGGCGGTATTGATTGGCGCGACGCTGCGTCAGGCTACGGAAGAGCATGTCCGTAAAGCCATTGCCGGTTACGGCGTGGCGCTCGATTTGACATTGCGTGATGTTCAGGGAAAAATGAAGAAAGCCGGGCAGCCGTGGGAAAAGGCCAAAGCGTTTGATAACTCTTGTCCGCTTTCCGGGTTTATTCCCGCGGCGGAATTCACCGGCGATCCGCAAAATACAACGCTGGGCCTGAGCGTAAACGGCGAACAACGCCAGCAAGGTACGACTGCGGACATGATCCATAAAATCGTTCCGCTGATCGCTTATATGAGCAAGTTCTTTACCCTCAAGGCCGGTGACGTTGTGCTGACAGGCACGCCTGATGGCGTCGGCCCGTTGCAAAGTGGTGATGAGCTGACAGTCACTTTCGATGGGCATTCTTTGACAACTCGCGTTTTGTAATACTTTTTGCCGCCTGAAAGCGGCGGCAAAACTTGCATCGCTGTGCCAGACTGGTTATAAGGTGCGTTTTAACGTAATGGCGGAACACCTGATGAGCGATGTACCTTTCTGGCAAAGTAAAACCCTGGACGAAATGAGCGATGCGGAATGGGAGTCGTTGTGTGATGGTTGCGGTCAGTGTTGCCTGCATAAACTGATGGATGAAGACACCGACGAAATCTACTTCACTAACGTCGCCTGTCGCCAGCTCAATATTAAAACCTGTCAATGTCGGAACTACGAACGTCGTTTCGAGTTTGAACCTGACTGCATTAAATTAACCCGTGAAAATCTGCCAACATTCGAATGGCTGCCAATGACCTGCGCTTATCGCTTGCTGGCGGAAGGTAAAGATTTACCTGCGTGGCATCCGCTGCTTACTGGTTCGAAAGCGGCAATGCATGGCGAACGTATCTCTGTGCGTCATATCGCAGTGAAAGAATCAGAAGTGATTGACTGGCAGGATCATATCTTAAATAAACCTGACTGGGCGCAGTGATAAATTTAATAGATGTTGATGGGGGCTTTCTTAATATACGTCTGGATACTCGCCATTTCGTAGCCCTGTTTTTGAAAGCGCTCTGTCATAATGAGAGTTACCCGATACCTTATTATCAACAGGTAACTCTCAATCTTTAAAAAACGGCTGTGTTTTTAAATGTGATAAACCTTATACCTGGAGTACATGGAGAGAATAATCGCTTATCAGACTTCAGGTACCTCAAAGAGTGTCTTTTTACCGTGTCTTTTCTGATACTCATTACAGGTGTTAATCATTTTTTTGGCCGCTTCTTTTAGCAAAGAAAGCATTAAATCATCATAATCAACGTAGAATCTGGTTGTTTCAGTTTCCGTTTTTATCTCCCCGATGGCGGCTATTTCGGTGGTTAATTTCAATTTGGCGGCATCGATATCTTTATTCGCTTGTTTAACCGTGTTAGACAGGGTGGTAAAGAAACTCTGCACAGATTTTAACTTGTTCTTCAATTCTGGGATCAGTTTCCCTTCAACTACGCCCGCAGCAATAGAATAGGAAATGATTAATCCAAATGGACCGGCGACGACACCGGCTGCGGCACCGGCATACGCTTCCTTCCTGATTTTATCTACCTGTGACTGGAAATAGCTGCTTTTTTCTGAAAAATCATTGGTTAACTGGCTATCTAACGCCAGCAGTTTCCCGGAAGCGTTGTTGAAACTTTGTGAGCTTACCAGCAGGGATTTTTGCGCTTCATTCAGCTTCGTGATGCCGTCATCCAGTACCTTAATGAGAATGTCTTTCTGGGCGGATGCTTTCTTCTCATTGTACTCATCAAATAGCAAAATATACGCTGCGAGCAATTGCGTCGCAACACCACACCATTCATACACCGTTTGGGTTGCTTCAAAATACTTATCCTGGCTATCCATAAGTAAGGTTTTAATATCGCCAACTAAAACGGAGGCTGCCTGTGAATACTCCTGTTTAAAGCGACTTAACTCTTTTATGGTTTCATCGAAGGTCTGCCAGGGGATGACCTGATCGAGATATTTATTATAAAGGTCTAATGCTCCATCTGCGGTTTCGATTGCGTTTTTAACTACCTCTACCGTTTTATCTGCAACGATTTCAGTCATAATCATTCGCCTCTTTAAATATATAAATTGTAATGAAACTCCTGTTTTACAACTATTAATGAATTTTACTTCATCTAATTCATAGTTAGGCGGGCGAGATGCGTCAATGTCTTTATTTCTATTAATATGATAAATATCAAACAATGTTTAATGTCATTATGGCGAATGCTTCTATTCTATTTTTAGCCGGGTGATATTTTTCATTTCTGCTGGATGAGCGTCGTCGCCAGAAGGCCGCGTGAGCACAGGATAAGAGAACGAAAAATCAGCAGTCTATGCAGCGACAAATATTGATAGCCTGAATCAGTATTGATCTGCTGGCAAGAACAGACTACTGTATATAAAAACAGTATAACTTCAGGCAGATTATTATGTTGTTTATCAAGCCTGCGGATCTCCGCGAAATTGTGACTTTTCCGCTATTTAGCGATCTTGTTCAGTGTGGCTTTCCTTCACCGGCCGCAGATTACGTTGAACAGCGCATCGATCTGAATCAACTGTTGATCCAGCATCCCAGCGCGACTTACTTCGTCAAAGCAAGTGGTGATTCTATGATTGACGGTGGGATTAGTGACGGTGATTTACTGATTGTCGATAGCGCTATTACCGCCAGCCATGGTGATATTGTCATCGCTGCTGTTGACGGCGAGTTTACGGTGAAAAAATTGCAACTACGCCCGACAGTGCAGCTTATTCCCATGAACAGTGCATATTCACCCATTACCATCAGTAGCGAAGATACGCTGGATGTCTTTGGTGTGGTGATCCACGTCGTTAAGGCGATGCGCTGATGTTTGCCCTCTGTGATGTAAACGCGTTTTATGCCAGCTGTGAGACGGTGTTTCGCCCTGATTTATGGGGTAAACCGGTGGTTGTGCTATCGAATAATGACGGTTGCGTTATCGCCCGAAACGCTGAGGCAAAGGCGTTGGGCGTTAAAATGGGCGATCCCTGGTTCAAACAAAAAGATCTGTTTCGCCGCTGTGGCGTGGTTTGCTTTAGCAGTAACTATGAGCTTTACGCCGATATGAGCAATCGGGTGATGTCGACGCTGGAAGAATTATCGCCCCGCGTCGAGATTTACAGTATTGATGAGGCATTCTGCGATCTGACCGGTGTGCGTAATTGTCGCGATCTGACTGATTTTGGCCGAGAAATTCGCGCAACGGTGCTACAACGTACCCATCTTACTGTTGGCGTGGGGATCGCCCAGACCAAAACGCTGGCTAAGCTTGCCAATCATGCGGCAAAAAAATGGCAGCGGCAGACGGGTGGGGTGGTGGATTTATCAAATCTGGAACGCCAGCGTAAATTAATGTCTGCTCTCCCCGTGGATGAAGTCTGGGGGATTGGACGGCGGATCAGCAAAAAACTGGACGCGATGGGGATCAAAACCGTTCTCGATTTGGCGGGTACAGATATCCGGTTTATCCGTAAACATTTTAATGTCGTGCTCGAAAGAACGGTGCGTGAACTGCACGGTGAACCCTGTTTGCAACTGGAAGAGTTTGCACCGACGAAGCAGGAAATTATCTGTTCCCGTTCGTTTGGTGAACGCATCACGGATTATACGTCGATGCGGCAGGCCATTTGTAGTTACGCTGCCCGGGCGGCGGAAAAACTTCGCAGTGAGCATCAATATTGTCGGTTTATTTCCACGTTTATTAAGACGTCACCATTTGCGCTCAATGAACCTTATTACGGCAATAGCGCGTCGGTAAAACTGCTGACGCCCACTCAGGACAGCAGGGATATCATTAACGCCGCTACGCGATCTCTGGATGCCATCTGGCAAGCGGGCCATCGCTACCAAAAAGCGGGCGTGATGCTGGGAGATTTCTTCAGTCAGGGAGTCGCGCAGCTCAATTTATTCGATGACAACGCACCGCCCCCCGGGAGTGAGCAATTGATGGCGGTAATGGATACTCTGAATGCTAAAGAGGGCAGAGGAACACTCTATTTTGCCGGGCAGGGGATCCAACAACAATGGCAGATGAAGCGAGCTATGCTTTCACCACGTTATACAACGCGAAGTTCTGATTTACTGCGGGTCAAATAAACATAGCGGCAGGAAAAAAGCGCTCCCGCAGGAGCGCTGAATGGATTAGCGACCGAACAGGTCACGTTTTTTCGCTTTAAACGGCTGGGAAATCACCACCAGCACCGCGACAAGCAGGTAAGCGATAAAAATACCGAGCAACCACTGCGGCATTTCCAGACCTAAAAAATCCCACTGACGCTCGGCGCAATCGCCAGAGGCGACAAACACTTGCGGCACCCATTTATCCAGCGGCAGCCATTCCGGGAAACGAACCATAAAATCACAGGTCGCAAACGGCGAAGGATAGAGCTGAAGCATGGTGTGCTCGTAAGTTAACTGCACACCGCGGAACGCACTATACAACCAGATAACCATCGCTACATAACGCAGCGGAGTTTTCGGGGCGATCGCGCCAATCAGCGCAGCACCCAGAACGCCGAATAATGCGCAGCGTTCATAAATACAGAGCACGCAAGGTTTCAGTAACATCACATGCTGGAACCACAGTGCCGTCAGTTCCAGTGCCAGAGCGGTAAACGCCATCAACAGCCACGCGCCCCGGCCTTGTGAACATTGGTTCAAAAATCGCAACATAATCATTTCCCTGCAATATGCATAGAGTGCGCAGTTTAAACCAATTCATTCGCTGCGCCACCAGGAGGCAGCAAAAATAGGACGCAATTGGACAATTATCGGGCGAAAAGGCAAACCGGGCATTTATATGCCCGGTAAGTTGTTATCAAAGCGTTGCTATCCAGCCCATTTGCATAAACCATTCGGTTACAGGGGCAAGCGTAAACTCGACGCAAAGTAGTCCGACGAGTGTCAGGACGAGGGTGTAAGGCAGGGCCATCCACACCATGCGGCCATAAGAGAGGCGAATCAATGGCGCGAGTGCAGAGGTCAGCAGGAACAGGAACGCAGCCTGACCGTTCGGCGTAGCGACAGAGGGCAGATTGGTACCGGTATTAATGGCGACCGCCAGCAGCTCGTATTGCTTCAACGTGATAGCGCCACTTTCCATTGCCGCTTTCGCTTCGTTGATATAAATCGTCCCCACGAAGACGTTATCCGAAATGGATGACAGCAGACCGTTGAAAATATAGAACAGCGACAGCTGAGCATGTTCCGATGCCTGCAACACAAACTGAATAATCGGCGAAAACAGTTGTTGGTCGATAATCACCGCGACTACCGAGAAAAACACCGTCAACAGTGCGGTGAATGGCAGAGATTCGGTGAAGGCTTTACCGATAGCATGTTCATCGGTGACACCGGTCAATGATGTCGCCAGAATAATGACTGACAAACCAATCAAGCCAACTTCCGCCAGATGCAACGCCAGCGCAGTCACCAGCCAGACGCCAATAATCGCCTGGACAATCAGACGGATTTTATCCTGACGGGTACGCTGGTGGCGGCTTTGATCGTCAAACTGTTGCAGTACTTCGCGGACTTTCTCCGGCAGCGTTTCACCATAGCCAAACCAACGCAGCTTCTCTACCAGCAGGCAGGTTAACAGGCCACAAATCAGAACCGGAACGGTCACTGGCGACATGCGCAGGAAGAAATCGCCAAAATGCCAGCCAGCCGCTTTAGCGATGATCAGGTTCTGTGGTTCGCCCACCATGGTCATTACGCCGCCTAATGCGGTGCCGACACCGGCATGCATCATCAGGCTACGCAGAAAGCCACGGAACTGTTCCAGAACCACTTTGTAATGCTTGTCGATATGACTATCGTCTTGCAGGTCGGTATCTTCGGTACGGGAAGAGGCTACGCGGTGATAAATCCCATAAAAACCGACTGCAACGCTGATCACCACCGCCACGACGGTTAAGGCATCGAGGAACGCGGAGAGGAACGCCGCCGCCACGCAAAAAGAGAGCGACAGCAGCATTTTGGAGCGAATGCTTAACAGCAAACGGGTAAATATGAACAGCAACAGCTGTTTCATAAAATAGATACCCGCCACCATAAACATCAGTAACAGCAAGACTTCAAGATTTGCCGCCACCTCTTCACGGACGTGTTCCGCGCTGGTCATGCCGATGAATACCGCTTCGATAGCCAACAGGCCACCGGGGAGTAGCGGGTAGCATTTCAGGGCCATCGCCAGAGTGAAAATAAATTCCGCTACCAGCAACCAGCCAGCGACGAAAGGGCTGATGAGGAAAATTAACGGATTTACGATTAAGAAAATGATGAGGGCGAGTTTGTACCAGTCGGGGGACTGGCCCAAAAAATTGCGCCATAACGCGCGGCCCCAGGAGATCTCCATGATGGTTTCCCTTACCTTACAAATAATCAATGATGTTTTTATGTTTAAACGCAAAGCTTAACGGTCAGGCAGGAGTGAGGCAAGTCTTGATAGTCAAGGGTAAAGAGATGCGGAAAATGAAGCCTTGATCCCTTTTTTCTTCTTTTTGTCTGCTATCAGCGTAGTTAGCCCTCTGGTATGATGAGTCCAACTTTGTTTTGCTGTGTTATGGAAATCTCACTATGGTCATTAAGGCGCAAAGCCCGGCGGGTTTCGCGGAAGAGTACATTATTGAAAGTATCTGGAATAACCGCTTCCCTCCCGGGACTATTTTGCCCGCAGAACGTGAACTTTCAGAATTAATTGGCGTAACGCGTACTACGTTACGTGAAGTGTTACAACGTCTGGCACGAGATGGCTGGTTGACCATTCAACACGGCAAGCCGACGAAGGTGAATAATTTCTGGGAAACCTCCGGTTTAAATATCCTTGAAACACTGGCACGACTGGATCACGAAAGTGTGCCGCAGCTTATTGATAATTTGCTGTCGGTGCGTACCAATATTTCAACGATTTTTATTCGCACCGCGTTTCGTCAGCATCCTGATAAAGCGCAGGAAGTACTGGCAACCGCTAATGAAGTGGCCGATCACGCCGATGCCTTTGCCGAGCTGGATTACAACATATTCCGCGGTCTGGCGTTTGCTTCCGGCAACCCGATTTACGGTCTGATCCTTAACGGGATGAAAGGGCTGTATACGCGCATTGGTCGTCACTATTTCGCCAATCCGGAAGCGCGCAGTCTGGCGCTGGGTTTCTACCACAAACTGTCGGCATTGTGCAGTGAAGGCGCACACGATCAGGTATACGAAACAGTGCGTCGCTATGGGCATGAGAGCGGCGAGATTTGGCACCGGATGCAGAAAAATCTGCCGGGTGATTTAGCCATTCAGGGGCGATAATCCCTTCCGTTTAAAAAGCAAACCCCTCAAACGAGGGGTTTTGTTGTTTTTACAGATTTCCCATTCTCGGCGGGCAACGTTCCAGCAACTCGACGCTGCCGTCTTCGTTTTGCTGTTCCAGCATTACATCAAATCCCCACAGGCGATGCACATGCTTCAGTACTTCTTTGCGCCCCCGATCTAGCGGTGCGCGATTATGTGGAATGTAACGCAGCGTCAGCGAACGGTCGCCGCGCAAATCCACGTTCCAGATCTGAATATTCGGCTCCAGATTACTTAAATTATATTGAGACGATAACCGGTTACGGATCTCCCGATAACCTTCTTCATTATGAATAGCGGAAATCTCCAGATAATTATGCCGATCGTCATCCAGCACGGTGAAGAAGCGGAAATCACGCATCACTTTCGGTGACAGGAACTGGCTGATAAAACTCTCATCTTTGAAATCACGCATCGCGAAATGCAGCGTTTCCAGCCAGTCGGAACCGGCGATATCCGGGAACCAGTATTTGTCTTCTTCCGTTGGCGACTGACAAATCCGTTTAATATCCTGGAACATGGCGAACCCGAGGGCATACGGGTTGATGCCGCTGTACCACGGGCTGTTATAGGGTGGCTGGAAGACCACATTGGTGTGGCTGTGCAAAAACTCCAGCATAAAACGTTCCGTTACTTTCCCTTCATCATACAGATGGTTAAGGATGGTGTAGTGCCAGAAGGTCGCCCAGCCTTCGTTCATCACCTGAGTCTGTTTTTGCGGATAAAAATACTGGCTCACCTTACGCACAATACGCAGAATTTCACGCTGCCATGATTCCAGCAGTGGCGCATTTTTCTCCATAAAATAGAGCAGGTTTTCTTGTGGCTCGGACGGATAGCGGCGCGCTTCAGCAACCGTTTTCTCTTCCTCGCGCTTCGGCAGGGTACGCCAGAGCATATTGACCTGACTTTGCAGATACTCTTCGCGACTTTTCTGCCGGGCTTTCTCTTCTTGCAGCGAGATTTTTTGCGGGCGTTTGTACCGGTCCACGCCGTAGTTCATCAGCGCGTGGCACGAGTCCAGAAGCCGTTCTACTTCATCAACGCCATAACGTTCTTCGCACTCGGTAATATATTTACGGGCAAAAATCAGATAATCGACAATCGAACTGGCGTCGGTCCAGCTACGGAATAAGTAATTGTTTTTGAAGAAAGAGTTATGCCCATAGCAGGCGTGTGCCATCACCAGCGCTTGCATGGTAATGGTGTTTTCTTCCATCAGGTAAGCGATACACGGGTTAGAGTTAATGACGATTTCATAGGCCAGTCCTTGCTGACCGTGCTTATACAGCCGTTCAGTCTCGATAAACTTTTTACCGAATGACCAGTGCGGATAGTTAATTGGCATGCCGACGCTGGAGTAGGCATCCATCATCTGTTCTGAGGTTATCACTTCAATCTGGTGCGGGTAGGTATCCAGCCGGTAGAGTTTCGCCACCCGGTCTATCTCTGCCAGATAAACATCCAGCAGGTCGAACGTCCAGTCGGGTCCATCGCTCAAACGTGTGGTGTCCTTATTCATAGAATCGATCGTCGCCATACGCGCACCTCATTGTTGTCGGCGCTCTCTGTGTGGAGCACCTCATTTCAAGCATAGAACACCTGTTAAAAACCGCGTCGCCGGAGAATTTTTTTCTTTGCGATTTCTTATTATCAGAGTGCCACTAATCCGCTTCTGAACGGAATTTTATGCTGGATAAAAAGGGCGTTCAGCAGGAGATACTAAAGACGTCATATTGCCGCAGAGTCAGGGAGATGTGAGCCAGCTCACCATAAAAAAGCCGTATGTTGAATAATATTTTCAACTGAGTTATCAAGATGTAATTAGATTATTATTCTTTTACTGTATCTACCGTTATCGGAGTGGCTATGCGAGTTGTCATACTGGGAAGTGGTGTGGTAGGCGTTGCCAGCGCCTGGTACTTAAATCAGGCAGGACATGAGGTCACCGTCATTGATCGAGAGCCGGGGGCCGCCCTGGAAACCAGTGCCGCGAATGCCGGGCAAATCTCCCCCGGATATGCAGCACCGTGGGCGGCACCAGGTGTGCCTTTAAAAGCGATTAAATGGATGTTCCAGCGCCATGCGCCGCTGGCGGTTCGTCTCGACGGTACGCAGTTCCAGTTGAAATGGATGTGGCAAATGTTACGTAACTGCGACACCAGCCACTACATGGAAAACAAAGGGCGGATGGTGCGTCTGGCGGAATACAGCCGTGATTGCCTGAAAGCATTGCGCGCCGAAACCAATATTCAGTATGAAGGGCGTCAGGGTGGGACGCTGCAACTGTTCCGTACCGAACAACAGTATGAAAATGCGACCCGCGATATCGCCGTGCTGGAAGATGCTGGCGTACCGTATCAACTGTTGGAATCCAGCCGCCTGGCGGAAGTGGAGCCCGCGCTGGCAGAAGTAGCGCACAAACTGACGGGGGGGCTCCAGCTGCCCAATGATGAAACCGGAGACTGCCAGCTGTTTACCCAGAATCTGGCGCGGATGGCGGAGCAGGCGGGGGTTAAATTCCGCTTTAATACGCCCGTTGACCAACTGCTTTGCGACGGCGAGCAAATCTACGGCGTGAAGTGTGGCGATGAAGTGATTAAGGCCGATGCATATGTGATGGCATTTGGTTCTTACTCGACGGCGATGCTCAAAGGCATTGTTGATATTCCGGTGTATCCGCTGAAAGGCTACTCGCTGACTATTCCGATTGCGCAGGAAGATGGTGCGCCGGTGTCTACTATCCTTGATGAAACCTACAAAATCGCCATTACCCGTTTCGATAACCGCATTCGTGTTGGCGGAATGGCGGAAATTGTTGGTTTTAACACCGAGCTGTTGCAACCGCGTCGTGAAACGCTGGAAATGGTGGTTCGCGATCTCTATCCACGCGGCGGTCATGTCGAGCAGGCGACTTTCTGGACGGGTCTGCGCCCGATGACGCCAGACGGCACGCCGGTTGTCGGGCGTACACGCTTTAAAAATCTGTGGCTGAATACCGGTCACGGCACGCTCGGCTGGACGATGGCTTGCGGTTCCGGTCAGTTGTTAAGCGATCTGCTCTCTGGTCGCACGCCAGCGATTCCGTATGAGGATCTAAGCGTAGCGCGCTACAGCCGTGGATTTACGCCATCACGCCCGGGCCATTTACATGGCGCGCACAGCTAAGGAAACGAGATGACCCGTCCGATACAGGCCAGCCTCGATCTGCAGGCATTAAAACAGAATCTGTCCATTGTCCGCCAGGCCGCGCCGCACGCGCGCGTCTGGTCAGTGGTAAAAGCGAACGCTTACGGGCACGGTATTGAGCGTATCTGGAGCGCGCTCGGGGCCACCGATGGCTTTGCATTACTTAACCTGGAAGAGGCAATAACGTTACGTGAGCGCGGCTGGAAAGGACCGATCCTGATGCTGGAAGGATTTTTCCATGCTCAGGATCTGGAGATTTATGACCAGCACCGCCTGACCACCTGCGTACACAGCAACTGGCAGCTCAAAGCACTGCAAAATGCGCGGCTAAAAGCACCGTTGGATATTTATCTTAAAGTGAATAGTGGGATGAATCGGTTGGGCTTCCAGCCCGATCGCGTACTTACCGTCTGGCAGCAGTTGCGGGCGATGGCGAATGTTGGCGAAATGACCCTGATGTCGCATTTTGCCGAGGCGGAACATCCTGATGGAATTTCCGGCGCGATGGAGCGTATTGAGCAGGCGGCGGAAGGGCTGGAGTGTCGGCGTTCGTTGTCCAATTCGGCGGCGACTCTGTGGCACCCGGAAGCGCATTTTGACTGGGTTCGGCCTGGCATTATTTTGTATGGCGCTTCGCCGTCCGGTCAGTGGCGTGATATCGCCAATACCGGATTACGTCCGGTGATGACGCTAAGCAGTGAGATTATTGGTGTCCAGACGCTAAAAGCGGGCGAGCGTGTGGGCTACGGCGGTCGCTATACTGCGCGCGATGAACAGCGAATCGGCATTGTCGCCGCAGGATACGCCGACGGTTATCCGCGCCATGCGCCTACCGGTACTCCTGTTTTAGTGGACGGCGTGCGCACCATGACGGTGGGGACCGTCTCGATGGATATGCTGGCGGTTGATTTAACGCCTTGCCCGCAGGCGGGGATTGGTACGCCGGTTGAGCTGTGGGGCAAGGAGATCAAAATTGATGATGTCGCCGCCGCTGCCGGAACGGTGGGCTATGAGTTGATGTGCGCGCTGGCGTTACGTGTCCCGGTTATGACAGTGTAACTTGTTGTAAGCCGGATCGGAGGCAGCGTCTTCTGGTTGCGAAAAAATCATCCATCCGGCTGGTCAGCAACTGTAGTTGTTGATGTGACAGAGCCATTTCCCATGATAGTGTCCATTACAATGATGGACACTATTTCCCCGGAACCTGAGTTCACCGCACAGGCGTTCTACATAAAACGCTTACGTTTCATTGTTGACTCGAACTCGACTTCAGATAAATCACGCTTCACCCTTGATGCAGATTCGGGTTCATGTTCAGAATGTTGATTAACAGGCTGCGAGTCCTGTTGTCTTTCCAGAATCAACAGGCCCAACTGCTGATTCAGGAGCTCCAGGTCCTCCTGTACCTTCACGCGCTCCAGGAGTACCGGGTCATCCAGGAGCTCTAGATCCATAAGGTCATCCAGATCCTCCAGCTTCTCCAGCTTCTCCAGCTTCATCTGGCCCTCCTTGTGCAAAAAGCCCAAAAGGTCCTTCAGGCCCTGCTGTTTTTTCAGGCCCTCGACGGCTTTGAACAGCGTCGGTAAATTGTCTTTGTCCCACGGGTTACCATTACAGTCAAACACCTTCAGGCTCTGGGGCTGTGGCACCTGTACCGTTTTAAACTTGTTTTCTCCACAGTAGTAAATTATTAGTTTGGGCGGCAGCCGTGGTGCAGAGATCAAATCGTTACTAGAACAGTCAAATACTTTCAGGCGAGTCAAGTTCTCCAGCATCTCATCAGGTATTGAGTGAATATTGTTGCCGGCACAGGATAGTTTATACAGGTACTGGGGCATCGACGGCGGTAAAAATTGCAAGAAGTTTTCAGAACAGTTAATCACTCTCAGGTTAGTCGACAGCTCAGGCAGCCAGATAATACAGTTTTCATAGCACTTCAGTACCATCAGTTTTGAGGGCTGCACCTTCGGTAACAAGATCAAGACGTTATCTGTACAGTCAAGCACCAGCAGCCACTTTGGCATCACCTTCGGTAACGCGGTCAACACGTTTTTACTGCAGTAAAATTCAATCAGATGTGGAGGCAAATTCTCAGGGAGTGAAGTCAATCCCAGGTTGCTAAGATTGAGCATACTCTGTCTTGTAATGAGACATTCCTTCATTCTGCGCAATGCTTCTGCCCGGTTTTCATTCCGGCTTGCTGGCAGGTTTTCTTCCAGGATATTTTCCTTGATTTCTTCCAGACTTTCTTTCAGGTCTTCTTGGGGAATTTCTGACTGTTTGTTTTGCTGGTTTTCTTCCAGGATTTCGTACAGGTTTTTTTGCAGGTTTTCTTGCAAACCATCCCGCTCCATAGCCCATTGGCACCATTCGGCGACCATCATGAACTCGTTATGTTGCGGATTCGGATTCAGGCGCTCCAACGTGATGATGGTATTGTCTACCATATGTATTTTCACTTCGCCCGCGGTACTGAGGTCAATGATCTGCCGGTGGTCATCACCCCAGCTAAATATTTGCGGGCCGATATACTTCATGTTCCGCAAAATTTCATTCTTGAGTTCCACCGGCAGGAAGAACTGCCCTGGTGGGCGTACGCCTGGGTTAACGGAAGATGGGGGAATGCCGGGGGCGAATGGGCGGATGTCTTTAATGCTGGCCATAATGCTACGTATCCTTGAAATAAATATCCTCTGGCAGCGCCGGAGACGTGAATGTGGTCACCGCAAAGGTGCCACAGGACGTCATTTGCGCTGATATAACGACTCATCGTTGACTTTTTCCCTTGGTCAGAAATGCCGTGTCGGGTCTGGTACATGCTGTATTACGGCCCAGGCAGCTCTGACGTATTAAAGAAAATACGAGAGCGAACGACCCGGAAATAATCGTTATTAAGCAAAGGAATAACTATAAGAAATCGCTCATGCATCCGGTGCTACAGGCGGATGAAACGCCACTACAGTTACTGAGCAGTCTGAAACGCGTATTGTGTGGGCTACGCCAGTGCGGCAGGTTGCGTGGGGGAATATGTTCAGGCGATGTCAGGCTGGGGCCCCTGATGGTTGACGGGGATACCGGTAATGCGGGGCTGGTTATTCTTCACCTGTTGCAGTCAGAAGAAGCCATTATGCTGACTTTCTTGAGCCGGCGTTTTGAGTTGATTAGCCAGAGCCTGCAATGGTTTGTCATCCATAATTTAACCTTCTTCTGATGTTGGTATGAGCATATCAAAATCAGGAAATGACAAGTTTATATGCAGGCTCAGGCTGCGTTCGCAAAGCATCGCATCCGGCGATAGATGCTGTATTAAATTTAAGATTCAGCTTCCTCTTCCGCCACCCGTACGCCAATCTTCAACACTTCATTATCTTCTTTCTCGGCCACCGTCCAGATCATTCCGGCAAACTCTACCTGGTCACCGACAACCGGTGCCGCGCCTAACAACTGCTGGACAATTTCACCCAGCGTTTGTTGCTTATCACGATATTCTCGCCCGTCTTCCAGGCCATATATCAGCGCCACATCTGCATATTTGGCGCTGGCTTCGAGAATGAAGTCACCAAAGAAGCGTTGATCCAGCGCGACCGGCGGCGACTGGCTGAACAGTTTACCGAGCGCCGGGAGATCGCGTTCCCGACCAATTACACACAACACATCGCCTTCGCGCAGTCGGGTGCTGCCGGTAGGATGAAGCAACTGGTTATCACGAAACAGTGCCGCAATACGCGTCTCTTTTGGCATATGCAGATCACGCAGTGCCGCGCCCACGCACCATTTATCGGCACTCAACTGATAAACAAACTGCTCCCACGGATTTTCCGGATGAATATCCAGACCAACGCGTGACACCGGACGTCCCACTGGCGGAACGACCACTTTGGCTTTTTTCGCCGCCCACGAGAGTGATGTTCCCTGCAAGAGCAGTGAAACCAGAACCACAAAGAAGGCGACATTAAAGAACAGTCGCGCATTCTCCAGCCCCGCCATCATCGGGAACACGGCCAGGATGATTGGCACCGCGCCGCGTAATCCCACCCAGCTGATAAACACGCGCTCACGCAGATTAAAACCACGGAACGGTAGCAATCCGGCAAATACCGAAAGAGGACGAGCGAAGAATATCATCCATGCGGACAAAATGAGCGCCGGAATAGCAATAGGCAGCAGATCGCTTGGGTTAACCAATAGCCCCAGCACCAGGAACATGGCGATTTGCGCCAGCCAGGCGAGGCCGTCGAAATTTTGCAGGATGCCATAGCGGTTGCGAATCGGGCGATTACCCAGCAGAAAACCGCACAGATAAACAGCCAGAATACCGCTACCTTCCAGCGCCGTGGTTAAAGCAAAAATTAAAATACCGCCGCTTAATGCCAGCAATGGATATAATCCGGCGGGCAGGGCGATGCGATTAATCATTTGCAGCAGTAAATAACCACCGCCAAGACCGATGACAATCCCGAGGCCAAATTGCTGCAGAATATCGACTACGAACATCCAACTGACACTGCTTTCATGTTGCTGGATCATCGCAATCAGGGTAATCGTCAGAAAGACCGCCATTGGATCATTACTGCCGGATTCAATTTCCAGCGTCGAGCCAACACGTTCGTTAAGCCCCTTACCACCCAGCAGAGAAAAGACCGCTGCAGCATCGGTGGAGCCGACGATAGCGCCGATTAATAAGCCTTCAATCAAATCAAGATTAAACAGCCACGCCGCCATCATGCCGGTTAAACCAGAGGTGATAAGCACGCCCAGCGTCGCCAGCGACAGGGCCGGTCCTAACGCCACACGAAAGGAACTGGCCTGAGTGCGCATCCCGCCGTCGAGCAAAATAATCGCCAGCGCCAGGTTACTTACCATGTAGGCGAAGGGGTAATTATCAAACGGGATACCTCCGACGCCATCGACTCCCGCCAGCATGCCGATCGCCAGAAAAATAACCAGAATAGGAATGCCAAGACGGGAAGAAAATGAACTAAGTAATATACTGCTGGTGACAAGGATGGATCCTAAGATGAAAAGGCTAATTATTGTTGTGGCATCCAACGGTCGGTTACTCCTGATTACGCTGTCTCTTATATAAACCCTACCATATTAGCGGCAGAGACAGCGTTTTACTTAGCCCTGAAGCGTGATTTTTTTACATTTTAAGAACAGGATGACCGCTAATCGTCAACTGAGTGCCTTCCCGGGTGTTAGTAAGAATGGCATGTGCGCCCAACGGCAGCGTAACCGTGCGTGGTTCATGACCAAAATCGAGGCCGGTAATGAGTGGAATCGACAGGCGGGAACGCAAAAACGCGTACACTGACTCCAGGTTGTAACCTGCGTCATAATCATTGGGCGTGCTGCCGCTAAAGCTACCGAGAATAATCGCCTTCTGACGTGGCAAAATTCCAGCATGATAGAGCTGCAACAGCATACGTTCGACGCGGAAAGGGTGCTCGTTAATATCTTCCAGCACCAGAATACCGTTTTCGATTTGCGGCATCCACGGTGTACCAATCAGTGAAATCAGCATCGCGAGATTGCCTCCCCATAACGTGCCTTCGGTCTGACATGTCGGGCCTTCCCCTTGCCATTCAATGGTGAAGGTTTCATTGCGTAACGCCAGCCAGAAATGGTGCTCGGTAAAGGCGTTCAGTTCATCCGCGCCAAAGTTTGCTACCAGCATGGGGCCGCTAAAGGTGATGACATTGCCATGCGCCAGAAGACCGCACTGAATGGCGGTAAAATCGCTATGTCCGCAAATGAGCAACGGGTCATGTTGTTGGCGAGCCACCAGTGCCTGCCAGTCAATATCCGCCAGTAAACGACTGGCACCGTAACCACCGCGTACAGCCAGCACGATAGTGTTGGGGGTAGTCAGTCTGGCAAGGGAATTGAGATCTTCCAGACGCTCCGTTTCCGTACCCGCAAAACGCTCACAACGACGGGCAATAACATCGACGTTATTGACCTGATGCCCCGCGTCGGTAAGGCGCTGGATACCACGCAGCGCGGCGTGCTGTTTAATGCAGTAACCCGATGGGGCAATTAAGTGAAACAGAGACATGGCAATTCCTTGCTGACAACAGAAACGAAATGTATATCATGCCGCTTAGGTGTGCCGTTGTCACCTCAACGGCGATTCCAGGCTATAAGGATAGAAGAAGTGAAATTGAGATGGTTTGCCTTTTTGATTGTGTTATTAGCAGGTTGTTCATCAAAGCATGACTACACGAACCCGCCGTGGAACGCGAAAGTTCCGGTGCAACGTGCGATGCAGTGGATGCCAATAAGCCAGAAAGCCGGTGCAGCCTGGGGCGTCGATCCACAATTGATCACAGCGATTATCGCTATCGAATCGGGTGGTAATCCGAATGCGGTGAGTAAATCGAATGCCATTGGTTTGATGCAGTTAAAAGCTTCAACCTCCGGACGTGATGTTTATCGCCGTATGGGCTGGAGTGGTGAGCCGACGACCAGCGAGCTGAAAAATCCGGAGCGTAATATTTCAATGGGGGCGGCTTACCTGAATATTCTGGAAACCGGCCCGCTGGCAGGTATTGAAGATCCGAAGGTACTGCAATATGCGCTGGTGGTGTCATACGCTAACGGGGCAGGTGCGCTGCTACGGACTTTCTCGTCAGATCGGAAAAAGGCGATCAGCAAAATCAACGATCTGGATGCTGACGAGTTCCTCGATCACGTAGCGCGAAATCATCCTGCGCCGCAGGCTCCGCGCTATATCTACAAACTTGAGCAGGCACTGGACGCGATGTAAATCAGTCGCGCACTTTGTCCGCTTTCTCCCGGGCTTCCCGCTCGAGAGAGAAAATAATCCGCTGTAATTGCCGCTCCACCGTCGGGCTGACGTTAAGAAAACGGAAGCTCAGACGGGGAGTGGTGATGGTTTCATTCTTGCCATCAATCACTTTGCGCTCGCTGATTGAGATTAACTGGGCGTCAAAGTGAAAAACACCCCATTGCCCCATGTTGACTTCAATCTGAGCGAAGCGCATGCCTTCGTGCAATCCGGCAGGCTTTGCTGTTTCCAGTAATGCGCCCATGCCGCCTAACGACAAATCATACAGGCGGAAACGTAACGTACTGTTATCCGCCAGTTTGGTCTGGCAAAAATAAGGCGGATGGAGTGGGGCGGAGATGCGGAAATATCGGCGTCGTTGTACAAACCACAAGGTGGGAGGCGGTACGGTAATAAATGCCGGAAGCTGCAAGTATTCACTCTGCTGTAGTTGTTCAACAGTAAATTCGACTTTCGCGCCCTGGGTTTCGGCGGTAATGGTAATGTGCTGCGCCTTTAACACAGCGTTGTTATCTTCGGCCTGGCTGCCGAAATCCAGCACCAGTTTATCCGGGGTTATTGCCAGTATTTTGCTGATCAGCTGCCCGCCATTCCAACTGATACGCAAAGGAATTGCGGCTTTGTGCAAATCGCGTAACACGCCCAGGACGGCTAACGGATTTTGTTTCAGGAACTGCTCATGGTAATGACTCACGCGGAAAAACTCCTGACTGACAAACTGTCTTTGGTTTATCGGTCACAGTTAACAAAACTTAATACAAATGCGTGAATATTTTTTACATGTTGTTCTTAAATCAGCCGACATACGCCCAGCATCGATTCCGCCCTTGCCTATACTTAGAGCGTTGACGTAAGCATTTCTTGCGTCCGATTCATCGAAACGAGGGCCTGAACATGGGAATTATTGCCTGGATTATTTTTGGCCTGATAGCCGGCATTATCGCCAAGCTAATCATGCCGGGGCGTGATGGTGGTGGATTTTTCCTGACCTGTATTCTCGGGATAGTCGGTGCGGTGGTCGGCGGCTGGCTGGCGACCATGTTTGGCATTGGCGGCTCCATCAGCGGTTTTAATTTGCACAGCTTCCTGGTGGCGGTAGTGGGCGCTATTCTGGTGCTGGGCGTATTCCGCCTCCTGCGAAGAGAATAAGATTTTCATAAGGCGGATAGCGATACAGATGCCGCTATCCGCTTTCACATCAGAACGTATACTCGATACCTGCCCAGAAATTGCGACCTTCTTCAATAAACCCTTCACTGTAGGCATATTGGGTATCAAACAGGTTATTGACCGACGCATTGACGCTGAAGCCATGACCTAAGGTGTAATCGGCTCGAATGTGGGTCACCGCAAAACCGGCGGCTTTTTGTGAACCGTCACTGTTGCTGTAGCTGGAGGAACGCGCCTCTTCCGACAGCGTTACGCTTAACGGCTCCCACGGTTTGAGAGTCATCCATGCGGTCATTGTCTGCGTTGGCAGATCGGTTATCTTGCCGATGTCTTTGCGTTTGGCATCAGCGTGGATCAGGGCGTAGCTCAATCCTACATCCAGTATATTGCTGATTTTCCCCTTAATACCGGCATCCAGACCGCTGTAATCCACCGTGCCGCTGTTCTGATTTTGAATGGTATCGGCATCGATATTGTGCGAGAGGATGGCATCACTCACCCGGTTATAGTAAACGCTGACCTCAAACCCCCAGTCGTGCGTGAAGGCACCATTCCAGGTTAAATCCACCCCGCGCGCGCGTTCCGGTTTGAGCTGCGGGTTAACAATCGCTATCTGGTTATACGCAGGTTTGGACGTGGTATAGCGTTCTTTCAGCGTCGGAAAGCGTGTGCGGTCATAGTACGAAAGCGCCAGCGTGTCTTCATTGGCAAAGTGGTATTTCCCCATCACCTGCCAGTTAAAAGCTGACTGATTGTTGTCGTCATAATGGGTGATGCTTCCATCTTTCTCATGTTTTTTCGCTTCTACGCTATCGCGCCAGTCATAGCTGATTCCAGCCACGACATCGACATTATCGGCAGCAGCCCATTGATATTCACTGGCGAGCGACCAGGTACGATCTTCATAGCGATCGTAAGCGGCGTGCGGCGCACCTTTTTCCCGGTGTACGTCATCTTTCCAGTTAACGGCAAACGACAGCAGATCGTTTTCACGCACATCGGCTGCCAGTTGTAACCCGGCACCGTCGCTGTAATCGGAATAATGGCTGTAGCTGCCTTTTTTATTTTTCAAATCAGCCAGCGAGTTGTACATCATCAGCGTATTTTCAAAGGTGTCGCGATACAGCCGACTTTTCAGGGTAAAACGATCGTTTAGTTGGGTCGTTCCCTGATAATAAAAACTTTCTTTGTCATACTCTGGCCACTGCCAGTAGCGTGATTTTTGACCACTATTTCCACTGTATGGCGGGTTATCTTTTTCACCATCCTGCTTAATGTAAGTCAATGTGTATTCATCGTTTTCGCGTGGTGTAAAACCGAGCTTCACAATGCCGCGTTTATCATCAGCCGATGAATTAATCATCTTGCCGTGTTTGCCTGCAATATCATTATTTACACCATGCGGCAGGCCGAGAAAATCCTGCTTTAGCTGGCTACCGCTGACTTGCAAATACCCCAGATCGCTGCTGGCGGCAAATGAAGCATGCATATCGTAGGCATTGTCCTGGCTACGGCTCCATCCCTGGCGATATCCCAGATTTGCTTCCAGAGGTTTTGTTGGCTTCTGGGTGGTGATATTAATGGCTCCGCCCATCTGATTAGGCCCCTGAAGCAGCGACGAATACCCTTTGGAAACTTCAACTGCCCCCAAATTGTTGGTCAGAATCCGCGCCAGATCGAGGTTGCCGTCATAGGGAACATAAATGGGCACACCGTCGAAATAGACCGGCACCTGACGACTATCAAAGCCACGAACTTTGACCTGTTCTTCGTTGCGGCTACCTGACTTTTGCAGCACCACGCCGGGGACGACACTTAATGCCTGAGCGACATTCTGTTTATCCAGGGCCTTCATGGTGGGTTGATCGAGAACGGTGGTCGTCGTCGATGATACCGGACTGGACCATACGGTCAGCGTGTCACTCTCCTGAGCCGCTACGGCCTGCTGGGTAAAGGCAAGTGATAATGCTGTGCAGAGATAACGTTTTTTGAGTCTCATAGAATAAATTCCGTTTAACAAAGAATTAAATAGAGGCTGCGGGTTGCAGACTGACTTTAATGTCAGCCGGTGTCGCGTAATAAGGCGCGGAGGTAATAAAAAGGCGAATGCCGCAGTCGAGGTAATTTTTGAGTGTTGTCAGATTAATTCCGCCGGTCAGAGCCAGCGTGCAGTGGGGAGCCAGCGACGGTGCTATTTGCGCAATTTCAGTTGCCTGTTGTGGACTAAATTTGTCGAGCTGAAGTACGTCTGGTTGCGCGCGTAACGCGGCGATTGCCTCTTTCGGCGTGTCGGCTTCAACAACTATTTTCTTCTCGGGTGCGTGGCGACGTAACTGATTGATTGCGCCTGACCAGTCCTGATTGTCATGAAGAAAATGACGGTGGTTGGCAAACAATAATATGGTTTCCGCACATCCGGCACGATGAATCAGTCCTCCGGCAGCCAGAATTGCCTGCGAGGCCAGTAAGCGGGTGCCCGGAATCGCTTTTCGGGTGCAGGCGATATTGCCATCAGGGTAACGTTCACGAAGTAACGCCAGCATTTGAGCGAGATAATCAGAAACACCGCAACTCCACTCCAGCACATTCTGGACTGCCTTCCATCCCTGATGAAGTGCTGCGGCATTACCCTGCGCACGGATTAGCCGCTGACCCGCGTTCGCTTGTGAACCGTCGCTGACCGCGTCATCAATGGTTAACCCCAGCGTGGTTAACATCTTACACGCGACAGAAATTCCGCTGACGCAGCCGCCCTGACGGTGAAAAAACTCTATATAGCCATGCTGGTGTCCAATATTTAATGCTCGCGTGGTCAGGTCACCGCCCTGGATATCTTCCAGAAGTAACGCATCGATTTGTGCCTGAGAAAGGAAAATCATCGCAGTGCCTCCGGCTGCACGCTATCCCACCAGATGAGCGCCCAGTCGCGGCTGGCAGGGGCGAGGGCACGAGCATCTTGTTGTTGATACCAGCGATATAACCGCTCACGCTCATCGTCGTTAAGCGCGCCCAGACTCCAGCTGACGTTCTGCTCAAAACGTTCCCAGGTGCTGTTATCCTGTTGGCAATTTTGTCCACGGATAAAATCAACGTGAGCATAAATTCCCATCTGATACAGGACGTTGAGCGCAAAGATATAGTTGGGTAATTCGATCACTTCCCGACCAGCAGCCCGCTGAATGGCTGGAGAGACGAACGAGGTGCTGACCAGATGAGTCGTATAGACGCGAAGCCGTGCCTGATTATTCAGTTTGCTCATTGCCTGGCGCATATCAGCCACCAGAGTGGAGCGGGAAGCCATGGCAATATCGCAGCGTGGCAGGTCACTCCAGTCCTCTTCCCAGGCGCGCTGGATCCAGTGGACATTGTCTGCCTTTAGCGCGGCGGCGCGACGGGCGGCAACCTTCAGCATCCCCTGACTGTAATCAACGCCATAAATCGTCGTGAGTTTGTCAGCCAGCGCCAGCGATACGGTACCCGGTCCGCAGCCCATATCGAATAAGGTCTGCGCGCCTTGCAGATCAATTTTAGCGGTCAGTTGTTGCAGGTAGCTGTCCGTAGGCGAGGCGCAATTTTCCGCCATTTTTTCCGCCCGTTGATCCCAGTGATCCGGCGTTTTTTCTGTGCGGTGGGCCAGTTTGAGTTGCTGAAGGTAAAGGTCTGCAAAATCAATATCGTCAATGAGCATGATTTTTCCTTAGTGCTTAATTGCAGAGAGGTGATGGTGAATCTGGTCGGCAGAAACCCGGTACAGGGCAGCCAGTTTGTTCGTTGTTAACTGTTCGGTCGGTAAGCCTTGTGTTACTCGTCCATCTGGCTCTACCTGGATAATGCTGTCGGCAATGGCGTTGGCATGGAGCGGATGATGAGTCGACATTAACATTGTCATGCCGTTATTTTTGAGCTGCGCCAGCGTGTCCAGTAGTTGGATCTGATGACCGAAATCGAGGCTGGAGGCAGGCTCATCCAGTAATAACAAGCGCGGTTGCTGGACGAGTGCACGGGCGATTAAAGCCAGCTGACGTTCACCGCCGCTAAGCGTATTCCAGCGTCGTGTCGCCAGATGCAAAATGCCCAGCTTTTCCAGTTGCTCCGTTGCTTTCAGGCGTTCTTGCTTACCGGGAACGGAAAAAGCGCCTATGGTGGGGGCCAGGCCCATCAACACCATATCCAGCACACTAAAAGCAAAAATGCCGTCGTGCGCCTGCGGCACCCAGGCAATAGCCTGCGCGCGCTGGCGATGGCTGAGTGTCTGCACAGGGAGGCTATCCAGTAAGATCTCGCCTTTTAATAACGGTATAACGCCAAGAATGGAGCGCATGAGTGTGGTTTTGCCGCAACCATTGGCTCCTAACAGACAACAAATTGTTCCTTGCGACAGGGTGAAGGACACGTCGCGTAGCACCGGATGGCGGGAGTAACCCAGAGACGCATGACGGACGGCAAGCAAAGTCACTGGCGACCTCCGCGTAACAACAAAAACAGGAAAAACGGTGCACCAACAAAAGCGGTCAGAATGCCAAGTGGGATTTCTGTTGTTCCAATGCTGCGTGCCAGCGTATCGGTAAGCAGGAGCAGAATCGCGCCAGTACACATTGCCATGGGCAACAGTTGCTGATGGTTATGACCGGTCAACAAGCGGGCAATGTGCGGAACGACCAGGCCGACCCAACCAATTATGCCCGCTATTGCTACCGTGCTGGCGGTGATTAGTGTGGCGCAGACAATTAATCCAAAGCGCAGACGTGTCACGTTCAGTCCCAGCGAACGGGCTTCGTCGTCGGAAAGCGTGAGTAAATTCATGCGCCAGCGGAGAAAAAACAGGGGCAAGGAGCCTATGAGAATGATCGGTGCAGCATAGCAGAGATCGCGTAAGGTCACGGTGGACAGCCCCCCCAGCAACCAGAAGGTAATTGACGGTAACTGGGTGTAAGGATCGGCCAGCGTTTTTATTAGCGATATCCCCGCTCCGCACAACGTTCCTAACGCAATGCCTACCAGCACCAGGGTTAAGATCGGATCGTGGCGGGTCACCCGACGCGTAATCAACCAGACGCCCGCGACCACCATCAGCCCGCCGCAAAATGCGTACAGCTGGATGTAAACAATGGATAATCCCCACAGGATTGCCGCGCAGGCACCAAGTCCGGCACCGGCGGAGACGCCTAAAATATCCGGTGACACTAAGGGATTACGGAACATTCCCTGATAGGTGGTTCCGGCCCCTGCCAGCGCCGCGCCCAGAAACAGCGCAGCAAGAATACGCGGCACGCGGATTTGCCAGAAGACAATTTGTTCCTGCACAGGAACATTTTCTTGACGCAGAATGAGCGCCAGCAGTTGCTGTATATCGAGATGATAAGCCCCACTTACGGCGGCAAAAGTGATACTGATAGCTGCCAGCAGCAAAATACATCCGTTTACGGTTCTCATTAGCTCGCCACCAATTTTTGATAGTCGGCGTCACTTAATGGGCAATGCCAGAACAGTTGGGCGTAATGCTGCATGTCACTTTTAAACTGGCGATTGATGGCGGGATCCAGCCAGGCGTGAAGTCTGCGTAATCCCAGAAGACGGTTGATTCCCGGCGGGACATCCAGCCAGCCAAAGGGCAGGCCACTTAAAAATAAGATGCGTTGTTCCGCAACCGCTTTCACGCCCTGCCAGAGAGGATCACGACGAATAAAATCTGCAGTAACGGCCTCCTGAACCAGAATAATATCCGGCTGCCAGCGCAGGAGATTTTCCATGGAAACCTGTGTCAGACCGTGGCGATCGGCTATTTGCGCGACGTTATGCAAACCTAATAATTCCGCCGCCTCGGTATGCAACGAACCCTGTAAGCCCGTTTCCAGCCCTCGAGGACCGCGCGCAGCATAAAAGCTGAGGTTAGCGGCGGGTGAGGTGGCGAATGCCTGAGCTTCACCAACGAAGCGGCTGGCGAGATTGGCTTGTTCTGCGGCGCGGTGCTCTTCGCCTAACGTTTTGCCAAGCGTTGTTAACTGTTCTGCTGATTGTTCCAGTTTCCCGTTAAGCAATAACCAGGGTATTTGTGTCTGTTCGCTAACCTGCCGTGCCTGGGAGATCCAGGTTTCATCCGTATTGCCGCAATCAACGACCAAATCGGGATGTAACGCCATAAGCCCTTCCAGCGAGAGTGTGCTGGCGCGCCCGGCGAGTCGTCCCAGCCTGGGGAACTGGCGAATGTGCTCTGGCAATGGAATTAATGCCTGACGGGCAAAATCAAAAGAGGAAAAACCGACCATTTTTTCTGGCGCGACAGCCAGCAATAGTAAATCGGCGGGCGCGCCTGCGCTGACGATGCGTGTAATGTTTTGGGCTTCGGGAAGCGTCAGTGAGGCCCAGAATTTGACTGATTGTGCAAAGGACGGCAGATGATGCAGGAACAACGTCGACGCAAGAATCTGTGTAAACCTCCGTCTGGTTAGTGACATAAGTAATATCCTGATAATTAAAACCGCTATATACTTACACATATAGCGAAAAAGATCATGTTTGATGTCAAAATTTGTCTAAAGAGACAGAATGATTTGCTTGTTTCTTAAATAACACTTTGTTCCACAAGAAAATTGTCAGGGAGAATGGCGGAGTGGGGGAAAATATAAATAGAGGTGTAATGATTAACAAGTTGATAAAATAAAATTAAAATCTTCTCTAATAAAAGAAAATAAAGGCATAGACCGTAGAAAGAGTGGTATTTGGTATTTCGTGGTGAAGAAAGAGCAATGCCAATTTTATGCACGTAATGGCATTGCTCGATATACAGTAAAGTTAAGGCGTAGGTTCCGCCTCATTTTGTTTTACCGGCTGTGTTGTTGATTCACTGAGTGGACGCGTCGCCGGAACATTGTCACACGGTTGCTCTTTCGGGCAGATCAAATCCAGCATTTTCAGCGTCACGCCATTGGTCCAGCCAAAGCCATCCTGTAATGGATATTCGCCACCGCCGCCCCCTGTTCCGGTGGTGCTGACATCATATTTTTCCACCAGCTTTTTCTCCCGGTCATAGGTGTGCTGAACATTGGTCAGGAAGTGCCAGCTAATGTCCATCGCCACCTCTTTTTGCCCGTAGTTTTGTAACCCTTCTGTCGCGACCCACTGCAACGGTGCCCAGCCGTTTGGCGCATCCCATTGTTGCCCACTTTTCACCGACGTGGTGTTCAGGCCGCCTGGTTGCAGCAGATGTGTTTTCGTCGCCGTCGCCATTTTGCTGGCGCGATCTTTCGCTGCCGCATTGACGTACAGCGGGAACAGGGCGGCCGCGGTTAACTGATTGCGCACTTTATGACTTTTCAGGTCGTAATCGGCATACCAGCCTTGTTGATCGTTCCACAGGTATTTTTCGATCCCTTTTTGACGGGCATTTGCCAGCGTTTCGTACTGGTTTGCTATCGCGTTATCTCCGGCAGCTTTGCTGGCGCGGGCGAGGATTTTTTCCATTTTAAACATCAGGCTGTTCAGATCGACCGGTACGATGCTGGTGGTGCGTAAGGTATTTAACTGCTGCGGGTTGTCCATCCAGCGCGAGCTGAAATCCCAGCCAGACGCAGCGGCAGAGCGCAGGTCGCGGTAAATTTCAGTGGCAGGTCGATTCGGATTGCTTTTGGCGGTGGCAATATCTTCCACCCATGACTCTGGTCGTGGCGTATCGCGATCGTCCCAGTAGCGGTTGAGAAGGGTACCATCCTGAAGTTTTACAACGCGTTTTTCCTGTTGTCCGGCTTGCAGGTTTTCAACACCGTCCATCCAGTAAGCATATTCTTTTTGCATTTGCGGCAGGTATTGCTTCAACGCGGCATCGCCTTCATGCTGCGCCAGTAACTCTACCATCAGGGCAAAGAAGGGCGGCTGCGAGCGACTTAAATAGTAACTGCGGTTGCCGTTGGGAATATGACCGTAAGTGTCTATTTCATGAGCAAAATTGGCCACCATATCCGCGACTTTATCCCAGTGACCGCTTTCGGCAAGTCCTAACATGGTGAAGTAACTGTCCCAGTAATATACCTCGCGAAAACGTCCGCCTGGCACGACATAAGGTTCCGGCAGCGGTAACAGAGAATCCCATTTTTCGGTGTTTTCGGTAGAACGCGTTAATACCGGCCAAAGTCCGTCAATATGTTCGCGCAGTGACTGCCCCTCTGGCGGAACATATTTCTCGCCCTCTTTCGGCAGGGTAAAATTGACGTTAACGAAATGGCGCAGATCAAATCCGCTCTGGTTTTGCTGCATCCGATAATCAGCAAGGATCATCAGCGGATCGCTGTTCGGCACGGCATCAGCAAAGGTTTTTTGGTCCGGAAAAAGTTTGGCGTTTTGCACATCATTAAACAGCGGCCCTAATAAAATATCAGGCGGCTGTGGCGTTACCGGTGTTTCTTCTGCCTGCACCGATAGCGCAGCAAAACACAAAAAGATGCAGGCTGGAATTAACGCCATTTTTTGCGGGCGAGAAGGGGTGGGGGATTTCATCAATCATTCTCCTTTGGCGAAACCGAATAAAACGGTATTCAAGTATCAGAAAACCTTAGTTCAGGATCGCACTAGCTGCATGATCGAAATCTCATTCTGCGAACGGTCAGGCATTTTAGAAAAGGGAATTAAAGGGATAAATAACGGCGAAATAGAGTGATCAAATAACGTCTGTTTGTTAGCCAGCCAGCGGCGTTGGGTTCGCGATTAGCGAAGAAAAATCATCACAAATTGGTGAAAAATATAACAGGTAGTTAAAAACATCCGTGCAGAATAAATTGCCGGATGACATCAGAACGATGCCATCCGAACTGTGGTTTAACCCTGACGGCTGAAACGTTGCGTTTTAACGTCCAGCGTTAGCGTTTCTTCTGGTTGTATCGCATACAGTTTCTCACCCTGCTGGCAAATCCAGCCAATCCCCAGTTCACGGGCGATCAGGGCGCTGTGGGATAGCGGACTTCCGGCGCTAAGGCAGATACCTTTTACAACCGCCGGATCCAGTTGCAGTATTGTGGAGGGATAGATGTTCTCCGCCAGTAGAATAGTTGGCGAGTTAAACTGCGGGAGTTCTTCTTTCGTTTGGGTCAGGTGGACCAGGGTGCGATGCAGAAGATCGTCCACATCAATATAGCGAGCCTGTAGATATTCATCATCCAGTTGCTGGTATTGCTGGCTAAGTTCTTTAAGAACTTGCTGCCAGGCATATTCTGCCGTGCAATGTTCATGCTGAAGGAGTTCGCTTGCCGCCGCCAGCAGTTCCGGATCATCTAACAGTGTATGGTGACCAGAAAAGATTGCGGCAATATCGTCAAGCCCGCTGGCTTCTGCTTTCGCTGTTAACGTCATCAGATCTAATAACGTGAAGTCAATGGCCTGGCGTAATCGTTCTTGTTCTTCATCCACGGTCAGGGTTGATTTTGCCTGTACCGTACATAAAACCGGTTGATAATAAAAGGCTTTACCCGAAACAGGCGGAACGGGACGCAGAATAGGTGGAGCAACTTCCTCCGTTTCACCAAAGTTATCTTCAGCCAGCTGACGGAAAGCGATCAGTGCCTCTTCAGCTTCTGGCCCTTTCGCAATCAGGCGCAGCGTATCGTTATAGCGAACTTGTAGTAACGCAATCTGGTTAATACTCTCCGGTGTGACGCATTTGCCGTTTTTCTCCAGCAACATATCGGCATTAAATGTCGATAAGGTATAAACCAGCCGGGAGGCCGGACGTACATGCAGGCCGTTACGGTTTTTTATGACCACCGCCAGAGAACGGGCTTCTTCATCGTACGGAGGACATGTGTCAGAGATTTCAGTGTTGGAGGACGGTAAACCCAGTTGTTCACGTTTGGCTTCCAGCGCATGCATGGCGTCAAAGATAACTTTGTCGATCTCCGCCCCCGAGGCCGCGCTGACCGTTGCTGCCAGTGTACCTTCGACCAACGGTGCAGCACACAAACGTACTTTTGCGGCGATCTCGGGAGCCAGCAATTCCAGCGCAGTTTCAGCACTCAATAATGCGCTACCCATATCCATCATGACCAGCACATGGTCGGCATCAGCAACAGATTCGATGGCCTCCATCACTTTGACGGCATCGGTACCAATGGGATTTTGTGGATCGTCAATTCCCGCGGCAATGGCGATTTTACAACTATCACTCATTAACATCTGACGGGCTAGTTCACCGACACCTTCTCCCAGTCGGCTGCTATGTGAAACTATGACCAGGTTTACCATCACCAATTCCTTACTCTTTTGCGGCTAACGCCAACATTTGCATCATAAACATCACCGAGGTCGCACCGGGGTCCTGGTGACCAATACTGCGTTCACCGAGATAACTGGCGCGGCCTTTGCGGGCTTGCATCGTAATCGTACTTTGTGCAGCGGACTCGGCGATGCTACTGGCAGCTTCGAGCGCCGCCGGAACAGAGAGATTTTGCTCGCTGGACTGACGTAACGATTCCACCACCGGCACCCACACATCACACATGGTTTTATCGCCTGGTTCGGCTTTACCGCGACTGATTACGCCGTCCGCGCCATCGCGGAACATCTGATAAAGCTCTTCCAGCGTCAGGCTTTGCCGTGCCTGGGTCGCCTGTGCGGCGCGGATAAAGAAGGTACCGAAAAGCGGACCACTGGCACCACCGACGCTGGAAAGTAGCGTCATACCGGTATTCTTGAGAATGAAACCGATATCTTTATCTGCGATAGCAGGGAGTTTTTCCACCACTTTGCTAAAGCCTCGGTTCATATTTAGCCCGTGGTCAGCGTCGCCAATTTCGCGATCCAGTCCGGTAAGATACTCGCTCTCGGTGCTGAAAATATCGCCACAACGAGTGAGCCAGTTAACAATTTGAGTTCTGCTCAGTGACATTGCTATCTCCTTATTTACCCCAGTTAAGGGCCGGGGTGTGGACCGGGGCGTCCCAGAGTGCCAGCGTTTCGTCATCAACTTTCAGTAAGGTGATTGAGAAACCGGTCATATCCAGTGAGGTGCAGTACGCGCCAATTAAATTACGCTCGATAGTCAATCCCGCTTGCTGGCAACGTGTGGTCAGGCGGTTATAGACGCCGTACAGCTCAGAAAGCGGAGTTGCGCCAAGATTGTTAACCAGCGCAATCACCCGATCGCCAGACTGGAGCGGTTGTTTGGTTTGTGATTCTTCCTGCCAGCTGCCTTGTTGATAATCCCAGAAACGCAAAGTGCGATGGTATGAGCCATTTTCCAGCAGGGTGTCGAACATTTCATCGACGGTTTGATCAAGAGAAGAGAAGGGGCGTCGGTCAATACCCGGCTCACCATGAATGCCGACGCCAAACTCCATCTCATTGTCCGCCAGGGTAAAAGAAGGTTTGCCCGCGGCAGGAACGGTACAGGCACCGAGAGCAATACCTATTGAGTGGCCTTGATTATTCAACTTACGCCCCAGTTCCGCACAGGCGTCCAGTGAGTCGCCACGCTCCGCCGCTGCGCCTACGAGTTTTTCAATTAATACGGTGTTGGCAACGCCGCGCCGCCCGGCGGTATAAAGACTGTCTTTTACTGCAACGTCGTCATCAATGACCACAGTGGTCACTTTTACGCCGCTATCGTGCAGTAACTCGGTTGCTGTTTCGAAGTTAAGAATATCGCCGGTGTAATTTTTGATAATCAACAGTACACCTTCGCCGCCATCAATTTGCATGGCGCATTCAAAGATTTTATCGGGCGTCGGTGAGGTGAAAATTTCGCCCGGACAGGCCCCCGAAAGCATCCCCTGACCGATATAACCACAATGCATCGGCTCGTGTCCGCTGCCGCCACCCGACAGCAGGGCGACTTTACCTGCAACGGGGGCATCAGCTCGGGTGACATACACCGGATCCTGATGCAGTGTCAGCGATGGATGCGCTTTCGCTAGTCCTGCCAGTTGTTCGTCCAGTACGTCTTGCACATCATTGATCAATTTTTTCATTATTTTGCTCCAGCAATTACGGTAGGGCATGGATGATGTTCAACGACACGGCGACCACTGACTGCCGATGAATCCATTGTGCATCAGGCAAGGGAAAAGAAAATTAGCCCAAATTATGATTCATAGTGAAACATATGCTTTAATGAATGTTCCATATTGAAACTTTTACGTGTATTAATACTTAAAATTGCGAGCCGGAACACCTTTTGTCATAAGGGATGCGGGATATGAGTGGCGCTTTTAACAACGATGGTCGGGGCATATCTCCCTTAATTGCAACCTCCTGGGAGAGATGCAATAAGCTGATGAAACGGGAGACATGGAACGTACCACACCAGGCCCAGGGCGTGACATTTGCTTCTATTTATCGGCGTAAGAAAGCGATGCTGACGCTCGGGCAGGCTGCGCTGGAAGATGCCTGGGAATATATGGCACCGCGAGAGTGTGCGTTGCTTATCCTCGATGAAACCGCCTGCATTCTCAGCCGTAATGGCGATCCGCAAACCTTGCAGCAACTAAGTACACTGGGATTCAATGACGGCACGTATTGCGCCGAGGGAATTATTGGTACTTGTGCGCTATCGTTAGCGGCTATCTCTGGTCAGGCCGTGAAAACGATGGCCGATCAACATTTCAAACAGGCACTCTGGAACTGGGCCTTTTGTGCAACGCCGTTGTTTGACAGCAAGGGCCGATTGACGGGAACAATAGCGCTGGCGTGTCCGGTTGAGCAAACTACCGCAGCTGATTTGCCGTTGACGTTGGCAATCGCACGCGAGGTCGGAAATTTACTGCTGACGGACAGTTTGCTCGCTGAAACTAACCGTCATTTAAATCAACTTAATGCCCTGTTAGAAAGTATGGATGATGGTGTGATTAGCTGGGACGAGCAGGGTCATTTGCAATTTATCAATGCCCAGGCGGCGCGGGTCTTGCGCCTTGACGCGACGGCAAGTCAGGGAAGGGCGATCACTGAACTCTTAACGTTACCCGCCGTATTGCAACAAGCAATAAAACAGGCACATCCGCTCAAACACGTAGAAGCAACCTTTGAAAGTCAGCATCAGTTTATTGATGCGGTGATAACCCTTAAACCGATAATAGAAACGCAGGGAACCAGCTTTATTTTGTTGCTCCATCCTGTGGAACAGATGCGGCAGTTAATGACCAGTCAATTAGGAAAAGTCAGCCATACTTTCGCTCATATGCCACAAGAGGATCCGCAAACCCGCCGCTTGATTCATTTTGGTCGCCAGGCGGCGCGCAGTAGCTTTCCTGTCCTGCTTTGTGGAGAGGAGGGCGTGGGCAAGGCACTGCTAAGTCAGGCAATTCATAATGAAAGCGAGCGTGCAGCGGGGCCTTATATTGCCGTCAATTGTGAGTTATATGGTGATGCGGCGCTGGCGGAAGAATTTATTGGTGGCGATCGCACGGATAATGAAAATGGCCGTCTGAGTCGGCTGGAACTGGCGCACGGCGGCACGCTGTTTCTTGAAAAGATTGAATATCTGGCGGTGGAGTTACAGTCTGCTTTGCTTCAGGTTATCAAGCAGGGTGTTATCACGCGACTGGATGCGCGGCGTTTAATACCCATTGATGTCAAAGTGATTGCCACAACGACCGCGGACCTCGCAATGCTGGTGGAACAAAATCGCTTTAGTCGCCAGCTGTATTACGCGCTGCATGCATTTGAAATTACCATCCCGCCTCTGCGTATGCGGCGTGGCAGCATTCCGGCGCTGGTGAATAACAAATTACACAGTCTTGAAAAACGCTTCTCTACGCGGCTGAAAATTGATGACGATGCCCTCGCTCGCCTGGTTTCCTGTGCATGGCCTGGCAACGATTTTGAACTTTACAGCGTCATCGAGAATCTTGCTCTGAGTAGTGATAACGGGCGCATTCGCGTCAGTGATTTACCTGAACATCTGTTTACCGAGCAGGCGACAGATGATGTCAGCGCCACCCGCCTTTCCACCAGTCTGTCATTTGCGGAAGTTGAAAAAGAGGCAATTATTAACGCAGCCCAGGTCACAGGCGGTCGCATTCAGGAAATGTCGGCTTTACTTGGAATCGGCCGCACTACGCTGTGGCGGAAAATGAAGCAACATGGCATTGATGCAGGGCAGTTTAAGCGCCGGGTATGAAAGACAGAAACGATTTATGATACATCAGAGTGATCTGTATTTCATTCCGGCGCACGCTAACAATTTTCAGCATCGTTTAAGGGCTTGTCTATCCCCCACTTAAAAGCTGAAGCGATATCCTCCGTTGACTTGCTTCTGATCAAAGAGGTTACCCTGCGTGTAATCCGCTTCGAGATAGAATGTGTGCTGTTTGTTATACTGTGCACTGACTCCCACGCCGTTATTCCAGCCATTACCTTTGAAACTGTACTTCTCCCGGGAGTTGTTCAACAGATATTCGGTATCCCCTGAAAACTCGCGGATAGCGCCAGTCTTCACATAGACATTCAGCTGGCTGTTGCCTGCGGTGATGTCATATCCCAGTATCATGCTGGCACGCCCCAGCAGCGATTCGTAGTGATTCAGATGTATATTGAGGCCATTACTCGCCTTCATAGCCATCTCATTCTGGTGGCTGTATGTGAGCTGGGTTTGCGGCTCTATATAGAACCCATAACCAGTAGGGGACAGGTTGAACCTCTGCCCGGCTTCCAGGGAGATACTCATTCCATTCGCAGTGCCGTTGGCGTTAACGCCGTTGTTCTGACTGTCCAGTACGTGGAAACTATTTTTCTGGCGCGATGCTTTTATAACGAGATCGCTGTAAAAACCGTTTTGTGCCATGTAACTGGCGTACATTCCCATGTAGTCTGAACGTGCGGTACCGTTGCCTCCGCTATAGTCCGGCGATGCATGTGTTGAGCCAATATACAGACCGACATACAACGGCATTACATCAGAGAGACGTTTATCCCCACCAAACTGGATACCGCTGTAACCCATGTCAAAGCCGCTCAGTTTGCCACTGGCGAAGGAGTCCAGACTTCCCCCATAACTGCGCAGCCAGATATTTCCGTCTTTACTCTGATTTCGCAGGTCACCCATCCGTTGCATCAGCGTACGGTTTTCAACATAGTTCAATAAGTAACCGACATTGAGATAATTGCCGCCAGCATCTGCGGTCGTGGTGGGTTTAGGTGTGGGAGTGGGGTTAGGCGTAGGATCGGGGTTGACTATGGGGGGCTGAGCGGGAGCTGGTGTGGGCTCAGGATTAGGAGTCGGCTCCGGAATTGTCCCGGAAGCATAAAGCTCCCAGTTAGTGCCATTTTTACGCACATCATACAGATATCCTCCCAACTCAACCTGAGAAGACGCGCTGAACGAGGCCGCGCCGTCAGTGGTTTTTACCACTGTCAGAACTTCATTTCCCGTTGTGGCCTCGCTGCCCTGGTTACGGATAGCCAATACGTGATTACCAGCACTACTCCCGCTGATATTCAATAAATCCCCTTTATTATTAACGCCATTACCCTCGCCAACAACATCAGCACGCATAATAAAGGTACTGTTACCGCTCAGGTTCTCTACGTTTAATGTGGTAAATGTGCCGGCAGTTGACGTGTGGCTGGCAAAATCGACAGTTGAATGGCTCAGCGCCAGCGTGTCGAGATTAGAATTACTTGTTACGTTCCAGACGCTGTTATTCATTGCAACGTCCAGTTTCCCGCCATTGACATTATCGCTGAGGGAAGAACCTGTCCAAAACGACCCAGGGTGCATATCCAGATTGATTAGCCCACCTTTGGAGAGAACGCTACCGTTGATAAGCATACGACCCGAAGCGTTGATGCGGCTGGCGGCATAACCATCGTCATGTTGCGTTGCGATGGCCATCTGGTCGGGTGTACTCATATCAATGACCAGATCGCTCGTGAGATCGATCTGGCTGTTGGTCATGGCATAAATCCCCCTGGCTCCTGCCGCGCCGGTGATAGCCAAACTGTCTCCGGTTATTCTACCGCCGCTGAGCGCCCACAAACCCAGCGCCAGACTGCCATTACGATCAACCGTAATATCGGTATTTTGCATGTTGATAACAGCCGTTGCCGTCTGGGCTGAGGCACCATAAGAACCGCTGGAAAAGATGCTGTTTCGTTGCGCTGCCGTGCCAGAAAAATTGATTGTCGCGTCTGAACCACTGGTTACGAGGCCACCGCCCTGCGCGGAAGAAATATGGCTATCAGCACCGATAGTGGTTGTACCACCACGAACTTCGACGCCATTTGCCACGGCTCCAGTTACATCAACAGTGAGTGCATTCGCGCTCACCTGGCCAAAGCTCCAGAGGCCGTGTGCATTATCGCCATTGGTTTTAATGGTACTGTTTGTTCCGAGATCGACAACAGAGTTTTTCTGTACGTTTATCCCCATGGCGCTGTAGCCCTGAACATCGATTGTCAGGTCTGTCGCCGTAAAACGCGCAGCACCATTGGCGTTATTGCCGTTGAGACCACCGATATAAACACCTGTACTTCCATCGGTCTTGATTTTACTTCCGCTTCCAAGATCGACACTGGTGCCATAGTCATTGATGGTTAGGCCTATACCGTTCGAGTTTTCAATGGTGAATTGAGTGGCTGTTAGTGTTGAGCTATGTCCAATAATGATGCCGTCATCGTTACTCTTAATGGTGCTGCCTGTGCCTAAGTCAGCATGGGTATAGTCACCAATTAAATTAATGCCGATGGCAGAGGTTTGACCAACAACATCTACTGTGAGTCGGTTAGCTGTCAGGGAGCTGTTCTTGCCCTGAATAATGATTCCCTTTGCATATCCAGAGGCGTCGTTGACATTGACGGTGACATCATTACCCAGGTTGATATTGCCAGGCGTGTTTCCTGCTGGGGTCATTACACCATAGAGGTTTCCTGATGGATCGGCGGTATCTCCTGTAATTCTGTCACCATCACTAATAGTAATAGTGGTGCCATTTTGACTTCCTAAATCAGCAGCTATCAGCAGGGGGGAAAAGATAATTGCATTCAAACCAATAGCGCCATATTTTATCAGTTGAATGGAGGGCGAACGGATTTTTAATTCAGCGAGACGATCGGCTTTGGTATTCCCATTGTGTTGTTTGATGCCCATACCACTCCTATATAGTACCCAGGCTATGGGTCTATGGATTTTGTCATTTTGTTTAAGTCAATGAATAATATCCTCTTATCATCATGATATTTGTATGGTGCAATCATGATGAGCTGCTCTGAGAATAATTCTCTATTACCGGGCAAAATCAGGAACACAGGAATTAATATATATTTAACATCCCCCTTACAAAGGTGAGTTTAGATCGAGTTATTCCCTAAGTTGTCGTTACTTACTCCAATTCGTTACTATGAATATGACAAAAACATTACAACAAACAGCGGTTAAATAATTTGGTGAATATTTTTGGTAATAATCCTAATTAGTTATGGGATTTTCGCTTGATGTATCTGCATAACAAAAACAATATGAGCCATTTTTGCATTACTAATAAGAAAAAGCAAAAAACATCGATATTCATTTTTGATCAATGGATTTTCTGGCATATCGTTATTATCGTGATACTGGTTATCATTTTCATCTTGCCAGGTTCGCACGTAATCACGTTATTCGGGGATTTTATCTGCGGGATATTACCCTTCAGGTAAGTCCTTTTCTCGCCAGCATATTGGAGCGTGATCAATATTGATCAGCTGTAAAAAGGTGTCTGATGTGCAGTGGAACACAAACTTACGTTATCTCATTGCTAATGAGATATCCCTCATCTGAACACTTATGTCTTTAATTATTCTCGTGGTTCACTATAGGCAATAAGCACAAAAGTGTAGGATGTTATAAGAATGGTTAGGACTCGGTGAAATGAAAAATCCACGCAATTGCGTGGATTTTATATACTTTTGCGCTCTTCATGAGATTTAGCGAAACCTCATGAGACAACAAATTAATTAGACGTTGAACAGGAAGTTCATTACATCGCCATCTTTAACGATGTAATCTTTGCCTTCTGCACGCATTTTGCCTGCTTCTTTCGCGCCTTGTTCACCTTTGTAAGTGATGAAATCTTCAAACGAGATGGTTTGTGCACGGATAAAGCCTTTTTCAAAATCAGTATGGATTTTGCCAGCGGCCTGCGGCGCGGTTGCACCAACCGGAATGGTCCATGCACGTACTTCTTTCACCCCAGCGGTGAAGTAAGTTTGCAGGTTCAGCAGCTTATAACCGGCACGGATCACACGGTTCAGGCCCGGCTCTTCCAGCCCAAGCTCCTGCATAAACTCGTCACGTTCTTCGTCGTCCAGTTCGGCAATGTCTGCTTCAACAGCAGCACAAACCGGAACCACAACAGAACCTTCTTTCGCCGCGATTTCACGCACCTGGTCAAGATACGGGTTGTTTTCAAAACCGTCTTCGTTGACGTTGGCGATGTACATTGTTGGTTTCAGCGTCAGGAAGCTCAGGTAACGAATAGCCGTTTTCTCTTCAGCGCTTAAATCCAGCGCGCGCAGCATACCTGCGTTTTCCAGCTGCGGCAGGCATTTTTCCAGTACCGCCAGCTCGGCTTTCGCGTCTTTATCGCCACCTTTGGCTTTCTTCTGTACGCGATGAATCGCACGTTCGCAGGTGTCGAGGTCCGCCAGCGCCAGTTCGGTGTTGATAACTTCAATATCATCAGCCGGGTTAACTTTGCCGGAAACGTGAATGATGTTGTCATTTTCAAAGCAGCGAACAACGTGACCGATCGCTTCAGTTTCACGGATGTTGGTCAGGAACTGGTTACCCAGACCTTCGCCTTTCGATGCGCCTTTTACCAGACCGGCGATATCGACAAATTCCATGGTCGTGGGAAGCGTACGCTGCGGTTTTACGATTTCAGCCAGTTGATCCAGGCGAGGGTCAGGCATTGGTACGACGCCTGTGTTCGGCTCAATGGTGCAGAATGGAAAGTTGGCCGCTTCAATACCGGCTTTGGTCAGCGCGTTGAACAGGGTAGATTTCCCGACGTTGGGCAAACCGACGATACCGCATTTGAATCCCATGATTTAAATCACCTTAATATCTTAATAATCAACCTGTTATTGCTAACAGATTGCAGAAATGGAAATAACTTTGCCTATTATACACGGCACTCGGCAAAAATGCCGCAGACAACGACTTATTGCGCTTTAAAGGCGTGCAATCGGTTCGTTGCTTTGGTCAAGCCATCTGTAAACCACATTTCAGTACAACGCGCCGCTTCGTCGATGGCTTCATCAATTAACTTCTGTTCACTAACAGGCGGTTTGCCTAATACAAAACCAACAACTTTATTTTTATCGCCCGGATGACCGATTCCGATGCGTAAACGGTGAAAGTTAGGGTTATTACCCAATTTACTGATGATGTCTTTCAGTCCATTGTGACCACCATGGCCACCGCCCAACTTAAATTTGGCGACGCCAGGAGGCAGATCCAGTTCGTCGTGGGCCACCAGAATTTCGTCCGGATTAATGCGGAAAAAACTGGCCATCGCCGCAACGGCTTTGCCGCTGAGATTCATAAATGTAGTCGGGACTAACAGGCGGACATCTTCGCCTCCAAGGGTGACTCGCGAAGTATAACCAAAGAATTTAGCCTCTTCGCGCAGCGGAGCGCGCAATCGCTCTGCCAGTAAGTCAACGAACCAGGCACCAGCATTATGTCGCGTTGCGGCGTATTCAGCGCCGGGGTTCGCCAGGCCGACAATCAATTTAATCGTCACGTTTTTTTGTCCTGAGTGTGTACATAACTGGCGCGTAGTTTACTGGTTGCGGCCCCGCTTGACAAAAAACTGCGTATCAAATGCAGATAACGCAATAATTGCCTGAGTGGACTATTAGAAAGTCAAGGTGTTCAGGCGTTTATTTGTAAAGTTTTGTTGAAATAAGGGTTGTAATTGTGATCACGCCCGCACATAACCCACAGGGTGTTGTCTATACTTTACACATAAGGAAGAGGGGTATTCCCTGTTACAACCCAGAAAGTTCCGGAGGTGACATATGAAACGCAAAAACGCTTCGTTACTCGGTAACGTGCTCATGGGGTTGGGTCTGGTGGTAATGGTGGTCGGCGTGGGGTATTCAATCCTCAACCAGTTACCACAGTTTAATATGCCCCAGTATTTCGCACATGGTGCAGTGCTAAGTATTTTCGTCGGTGCCATTCTCTGGCTGGCGGGTGCCCGTGTTGGCGGGCATGAACAGGTGTGCGACCGTTACTGGTGGGTTCGCCACTATGACAAACGTTGCCGCCGTAGCGATAATCGCCGTCATAGCTAACAAATAATGCAGTTTGCTGACCAGTCAGTTTGCGCTGACTGGTCAATCTCGTACTTATAAATCCGCCATCGCCGCGCGACGATTCGGGAAGAATGCGAGGCGTCCCGGGATCGGTTGAATGCCTGCGCGAGCCATAGTGCGCAGTGGCTGGAATTCCAGGTTGCACACGCGCAGTTCACATCCTTCGGGCAGACGCTTTACAAAACGCTGGAACGCATCAAGACCACCAGCATCAAGTACCGGAACGGCATCCCACTTCAGAATCACAATCCGTTTGCCTTCAAGACGTGACTCCAGGTCCGTGAACAAGCCTTCAGCGGCAGCAAAAAACAGCGGACCAATAACGCGCAGAACCAGAACATCGTCTGGAACGTCTACGACTACCGGTGCCAGGCGAGTCATACGTGCGATACGACGCATAAACAGTAGCGATGCCAGCACGATCCCCACGCTGATGGCAATAACCATATCAAACAGCACAGTCAGCGACATGCACAGCAGCATGACGATGATGTCATCTTTCGGCGCATGACGCAGCAAGTCGACCACTTTGTGCGTTTCACTCATGTTCCACGCCACCATCAACAGCAGGGCAGCCATGGCGGAAAGCGGCAGCCAGGAGAGCAGCGGTGCCAGTACCAGCAGGGCAAGAATAACCAGAATAGAGTGGATCACCGCCGAGATAGGGGAAGTTGCCCCGGCACGGACGTTAGCGGCAGAACGCGCGATGGCAGCTGTAGCGGTAATACCACCAAAGAACGGGGCGATGATATTCCCCAGTCCCTGTCCAACCAGTTCGCTGTTCGCTTTGTGTTTCGTTCCGGTCATACCATCCAGTACCACGGCGCAGAGCAGAGATTCGATTGCGCCGAGCATTGCCATTGAGAATGCCGCAGGCAGCAGTGTGCGAATAGAATCCCAGGTGAGGGTAAATTCTGAATTGGGCAGGTCCCACGGTAGTACCAGTTGCGGCAGCAGTTGCGGAATACCGTTACCCTGAGAACCATCTGCCAGAACGTAGTGGAATTGCGATCCGATGGTAGCAACATGCCCGCCGAGCAGGTTAACAATCCCCATCACCGCGCAACCAGCCAGCAAGGCCGGAAGGTGACCAGGCAAACGAATGCCCAGACGCGGCCAGAAAACCAGAATGCCAAGCGTCACAATGCCAATGGCAGCATCACCCACATTAATGGTCGGCAACGCCATAAATAATGCGCCGACTTTTTGTAGATAATGCTCCGGGACATGGGCCATTTGCAGACCGAGAAAATCTTTAATCTGCATGGTACCGATGGTGATCCCGATACCCGAGGTGAAACCTAAGGTCACGGAAACCGGAATATATTCAATCAAGCGTCCAAAACGTGCCAGCCCCATCAGGATCAAAAAGACACCTGACATGAGTGTCGCGACCAGCAGTCCTGCCAGTCCAAACTGTTGCGAAACGGGATAGAGAATTACCACAAATGCCGCAGTCGGACCGGAAACGCTAAAGCGTGACCCACCCGTCAGAGCAATGACAATCCCCGCAACAGCTGCGGTATATAAACCGTACTGGGGTGCCACACCACTACCAATAGCCAACGCCATTGCCAGCGGGATAGCAATAATCCCGACGGTTATCCCGGCAATCAGGTCACGGGTAAACCGTGCGGCAGTATATTTTTCTTTCCAGCAAGCGTCGATCAGAGCGCGGAAAGGCATCACATGTGAGGAAAATATTTTGTTCACAATAATGTTTCATCCGTGAGCGCATCATCTGTCAACTAAATGGCAGGTGAAGGAGGCATAGGTCATACAAATGGATATTACAGACAAAAAAACCCGCCGCAGCGGGTCTTTGAGCCGGGTTCGATTAGTGTTCGAACATGGCAGAGATCGATTCTTCGTTGCTGATACGACGAATCGCTTCGGCCAGCATACCTGACAGGGTCAGAGTACGCACGTTCGGCAGTGATTTGATTTCATCGCTCAGCGGAATGGTATCGCAGACAACGACTTCATCAATTACAGAGTTACGCAGGTTGTTCGCCGCGTTGCCAGAGAAGATCGGGTGAGTCGCGTACGCAAATACACGTTTAGCACCACGTTCTTTCAGAGCTTCAGCAGCTTTACACAGCGTACCGCCAGTATCGATCATATCATCGACCAGTACGCAGTCACGACCTGCAACGTCACCGATGATATGCATCACCTGGGAAACGTTCGCACGCGGACGACGTTTGTCGATGATTGCCATATCGGTATCGTTCAGCAGCTTAGCGATAGCGCGGGCACGCACAACGCCGCCGATGTCCGGAGAAACCACAATAGGGTTATCCAGATTCAGCTGCAGCATGTCTTCCAGCAGGATCGGGCTACCAAATACGTTATCAACCGGAACGTCGAAGAAACCCTGAATCTGTTCAGCGTGCAGATCCACTGTCAGCACACGGTCAACACCGACGCTGGAGAGGAAGTCTGCAACCACTTTCGCAGTGATTGGTACACGAGCGGAACGGACGCGACGGTCCTGGCGCGCATAGCCAAAGTAGGGGATAACAGCGGTGATACGACCTGCGGAAGCACGACGCAGGGCATCAACCATAACGACTAATTCCATCAGGTTGTCGTTAGTAGGGGCACAAGTGGACTGGATGATGAAAATATCACCACCGCGTACATTTTCGTTAATTTGTACGCTGACTTCGCCGTCGCTAAAGCGACCTACAGCGGCGTCGCCGAGTGAAGTGTACAGGCGGTTGGCAATACGTTGTGCTAGTTCCGGGGTGGCGTTACCAGCAAAAAGCTTCATATCAGGCACGAGAAGAACCTCAGGCATGCGTCCATTGGTGGAAAGAATCTGCCGAAAACTGTGCGGGCCAGGCATGATTCTTTCCAGGCGGTGTATTAAAGAGCGCGATGCAACGTCTGGAACAAGGTGACGTTGTCACCGAAACTCAGCTTGCCCGGCTTAAAGCATGGCTCTGTGCAATGGGGAAAGATTAACGCCTTTCGCCACAAAGCCATTGAGCCATTCCGGGGCTTGCTCTAGCACCTGGCGGGCTTCAGACTCTGTATCAAATTCAGCAAAGACACAGGCCCCTGTCCCAGTCAGGCGCGACGGGGCGTATTCTAACAGCCAGGAAAGCACCGCATCAACCTCGCGAAAACGTTTTCTTGCGATAACCTCGCAATCATTGCTGAATTCACATTTTAGCAACGTTTCTATTGACCTTTTTGGCGTATTGCGCGGGAGTTCAGGATCTTTAAAAATCACTGGTGTCGGAATACTTACACCAGGGTGCGCCACCAGATACCACTTCTCTGGCGGATCCACCGGCGTTAGTATTTCACCAACGCCTTCGGCAAACGCGGCATGCCCCCGAACAAAGACAGGAACATCTGCGCCCAGCGTCAGCCCCATTTCCGCCAGCTCATCCATGCTTAGCCCGCATTGCCAGAGATGATTTAATGCCACCAGGACCGTCGCGGCATTGGATGAACCACCGCCGAGACCGCCGCCCATCGGCAAACGCTTGTCAATGCTGATATCCGCACCGCTTCCCGTCGGAAGACGCCCGCTGTCTGCCGCAGTTTTCATCAACAATCGTGCTGCGCGAACGATCAGGTTATCTTCATGTTCCACGCCTTCAACGGGCGTTAACAGACGAATATCCCCATCGTCACGAAGCTCAATGCTGATGGTGTCGCCGTAATCAAGAAACTGAAACAGCGTTTGCAGCGTGTGGTAACCATCCGCACGCTGACCGGTAATGTATAAAAACAGATTAAGTTTTGCCGGAGAGGGCCACTGTGTCCGCATTATTTCACTATCCAGTTATCCATTTTTAACTTGATGCGTTGACCACCGTCGGTGAGTTCCATATTGGCTGGCATCGCAGGTTGAGTTTTTGTGTCATAACCACCGTAAACAACTTTCCAGTTTTTGCCATTCTGGCTGTAGGTGATTTCGCTCAGGCGGTACTGGTCGTCCAGTTTGTAGTCGGTTGCATCACCCGGTAAACCTAAAATCCACTGGCGCAAGCTGTTGAGCGGAATTGGCATTCCGGTCAATTTGCCAATCATCTCTTCGGCGTCATCGGCGGTATAACGCTGGCCTTTATTGTCGACTAACTGCACGTTACCCGGTTGAGCATTCAGCTCCAGTTCCGTGCTGCCTAATGGGTTAGTCAGCAGCAGACGGTAGCGATCCTGGCCAGTTTGCTGCCAGAAGAAACGGGCGTACACTTTTTGTTGGTCAGAAATATAAGCGAACGCGCCGCGAGTTTGATACTGATTAAGATTGCGCACGTCTTGCTGATGCTGACGCCATTGTGGTGAATCCGGGCTTTTGCCAGGACCTTTGGGTGTGGTAACGGAACAGGCAGTGAGCACAAGAGCAGCCAGCGGTAGCAGGCGGATAAGACGAAAATCGGGCAGGGGCATAGTGATGACAAGTCCTTGAGATACGTTGCAGTTATAACCCTTAATGCTAGCGTTACCGTCCGCTATCGTCTATGTTCAAGTTGTCTTAATTGCCAGAATCTAACGGCTTTCGGCAATTACTCCAAAAGGGGGCGCTCTCTTTTATTGATCTTACGCATCCTGTATGATGCAAGCAGACTAACCCTATCAACGTTGGTATTATTTCCCGCAGACATGACCCTTTTAGCACTCGGTATCAACCATAAAACGGCACCTGTATCGCTGCGAGAACGTGTATCGTTTTCGCCGGATAAGCTCGATCAGGCGCTTGACAGCCTGCTTGCGCAGCCGATGGTGCAGGGCGGCGTGGTGCTGTCGACGTGCAATCGCACGGAACTTTATCTTAGCGTTGAAGAGCAGGATAACCTGCAAGAGGCGTTAATCCGCTGGCTATGCGATTATCATAATCTTAATGAAGAAGATCTGCGTAAAAGCCTCTACTGGCATCAGGATAACGACGCGGTTAGCCATTTAATGCGTGTTGCCAGCGGCCTGGATTCACTGGTTCTGGGGGAGCCGCAGATCCTCGGTCAGGTAAAAAAAGCCTTTGCTGATTCGCAAAAAGGTCATATGAAGGCCAGCGAACTGGAACGCATGTTCCAGAAATCTTTCTCTGTAGCGAAACGCGTTCGCACTGAAACAGATATCGGTGCCAGTGCTGTGTCTGTCGCTTTTGCGGCTTGTACGCTGGCGCGGCAGATCTTTGAATCGCTCTCTACGGTGACGGTACTGCTGGTGGGTGCGGGCGAAACCATCGAGCTGGTGGCGCGTCATCTGCGCGAACATAAAGTACAGAAGATGATTATCGCCAACCGCACTCGCGAACGTGCCCAAATTCTGGCAGATGAAGTCGGCGCGGAAGTTATTGCCCTGAGTGATATCGACGAACGTCTGCGCGAAGCCGATATCATCATCAGTTCCACCGCCAGCCCGTTACCGATTATCGGGAAAGGCATGGTGGAGCGCGCATTAAAAAGCCGTCGCAACCAACCGATGCTGCTGGTGGATATTGCCGTTCCGCGCGATGTTGAGCCGGAAGTTGGCAAACTGGCGAATGCTTATCTTTATAGCGTGGACGATCTGCAAAGCATCATTTCGCACAACCTGGCGCAGCGTAAAGCCGCAGCGGTTGAGGCGGAAACTATTGTCGCTCAGGAAACCAGCGAATTTATGGCGTGGCTGCGTGCACAAAGCGCCAGCGAAACCATTCGCGAGTATCGCAGCCAGGCAGAGCAAGTTCGCGATGAGTTAACCGCCAAAGCGTTAGCGGCCCTTGAGCAGGGCGGCGACGCACAAGCCATTATGCAGGATCTGGCATGGAAACTGACTAACCGCTTGATCCATGCGCCAACGAAATCACTTCAACAGGCCGCCCGTGACGGGGATAACGAACGCCTGAATATTCTGCGCGACAGCCTCGGGCTGGAGTAGCAGTACATCATTTTCTTTTTTTACAGGGTGCATTTACGCCTATGAAGCCTTCTATCGTTGCCAAACTGGAAGCCCTGCATGAACGCCATGAAGAAGTTCAGGCGTTGCTGGGTGACGCGCAAACTATCGCCGACCAGGAACGTTTTCGCGCATTATCACGCGAATATGCGCAGTTAAGTGATGTTTCGCGCTGTTTTACCGACTGGCAACAGGTTCAGGAAGATATCGAAACCGCACAGATGATGCTCGACGATCCTGAAATGCGTGAGATGGCGCAGGATGAACTGCGCGAAGCTAAAGAAAAAAGCGAGCAACTGGAACAGCAATTACAGGTTCTGTTACTACCAAAAGATCCTGATGACGAACGTAACGCCTTCCTCGAAGTCCGTGCCGGAACCGGCGGCGACGAAGCGGCGCTCTTCGCTGGCGATCTGTTCCGTATGTACAGCCGTTACGCCGAAGCCCGCCGCTGGCGTGTAGAAATCATGAGCGCCAGCGAGGGTGAACATGGTGGTTATAAAGAGATCATCGCCAAAATTAGCGGTGATGTTGTATATGGTCGTCTGAAATTTGAATCCGGCGGTCATCGCGTGCAGCGTGTTCCTGCTACGGAATCGCAGGGTCGTATTCATACTTCTGCTTGTACCGTTGCGGTAATGCCAGAACTGCCTGACGCAGAACTGCCGGACATCAACCCAGCAGATTTGCGCATTGATACTTTCCGTTCGTCAGGGGCAGGTGGTCAGCACGTTAACACCACCGATTCGGCAATTCGTATTACCCACTTGCCGACCGGGATTGTTGTTGAATGTCAGGACGAACGTTCACAGCATAAAAACAAAGCTAAAGCACTTTCTGTGCTTGGTGCTCGCATCCACGCTGCAGAAATGGCAAAACGGCAACAGGCCGAAGCGTCTACCCGTCGTAACCTGCTGGGGAGTGGCGATCGCAGCGACCGTAACCGTACTTACAATTTCCCGCAGGGGCGCGTTACCGATCACCGCATCAACCTGACGCTCTACCGTCTGGATGAAGTGATGGAAGGTAAGCTGGATATGCTGATTGAACCGATTATCCAGGAACATCAGGCCGACCAACTGGCGGCGTTGTCCGAGCAGGAATAATGGAATATCAATACTGGTTACGTGAAGCAATAAGCCAACTTCAGGCGAGCGAAAGCCCGCGGCGTGATGCTGAAATCCTGCTGGAGCATGTTACCGGCAGAGGGCGTACTTTTATTCTCGCCTTTGGTGAAACGCAGCTGACTGACGAACAATGTCAGCAACTTGATGCGCTACTGACACGTCGTCGCGATGGTGAACCCATTGCTCATTTAACCGGGGTGCGAGAATTCTGGTCGTTGCCGTTATTTGTTTCGCCAGCGACCTTAATTCCGCGCCCGGATACGGAGTGTCTGGTGGAGCAGGCACTGGCGCGGTTGCCTGAACAACCTTGCCGTATTCTCGATCTCGGGACGGGTACCGGGGCGATTGCGCTGGCGCTGGCTAGCGAGCGCCCGGACTGCGAAATTACCGCTGTAGATCGTATGCCCGATGCTGTCTCTCTGGCGCAACGTAATGCCCAGAATCTGGCGATCAAAAACATCCATATTCTGCAAAGCGACTGGTTTAGCGCGCTAGCCGGGCAGCAGTTTGCGATGATTGTCAGTAATCCGCCGTATATTGACGAGCAGGACCCACATCTTCAACAAGGCGATGTTCGCTTTGAGCCGCTCACTGCGCTGGTTGCGGCAGACAGTGGAATGGCAGACATCGTGCATATCATCGAACAGTCGCGTAACGCGCTGGTATCCGGCGGCTTTCTGCTTCTGGAACATGGTTGGCAGCAGGGCGAAGCGGTGCGACAGGCATTTATCCTCGCGGGGTATCATGACGTCGAAACCTGTCGGGACTATGGTGATAACGAGCGCGTAACGCTCGGCCGCTATTATCAATGACAAGTTTTTCTACACTGCTTAGCGTTCATCTCATTAGCATTGCGCTTTCTGTAGGGCTATTAACCTTACGTTTCTGGCTACGTTATCAGAAGCATCCACAGGCATTTGCGCGCTGGACGCGCATTGTGCCGCCGGTTGTCGATACGGTGTTATTGTTAAGCGGCATTGCGTTGATGGCTAAAGCGCACATCCTGCCATTTTCCGGGCAGGCACAGTGGCTGACTGAAAAGCTGTTTGGAGTTATCATTTATATCGTTTTGGGTTTTATTGCATTCGATTATCGTCGTATGCACAGTCAGCAGGCGCGCATTATTGCCTTCCCGCTGGCGTTGGTGGTGCTGTACATCATCATTAAACTCGCCACCACAAAAGTACCGTTACTGGGGTAAGTCATGAGATCGTTAGCTGATTTCGAATTTAATAAAGCGCCATTGTGCGAAGGCATGATCCTGGCTTGCGAAGCAATCCGCCGCGATTTTCCCTCGCAAGATGTTTACGACGAACTGGAGCGTCTCGTTAGTCTGGCGAAGGAAGAAATCAGCCAGCTTCTGCCTTTAGAAGAGCAGTTGGAAAAACTGATCGCGCTGTTTTACGGCGACTGGGGATTTAAAGCCTCACGCGGCGTTTATCGCCTTTCCGATGCATTATGGCTGGACCAGGTGTTAAAGAATCGACAGGGCAGTGCGGTATCATTAGGTGCCGTTTTATTATGGGTCGCGAATCGTCTCGATTTGCCGCTATTGCCGGTGATTTTCCCGACGCAGCTGATATTGCGCATTGAATGTCCGGATGGCGAAATTTGGCTGATTAATCCTTTTAACGGTGAATCGTTAAGCGAACATATGCTGGATGTATGGTTAAAGGGAAATATCAGCCCGTCGGCGGAACTGTTTTATGAAGACCTTGATGAAGCTGATAACATTGAGGTAATCCGCAAATTGCTGGATACACTCAAAGCTTCGTTGATGGAAGAAAATCAGATGGAGCTGGCGTTACGCACCAGCGAAGCTTTATTACAATTCAACCCGGAAGATCCCTATGAAATTCGCGATCGCGGGTTGATTTATGCGCAACTGGATTGCGAACACGTTGCGTTGAACGATTTAAGTTATTTCGTTGAACAGTGTCCGGAAGACCCGATCAGCGAAATGATCCGTGCGCAAATAAATAACATCGCGCATAAACATATTGTGCTGCATTAATTAATCGACATTTTACTCAAGATTAAGGCGATCCTATGAAACAAAAAGTGGTTAGCATTGGCGACATCAACGTAGCAAATGACCTGCCGTTCGTACTGTTTGGCGGTATGAACGTGCTAGAATCTCGCGATCTGGCGATGCGCATTTGCGAGCACTACGTAACCGTGACCCAGAAACTGGGTATCCCTTACGTGTTCAAAGCCTCTTTTGACAAAGCCAACCGCTCCTCCATCCACTCTTATCGTGGACCGGGCCTGGAAGAAGGGATGAAAATCTTCCAGGAGTTGAAGCAGACTTTTGGCGTGAAAATTATCACCGACGTTCACGAACCAAGCCAGGCTCAGCCCGTTGCTGATGTTGTGGATGTGATTCAGTTGCCGGCGTTTCTTGCTCGCCAGACTGACCTGGTTGAAGCCATGGCGAAAACCGGTGCGGTAATTAACGTCAAGAAACCGCAGTTTGTCAGCCCGGGACAGATGGGTAATATCGTTGATAAATTCAAAGAGGGCGGCAACGAAAAAGTGATTCTTTGCGATCGCGGTGCTAACTTCGGCTATGACAACCTGGTTGTTGATATGCTGGGCTTCAGCATCATGAAGAAAGTGTCTGGTAATTCACCGGTGATTTTCGACGTGACCCACGCACTGCAATGCCGCGATCCGTTTGGCGCAGCTTCCGGCGGTCGTCGTGCTCAGGTGGCTGAGCTGGCACGTGCCGGTATGGCGGTAGGTCTGGCGGGGCTGTTTATTGAAGCGCATCCGGATCCGGAACATGCGAAATGTGATGGTCCATCCGCGCTGCCGCTGGCTAAACTGGAACCGTTCCTCAAGCAGATGAAAGCGATTGATGATCTGGTGAAAGGTTTCGAAGAACTGGATACCAGCAAGTAATCTTTTTTGCTTGAAAACTAAAGCCTTAGCGTTCTGCGTTAAGGCTTTTTTGTGCACAGAAAACCCCCAGCTAGGCTGGGGGTTCCGGAAAGCTTTCAGCTTTAAGCCAGTTATTAAAACCCCTTTTGATTTGTTAAAACACCTTGCGGTCTGGCAA